>NZ_QFRA01000085.1 GCF_003243515.1 Corynebacterium kroppenstedtii
CATTCTGCCAAGCCTTCAAATCATCCGTTTTACGCTCAGGCTTAATCTTAAACCCGTCATCCGACAGATACCCTAAAGCTGTAAGCCCGGAAGGAACCGGCTCCACACCCTTAATAGTATCACCGGCATGAGCTTTACCAATATAAACGTCGCCAGTAACCGCGGAACGAACATTAGACGCTTTACGTGTTTCAGCCATCATAACCCCCAAAAAACAATCAAACTACAAAACAATCAAACTAAAAAACAACGATACGCTTACTCGGATTCGACAGGCCTGCATATCAGCTCAAAAAGCGAATACACATCAAAACGTGCACCATCAACCAGCAAATCAGGGCCAGTAGAACGCCGACAAAACACCACCGGGTCACCGTCCACACCATCAGCCAGCACAGCCTCAACCCGCCTGGCTAGCGACATAGCACGATCCGGCATATCAGAAAACACATTCACCGGGCCACCATCCAACGCCAACCAAATCAAGTCACCGCTAAAATCCTCAGGCACCGTCCCAGTACAAGGTATATCGGACAGCCAGCCATCATCCTTGAGCACACGTTTAGCCCACTTCCTGGGATCATCGTAGACGATCACGACGCAGCCCCAATCGACCTCGCCAACGTGCCATGCTTCGCCTCAATCCTTTTACCACCCTTATAGGTGGTGCCGATACGGGCCACAGCCTGCATTACCGCCCACATTCGCCGAGGCCGCACGCCTCACCCTCTCGCCACGCTCAGCCAACATCGACTGCACCCCAGAAGACTTCAACACCTCACGAATACCCGGCAAGTTCAGCTTCACATTCACATCCTGAGCCACAACCCATCAGCCCTTCTTACGCTTCACAGCCTCCCACACAACACCCCGAATACGCCACCGGCAACGATAACCGGCACCCTTGACAGGCTGCTTGAAAAGCATCGACCAATGCTCATAATCAGAGTCACGCCCCGCGGCCTCATCCTCCTGCGAAACGGAAGCATAGATGGCCACGTTATGGAACACAGTCTCGACAGGCTTAGACCAATCCTCCACCTTGTCGCCAAGATCATCGACACGAACAGTCGGCTGAAGCATCACAACCGTTTCACCGTAAGGAAAACTGGTCATATCATATCTCCCACAAAGGGCCAGCGTAGCCGTTAATATTCGACCCGCACGAACAGCCGCCACCCCACACCGTGGAACACACCTCAGAATGATTCACGCTACTCCTCATGGTCGGTGTGATAGTGAACGCTTTACCAGCCCCACCATCACCCTCACACAACTTCTTCAACGCAGCAATCTCAGAAGGCCACAACAAATTCGTGGGAGTATTCGACCGTGTAGTCTGAGCAAACGGGCCCGCAGACTCGTACTGCACCTGACCCGAAACCCCGGTATCATTCCAGCGCAACAGGGCCCTGCGCAGAATAGCCTTAGCGGCATCCTTATATTTGAAATCCGGTTTAGCG
>NZ_QFRA01000005.1 GCF_003243515.1 Corynebacterium kroppenstedtii
GTGAAAAGCGTCCGTCACACAGGAAAACATGGCGTTGATGTATGGCCAGTATTCGGGAACGTAATCCCACGAGAGGAGAAGCCCTTTGTCGCTGGGCATGAGCTGAATATCGAGGCATACCTGAGATGTGTGGGTATAAATATTGTCAATATCGAATGGATTAGGGACCGATTGACCAGCACCGCCGTTGGCGCCTAGGTAACTCGTGAATACGAAAGGCGCTGTTGCTTTTCCGTCACTTCGACTTTCTTTAAAAAATTCTTGTAGAACTTCAACTCCACTCATTGCCCGGTAGCGGAGCCCCTCAGTCATAGCGTGGTCAATCTGTTCTGCGCATTCTTCCAATGACTGGGTTCGGGACGGAAAGGCACCAACGAGAATTGAAGACGTGTAATCGTTCACCCCGGCACCCTGTTCGTCCCCGGCAAAAGGCCGATCTGTGACGGTGACGTTAAAGGTCACATCGGGCACCGATAACCACCGACAAAGGGCACTTGTGTGGAGGGCAAGTATGAGAGCATTTAGTGTGGTGCCGTACTGCTTAGCACGTTGTTCAGCCACAGCAACGGTATCCGGACTAAAAAGCGTGGACAACCGTTTGGTGCGCCACGGATGATCTCCAATGACACATACCGGAAACTCGGGGCATTGGGGTAGATGGTGAGCAACATTCCTCCAGTAGGTGCGTGCCACGGCGCGGTCCTCAGATGACCATCGTGTAGCAAGTCGGCAGGCAGCGTCCTTCGCCCGTGGTGGGGTCGGTAGGTTGTGGCCAGCAAGGCGTTCAGCAAGTTCATCAAGGATGAAATAGAGTGAGCCCGCATCAACAACAACCATTGCAAATACCCACTGAACCCTGGTTCCACCATCTAGTTCGGCAACGACGTGAGCATGTACAAGATGTTTACTGTGATGTGCTTTCGACCCTTCAGCGATCATCGATTCGCGGTCAAGATCTGGAACGTCTTGATCCGTGGTTATCTTTGGTCCAAAGGACGGATCAGGCTGAAGTGTGCCGGTCATAATGTCGGGCCGGTAACGGAAAATGTTATGTCGACTCAGAACATCTGACACAGCTTTGTACACTTCAGAAAACGGCTGCGAATGATGAGTCTCTAGATAGATTAAGGTTGCTTGTCCGCCGAGTTCTAAATCAGGATCATCCCCCATGAGGTATGCAATCTGTATAGGGTTGAGGGGGATCTCTTCCTCAAGAGTTTGTTTAGAATCAGTTCGTTTAGGCTTTTGAACACCTTCGGATTCTTCGTCCTTTGCCGAAGGAAACTTTTGCGCACGAAGAGTTTCAGGTGAACTTTGAGATTCCGGTGAATTGATCGCCTTAGCAGATACGACTTTGTCAATCAGTTCATCCAAGCTCGTATTCACGTCGAATGAGGAGTAATCCAAGGACCGCTTACAACATTCTTCTATGTCCATGATGACTTGAAGAAATGTGAGCGAATGGACAATGGTTTCACGGAGTGGGGCTGACGAGTTCAGCGGAGCAACACCACAATAATTCTCAATCACTGCCACGACATTGGCACTGATCTGTTCCCGGGATAGGATACTTTGGGGCGAGGACATCTAGATCGTCGCCTCCAATCTGTGTCGGCAGATCTTCCCATTTGGTGTGGTGGGAAGTTCGTCTACCCACGCGACATGGTGAATGGGTATTGCCAACTGTTGCATGGCAGTCTGTTTCAGACGTGCTGTGCCAGCCTTCTCAGCAAGTCCCTCTTTACGTACACCGAAGACATACACCGCCTCGGTCTTAGTCTTAGGATCCATTGCACCTAAGACTGCACATTGAATACCGGTATTCTTTTCAAGCAAAGATTCCAGGTCATTCGAATAGTAGTTTTTACCACCTATAAAAATGATGTCTTTCCGTCGACCAACGACATAAAGCTCATCCTTATGCAGAACTCCGATATCACCTGTAGCGAGTGCGCCATCATCGGTGAAAGGTTGATCCTGCACCCCATTGTCCGTTAGGACTTTGCTAGTTACTGAAGGTCCCGAGATATAGATCTCACCAATAACCTCGTTGCCGAGGTCTTGTCCTTCATCGTCACGAATGGACACAGTAATACCCGGAGCTTCATGTCCCACGGAAACGAATGGAGAACCATCAGTCGGTTCAACTTCGGCTAACTTATTCCCAGGAAGAAGCTCAGATCTATTGAGGTAGATCACGTGAAGTAGCTCGTAAATATCCGATACGGATACAAGAAGGCACGCTTCTGAAAGACCATAACCAGCATTAATTGCATTAGTCCGTAATCCATATTTGTGCAACTCGGATTGAACTTTAGCGGCTAGTTCTGGATCTATGGGTTCTGATCCGCAGAGAATCTTGTGCACGCTCGATAAGTCAATTCCCTCTAATTCACTCTGATGCATCGCGATGTATCGGAGCAAGTGTCGGAACGCAAAGTTTACGCACGCCGTAACAGTCGGCCGGTAGTCATTTATCGCACGCAACCAGGAAAGGGGATTAGCAACAAAGCTAGCCGTAGGCATCAGTACCTGTGAATAGTTTTGGAGAATTGCGTAGACGTGGAAGCCTAGAAGGGACAAATTATGAGTGAGCGGAAGCCAGGTGAGCATAGAGTTTTTCACCTTGGCAGGACGACGAGGAACAATTGCTTCAAGCCCGCGGACAATCACAGATTCTGTAACGATAATTCCCTTGGGCGACCCTGTAGACCCGGACGAGAACTGGATAATCCTCGTGTCCTCAGCAGACACGTCAGCCGGTTCGGGTAGAAAAGCCTCTCCACTGCTGTCCTGCGACAGTGATGCGGTATCGATGGTGATCTGCTGAACTTTCGGCGTAAATGCGTCGACATGGTCACTCAGTACAACGGGATTATCAAGCAGACCGATAACCCGAACTAGCTTCGCATTATCTTCAGGACTTCGGGCAGGAGGCATCGGAACGGGAATTGCTCCGATCCACAAGGCCGCCCAAAAAGCTGGTACAAGGGCTTTGTTGTCAACGATTTGAAGAACGACATGGCTACCTTGGCGCACACCACGGTTCATCAACGATCCCGCCCATTCTTGGGCAGTACGACACAATGCACCATAGGTCAAGGTCGTCTCCCCCGCCGAATCAAGGAAAGTTATCCCTTCTGTTTCCTCATGCGCCCTTTTGATGATTGTGTCTATGAACCGCTCACTCATTTCGCCTCCACTTTTAAAGCTTTTGAAAATTCCTAGCGTGATTAGTGCTTGAATACGCGGTCATAGCAGAAGCTCCGCAATGACTAGGGGAAGAATGATGCATACAGCGGTGACTATGGTGTCCCGTATTTTCCAAGGAAAAGCCCGGAGATAGGTCCGAGGCCGCGACAGGCCCAGTCCACGCAGCGTAAGGGTATCAGCCAAACGCCGGGAGAAGCGGATAGCATCCACAAAAATTGGAAATAGCGCTGCAAAAGGAGAAATTAAACGAACTAATCCATTGTGGAATCGGTGGCTTGGACGAACTGCACGTAACCTAGCTGCGTCTCGTGCGATCGGACCGGTGTGCCTAAGGTAACGGGCTATTGCCAGTCCGGAATTGGCAACCGCAGCCCACGTCGCTGGTAAGCGGAGGCGCTGCGCTGCGGCATTAACAATGTCAGTAGCATCAGCGATACATCCAGCCACCAGTGTTGCGGCACACACCGTACCTAACAACAGACCATGGCTTGCCACATGCTCCCAGGGGCTCTCTCCACTACCCGATGAATATGCGGTGCCACGTAGTGCCAGTAACCCAAACACCACGGTGACGATCGCGACAATCGCCCAGCGCAGAGCAACACCGGCCACCCGGCGCGGTAACCCCGGTCCTGTTCGTAGCGGGGTGATAACGGTGAGAATTCCAAGCGACACCATCAATGCGTATAGGCGGCCTGTCGCACCTGGTACAACGAAGGCTAAGGCGATTAAGGCCCCTATGATAGGAAAACAGGTGAGTGGGTTAAGCCCTGCGAATGGCATCGGACGGACGGCCCGCACATCGTGTGCGGGCCGGGACATAGATGTCGATGATGGTGATACCTCAGCTGTGGTATCAGACTCTTTCCGAGACTCACCGTCTTGCATGCCTGACCACTCAGCTATGTCGCCTTCCCACACTGAGGTGCCATGGCGTAAGACCGTTACTCGGTCTGCCCATGCACGCACGACTCGTTCGTCGTGACAGGTAAATAGAACTGCGCCACCGGCTTGGGCCCACCCTTCGAGTGCATGTGCTAAAGCAGTCAGTCCCCGTTCATCAAGGTGCGCGGTGGGCTCGTCTAACAAGAGGAGCGGTCGGTTGCTCAACATGGCACAGGCAACACCAAGCAGCCGCTTTTGACCGCCGGAGAGTTGGTGTGGGGGTTGGTCCGTCGGGAGTTCTGCCGTCAGACCGGATACGAGATTATCCAGAGTTTCAGCATTTAATGGCCTAGTGCTGCCTTCATCGGTTTGGTCGACGCCGCGCAGTCGAGCTCGTCGTAATTCCTCGTCGACAGTTAGCGCTGAGAATTGGTGTTCGGGGTTTTGGAAGGCCCAGTCCACTATGCCGTCGGGCACCGGTTTGTGACGGAAGGAGCCCGCTATTACGCCGAAAAGGCTGGACTTCCCGGCACCATTGTCGCCGACGAGCGCATGGATTTGTCCAGCCCTCAGGGTAATGCTCGCATCGTGTAACCGGGTTTTACCTGCAGTGCGCAGATGCACTCTCTGCACGCGCGCCACTACCGCCCCCGGCGTGTGATTCGTATGGATAACAGGAATGTGAGGGCTCCATGGACCGTCTCCAGCGGTGTTACCATCGCGAGCCAGCACTGTGACCGGGTATTTTCCATCCTGGAATGCCGTCGAACCGTGATCAATGACTAAGACCGCTGCATGATTAGATCGCAATTCTGCTGCTGCCGCAGCGACGTCTTGTGCTCCGTCGGGATCAAGGTTGGCAACGGGTTCGTCTAATACGGTGACAGGCGTGGCAGCTGCCAAAGCACAAGCCACAGCGAGTCGTTGCCTTTGTCCACCGGATAGTCGAAATGGCTCTTCACCAGCCAATGAAGAGAGGCCCACTTTCGCAAGGGCCTCATGAGTCCGCTTCTCAATCTCTTGGGATGCGATTCCGCGGAACTCGAGACCAGATGCCACTTCTTCCGCAACAGTTCGGCACGTAACCTGAGCATCCGGATCTTGTCCTACAGCACTCACAAAATCAGGCCACGATACTCGTTCGACCTCGGAGACCGTGTCATGGCCAGCAATAACTGCCGATCCTCGAAATGACAGCCCAGCATCGGCAGCGGCAAGACCCGTTAAAACCCTCGCCGTTGTACTTTTGCCACTTCCACACGGGCCAGCTAAAACGCGTAGGTCACCGGAATCGACCGTGAGATTGACAGATTCGGGACGCCAGGATGTTCTCCCTTCCCGCCGAACACCTAGCGAATCGACGACGACCCGTTTGCCCGACACGCTACGCGCTCCGTTCCACAACGCCGGCTGCAACAAGCCTGCGATCCAACCAGAAGCCGCCGGCCAGAAACACCACTGAACCGACCGCGGCTATCACTGCGCATATCAAGCACATTCCCACGCTGGGGTCCTGTACCCCAACGGCTTGTGGTGCTAACCAACCAAGGAATGCCGCGACGATGACAGTGGACAAGGTGAAAAGCCTGGCGGACCACTGCCGATATCGAGTTACCAAGAATGGCAATTCAACAATGATGCCCTCTAGCAACAGTGTTCCAATGGCAGCGGGACCGAAGGGTGTTGTGACACCACAGACGATGCCCATGGCGAGACATGCGACCACACTCGCACCGGGCACTCTCACGATAAGAAGGGGTAAGACACATATAAGGGCCCATAATCCTAGGGTGGCGGCGACAAGATAGACGTGAACTGCGCTGGCGGCAAGCTGGAGATAGGAAACAGAAACGGTCACGACGCTACCTGCAATACCGATAGCGACAGCCATCAGAAGATCTCGTGGTGTAGGGCGCGATTTGTGCCCACGCTGCTTATTACGGACGACATTCTGGTCAGCCATGAAGCTCGCCTCGCATACATAGTTTGGTTAAGGCGAGGTTATCATAAATGCTAATGAGAAAAAGTTGCGATATCTACCCGCATACGGGGGTATGACCCTAGACTTCAAAAATGTCGCGCGACTCCAGTAGTGAAATAAGGGTGAAGCATTTGAGAATAAATCCCTTGCTACTGTCCAGATACTACACGCTTCACCGATTATACATGAGTAGATCGCATATTTTCTTTTTAATGTCGTTTTCCATTCTCTGCGTGAAGTTAAAAGTAAACTCATTGATAATGCATCAAATGCTCTAGGTTTATGTAGCGCTCCCTATCCCTTCAATCGTTTTACCCTAGTCAACAATCTCGGTTGAATTCAAGAAGAGTTGATAATTTGTTTTCAATAACTCTAAACATGCTGCTCACAGAACATACGAAGTACATGTCGTACGCGCTCCGGGCCGCGTCGTCGGCTAATTCTTACCCAATTAAAAGCAGCAGATGTTTTAAACTACGATTTTTCCCCACAGACAAATATCACACTCACATTCATTTTGCAGAAACGCCGTTTATGGCGTATCCTCATTCATTAGCTGCGAGAGAAACTCCAGCTTCCGACATCGCCAGATTTACATAATCTGCACATCATATTTTGGGGGGAAAGTGCGCCGTCTACTTCGCGCATCTATTGCCGCATTATCAATCACACTTGCTGCTGTTGGTATGCCCATGGCAGCCAATGAAGCTCACGCCGTCGAGCACCCGACGTACTCGCATCATCCATGGCCCGACGCCTCAAAGGACTTCAAAGCCAAAGGCGTCTTCACTACTCCGAACAACCGCACCATCACCGTTCACCAGGGGGCTACTATTCGCTCCGGTAGCGGCGGAACCTGCAGTATCACGTTGATCGGAGACCGCACCGGATACACGGCAGAACACTGCTCGCACGGTCGCTGGACTCGTGGCACCGAGATTTTCGACCAATCCAACCACCGCATCGGGCGGGTTGCGGCAATGAGCCGTGGTCTCGATGCCGTAAAAATTAACCTTGACCCGTCTGTCCGCGTCGACGGCCGCTGGGAAAAGCGTGACTACAACACACTTAACGTGGGAGAACCTGTCCACGTCCTCGGACTCGGCCAGCGTTTCAACGAGTCTCGCGTGACCGATCGTCCCCTCATGGGCTGGAACGGTCGCCCGAACACGGTGGCCCTCGTTTCGCCTCTGAACTCCAGGCCCGGCACGTCGGGTGGAGCGATGGTCGATCGCTACAACCGCGTTATCGGAATTAACGTCGGTTACCTGGAGAACTATACCGGGAAATATGGTGCCTACATCCCGTGGAACGTAGTCGATTCTGAACTGCGGTAAACACACGTGCTAGGTGCACCACGACTCGCGCGGTGCACCCACGCACCACCACCCCATCTGCACCGGTTTCACGTGAAACGACCAAATAGGTTACAGCCCATCCTGGAAAATCGTGTCTTTCGCCTGAATAGAATCAATCGGCTCGTCGACAAACTCACCAGAGCACGTGCCATTCAACGCGGCTAGGACCGTGGCTGAAACCTCAGACTGTAAAGGCTCTATCGAGTGGTGGAAACCACCATTAATTAGTGGCGACGGAGACGCCACCGGCTTCATCCTGCATTGACCGCCATCCAAGCGGCCATCCGCCCACTCATGTTCACCGCGAATCGCGTAATACTCTGTCGGACCAGGAGTATCATCTCCAGAATTCAACCGTTTCATGTAGTCCGAGCCTGGACACAAATCCTTAGCAGTACCACCCTGCACACACGCGCCCGGACTCCCATACTGAGGCGACCCAATTGCGATATACCGAGCGATGTCCTCGGTCCCTCCCTGATGCTTCAGATACTCACGGGCACTAATTCCCCCCGCACTGTGCCCGACCAGCGAGATCTCTGCATCGGAATTCTCCTCACGGACGCGATGAACTTCGTCGGCAATGAGATGAGCGTCGGTAACAACGTCGGTCCCTTTGAGATCAAGAACGCGAGCGTCAAACCCGCCCACCTCCAGGTTCGACTTCATTTTTCCGTACGGCAGCGTGCCCACTGACTGCCCGGGAAGAATAAAAACAATCGGGCGGGAACCCTCACCATGCACGTCGTTCGACGCGGGAAGAGCGCCCACCGCATCCCCCGCGTAAGCGGCTGGCGCGACAACCACACCACACACTCCAGCACACGAGATTCCAGCAGCCGCGACCGCAGTTTTCATTGTTTTAGGTAGCATGGGCTGAAGTTACCAAGGATTATTAATTAACTCAACCTTACCTAGCGAGGTAAGGGGCCTCTTCACGCGACCCTCAAATCACTGTCCATATTCCAGTGAGTCCATCGTCCACAAAGCACGCATTGCCTCCGAGAGCGCCCAACAATCGTATTCGTGGCTCATTTCTCGCGCAGAGTGCATCGAGAGCAGCGGGATGCCGACGTCGACCGTGACCATTCCCAGCCTCGTCGCCGTGATCGGCCCGATTGTCGATCCGCATGGCATAGCGTTATGTGAAACAAACGCTTGATGCTGAATCCCCGCGGCCTCACAGGCGCGCTGCCAAATGGCCTCACCCACGGCGTCGGAAACATAACGCTGATTAGCGTTAATCTTCACCATCGGCCCGCGCCCCATCATCGGGCGAGTGTCCGGGTCATGACGTTCCGCGTAATTCGGGTGCACAGAATGCCCGGCATCCGACGATATACACACGGAACGAGCCGTCATTCGCGCCTCATCGTCGGCGTCATAACCCAAAGCGACGGCAGTCCGATGCAAAACGTCCTCAAGGAAGGGGCCTGCCGCGCCCGATCGCGTTCCCGACCCAACCTCTTCATGGTCATTGGCGACGAAGACCAGAATGTCGTCGCCAGGAATCGAGTCGGTACCCAACTGCTGTAAAACGTGAAACCCCGCGAATACCGATGACAAATTATCCTGACGGCCCGACGCAATAAACTGCGACTGGGCACCAAACGTTGCCGCCTTCTGCGTCGGAACCAGCTTGAGATCCCACCCGAAGATCTCGCGTTCGCTCGATAGACCAGCGGACTCCGCGATGATGTCCATAATGTCGGCGCTATCGTCGTCGACCGTCCATATGGGGTGAATATGCTTCTGGGGGTTGAGCTCTAGGCCTTCATTGACCTTGCGGTCTAAGTGGGTGGCCAACTGCGGGACACGCGCGATCGGTTTCGTACGCACCAGATGAACGGCGCCATGTTCGTCGACAACTCGCCCGGCTACACACAGCTCGCGGTCGAGCCACGAATTTAATAAGGCTCCACCGTAGACCTCAACGGCTAACTGCCCCCAGCCGTCGGACGTTGTGGACTGTGGCGTCGGTTTAAGTGCGAGTGCCGGGGAATCCGTGTGGGCACCGATGATGCGATAAGCGGGGTGACGACCGCCGTTGTGTTTGTTCTTCGGACTGTGCTTTCCGACGCTTTCGCGTTCCGTAGTGCTAGGCGACGCAGCCTGCGGCGGAATGACATAAGCGATCATTGCGCCATCACGAACGACATAATGTCCCCCAGGTCTAACATCCCACGGGTCGGTTTCCTTCTGAGGGTGGAATCCCGCCTGACGGAGTTCGTCGGCCATCACTGCCACCGCGTGGTAGCTCGTCGGCGATTGATCTATGAAATTCATGTAGGCGTTGATGTACTGGTCTGAGTGGGATGAAGACATATGACGATCATAAGCCCGGGGGTAACGACGCGCGCTAGACGCGTAGGTTCATCTGTGCAGCCGAGGTTGACCTCCCCTTTTAATGCGATGCCACAACTTGACGGTTTTTTGGCTAGTCTTAGAGCCTATGTCTGAACTTTCCGATATTTTGACGAAGGATGGCACTCGGGAACCCGTGGTCTCTGACCTGGCGGAATCCACCGAGAACTCCGTCAACAACCTTTCCGGACTGTCCGGTAAAGCGATAAAGACGGCTTTCAGCGGCGCCGTCAAAGCCCGGCTCAATCTGGTCAAAGACATGACCGATCGTCTTTTGCCCCATCTCGCTGATCGTCTGAACCCCTACTGGCAGGCCTACCAAAATGGTAAGCCGGAAGGTGGTTTTGGTAAGTACCTCGAGACACGGTCGGATGAGGTCACCAAGGATTTAGCCGACCTAAGCGATGAGCGCATGGAGAGCATTAAAAACTCAGGTGCTCAGAAAATCTACAATACTTTCCGCGGGAAGCTCGAAGGGATTGTCGAGAAGGGACTCCCCGACCTCGGTGACATTATCGAAAAGCACGCTTCTTAAGAGTATTTTTCCGCTTCGGTTCACCACCATCCGGGATAATACTGGCGTTAAAAAATTAGCACTGCTTAGAGGCTACGGTCTCTAAAGACGTCACAGTGTTTATGAGCGCCAGAAAATTAAAACCCAGCCGTTTCTGTTCTGGATCGGCTGGGTTCTTTTTATGTAGTTATTCCTGTGGAGCGAGATGGAGTCGGCAGACTCTCTGGACTCGGCGAAGTTTCACGTGAAACATTTGCTTCTACTCGGCTCGGTGGGAGGATGTGACAACCATGAGTGCCGACGTTGTTCGCGTCGGCCGGCCGGGACGGCGGGAATGATGGGACATCAGTGAGGACCCGACGCCCCCAACGTGTTAAGCGTGAGATTTCTCCGCTTCCCTTGTGGCGAGGTAATCCTCATACGTTTGCCGACCTCGGACTACCCACACGACACTCATTAATGCCGTCCAGGCGACACCTACGACCAGAGCCAACCGCGTATCGTCGGAAAACATCATCATGATAATCGTGATAACGACCATGGCGAGGGCAAAGTATTGACCCCATGGCCACAGCGGAACCGGATAGGTCAGATCTTTGTTGGATGGCGCCTGGTCCCCCGTCCGGCTGGCGAGGTGGGCCAATAAAATCATCAACCACACAAAGACCGTCGCGAAGGTGGCCAGAGCAGCGATCACGAGGAACACGCGCTCCGGGATCAAGAAGTTGATAACCACACCTATGCCTAGAACTCCGAGCATTACCGTCGTCGTAAAGATGGGCACACCCTTGGCCGACGTCCGGGCAAAGGAACGTGGGGCCAAGCCCTCGGCTGCCATTCCGTGAACAACACGGCCTGCGCCGAAGAGATCTGAGTTAATGGCAGAGAGGGCGGCCGTAATAACCACAACGTTGAGCAGCGCCGCGGCCCAATTCACACCAAGATCATTGAAAATCTGTACGAACGGTGACGACTCGCCATTGATCGAGGACCACGGGTTAATGGTGACAATCACTGCGATGGCCAACACGTAAAACAGCAAAATACGTATCGGCACCGAGTGAATGGCCTTCGGAATTGTTTTTGCCGGATCCTCTGCGTCGCCAGCAGTTACCCCGATGATCTCTGAACCACCGAAGGCGAACATGACGACCACGAGGGCCATAGCCATTCCCCACGGCCCGTGAGGGAAAAACCCGCCATGCGACCACAAGTTGTGAACGCCGAAATCAGCATGGTTGCCTAAACCGAAGATTAGGATGATTGCGCCACCAGCGATCATGGCTACGACTGCGGATACCTTGATGATGGTGAGGCCGAATTCTAACTCCCCGAAGAGCCGTGAACTTGTGATATTTACGGCACCCACAATGAGTAAGGTCACCGCCACCCATACCCACTGGAGCGAGTTGGGGAACCAGAATCTCATATACGTTCCGATAGCGGTCAGGTCCGCAAGACACACGATCACCATTTCGAACGCGTACATCCACCCAGTGATGTACCCCGACCACGGACCGAGGAAGATGCGGCAATATTCGGCGAAAGATCCTGACACAGGCATTCGCACTGCCATTTCACCTAGGGCGCGCAACATGAAATACACCACCGCGCCGCCCAGGAGATAAACCAAAAGCACGGCAGGCCCCGCTGACTGAATGGCATCAGCCGAGCCATAAAACAGACCTGTACCAATCGCAGATCCTAGGGCGATGAAGTGAACGTGCCGAGCACTCAGTCCCCTTTTTAATCCTTTATCACCGGATGATGACGTTTCTGTTTTTGCGTTACTGCCCATACATAAAATTCCTTTACTGTTACGCAGTAGACTTGCTTGAATTTCATCCAGCGAATGGACGATGTTTCACGTGAAACATTATTCCGTTTCCACACAAGAACTACGTGGTGACAACCATTAGTTTCTCGCTCCCATAAGTTAACCACCTCAACGACGCTGAGCTGACTAAAGGTCTCATATTGAGATCTTGAACAGAGACCACTTCCCCACACCCTCTCCCCGTCAATGTTTCACGTGAAACATTCGACACCACCCCCACCCGACCGAAACCCACGAAACCACCCCGTAAATTATTTCGTCACACTGACTTAAATAGACCAAAGCGGCTGATCACTACAATCAGCCGCTTAAGGTCGATATTTTCGTCTCCGGAGCCGAGTCCGACCCACAGACTAAATATCCAAGAAACGAACATCCTTCGCGTTACGCGTAATGAAGCTGCGGCGGGCGATGACGTCGTCACCCATGAGGACCGAGAAAATCTCGTCGGCCTTAGCCGCATCCTCCAGCTGAACCTGACGAAGAATACGGATCGAGGGATCCATCGTTGTTTCCCACAGCTCTTTGGGGTTCATCTCGCCCAAGCCCTTGTACCGCTGGATGCCGTCGTCTTTGTTGATCTTCCGGCCTTGCTCCAGGCCTTCCGCCAACAATTCATCACGTTCGGCATCGGAATAAGCGAAGCCGGGAGCACCCTTGCCCCACTTCAGCTTGTACAGCGGTGGCTGCGCCAGATAAACGTGGCCCTCTTCCACCAGCTGACGCATAAACCGGAAAAGCAAGGTCAACAGCAGGGTTGCGATGTGCGAACCGTCAACATCAGCATCGGCCATCAGAATGATCTTGTGATAGCGCAGTTTCTTGATGTCGAACTCGTCGTGAATTCCAGTACCCAACGCGGTGATGATCGCCTGAACCTCGTTGTTCTTCAGCACGCGATCCAGCCGCGCCTTCTCCACGTTCAGAATCTTTCCTCGAAGAGGAAGAATGGCCTGGTACATCGAATCACGGCCCGATTTAGCCGAACCACCAGCGGAATCACCCTCCACGATGTAGAGCTCGGAGAGCATCGGGTGCTTGGATCGGCAATCGGCTAACTTACCTGGCAGACCGCCCAAATCCGTTGCGGACTTACGACGGACCAAGTCACGGGCCTTGCGGGCCGCCACGCGCGCCTGCGAAGACGACACCGCTTTGTTGACAATAATCTTCGCTTCGGCCGGGTTTGATTCAAACCAGTGGCTGACGTTCTCAAAAACCTGTTTCTGGACGAAGCTCTTGACCTCGGTGTTCCCAAGTTTCGTCTTCGTCTGGCCCTCGAACTGCGGATCGGCCACTCGAACAGAAATGACGGCAGCAAGACCTTCGCGGCAATCGTCGCCACTCAAGTTGGGTTCTTTATCCTTGAGTAGCTTGTGCTCGCGCGCGTACCTATTCATTAACGACGTCAGCGCGGCGCGGAAACCTTCCTCGTGGGTTCCGCCTTCAATGGTGTTAATCGTGTTGGCGAAGGTGTGGACGCTCTGGGCGTAGCCAGAGTTCCACTGCAGCGCAACCTCGACCTCGTGCTCGTCGCCCTTGGCGTCGAACGTGATGATCGTCGGGTGGATCGCGGTCTTCGTCTTGTTGATGGAGGCAACGTAGTCCTTTAACCCGTCGGGGTAATGGAACGTCTCCGTCCGCTCTTTGGGCTTCTTGGCTTTTTGCTCCGCGTCAGCGGCCGCTTCCTCAGCGGATTTCGCCGCAGCTGCTTCCTCGACAGTGTCGTCGGTATCCTCGGACGTCTCGGCAGCCTGGCTACGCTTGTCGGTCAGCGTGATGTAGAGGCCCTTATTAAGGAACGCCATCTCCTGCAGGCGCCGAGCAATCGTCTCGAACTTAAACTCTGTTGTCTCGAAAACATCCGGGTCCGGCCAGAATCGGATGGTTGTCCCTGTTCCGCGGGCTTTTTTGCCTTGGACTAGTTCGTCGGGAATCGCGTCGGTGAAGTTCTGGTACCAGCGGTAGCCATCACGTTTGATTTCCGCTTCAACTCGGGTGGACAGGGCATTGACGACGGAAATACCGACGCCGTGCAGACCACCGGACACAGCGTACGAGTCGTTGTCGAACTTACCGCCGGCGTGGAGTTGCGTCATGACCACTTGGACGGTGGGTGCTCCCGAGGGGTGCATCGAAACGGGGATGCCACGTCCGTCGTCGACAACTTCGATGCCACCATCTTTCATAATGGTGACATCGACATGCGTGGCATACCCGGCCATGGCTTCATCGACGGAGTTATCGACGACCTCCCACACGAGGTGGTGTAGGCCTCTTTCTCCGGTCGAGCCGATGTACATTCCGGGTCGCTTGCGGACGGCTTCGAGCCCCTCGAGAATGGTGATCGATGAGGCGTCGTAGTCGTGCCTTGTGTTATTTTCGGCAGCATTTTCGGCCACGATGTAGCAGCGCTCCTTTACTTTTCACAGTTGCCTACCATCATACCCGGTATCCCCCCTCAGTTGAACGCCTACCGGGCGTGTAGGGCCCGTCTGACGCGATTTTCGGGCTCATATGTCGCGGGGACTATTCCAGAAATCGCTTACCAGTGGAATTTCCCCGCGCGTGTGTCCCACTATCCATAGGTATCGCGTGGTCCCCGACCCTTGACATGTAGCGGTCCATGCCGCCACGACGGTGGCCGCGGACCAAAGATTTTCACCGCAGTTATGACGTCGGGCCCGACGTGGTGTGCAATTCTGCTCAGCAATTCTGTCTGTAAATATCGCAGTTCAGAGGCCTTAGCGGTGGAATCACACTCAAGAAACAGTATCGTGTCTTTGATCATCCTTATTCTGGAGTGCGCCCCTAAGTAGTCACCCGCAACCGTCGACCAGTTCGCAGTAATCCACCCGTGGGAAATTTTTTCCGTCCACCCGCGCCGCACGACTTCCCTGTTGACGATACTGCCCAGGGACTCATACCGACGAGTATTTTTCCGACGGTGACCATCCGGCCCCGTGGGATACACCCGGGATGTACGCGAAAACTCACGAAAAACCGACGTCGCGCTGGTAGTTTTCGCTCGTGATAAGTCCCTAGAATTTCTAGAATTCTTGTCCTTATCGACTTTCTTGCCGACGCTTCCTTCGTCGGACTTATCGACGGCTTTGTTGTTTACGCCGTTTTTGTCGGCAGCACCGTTTGTACGAGAAACGCCGTTTTTGCGGGTCACACTGTGTTGGTCAGCGCTACAGCTTATCGATGTAGTGGACTGAAGGACTTTCCGCATGTTGGGAGGCATGGGCACGCGACCGTGCGAGTAGATGCGGGCGAGCGCTTCGGCGACAAGATCATTCATGAGCGTCGCCTCCTTCGTCATCGGTCTCCGTCGCTCCACCGTCATCGGAATCATGAGTGATCTGGGACGATCGGATATCTGAATCCTCAACCGTCGACGCTTCCACTGTCAGAACACGAATATCACTATTCACCAGGTCCTGCGGTAAGTCGTCCCCCACGGCCGCAGTCACCAACGTTTGCTCAGCATCCTTCGCAACGGTGGCCAGCGCGCGTCGTCGGGCAGCATCTAACTCCGCGAAGACATCGTCGAGAATAAGAATGGGGTCCGTACCCTGCTCACGCTGCCATTCAAAAGAAGCCAAGCGCAGCGCCAGCGCAAATGACCAGGACTCGCCGTGACTGGCATAACCTCGCGCTGGCTGGGTTCCTAACAACAATTCGACATCGTCGCGGTGAGGACCACACGTACTTGTCCCCCGCTGAATATCAGTATCCCGCCGGCGTGCCAGCTCCGATAACAACACCGCCTCAATGACAGGTGTCGCTCCTGCAACATCATTGGCGACGGTTTCCGGCGTGATCCCCGCCTCACCGAGGGCCTTATGGACGGTGGACCGGTAGGTGATCTGTGCAGGTCGAGACTCTGGTGCCAGACGCTGGTACGCGTTTTTTACGTACGGCGAGAGCACGTGTGCCAAGACAATCCGCTGCACCATGACCTGTGCGCCGGCCGCTGCGAGGTGCGAATCCCATGTATCCAATGTGTCGAGGGCGGAGTCAGAGTCATTACCCCCTCCATATCCCTGTCGGAGAGTTCTCGATGCCCGTTTAAGCAGCGTATTGCGTTGACGAAGGATCTTATCGTAGTCGGAGCGAGTGCCTGCCCAGCGGGGAAATCGCCCGATGAGGAGATCGTCAAGAAAACGCCGCCGATGTTCAGGTTCACCACGTACTAGGGCCAAATCTTCTGGCGAAAAAAGGACCGTTTTGACAATTCCAAGCAGCTGACGTGAGCTTTTACACGGGGCACGGTTAATTTGTGCTTTGTTCGACCCGCGCGCCTTGATCAGCATATGGGCGGTGAGCTCCCGGCCACTATTGATGGCCGTTGCTGACACCGTCGTGTACTCGTGTCCCTCGCGGACCAGCGGCGCATCCGTTGAAACGCGATGCGAACCCTGGTGAGCAACAAAGTCAAGTGCTTCCACCACGTTGGTCTTTCCATGACCATTCGGCCCTGAAAACACAGTAATTCCCGGGCCGAGGTGAAGATCCAGCTCTGGCCACGACCGGAAATTACGTAATTGCAGCGTACGGATATACACAGGTGGGATGCCTCGTGGGATGGGAACAGCGTCGAACAGAAAATGTGCCTTTAGCCTGGTAGCCGAACTGGCATCAGGAGATAGGTGAAGTATGTCGATGGCGTCGGGAATTGGCCATTACTGTCCTGCTCAGGCATGGTTTCTGGCTCTGGGATTAAGATCGCCGGGCGGGAAGGCTGAGTAAACCCAAACACCACATTCTTGGTATCAATCGAGGCCAAGCCTTCTTTCAGATAATTCGCGTTGAACGCGATGAGAAGTGGCTCGCCGGCAAATTGAGCAGGCAGGGTCTCCTCCGCGGTTCCTGCCTCAGAGCCACCAGCAGACAAAACGAGCTGGTCCTCTGAAAACTCCAGTTTGACCTGGGCGTTTCGTTCAGCCACCAGGCTGACGCGTCGGATAGCATCCAATAATGGCGCGATCTCCACGATCGCCATGGATGAGTGGCTCTTCGGCAATAGTGGCCGGAACTTGGGGAAGTCGGCGTCGATAAGTCGTGTTGTTGTTTGCCGATTCTCCGACACAATGCCCAAAAGTCCATCTTTGCCGACGTCCTGGGCAGCGCCCATCGCCAGTTGGATGGGATCATTTAGGCGAGTATCGAGGGTACGGGCAGAATCGGCCAAGGTACGTGCCGGGATAAGGATCTCTGCGTCGACGTCGGGTGACGATGGTTCCCACGTGAATTCACGGACGGCTAAACGGAATCGGTCAGTCGCGGCAAGGACGACGTTATCGCCTTTGACCTCCATTTTTATGCCCGTGAGCATAGGCATGGAGTCATCTTTGCCCGCTGCCGACGCAACTTGACCAATGGCAGCAGTGAAAACATGTGGATCAATATGCCCGGTCTCCTCCGGTAATGACGGGAGTTCCGGATAATCCTCGATGGTCATGGCAGGTAATTCGAAGTTCGATTGCCCGCATATCACATGAACTTTGGTGCCGTCGACCGAGATAGCGACATCTTTGTGTGGAAGTGACCCAATAATGTCATTAGCTAATTTACCGGCGACGAGGACCTGCCCGGGTTCAAGCACTTCGGCCGAAATTCGCACGCGAGTGGAGACTTCGTAGTCGAATCCGGCAAGGAGCAAGCCGTCGTCATCGGCAGTCATCATGACGCCGCGAAGAATCGGCTGAGTTGGTTTGCTCGCTAAACTACGCGCTACCCAGCTGAGGGTTGCGGATAAGTCATCTTTCGCTACCCGAAAAGAAACACCATTGGGTTCCATTGTTACTCCGTGTTCATTGAGTCAGTCGTGGTTGTGATCGTTGTCGTCATCGTGGAGTGATGCACGTTTGGATGTTACCTACTCCTGGTGACAAACCCGAGTCACTTTTTGTTATTTCAGCACGTATTTGATTCTTTATGTCACTAGCGCATGTGCTGTTAAGCCCTCTAGCGTAGGGCTGCAAATGTGCGTTGATCTGGGTTATCCCCACACAAGGTCGGGCCCTATTTCTTTAACTTATTTCCCTGAAAGAAAAAGCGGTAGTAGCAGTAGGGGTTGTGGAAACAGTGGATAACCGGGATTGTCGCTTGTCATTGTCGATATTGGGTTGTGGATAAATTGGGGATAATACTGTGGATAAATTGGGGTGGTCTGTGGAGAACCGGGGTGGGGATCGATTTATTCACAGTGACGGGTTAGTTATCCCCTGTTATATCCACCGTTTTGGGCCAGTTATCCACAGGAGCATGTGCCTAAAATTCGTGGGCACCGATCTTATTTTAGCAACAGTGCTACAAGGTGAGTTGTGACCGAAATCATGAAATGACAAAGTTGTAATTACACAGGTGTGGATAACATTGTGGATAAGATGAAATTTTTCCAAACCCGCAGGTCAGCCCACTAAGTTATCCACAACAGGCATAAAACACCAGGAAGTTACCGAGCTTGATCTTTGATGCGCGCGGTGATTTCTTGGATGGCCTCATTCGTCGAGCGCTTCTCGCTCATTTCTTTTCGGATCTTCCGCTCGGCATACATCGCGGTGGTGTGGTCACGTCCGCCGAATTTGTTGCCCACCTTGGGCAGCGAGAGGTCCGTCAACTCCCTGCACAGGTACATCGCGACCTGTCGCGCGTGGGCAATGGGCCGCGCTTTACCAGGACCGGTCAGGTCAGCCGTCGTCAAGTTAAAGTATTCCGCGGTCACGGACATGATCGTCGGCGCGGTAATTTCCACCACCTCAGGGGCGACCAGGTCTTGAAGCTGATCGCGGGCCATCTCGAGGGTGACGGGTGTGTGCTGGATCGATGAAACAATGAGCACTTTATTCAGCGCGCCCTCCAGCTCACGCACCGATTCGGCTTTCTGCTCCGCTATAAATGACAACACTTCGCTGGGGACCTGCGCGTTTTCCCGCTCCGCTTTGAGCCGCAGGATGGCAATGCGCGTTTCCAGGTCAGGCTTCTGAATGTCCTGCGTGAACCCCCACTGGAATCGGGTCCGGAGCCGAGGTTCTAGCTCCGTCAGCCCCTTGGGCGACCGATCCGAGCACAGGACGATCTGCTTTTGGGCCCCATGGAGGGCATTGAAGTTGTGGAAGAACTCGATTTGAGTCTCGGGTTTACCGGCCAGGAATTGAATATCGTCCACCAGCAGGATGTCGAAGCTCCGGTACTTCCGTTTGAAGTCCTCACCTCGGTTGTTCCGGATCGAGTTGATCCACTCATTCGTGTATTCCTCGATCGACACATACCGGACGCGCAGATTGGGCCGCAGCTCAAGGGCTCGATGCCCGATGGCGTGAAGAATGTGGGTCTTCCCCAGCCCCGAGCCACCCCAAATAAAGAGCGGATTATAGGCCTGAGCTGGGTTTTCCGCGACAGCGATGGCCGCAGCCCGCACTACTCGGTTCCCCTCACCAGCGACAAGATTATCGAAGGTGTAGTTCTCGTTTAACCATGATCGTTCGGAGTCAGGTTTTTGTTCTTGCCGACGCTGGGGCCGCGCATTGCTGATGTACCCCTCGTTCCACGGCTGCGGGGCTGTTTCCGCAGGTGTGTCATAAGAATTGCCGACGGGGGCGTCTCCGCTGTTGGAGTAAGCGGGTTCGGTGGGGGTGGCGTCGGGATAAGTGGATGGACGCTTCTCCTGTGGGGAGCTATCGGGGTACTGAAGAACGTAGGGATCGTCCTCATATGAGGTGGGCCGGGGCATCTCACGCGAGGGTTGCGCGTTCTCTTGTGCGACGTTTTCGCTGGGTGTGCCGGTTTTGGGGCTCGTGTTGAGTTGTGAAAAATCGTGGTACGACTCTGCAGGGCGAGTTTCCGTGGGGCGAGACTGCGTTGTGCGTGGTTGCGTGGGAGGTGTTTCCCCACGATGTGGCTCTGTGCGGGGAGGTTCTGCAGAAGAATCGTCGGTTTCCGTAGCAGCAGAATTAATCGAGATAGCCAGTTTTATTGGCTCACCAATAGCTGCCGTGAGTTCGGCGGAGATGATATCGCCGAGTTTGCGCTCGAAGACGCTTTTGGCCGTTCGGTTAGGGGTGGAGATAACGGCGACACCGCCGATAAGACCGACGGGGGCAGCTTGCTTTAACCAGGCCTTATCTTGAGGAGTAATTCGCGTTCCAGGCGCTTGACCTGGGATATCCTCGCGTGGATTCATTACCATCAGCTGTGCGACAACGTTGTTCCACGTGTTGAAAAAGTCCTCGCTCGCCTGTCCAAATTGGTGAGGGCTGCCCCCAAGGTCCATCGGTCATCCTTTGTGTTGCTGTTGTCGTATTGCTGCTGTGTTGTGCACGGGTACCCGTAGCGAACGTGGAAAACACCGGCGTTCGTGGTCATGTGCGTTTGAGCTTTACACCGTAATGCAGGGTATCGCTCATGAAAAATGACATTGTGGCGGTCTCTAGTGTGGGTTGATGGTCAGATTTTGTTACTAAATTGGGCAGAGCATAATTCCACATTTGTAATTTACGTTCTCCCCAGAGATTCGCTTACTTGTGAATAAGCTGTGAATAACATAATACAGACGTCAGAAGCGTTTTCCACAATGTTATCCACAACCTGGGGATAAACCAGCCTTGAGTTTATCCCAAGGGCGCCTTGAACCTGTGGATTAATCGTGTTGGGAAAGATTCGGCCGTGACCTGGGGAAATTAACCTCAAGTAAAGGTTGAGGTCACAGATGTAGACAACTTATCCACACCCCCTGTGGAATGTGGAGGGACACGCGACGCGACCTGGACTTTCTATTCTGGCAGGTTTATCCACAGGCTCATCGATGTGTCTTTAACCACTGTGGAGTTTTGTGGAGTTTATAGATGAATTATAACTGTGCAATTTAGGGGTAAAGTGAACACACCGATCGCTGATTTGTGACTCGTGTGGTAAAACCCGTAGTCTTATAAGGTCATTCGTAATAGATCCGTGATGCCTGCGCTTTTCGGTGGCATCCGATCTTTCACGAGCATGGCAATACACAGCGATTCTGGCTTTGGCTCCATGCTGTTGCCGTCGAAAAGCTGCTCGCCCCGTGTTCGTCGCATGGGAAGTACTAGCGGGTCTGGAAGTACCGCATAGTAATCGAGATGTCCTAGCGGATTTCTGTATTGCCGTTGAAATAATCTGTTACATGGCAAGCTCTCGGCATGTCGGTACAAGGTTGGTGCAACCTGCCACGGCATCGCCGGGTGTAGCGAGCCCGAGTGTATTGAGGAGTTGAGTACCGTGGCCAAAGGCAAGCGGACTTTTCAGCCGAACAACCGCCGTCGTTCCCGTGTTCACGGCTTCCGTAGCCGCATGAGCACGCGGGCCGGTCGTGCCATTGTGTCGGCACGTCGTCGTAAAGGACGTAAGTCGCTGACGGCGTAAGTGCGTAGAGCTACGCACTTCCCCAGCTGGTTATAAAGCTGGTGTCGTTTTGCGAACGTGGTGGAGTTTCCTCGGTTCTAGGCAAATGTCGTCCGGGGAAGCTCCACTTTTGTCTATACATGTCTATGTATTAGGCCATCTGTTTAGGACGATCTATATAGATGGCTCGATCCATTTCATAGCGACGAATCCATTCTTGGCCCATTTCCCAAGTCCATCACGTAGAGGATGTGCATCACGTGCTCCCGGCATCGCAACGGTTGCGTCACAGGTCGGATTTCCGTGCGGCCATTCGAGGTGCTACGTCGGGTAGCAAGCTGGTCGTGGTTCACGTCGTTATTCGCTCTAGTGATCCTGCCACGGCTGATCTCATCAATGGTCCGCGTGTTGGTGTCGTGTGCTCGAAAAGTGTGGGGAATTCAGTTGTTCGGCACACAGTGGCACGGCATCTGCGCCACGTAGTTAAAGATGTGGTGGACGGTCTTCCGCGGAGTGTTGATGTAGTTATTCGCGCTCGTCCGGCCGCTGCTGACGCTTCGCACTCTGCCTTAGCCGAAGCAGTGACATACTGTACGAATAAGGCTTACGGTAAAGCGCTACGTCGGGAAGCTAAGAAGGCGGAAAGTTGAGAGCGCTGGAAGGCGAGAACGCTGGAACCTGAGAAGGGCCGCGCATAAGAGCATGGCCAATCATGACCAATACCGCCGACGTTAATAGCCTCACACGGTAGACAGGCACGGGATGCAGATGTTTCACGTGAAACATTCGGAATTGCCGCCTCATGGTGGCGATGTTCGTGATGCCTCCACGAGTTCAGCGCACCGACGTGATTCAACCGTCGGCCATCATGCTCCTACTCCCCCACTTCGCGACGAGCCCAGCGGTGACCCCATAAACCAGCATGACGATGGCTCGATAGGCCAGCATAAAGATAGCCGTGAGGGCCGTCGTCGGCAATCGTTGGCTGAAAAAGCGATACTCTTTTACCAATATGGAATAAGCCCGCTGAAACCTGGACCCTCGTGTCGATTTGAGCCCACGTGTAGCAATTACGCTCTGACCGCCATCCGCAGGTACGGTGTTGTACGAGGTGTGCTCATGGCCGCAATTCGATTGTCGAAATGTGGACCATGGCATCCAGGTGGGTGGGATCCTGTTCCCCCGCGACGAACACCTCGTGAACGTGTTCACGATGCGCACGTGCACGATGACAAAGACCATCGTGAGGGCACAACCGATACTGCTGGCGGGCGAAACAACCGCCAGTGAGTCGGTATGGAGCGCAATCATGGCAACGTCCACGGAACAGTCACGGCCCCACAGTCCCAAAACGTAAACGATTAGGAGCGACGCACCCCCGTGCTTAACTTCATCTACTACCCCGTGTCCTGGGTCATGCTGGCCTGGTACAAATTCTTCGGATTATTCCTTAATCCGGATTCCGGCGTGACATGGGCGTTGTCCATTATCTTCCTGGTCTTCACCATCCGCATTTTTTTGTTCAAGCCAATGGCTAACCAAATGCGGTCCGGTCGGAAGATGCAGGAACTGCAACCGAAAATGCAGGAAATTCGGGCTAAATATAAGAACGACCAGCAGACTCAAGCCATTGAGATGCGCAAGCTCCAAAAGGAGATGGGCGTTAACCCTCTGGCTTCCTGCCTGCCGGCCTTGGTTCAGATGCCCATCTTTATTTCGCTATACCACGTGCTCCGGTCCTTCAACCGAACAGGGACCGGACACACTGAACTAGGAATGACCGTCGAACAAACCCGCAACACCCCTAACTACGGGTTTGGTGCCACCGAGGTACAGTCCTTCCTCGACGCGCGACTGTTCGGCGCTCCCTTGTCGGCCTACATTCGAATGCCGGAAAAAGCGTTCGACGCGTTCTCCGCGAGCGGAAGCGTTGATTTCACGCGGACCAACATTCTCGTAGTGGCCATCCCGCTGATGATTATTTCTGCGCTGGCCACGCACTTCAACGCCCGAAATATGGTCCGGCGGAATAAGGCACGTCAGGCAGCAGATTCGAAGAAGAATGCTCAAAACCCCCAGATGGCCATGCAAGCCAACATGATGAACAACATGATGCTGTGGCTTTTCCCGGCCATGATTCTGATCACCGGTATTTTTTGGCAGATCGGACTGTTGACCTACATGCTGGCGAACAACGTCTGGACACTTGGGCAGCAAATTATCCTCTTCAATAAGATGGATCGCGAAGAAGAAGAGGAAAAGAAAGCGAAGGCTGAAGCTCAGCGGGCCACTGCACCGAAGGTTGGGCAGAAGCCGAAGAATAATAAGAAAAAGGGCGGTAAGAAGAAATAACAACCGCACCGAGCGTCGCGCTTAGGGGCGCTATGTGCCGTGAGGCGTGAAGGAGGGCTTGCCGGCCCTCCTTTTTTCATGTGGTGGGGAGGTTAATGCGACGCCGTGGTTAACGTGGCGGCTTACTTCACTTAGCAGCGTGCTTCACGTAGTGGCGCGCTTCAATTACCGACGCCGTCGTCGGCGTTCCATGTGAACTCCCGGACAGGTGATTATGGGGATTGAAAACGCCCTTACCCCTACCGCACTCCCCTTTCGGCGCGCATAATTGAGGCATGAACGAAGGCCCTGTGAACAATACCGACCGTGCTGCAGAGTCAGCTGCCGATTACATCGAAGAGCTCTTAGACGCCGCCGATCTCGATGGCGATATTGACTATGGCGTTACTCAAGGTCGACCGTTTGTGGAACTTCCGGGCGGCGATTGCGCCCAACTTATCGGCCGGCATGGCGAGGGCATCGATGCTCTGCAGATGTTGACGCGATTGGCAGTTCGCGCTTCAGGATTTAAGGACGTTCCGGGGGTTGTTCTGGACATCGATGGTTATCGCGATGCTCAGCGTCAGGGTCTTTTCGCCGAGGCAAAAGAAGCGTTAGATCGAGTGCGTGAAACGGGCGAGCCCGTGGTCCTCCGGCCGATGAATCCGTTTGAGCGCGCTGCTGTGCATAGCCGGGTGGCGGAAGAGGAAGGCTTTACCTCCGAGAGCGCCGGGCTACCGCCGATGCGCTCTGTCGTGGTTTCACGTGAAACATCTGACGGCGCTGTACGCTAGCATCGGTGAGCGATTAGATCCGATCCAGCAGCAGAGTACTGAACAGCAACGCACCCACTAGCAAGGTAATAACAACAAGGTAATGACTGACCGAGACAATGTTTCACGTGAAACATCCATCGAGCACGGTGGCGACGATCGCGCTCCAGGCGTGAGCGATGCTCCGAATGCCGATAACGCTCAGGGCGTAGATAACGATCCCCGCGCCAATGAAGCCCCGGCCACTTCCCCGGAGGTGGCGACTGTTTTTGGTGATCGCCTTCCTCTCGCTGTTGCCTACCACGAGTCGTTACGCAGCGACGCTACAGTCCGCGGACTCATCGGGCCTCGCGAAGCACCACGCCTGTGGGAACGTCACATTCTCAACTGCGCTGTGATTGGCGAACTGATGGACCCCGACTCGCGCGTCGTCGATATCGGAAGCGGTGCCGGCCTTCCGGGCATCCCCCTCGCCATCGCGCGGCCAGACTTAGACATCACTCTCATTGAGCCACAGCTGCGACGGGCGAATTACCTCAAGGAAATCGTCGGCAAGCTTGAATTGGATAACGTGTCAGTGGTTCGCGGTCGTGCCGAAGAAAAGACGATTAAGCGACAGAATCGCGGGGCCGACTACGTGACAAGCAGAGCAGTCGCGCCACTGGGGAAACTCATGAGGTGGTCGCTGCCATTAACCAGGCAGCACGGCTTGGTCTTGGCGATGAAGGGCGCAAGCGCTCACGAAGAGATCGAGCGCGATCAAAGGGCTATCAGCTCAGCCGGGGGCGGGGAATGTTCAGTCGTCGAGGCGGGGGCAGGTGTCTTGCCCGACGCGACCATTGTCGTGCGTTGCGAACGTCGCTGAGACTCGGCATGTGGCGTCGGTTGCCCGACCAGGAACGCTAGTTTGTTTCCGCGAATCCGGCTAGGATAAGCCAAGTTACGAAAACGGCGGACAGCCAACGGAAGTTGTACAACACGGACACAAAGGACGGGAACATGGGCAGGGTTTCGTCGGACGGGTATGACTATGACGACGACAGCATAGAAGAACAAGCCCGACGGGCCGCGCGGTTTCAATCGGGGATGATGAAGTCCCTTCCACGACCTCGCCATACGCGGAAAATTGCGTTGGCGAACCAGAAAGGTGGGGTCGGGAAGACCACGTCGACTGTCAATTTAGCGTGGGCATTGTCGCTGCGGGGTCAAAAAGTGTTGGTGGTGGACCTTGATCCACAGGGAAACGCGTCCACAGCTCTCAGTGCCGAGCACCGGGCGGAAGGCACTTCGTCCACCTATGAGGTCATTATTGGTAAAATTGAGCCGAAGGATGCCGTTCAAGCTCACCCGTCGAACCCCAATATGTTCACTATTCCGGCCACCATTGATCTCGCCGGCGCGGAGATGGAACTGGCTAACGGGTACAACCGTGAGTATCGCGTAGCGCAAATGCTCGGTGACGAGGGTATCGACGATATGGGGTTCGATTACATTTTCATCGACTGTCCCCCATCATTGGGTCTTCTGACGATTAATGGGCTGACCGGCGCGAATGAAATTATCATTCCGATTCAGTGCGAGTTTTACGCTCTTGAGGGCGTGACGCAGCTGACCGAGAATGTCCGCCTGATTCGTGAGGCGCTCAACCCGAATCTGGATATCACCGGTGTATTGCTGACCATGTATGACAGTCGCACGAATCTCTCGCATGATGTGGAGAACGATGTCCGCGAGTCGTTCGGTTCGCTGGTGTTTGATCGCGTTATCCCCCGGAATGTTCGCGTGTCTGAAGCGCCGAGCTACGGGCAGACCGTGATCGAGCACGATGCGGGCTCCCCCGGGTCGGCGGCGTACATGGCCGCTGTTGAGGAGCTCGCCCGTCGAGAGCCGGAGTCGCCATTGCAGGACGCTGACCCCCGTCGTGGCCGTCACACCGCGTAACACTCGGCGCCGGAAACTCGGTGCCCGAAGTTAGCAGGTGTCACGTCGGGAAGAATCGATGAGCGTGGTTCCACAATGTTTCACGTGAAACATTCGGCCGCGGTCGGATCGGGCGGTACACGAATCGCCTAGTTTCCCTACGACGATGAAAAACTGACTAGGCTACGGGGCACAATGTGATTGGGCCACTAGACGCCTGTAACCCTCACTATTTAATAATTTCCTCATAATCGACGATCGATCGACGAATCTGCACTCGGTGCTCTCCCCGGGCTTCGGCGCAGATTCTCCACAACGATAAGGATGAACGTCATGGCAGAAGCCAAACGCAAGAGTGGCCTCGGTAAAGGACTCGCTTCCTTGATCCCCACGGGACCGGCAAAACCACAGATTGGCAACGACGCGGCCGACGTTATCTTTGGGGCGAACCGAGGTAATAACAGTGCTCCGGAACCGTCCTGGTACTCCCTAACGAAAAGCCCGCGTCGTGGTCAGAATGTGGACCGCTCAGCCGACGACACGAAATCAGATAGCGCTTCGTCGTCTGAGGATGCAGATGCTCAGACAGGCAGTAGCGCGAAGAACACCAAGACTCCCGATAATAAGGGCACGGCTTCGGCGGACACCCACCATGGTCGAACGAAAGCGGGATTGCCGAAAAACCGCTCGAGTTTAGGGCAGCGTGCAGCGGCGGAGAGAAAAGAGGCTGCACGTGATAAAAACCGGACCGCATCCTCGACTGCTAAAAAGGGAAAGAATCAGGGAGTCGCTGATTCTGCAGCAGCCGCCCAAGCTGAAGGGCAGAGTGAAACTACGCCGCGGGAACCGCTCATTAGCGATGAGACCGCGACATATCGCGAGCTACCGATCAATGCGATCATCAGGAACGAGAAAAACCCGCGCCAGGACTTCGACCAAGAAGCACTGCGTGAATTAGCCCATTCGATTCGTGAGTTCGGTCTGCTCCAGCCCATCGTCGTGCGTCAGGCGTCGGAACCCGGGAAATTTGAACTCATCATGGGCGAGCGCCGCTTGCGTGCCGCCCAACTGGCAGATCTAGAAGCTATCCCCTCTATCGTTCGCGAAGCCGACGATGACACCATGCTGAGGGATGCGCTGCTGGAAAATATCCACCGTGTGCAGCTCAATCCCTTGGAGGAAGGTGCGGCCTACCAGCAGCTACTCGAGGAATTTGGTGTCACCCAGGCAGAGTTAGCCACTCGACTCGGTCGTTCCCGGCCAGTTATCTCAAACACCATTCGTCTTCTCCAACTTCCGTTGCCCGTTCAACGTCGAGTAGCTGCAGGAGTGTTGTCCGCGGGCCATGCTCGGGCTCTCATGGGAGTGACCCAAGGGCCTGACGCCCAAATCAAGCTCGCTGAACGCATTGTGGCAGAAGGCCTGTCGGTGCGCGCGACAGAGGAAGCTGTCACCCTTATCAACCGAGGAGAGAACGAACCTAAGAAGAAGGAGCCGCGTGCTCCCCGCCCCCAGCCCGAAAAAATGACTCACTGGGCAGACACGTTTGGCGACTACTTAGATACCAACGTGAAAGTGCAGATGGGGGCGAAGAAAGGCAAGATTGTTGTCGAGTTCGCGGGTATGGAGGACTTCGACCGCATTATCGCAATGTTAAAAACCCAGCAGCCCAGCAATGGGGCAGATAGTGGCCCGCACTCCCCTAGTGGACATCACGATGCTTCTCGTACGGAGGAAGAACGCCACTAGACCCATGCGAATAGTTGTACATCCGCTCACCCTTGACACCCTGGGGGACCTGGCCGGGACAGCTGCGACCAACACTTTTTGGACGACCCAGCCGGGCACACAAAGTCACAATGACACCGCGTCGCACCCCTCAGGACCAGCTGATCAACCGCGAAACGCGGATTCTGGGAACCCTCGGCTGGATAAAGAATTGTGGATGCACAACACCCTCACCACGTGGGGGCCCTGCGCCTTCACCGCGTACGTGACGTCCGGAGCAAACGCGGACTTAGCGGTCCCTGCTGCCACCGTGGTCTTCGCACCACCGGCCAGCCTTCCCGGGCGCCTAGCCTTCCCAACAGGACCAGTCAGCGATGACGCAGTGCTCATTTCTACAGTGCATGTGCCACCGCCCTACCAGGGACTTTTTCTAGAACACCGACTTATCGACGCTGCCGTCGACGAATTATCCCGCCGCGGAGTACGAGCCGTGGAATGCTTTGCTGTTCGCCCTACCGCGTCACCAGCCGATAAGGCGACCAGTCCTCTCATTCCCCGACATGCTCCGATCTTGTGTTCCGACGTGCTGGAAGAGCGGGGTTTTGAGGTCGCTGCCGACGATCCGGCTTTCCCGCGATATCGCATGGAGCTCCCCGACACAGGAAACCTTTTCGCAGCCGTCGAAGAGAGTCTGTGGGAAGCGACTGTCACCATGGGATTCCGGATCAAAGTCGGTATGGGAGCCCACTAGCACGGTTACAGAGTTGGGCACATGGAGTTCGGCGCCTATCGAGGCGATGGCTCCATGTACTTCTTTATAAGCAAAAGACCAGGACCACAAGTCGCTTCTAAAGGCTGACGAAATTGACTTAATCCACTCGCAACCAGGTCATTTCTCAAGCCGAGTGGGTGCGGATATGAGTTCTAAAAAGAACGCCCACGAACCCTAGTACAACGGGACACCTCACATCGATCCGTAGGACCCGCTATCCTCGGGACTAATCGTCTTAGTAACGGCTGAGATGGCTCCGTTGCTGGCTGCAGCTCCAGAGGTAGAAACGTTTATTAATGTGACAGGCGCGGTTCCCACACACATAGAGCAGAAAGTGTGCTAACCAATGCAGCTTAAAACTATTTACTTTGTATATTTTCTACTTCTCTTCTTCGGTATTGGTGCTATAGCTACTGAACTTGATGGGTCGCCTTTAGCAAAACCGATGATGACTATTGCTCTTATTGCGTCACTGATTTTCTCTTTTGTTGTCATCCACGATAAACGAAAGAAAATGGATCGCTAGAGCCTTCCCCGCCATTCCACTGACGCGTGAACGAACCGGATCTGCCTGTGACGGTGGTTGCCTGCTTGTGCCGGAATTGAGCACCACGATTGAAGGTAAGTACTAAAAACCAAAACTAAATGACACCGCTTTTGTATTACGATATCTGCATGCCTGTCTGTCTCACTGATGACCAATTAGCCACTTACGTTGCTGAGGCGGAAGACGGTTACGACGTCAATAGACTCATCACTCGTGGTCGCGGCTACCATGGCCAAGGTATCCGACCCACCCACGGCGTAACGGTGCATCTGACAGCTGCGGAGCTAGTCGCACTCGATCAGCTCGCCGACCGACTTAATATGAACCACTCTGAGGCCATTCGTTACGCCATCACCCGTTCACAACCCGAGGCATGAGGTAATCCTCTCGGCGACTAAGCATAAGATTCGATCCTCACGCCCGTTCCCTTGAAACCGTTGGGTTTGTCGCAAATGACAGCGATGAGTCACTTCCCAATGCCATAAAGATTCGACCTATCGGTCGGAACATTACGACGTATTGGAAAACACTTGGAACCAACACTCGGAAAAATGGTCACTATGAACTACACCGCTAATATCACCCGCGAGGGAAAGAACTGGCTAGCCACCGTAACCAACCTCGATGGGGTCTCTACGTGGGCTCCTAATTTCAGGCGACTCGATTTTTACGTCCGTGAGGCTATCGTGCTGGCCGAGGACCTGCTTGATGGCGCTGAAAACACACTAGAAATTACTTGGCGTATGACAGACGCTTCCCCAGATGTTGCTGTGGGTAAGTAGGTATTACAACTAACGAGCCTCCGCGACGCTATCTCGCCCACAACACAGCAAATAGGCCCCCACCCATTTACGTCACCGTGGCTAAAACGGTTAGCTCTACGTCGTTAACCCTGCGACTCGAGTTCGAGGAGTTCCGAGAACGTAAAGGTGCCCGTCGGCTGATCATCATTATCAGCAAGGTACAAACGCTTCACCGCGATCAACATGGCCTCCGTGATGACATCACGGTAGTTCGGGTCCACCAGCACCGCAGTATCGTGCGGATTAGAAAGATAACCCAAAACGATCTCAACCGTCGGCATGGACGTGAGGCGCAAAACATCCCACGTACGCGCATGATTACGGCAGTTCTGCAGCGGAGTCCGAGCAACGATTTCACGCTGGATATAGCCCGACAATAACTCGCCAGTAATCGACGAATGGCCACGCGGGGAACCGAAATAAAACGACGCGCACCCCTCCGCCCGCTCATTGTGATACCAATCACACCGCAGGCTGATAACTAGATCGGCACCGAAAGCATTAGCGATATCGGCTCGCTCCGAATCAGTCGAATTAGTCTGACGGGGCCTCGAAATAATCGTCTCGATACCCGTCGCGACCATGCGGCCCTCGAGTCGTGTCGCGATGTCCCACAAAATCTCTTCTTCGGTCAGCTCACCATAAGGGCCACGCACCACATGACCCGGCATGGAAAGCCCCAGCCCCGGATCAATCACAATGCGCTTACCCGACAACTGCGGACCTGCAGCACGAACGGTCTCGCGCTCTTGGATAGCCGCGCGTGATCCACCCGTAATGCTCCGCCCCAGATAAGACAGTGCCTTCAGTGTGTCAGGCCCGCAAACACCGTCGACAGTAAGCCCATAATCACGCTGATAGTTTTTCAGCGCACTATATGTGTCACGGGAGAATTGTCCGTCGATCTGGGAGGAATAGAAACCAAGTTCCTGCAGGTGAGACTGCAGCTGGGCAACGTCATCACCCTGCATCGGGGACGACGGGTCATACAGCAGAACGCGAGCCCCCAGCGAATAGGTCGCTTCGCGCAAAAGGCGAAGGGTGTGGTCATTAATAACCCCGTCGGCAAGAACGCCTCGCTGCTGCTGAAATGCGCGCAGCGCCGATTGGAGTTCATAGTCAAAGTCATCGTCGCCATCAGCCCACTGGTCGGTGCTGGTGTGCTCCGACACCGGGTGCTTAAGAAGGCCAACATTCGTGAGGATCGTGCGAACCTCCGCGACGCGAGGGCTCTTATCCCCCACTTGCAGGTTTTCCTCCACGATCGTCTCAGCCCCTTTAACCCAATTTCTGCCGTTAGAACAATGTCAGTGAGCCAGTCTATCAGTGAACAGTGTTGTGGTAGTGAATAGAGTTAAAGAAGTTTCTCAAGTGCGGTAGTAATGTGAGATTTGGGGTGCGCCCCGTGAATTTCTTCAACTTTCTTGCCGTCCTTGAACAGCAACATCGTCGGGATGGACATGACCTGGAACATGGAGGCCAAGGGTGCGTTCTCGTCAACGTTGACCTTGGCGATCACAGCCTTGCCGTCGTACTCGTCGGCGATCTCTTCCAGGACGGGGTTCATTTTCCGACACGGACCACACCAGGTTGCCCAGAAATCGACGAGAACAGGCTTGTCGGAGTCCACGACGGTGGAACGGAACGAGTCCGTGGTGACGTTTACTGGGGAAGTCATGGGGGTGTGAAATCCTTTCCGGCTGGAGTTAATTCCGACTGGAATTAGTGGTGTAGGTACAAGCGTTGGTTCGAAGGTTTTATGCGACCTTCTATCTACGTAGAACGCTCTATGTATGTAGAACGCGGGATGCAGGTTTTCTATTCACTATCCCGCATATGTCGTGGCCCTAAGGGTAGGATGAGGCTTCGCAGTCATCTCATCCGCGCAGGTCAACAAGGTAATGTTCGACGTCGAGCGCCGCGCGACAACCCGATCCCGCAGCGGTGATGGCCTGCTGGTAGTGGCTATCGACGACGTCGCCGGCGGCGAACACGCCCGGAATCGACGTCCGTGTGGAGGGCTCTTGTGCCAGAATGTATCCCTTATCGTCCGTGTCGATGACATCGCGAACCATCTCAGAACGAGGATCGTGGCCGATAGCCACAAACAGTGCCGACGCAGTTAGCGTGCGCTGCTCACCCGTCTGTGTGTCTTCGAGAACGAGGTGGTCGACGGGACCGTCGCCACACACTTCGGTGACGACGGCGTTCATCTCGAAATTAATCTTCGGATTGTCCTTCGCGCGCTGAACCATGATGTTTGAGGCGCGGAATTCGCCACGTCGGTGAACGATGGTGACCGAGGAACCAAATTTGGTGAGGAAGTCCGCCTCCTCCATGGCGGAGTCCCCTCCCCCGACGACAACGATAGGTTTGTCTTTGAAGAAGAAGCCGTCGCAGGTGGCGCAGGCGGACACACCGAGACCCAGGTGCTCTTGTTCACCTTTGACGCCAAGGTAGCGAGGGGCTGCACCCGTCGCGATAATGACTGCTCGGGCTTGGTATTCCTCACCCTCGGACCGGACGATCTTGATGTCGCCGGTCAGGTCCATGCTCTCGACCATGTCTTGTTTGAGTTCGGCCCCGAAGCGCTCGGCCTGCTGGCGCATCTCCTCCATGAGTGACGGGCCCATGATCCCATCGTGGAAGCCTGGGTAATTTTCGACCTCAGTGGTCTGCATGAGTAGACCACCGTATTCGATGCCTTCGAACACAAGGGGCTTGAGATTTGCCCGAGCAGCATAAATGGCTGCGGTGTAGCCGGCAGGGCCAGATCCGACAATGATGACATCGTGAACACTCATGCGAGCAATGCTACATGGCATGTCAAAGCCTAACCTGTCCTCTCCCCGTGACTCAGGGTCGAGCGGAAGAGAACGCTCGATTCCCCGTGAGAACACGTGTGCTCTACGACGACAATGCGCAGTGGTGCACCAAGGATGAGCAGCTGGGATTTGGTGCAACGGGATTCAGGCTGGGCTGCTTCTACGGGAGCGGCCCCGAGTACCGGTGAATGAGCCATGTTGATCGTGGACAAACACTGTGCCACGGAAACATCGAGATTACTGAGGTCTGTCGACCCCGTGAAAGTCTTCTTCGCCGCTGCTTGTTGCTCACTTGTCATAGCAATTAAGTCCACATTGGATCGTTGGGTGCCGCGTGGTTGAGAGTGCGAAGTAACCGCGGTGTTTGAGTGGGCTGAATTTGAGTTAGGCGTGGATGTTTTTCCGAACAGGCCTGGAATGAAGAACGACGATCCCACGCCACCCACGATCAGCACCACTACTGCAGCCATTCGCCACCAGGAGTATCGAGTGGGGAAAGGAATTACCTGGCCTGGTCCGTCAGCGGTGGCAGTGTCTTGTGTCGTTTCGTTTCTTGCTTCACGACGATCCTTGCCCGGCGCGGTGCTAGACGCAGGAGTGGTGTTAGACGCCGCCGATGTGTCAGACGCTGGAGCGACGTCGGAAGAATCCTCGCCCAGCTCGTTGTCGGAAGACAGTAAACGGGAGACCAGAAAGTCCAGGTCATCATCGGAAAGGTCAGAGACGGTAGGTGGAAGGGGTGGCCAAGCCGAAGTGTCCGGCTCATGAGAAAACGTAGGCATGACACACTCCAGTGGTTTCAACAGGTGGGCGGTTAGTGAATTAGACGCGCAATCGGGCTGCAGGTTCCCCGCAGGTCAGCGCGCGTTTTGGGAGGCTGCTAGGTACGGCAGCGCTATAAGGCAACCCCTAGGTACAACAGCTCCTGGCGTTGCGGATCGCACTCCGAGTCGGTCACTCCTCCTCACTCAGCGCGGTCCGAAGAGCTTGCCGTGCTCGTGAGCACCGCGACTTCACCGTTCCTGGCGAGATGTCCAGCTTCGCCGCCGTCTCCTTTACCGAGAACCCGTAGAGATCAACGAGCAAAAACGTCGTCCGGAACGGCTCGTCCAGGCCGGCCAGCGCGGTCTTTAACGCAGCACGCAACCCGCCTTCATTGGCGCGGAAGAATTCCGCGGGAAGTGTGGCGTCGTCAAGAACGACCATCCGAGCATTCCCCCGTCGACGGAGGTAGTCCTTCGTCGTATTCACCGCGATCCGGTGGAGCCACGTGCCCGGGGCACAGCGCCCGCGAAACATCGTGGCCGCGCGTTGAGCCTTGAACAGAGTGTCCTGCCACAGATCGTCGACGTCCTCCGGGCAATCGACCCAGCGCGAAATGGCGAAGCGAATCGATTTTTCGTGACGACGGGCCAGCACCACCATCGCATCCGCCTGACCTGCGCTGACCGCGGCGAAGAGCTCCCGGTCGCTCATCGTCTCTAGCTCCCGGGGACGGGGGCATCGCGAGTCATAACCGCGGCGAGGGCCGTCATCGGCATGGGCGTTCGCCGCATGAGTATCCGCTGCGTGATGAGTATCTACAGCAGGACGGTCTTCGACATGAGAGCCGTCAGCATCCCCTAGCGCGACAGTATTCTGAGATTGATTTGGCAGCGGACCGTCCCCCGACGAAATCCGCGCTCTCCCCCCGATGAGCACCACACTAGATTCTCACATCCGGCGCCCGATGTCACCACCCGGCGCGGTATGGAGGCCCGACAGACCCCACATGTATGCCTCCATGTAGACCCCGGGCGCTAGAGCACCCGAGGCCTACGTCGTCACCCCTGGTAGCGAACAGATCACGCTACCGATCACGCCACAGCGTGTGCCGCAGCCCGTGCCATCGACCGCGCCGTCCTCGGCTTCACCGTGCTGGACTGGGGCTTATCTACCACACCAGTCACGCCGATCTCCGAAATCTCGGCGGCATCCGGGACCGGCAACGCCGTAATCCACACCAATACATACTGCGTGTGGGCGGGAACCGTCGACGCCGAGCCCTCCGCGCCCGGCGCGGCAGACTGCCGTGCAGCCTTGGGGATATCAATCGTTGTGGAATCGTCCTCAAGGTCGGCCGACGCCAGCTCCGTCGTCTCGTCCACGGTCGCCGGTGGCGCTGAACCGGCGGCACGAATTTCCACGTGCGTTCCGCTTTTCGCGCCATCGATACGCAGCGAGGTCACCGTCGCGGGTTCCGGCAACGTCATCATGATTCCCATGCCGGACTTCACCGACGTGGCGGAGGAGCTCAACTGCGCCTGGTATTCATCCGAACGCCACTCTGTCGTCCCATTTCCGTCGATAACCAAAGGAACCATGTCGGGGTTGTCGGGAGTTCCCCGCCCATTCCCCGGAGCCCAGTACGCGGCCGCCGTCGGGGTAATCGCTTTCGCACCATCACCCTGAGTAATCGACGACCCAGCGCGCCCCAACGAACCCGAGTTCAGAGGCCCATTATCGCTGCGGTTGATCTTGCCCACCACATACGTCGCGATCAACGCGGCTGCCAGGACCACAACAATGGCCAGCGCACCGATGCCCGCAATGCCCGTGGGCCGGCGCGATGCCTCACCAAAACCAGGGCGAGCCTCAGGGTTCGGGGTGGACTCGTCGGCAGCATGGAGCTCCGCATCGCCCAAACCGGTACGACGCAGCCGATCCGCCAGCGTCTCCGCATCCGCCGACCGAGCGTGCAAAGCCTCATCCTGCAGCTCCGCGATCTCCGTCGGCACCGGATTCACATTCTCCAGCAGCAAGCTCAGGGCCACGCCGACGCCGTGCACATCCTGACCATACGAGTTATGCGGCATAACCCCGGGGAAGGCCAGCACGGCTTCACCCGACGAACTAATCCGCAAGCGGTCACGGTGGTCAATCCCCAACGCCGTGTCCAGCCGGTGCGCCGTCACCGCCGCCTCAGCCAGACCGGCACACGCAAATGCCGCCGCATAAGGATCCGGCCGCCCTTGACCAACAGCAGCCAACGCGGAACCAGGGGTCCAATCCGCCACCACAATCGCACCCGCAGAGTCGCGGATAATGTGGCGGATCTGCGCCAAACCAGCGCATTTCGCCTCGTAGAGGGCAGAGGTGCGGTCAATAATACGGTCCGTCGTATCACACGCCGTGCGGTAATCGTCGATACCCGGAATGCGCATGGTATCGATGATCGTCAGCGCGACTTCCCTGCCCGACGCCTGCTCGCGGGCGTGCCACAAACGCATGGCATTCGTGCCGCCATGGTCGGCCAACAAACGGTAGCGGCCATTCGCGACGGCCGCCCCCGGCACGAGCTTAGGACCGCGCACAAAACCGGCCGACATCGGAGGCAGACCAGGCGACGCCGTCGACAAGGCGGTCACGTTGTACGTATCCGCAGCATCGGCCGCGTTCGGAACACCGACCATGTCCTCCGGCGCGGACTGCCGCACCGATACGAACCGACGCAGCCCCGGAATGCACGCCAACGCGCGGCCGAAAATCGCGATCTCCTCCAGGCCAGACTTCGCCAGGATCAAGCCCGCGACAGCCACCAAAACGATGCCGTCCAAACCAGTGCGCATCAAGGTGGCCAACTTCGGGAACTGCATCAGCCAATCCCCGCGCAGCACCAGATCCAGCAGCCAGCCGGCGAGAGCACCGGCCAGGGACGCAGCGAGCACCCACGTCGTCGACCGCATAACTTCACGGCCGCGCAAAGACCCCAAGGAACGATGCAGCAAGACCGCGCCGACGATCGCACCCGTGATGAAGCCGAACCCGTTGGCAGCCGCTAACAACACGACGACGAAATCAGAGCGCGTGGCCAGGAACGGCGCCAAGTAAGACAGAATCACCTTGGTCAGGGTGATCGCGATGATGATGAACGTCGGGGTCCACGCCTGCTCACGGGCATAAAACACGCGCAAGTGCAGAAGAACAATCGAGTACGGAACCAGCGTGAACCCACCGAAGCTCAGCGTCGACCCCAACGTTTCCGCCGACGTCGCGTCGAAACGACCCCACGCGAACAGAGCGCTCGAAATGGTCGTGCCAAATACCGTGAAATAGACGATGACTGGGATCAACGCCATCAGCGTGATCTTCGTGGCCATCGTTAAATCACGGACAACGCCCTGGTTGTCGCCATCGGCGGCATTGCGCGACAAACGCGGCATAATCGCCGTCAACAACGTCACACCGATCACGCCATAGGGCACCTGCAGCAACAACCAATGCTGCTGGTAGATGAACAGCGCACCTGGATCGGCCGCCGACGCAATACGGTTGGTGAAGAAATACCCTGCCTGGGAAATAGCGACATAAACGACGATCGCCAAACCCATGCCGGCGAACTGCTTGACTCGATCGTCAATGCCCCACAGTGGGCGAAGATCAACCCCGGCCATCCGTAGATACGGGAACAGCATGAGCGCCTGAACCACAACACCTACCGTCGTGCCCGCGCCCAACAAAAGGATGTGAGGATCGGTGATCGTCACGTGCTGGGTTGGGTCCAACGACCCTGGAAGGAACCAGTACGCCAGAAGGACGACCAGCACAATAACGTTGTTGATCACCGGAGCCCACGCGCCGGGCCCGAAAATCCCCTTCGTGTTCAGCACCGCCATGAGCAGCGCAAAGAGGCCGTAGAACAGGATTTGCGGCAACAGGAGATAGGCAAAAACCGTCGCCATCGTGACATTGACTTTGCCGTTCGCATCCAAGGACAACTGCACCAGCCACGGCGCCCCAAGGACGGCGAGCACGGTCACACCAACTAACAGTGCCGACGCGACCGTTAGCAAGCGTCGAATGAATGCAGCACCGTGGTCCGCATCCTCTTTCTCTGCCCGCACAAGAACGGGAATGACGAGCGACGTCAAAATTGCGCCCAGGACGATTTCCGTAATGAGGTTCGGCAGGGTGTTCGCACTGGTGTAGGCCGACGCGACCCCGGCGCCCATCGTGGAGCCGATGAGGAGGTTACGGAAGAACCCCGTGATGCGGGACAGCAACGTGGCGACGGCCATCGTCCCGCCGGCCCGGACAACCTCGGTGTCAGTACTCGTGGGTGGTTTGTCCTCACCATCACTGGTGCCCGCCTGGGACGATGTGTCCTCACTTCCGCCCTGGCCCTGGTTGGGCTTCACCGTGGTGGCTGTCGTCGTCGATGACGAGGCGCGATCGGCGGATGTTTCTGTGCTTCCCCGTGCTCCTTGCTCACCGGACCGGTCGGCGCGTGGTCGCTCGCTGAGCGCAGAGAGGTCGGGGCCAGACTGCTGGGTCGGTTTCTTCCTCGGCTCCGGTACTGGAGCAGGGGGCCTGGGGGTGACGATCCGGCCACGTTGTCCAGCACGTGCCCGAGGGGACGCCGCGGTGTGACGCGGTTGGTGCTCGGGCTGCTCTGGGGAGCTTGGGTTCTCGTCGGTTGAACTCACCTTGCCCATTGTTGCCGACTTGCTTAACGAAGTGGAATCGACATGCCCGTTAGCGCTGTGAATTGGGAATACTGAGGCGGTGGGGTGGCACTTAGTGCTGGGAAAACAGGGAGTTCATCGGGTAGATCGTAACGCCGGCACCCTACATGCGTGTTCGTCGTTCCCGCAGGATAAGGCCGATACCGGCGATCGTAACCAGGATCCCCCCCGCAGTTAGGACACCTTTCCAGGAGATACCTGGGGCGGATTGAATGGCGACCGTGGTGGGTTCAGACAGTGCCTGATTATGGTCGCCGGCCAGCCACAGTTTGAGTTTCGTTTGTTTACTCCGTGCCGCAATATCCGCATGCACCTGGAGCGTCACTGAACCACGGGCAGGCAACGTTTGTTTCAGCTCATCAAGCTGGACGTTCGATGGGCCTTGCCATTGGAGCGACGCCTTGACCGGGAGCGGTAAACCATTCCGAGCCACGATCAAGATGGGCGATGAATCCGACGTCCGCGTGTACACATTGCCCGGCGGGACTAGCTTCACCGAGGTCAACAGGTTGTGGAGCATCGCCTGGCTTTTGTCCAACAGCGTGTCCGAATACTGGGTGACCGTGTCGTATTTCTTCTCACTCCGTCGGCCCTCGTCAGTCAGTGCCCGAAGGAGATCTGTACGTAATGGCGCCGTGAAGTTAAAGCGCGTGAGCTCAATTCGGTCATCATTGCTCATCATGGTGGTCAGCCGTGTGATCGACGACGCCTGCGCCGCCACCCGATGCACATCGTCGCTACTTACCGCGCCGGGATCCTCATACGGGCGGTTCACGCTCCCCGTGGAATGCGGGGTTTGGGAGGTAATAGCGGATAGCGCGGTGGGTGTGGCCTCCCCACCGAGGAGTGCGCCAACCGCGTCTAAAAATGCGGTGGCGTCCTCGCTACTGGCGGTCCACTGCGCGGGGGGCGTGGCAAGGACGGGCGTGCGCGATTGAATCGTCTGCCACATGACGGCAATGGCGTCCTGCATTCGCGCGTGAAAGGAATCAAGCGTCTCGTGATAGCGCGTCAGCGGTGTGGAATACGCCGCCGTCTCCGGAGTCCCCCCGGTTGCCGCAAGTGTCGCCCCCACATCCGCATTAAACGGAATGGCTGTCACACCGTGGCCAACGTCGACAAGCTTGTTTTCCCACGCGGATTGATCGTGTGCGGCTGGGTCGTCATCGCGGGACCGAGACGCGGAGCCCCCAACAGCGGAATCATCGTTGTCGGAGGGCGAACCATCGCCCGCAGCCATATCAGATTTTTCCTTGTTGTCGGTTTCAGTGCTGGTAGACAGCGAATTATCCGCGACAAGCGTCGTAACGTGCGGATCCCGAGGAGGCCACGAGGCTGGTCGCACTGTATTCGTCGACGCCTCGTCGGACGTGAGAGTAACCGGATTGACCTGCGGCTCCTCACTAGTGGGGGTGCCGGCAGATTTATCGGTATTGGCCACGCCCTCCTCGAACTGCGAGTTCAGGTCGATGGGCTCCCCATTGGTATAGGCGTTGGCTAACGACGGTATGGCGTCTTGGTTGAGGTACCCCGCGCCAGGAATGGCGATGTTGCTGAGGGTGCTTGTGCCAAGAATGGCTTGAATGTTCGTATCCCCGGTTGAGAGCGTTTGCGCAGCTAGCCATGGGTCTTTGGTGGCTGCAACGGCATTGAGGTTGGCCCCAGAGGTGGGTAGCGACACGACACATCCCCCGGATGCCGTGTCTTTAAGTTTCTTCAGCCACCTCTCGGCATCGCCAGTGCCCTTGCCATCGCGCGTTTTCGTTCCTTTGGAGGATCCCCAACTATCCCGCAGGCGAGTCGTTTCGCTCACGGCGCTCGGCCGCTCATTGGTCACCGAGTACCCGTGAGTCATTCTCTCCACAGTGGTGAGCAGGTCGGGGTCGATGGCCAGGCAGCTCGCCTCTTTAATGCCGTTACTCTTACTAGCCGCGTTGGCGTAGGCCGACAACAGGCCGTCGAGCCGACCTCCCCGAGCAAGCTCATGAGCGAGCGTTTCGTCGCTCAACAGGAGAGGGGCTGAGTCAGGAGCTTCACCAGTTTCACCTGGGACGATGGCTGACTGGCTGGCAAGCGGCCACAAAAAAGTAAGCGGCACAGGCTGATTCTCACTGGCCTGTTTACTGTCAGCGTCCGATTTGGCCTTATCCCGGACCGGGAGCAAGAACCTGGACGAACCCTCATATGACCCCGCCTGAGCACTGATCACGATGGGATAAGTCCCCGGATCAGTGATGCCCAACGGCGTGGCCTTGCCATTCCCCTCTGTGATCGGAAGGTCAAAAGTCAACGTGGTGGACTCACCCGGTTTGAGAGTGACAGCGGAGTTATCGCCTGAGGACGTGGTGGTTTTACTGTTCTTGGCCGACGTGCTTTTCTTGCCCGAGTCGCGTGCCGACGTTGACCCTGTGGATTGCGAGTCATTGGCCTGATCGTGGTCCACAGACCCGTTGATCAGGTCGTGGTTAAAGACGTCTTTATTGTCCGCCAGCCGGAGACGGGCAGATGCGGTGTCGACGACGGCGTCGGAACGCGACAGAGAATACGTAATGGAATCGAGGGTGCTTGATGTTGAGTTTGTCAGCTTCACCGTGAACGCAACATGCCCGTCGATCGTGGCGATCGTCGGGTTGATCTGCGAAATCGAGACATCAATATCGTTCTTGGAGTGCCCATCCCGTGCCGAGGGGTTGGTCCATTGAGTCGATTCCGCAGCCCGAGCCGTCGGGCCCTGGTGTCCCGTTTCGGTCAGCGTCGCCGGGAGTATTCCGACGACACAAGCTACAGCACTAGCGCTGCACATGCCTAGGGTGCGTGTTCTCCACGGTGTCACCATGGCGTCATCCTCCCCTCCGCATGGGCTTGACGTGCCAGATCCGGCAGAATCTCGTGCGCGCGCCGGGCCAATTTCCGTTCATCCCCGTAGGCTAGCCGTTCGATGAGCTCAGAGGCAGGAGCCCACGTGACCTCGGTGACTTCAGGATCATCATCATTAAATATGCCGTCAACATATTCCAACAGATGGTGATGGACCGTTTTATGGATGCGGATTCCGTCGGACACGAACCAATAATCAATGGTCCCCAAATCCTCGAAAACGCGCCCGGTGAGCCCGGTTTCTTCCCACACTTCACGCTCGGCGGTCGTGGTATGGTCTTCGCCCTGCTCAACATGGCCTTTGGGGATGGACCACAGGAGCCGCCCGCGACGGTCAAGCCGCCCGATCAGACATACATAAATGCGATCCATATTCACGATCCCGGCGTCGTCAACGGCTTCAGCTAATCCAGAGACGACGAGTCCACCGGCGGAGGTTTCCTCCGAGGTAGGCATATACACGGAAGCGAGGGCGCGGGATTTATTCTGCCGCGAGTTTCGTGACGACCCGCGGCCGGAGCGTTGGTCACGTGGCCTACCAGGCCTCGAGCGCTTCCCACCGTTGCGCGAGTTGTTGCGTGAACCAGCATTCCGCGAGCTGTTTCGTCGCGACGTCGTCGAACGCTTCTGATGTGGCTTATTTTTATCTCTCGACGAGCCACTGCCCTGGTTCTGGTTACCCTTCTTCTTATCGCCACCCTGGCGGTTATTTTTCGAGCTAGAGGTGCTGCGCCGGCGTCGGCCCCCGTTTGTGCGCCGCGTGCGCCGTGGCGATCCGCCGCCCCCCGTGTGGCCAGCGCTGGACGAGTCATGGCTCGCTGACTGTGGCCGTGTGCTCCTACTCATTCTTTTCAGGATAGAGGCCGACGAACCCATGTGGGTAGATAGGCCAGTCACATCGCGTGTTCCCTGTGGATAAATGGTCACTTGTGGATAACTCGCGTCATAACGATCGGTGGGGACTAGACACGCCTCGACGACCGGTACGATATCTGACATGGCTGGTTCGTCCTCACTCTCCCATTCGCGTCCGTCCGATTCGAGCTCCTCGCATGACACGTCCGTTATGGAGGCAGAATACTTGGCACGCGCGCACAGAGACTTAGCCTCATTAGTCCCCGTGATGACACCGCTCGCCCACGCTTTTAATGATGATGATTGCGACCTCTATTTGGTCGGTGGTTCCGTCCGTGACGCTCTTTTAGGGCGTTTGAGCAGTGATCTTGACTTTACGACGAATGCCAGGCCGCATGATATCCACCGGCTGTTGGAGAGCACGTGCGATGCCGTGTGGGATACGGGCATTGACTACGGCACAGTTTCGGGCCAACGCAGTGGCCAAGATATAGAGGTGACGACGTTTCGCGCCGACACCTATGACGGCGAATCACGAAACCCAGAGGTCACCTTTGGTGATTCCTTAGACAAGGACTTAACCCGCAGGGATTTCACCGTTAACGCGATGGCTGTTGAGGTTCGTGGCGACGGTTCGCAGGTGTTTCATGACCCGCTTCACGGATTAACTGACCTCGTCCGCGGTTATCTTGATACACCGGACGATCCGGAGATTTCGTTTCACGACGACCCCCTCCGCATGCTCCGGGCCTGCCGTTTTGTGTCCCAACTGGGGTTGCGCGTTGCTCCACGTGTGCGTGAGGCCATGGAGAGGATGGCAGGGGACATCCAGCGGATCACAGCCGAGCGGATCCACGCTGAGCTGGACAAATTGATCCTCGGGGACCACCCAACCGACGGGATTGAACTGATGGTGGACACCGGTTTGGCGGACTACATCATTCCCGAAATTCCTGCTATGCGCATGACCCGTGACGAGCACATGCAGCACAAGGATGTATATGCCCATTCGTTACAGGTGTTGCGCCAAGCTATTGACCGTGAACCGGATGGTCCGGACCTGGTCCTGCGGTGGGCTGCGCTGCTCCACGACTGCGGAAAACCCAGCACTCGTGCCCCGAAACCTGGTGGAGGCGTTACTTTTTATCACCACGATGTGGTGGGGGCGAAAATGGCCCGCAAGCGCTTCAGGGCATTGAAATACAGTAAGCAGTTCATCAAAGACGTCTCAGGATTGATTTATCTGCACCAGCGCTTCCACGGCTATACCGAAAAAGCGTGGAATGATTCCGCTGTTCGCCGCTATGTGACCGATGCGGGGCCCCTTTTGCCGCGGCTTCACCGGCTCGTACGGGCGGACTGCACAACCAGGAACAAGGCTAAAGCCCGGCGTTTACAACGCTTGTACGACGATCTCGAACGTCGTATTGAGGAGATTCAGCATAAAGAGGATCTCGCTCGCATCCGTCCGGATCTTGACGGAAACGACATTATGACGATCCTAGATATTGAACCAGGACCGATGGTAGGAAAAGCCTGGAAGCACATGAAAGATGTTCGCCTGGATCAGGGGCCTTTAGAGCGCGAAGACGCCATCCTAGAGCTGAAGAAATGGTGGACTGAGGAACAGGAGTCAGAGGAGCAACATTCATGAGTGATATCTACAGTGATCGCCTGTTCAATGGGCTGAGTAAAACACCGCCTGAGGCGGGAATGTTGCTGGTCTCTGCACCCGGAACGGTGTCTGCAGAGCTGACCCGCTCCGTCATTTTCCTTCTCGACGTTGGCCCCGACGGTGCCGTCGGTGTTGATCTGACAGAACGCACAGAGATGGCAACACACAACGTCCTGCCGCAGTGGACGCCGCTCATTACCGCACCTCAGGTGATTTATCTCGGCGGACCCGTAGGTCACAACACTGTTCTTGCCGTCGGGGTAGCGAAACCAGATACCGCTATCGACGACACCACGCTGTTCTCCACGACGGCGCACCGATTTGTGACGGTGAATTTAGACGCTGACCCCGACGAGGTGAAAGGGAAACTGCACGGTCTTCGCATGTTCGGCGGGTACGCCGGGTGGGGACCAGGGCAACTTAACGGCGAAATTGAGCGCGGGAATTGGTACGTTGCGCCGGCATTGACCGAAGATGTCCTCGCTTCCGCCAATGTCGATGTCTGGGGGCAGGTGATGCGTCGCCAAGAGCAACCACTCCCCCTCTTCGCGACCTACCCCATCGACCCCAACGAGAACTAAACCGTCACCCCGCACCCGTAGAGAACACGTTATGGACACACCACCACACCGCGGATCACCGCAAAACAACCCCGCACACGGCGGTTCTTTAGGCCCCGACATCCGGCAAGGTCTAGCTGAAACCTGGGCAATTGGGCTGGGGCTGATTCCGCTTGGACTTTCCTTCGGCCTTTTGGTCGTCCAATCAGGTTTTGCCTGGTGGTGGGCACCAATACTCTCCACCATCATTTATGCGGGATCCATGGAGTTCCTCGCCATTAGCTTGATCAGCAGCGGGATTGGGTTGTTTTCTGCCGGGTTAACAGCGTTGATGGTGAACTTCCGTCATGCGTTCTACGGCCTGACCTTCCCCCGCCACGCGATTAAAAGCCGCGCCTGGCGCGCCTACTCCACCTACGCGTTGACCGATGAGTCCTATGCCATCGCATCGACGTCCATGGCGAAGAACCCCTCGATCAGCGGCGTCCACGTCCTGACAATCCAGGTCGTTGTGCAAGCCCTGTGGTTGGCGTCGGGAATAGTTGGTGCTCTCGTCGGCCAGTACATCCCCACCATCGACGGGATGTCCTTCGCTCTCGTCGCCCTGTTCATTGTTCTGACCATGGAGTCATTTTCCGCGAATCCCGACTGGTCGCTACTCGGCCTCGCGCTGGTCTGCGCGGCCGTCGGATGGCTTGTGTCGGAGCAATCTCTCATGGTTATCGGGCTGGGATTCTACCTTGCTGTGCTCCTCGTGAGGTTTTGGTCCCCCACTGTGGACGAAACCCTCACGCTGCGGTCCGGCCGTGGCCACTCCGACCCCACCGACGCTGAAGGGGGAACACCACGATGAATCACACGCTGGCCTATGGCGATTACGGGTTGCCCGAAGGTGTGTCACTGTCCCACACGCTCGCGATGCTGTGCGTGATCGGTGTCGTCACCGTTGCCCTGCGTGCGTTCCCCTTCCCGTTTATTGCGCGTCTGCGGGGGTCGGATTTCGTGGCCCACCTCAGCCGAACCATGCCCGTGGGCGTCACCATGGTGCTCATTGTCTACACCGCTGTGGAAACCTCGCATGACAGTGGCGGGTGGTGGCCCGTCCTTGTTGCTATCGCGGGAACGTGCCTGCTTCATGCGTGGCGGCACAGCGTGACGCTCTCCATTTTCGGCGGAACCGCTTTGTACGTTCTGCTGCTCAACGTCGTTGCGTAGCGGCGTCGGTCCTGGCCGATTTGTTTAACTGGCGTGTTCGTCTAGTTGGCATGCTCGTCTAACTGGCGCGCGTATCGGCTCGCGCGCACAGAGCACACCATCAGCTGGATCTGGTGGAACACCATCAGCGGCAAAATGATCACCGCAGCGCTCTGGGGGAAAATGACGGCGGCCATGGGGAGGCCCGTCGCTAAGGACTTTTTAGTCCCGCAGAATTGAATGGCCACGCGGTCGCCGTAATCGAAGCCGAAACGACTCGCGGCGGTCCAGGTCAACCATAGCATCAGCTCGACCAAAATAAGGGACAGTAGGACGACGATCACCAGCTGCCACCACGCAATCGACGTCCACACGCCCAATACGATTCCCTCCGAGAACGCCCCGTATACCACGAAAGCGATGGATAGCCGGTCCACATTCTTCGTCACCGGGCTTGCCGACATTTTCCCGATCGGACGCCACAAACGTGCAATCTGGCCAAGAATGAATGGGACAAGTAGCTGCAGCGCAACGTCGATAAACACGCTGCCGGATACGTGGAAACCTGAACCCGACATGAAGAACATCACGAGAACAGGTGTGATTACGACGCCTAACAGATTCGACGTCGACGCGCTGACGATGGCGCCCGCCACGTTTCCTCTGGCAACGGAGGTGAATGCCACCGAGGACTGGACCGTCGACGGCACGAGGCAGAGGAACAAAAAGCCGGCATACAGGTTGTGGCCCACCAGGTGCTGAAGTGGGAAGAGTGCGATACCGATGATCGGGAAGACGACGTAGGTAAAAGCCAGAATGAGGGTGTGAAGACGCCAGTGCTTGAGGCCCTCGAAAGCCTCCGCGGGTGAGAGGCGTGCGCCGTAGAGGAAAAACAGAAATGCAATTGCCCCGGTGGTGACGGTATCCCACGCGCTGGCGAAAGACCCGCGAGCAGGGAAAAGGATGGCGATCGTCACTGCTGAGAGGATCATGACGATCAACGGATCGGGCCGCCAGGAGGCAATTTTGCGAATATTCACGTCACTATTCTAAAAACCTTCACGCTGGGGCGGGGGCATGTAGGAAAATCACTACTACCGCTGGAGGAAACACCGCCGGCGCTCAAGGGGCCATTACCTGCGTAGACGCTGGCGTAAAAGACAATCCGTCTAGGTCTCTCAGCTTCGCGCCACGCATCCGTGGGAGCCACGGATGAAACTTCGGCACACTTTTAAACGAAAAATAATTAGTGGGTTGAAACCATTGTGTTATTATTTTGCTCACAAGCTTTTCAGTACAAAAGTAAATCTTGAGATGATAAGGAGCTGCGTGGTGCGAAGTAGCTTCATGCCTGTGGACATTTCGGCACAGGACGTCGAGCTGTCGACAAAGAAGGGCCCGGTGTACGGGCCGCTAAGTTTCACTGTTCAACCGGGAGAAGCGGTCGCGCTCGTCGCCGGCCAGTCCAACGGACTGTCGAGCCTGCTACTCACCCTGGTGGGCCGCATGAAGCCCTCGGGCGGAACAGTCACCGTGGGTGGGATCATCATTCCCCAACACATGCGGAAAGTCCAAAAGATCGCGACATTCGCTGGGTTCGACGACCTGGATGATTTGGATCCCGCGCTGACCATTGCGGAAATAGCCTACGAGCGGATCTCACTTGAATCGCCGATCATTGCTCGTCGGCCCGGGTGGAAGGGCGACCATATGACGTCATGCCTTCACGCAGCTTTTGGGACCGAGCCCCCGGGACCCGACGTTCCCATCGAAGACCTCACCGTATTGGGGCAGGCGCAGGCCAGGCTCTTCGTCGCTCTAGTGTGCCGTCCCTCCGTGATCAGCTATAACGATGTCGATTCCCTCCGCAATCCGAACGACCAGGCTGCGCTCTGGGAATCGCTGCAGCGTGCCTCTGCTCTAGGAATCACGATCGTCGCGAACACCGCCAACGTCGGCCCTATCCCTGACGGCGTTCGACAGATCTTCGCCGAGCGCCCTGACAATCGGGATGAAAGCCGCATCATCGACGAATCCGCGGATGAATCTGCAGATGAACTCGCGAATGAGGAAACGCGCGTCGATATCCCCCGCTCCCCCACGGACCCTATAACCACGACCCGCCACCGAGCGGGCAGCACACCTGCTTATCAGCACACCCATGCTCTCGCCGCCGAGGAGGCCAACCATGGCGAATAACAAGCCCAACCCCAGTAAAGACGCGGGTTCCTCGCCTGCTCGGCCGAAACGACGAGGCCTCACCGCGCGCGGGAAAGGCGCGTCGGCCTACCGCGAACGCATCATGCCGCGCATGTTGATCGGGCGGAACTCGGAAATCCACCGCCTGCGCATTTTCCCCGTCGTGCTCGCCATTCTGGCAACCATCCCGCTGCTCGTCGGCGCGTTCTTCCTTTGGGCGAACCAGAATCCGACGGAAAACCTCAGCGACATGAAGGTCGCCGTCGTCAATAATGACCGTCCGGCAGAAAAAGACGGACAACCGGTCAATGTTGGCCCGGAAATCATTCAGAATGTTAAGGCTAACCCCACCTTCGATTGGCAGTTCCCCTCGGAGCCGGAGGCCAGGAAAGGTCTGGAGGACGGTAAGTACTTCGCTACCGTTGTAATTCCTCAGGATTTTTCATCGTCCGTGGCGTCCATCGGTACCGAGAATCCGCACCAAGCTGTGCTGAACTTCGACTATAACGACGCGAATGGTAAATCGGCGTCGGTCCTGTTGAAAGCCGCAGCTGAGCGCCTGCACTCGACGATTAATGAGTCGATCACCAACACGGCCAGCACCAAAGTCTTTTCGTCGCTGAATGAAATCCATGAAGGAATGGGTAAGGCTGCCGACGGTTCCGGCCAGTTGGCTAATGGTGCGAAGACCGCCAATAGCGGTGCGACCCAGCTGGATAACGGCGCCAGTAAGCTTCTCAATGGATCCTCGCAGTTGAAGGGCGGCGCCGGGACGCTCACGTCGAAACTGGGTGAAGCTCACGCGGGTGCGAAGAAGCTGGATGATGGATCTGCGCAGCTCCAAGCCGGCGCGCAGCAGCTCACCGATAAGTTAGGTCTTGCCCACGAGAAATCGACGGAACTTGTGAGCGGTGCTCAGCAGGTTGCCGACGGTAACGCCAAACTGGCGCAGGGCAATGCTCAACTCGCGGCTGGGCTCGATGAGATGAAAGGTAAGCTGGCCGCGATTGAGGGAATCCCCGGTATCAACCAGCTGCCTCAGGTGCGTCAACTTCTCGACGGCGTTAATCAGGCCAATTCGGCAGCTCACCAGCTTGCCGACGGTGCTCAGAAGGCCTCCGATGGTTCCCGACGAGTGGCCGACGGCAGCACACAAATCAGCGGCGCGCTCCAGCAATTCCAGGATGGTAGCCAGACCATCGCCTCGAAGCTGGGTGAAGCGCACGCCGGTGCAGGGCAGCTCAGCAACGGTCTGAGCCAGTTGCAGGGCGGCGCGAGCCGGCTCGAGGACGGCGCAACCACGCTGAATAATGGTCAAAAAGACCTGAAGAACGGGACGACGCAGCTAGCCGGAGGAACCGGCAAGCTATCAGAGGGTGCGGGCACGCTGCACGATAGTTTGGCATCCTCGCAGGATCGCGTGCCAGCATTTACGACGCAGATGGTCGCTCACAACGCGGACACCATGGCGGGTCCATCGGAACTGAACGAAAGTTGGGTACACAAGGTGTCGTCGATGGGCGAAAGCCTAGCCCCGTTCCTGGCTGGCTTCGGTATTTTCTTGGGTGGATTGTTCGTGTGGCAGGTTGTTCGGCCACTCCCCCGACGGAACCTTGCTGCGTCGGTGTCCTCGCTGCGGTTGGCTATCCGCACCACCACTCCGGCGCTGTTGATCAGCGTTTTGCAGGTCGCGCTGCTGGTTGGCATCAGCTGGCTCACGTTGGATATTCGCCCCCAAAACCTCCTCGCCTGGACGGCCCTCATGTTGCTGGGCGGATTCGGATTCTTGATCTTCCAGCAGGCGCTGATTATCTGGTTCGGTGAAGGAAAGGGGCAGTTGTTGGGCATCGTTGCCTTGGTGGTGCAGCTCGCGTCCGCGGGCGGGCTGCACCCCATCGAAACATCGCCCAAGTTCTTCCAGATCCTCCACCCATTCATGCCATTTAGTTGGCTCACCGAAGGAATGAGACAAGCCGGAGTCGGTGAATTGAACGCTCAATTCTGGAATTCCGCGCTCGTGTTGGCCTTCGTTGCGGTGCTGACCATGGTCTTCCTGGTCTGGGGAGTATCCCGCAAGCGGGTTTACACGATGTCTACCCTGCACCCAGCTGTGGTGTAAGGGGCTAGCGGGGCAAGGGACTAAGTCTCAGCCTCAGCGCTGTAATCCTCCCAGTCCTGCTCGGATTGGGAGGATTTTCTATGTTCAAGCCGGGTTAACTAGGTCTCGACGGCACCACGTCGGACTTACTCCGCCCCGGGAAGCGGCCCCCATGACGCAGCCCCACCGTGATCTGCATCCTCGCACGCCCGAGCAATAATGGCCCGGAACCGCGGTTTCATATCGGGCAATTCATTCACATCACACCAGGCAACAGCTTGGGATTCGTCGTCGCCAATACCGACCTCTGGCGAATCGTCCCGAAGCGAGGCACGAAACGCGGTGTCCACATATGAGGTCACGTCGCCATTCGAGTACGTCACCGGCCCGACCGCCTGGACATTCAAAAGAGATTCGATCTCGATGAGCGCCCGCGTTTCCTCTTGGACTTCCCGAACAGCCGCAACATGAGGGTGCTCACCTGGGTCAACGATGCCCGTCACGAGTGTCCATTGCCCATTATCGACGCGACGGACCAGCAAGACTTCGCGCGCGCCGGGCGCGGAACCGTCGCGAAGAATGACCACGGTAACCCCAGGGAGCCACAGAGGGTCGTGGCCAATTTTGGAGCGAAGATTAATGATGAAGGGCGGTGTAGCCATCGGCTTAAGAATCCGCAGCCTGTGCGGCACGTCGAGCGGCATCGATATCGACGGCTACGGGCTTGCTGGGTTGTTGTGAAGCCCCGCCACCATCGCAGGAGCAGGACGTATTGCTCTCTTCGGCTTGTTGTTGAGCATCAAGCACCGCGACAGTGTGTGCGCCCATGGCGGCACCCACACCGATGAGCGCCACCGATGCTATGACAGCTACGGCAACCCATAGCCATGCCCATCCGGAAGCGCCAAAAGCGACGACTCCCCCGAGCAGCAGGGCTAACGCACCGACTGTCCAGCTCGGCGCGGCCACTTTGTGCGCAAGTTCCCACATGGCGGGATCACGTCGAACCTCGGGGACACGAATGCCCACCCAGCTGTTCCCGGGAAGTTTCCCTCCCCATGCGGCCAGGCCCACGCCACCCAGTGCAATTGCGAGAATAACCAGAATGATGCCGACAATCATAGTTCTAGTGTAAGCCCGCCGCGTTACGCGATAACAGGCCGGACGCGGATCTCTTCCACCGTGCATTCGGGTGTGGCATCGATGGCTGTGCGCACCGCGGCCGCGATGGATTCCGGCTGCACATAAATGGCTCCGTCGTAGTCCTCGGGCGCCATTCCTTTCTCTGCCTGGATTTCGCGTTGCATATCAGTATCGACGCGACCTGGGTGGACCGAGGTCACCCGGATAACTCCGCGTTCTTCTTCGCGGAGTGCGTCGGTAATAGCACGGAGAGCAAACTTAGAGGCGCAGTACGGTGCGCTCCCGGGGCGGGACCTGTGCCCGGAGCCGGAATTGATGGCGACAATGTCGCCGTGCGTGGCGCGTAGCTTCGGCAAGAGCTGCCGGATGAGGCACACCTGCGCAATAACGTTGAGGTCAAGCACTCGAACCCAGTCTTCGCGGGGGACATCGGCAATCGCGCCGTCGACCGATATCCCGGCGCTGAGAACAAGCACATCCAGCGCCGGTTCGGGGAAAGCTTCGAGAGCCTTGCCGACGGATGACGGGTCGGTGAGATCCGCGACGAATGGCTGCGCATCGGGAACGGTCTCTTGGGCCTTCTTGACGCTCTCTTCGCTGGTCCCGCCGATGTAGACGGTGTGCGTGGTGGCGAGGTCGTGGGCGATGGCTAGTCCGATTCCGCGGGTCCCTCCTGTGATGAGGGCGACGGGGCGTTCGGAGGATGTGGCGGGCGGTGTGGTCATGGTGGTGGCTCCTCAGTGGTGTGCGGCCAAAATAGGCCGCTGATCTGGGCTTTAGCTAGTAGTGATATCGACGCCGCTCAAACCGTGGAGGCGTTTGTCGGCGGATTGCTGCGATTGAGCTCCGTCGCCGATGCAGGCGTCGAGAAGGTTGTCGATGGACAGATCACGGGTGTCGGAATACAGCAACTGTTTCTTCGTGAAGCGATCGATCAGCTGGTCAACATTGTCGTGGCCCGCAGCCGTCGCGGTTCCGCGAATAGCGTCTGCCCATTCGTCAGGATTAGCCACAGCGAAAAGAAGATCATTCGCGTCATCGTCCAGGCGATCAAGAATGCTAATGATCACAGATGCAGCTTTGCTTACCGACGGTGGTACGTCGCCCGAAGCGATCGCCTCTTTAATCCATTCCGGAATGACTCCACGTTGGAGGCTACGCCAGGGGTAGAGCTCTAGCCGGCCGATCTCGCTGGACTTAGGCAGGTCATCCCCGGAAATATGCAATACGCCGTTCGTGGTCATCCGGTTCCCTGGCCACTTATCCATGAGCACGTGGCGAAGCTCCCACGCTGGAATAAGCGGGAACTCATTGTCCCCCACGGAGAGATCCTCGCGGCCGGTCATCATCGCATTCTGCTGGTCATTGAGGTCCAGAATCTCTGCTAGCGCTTGCGCTGTGCGGGTCAGCGAATGGCCAAGCTGCTCCCCACGTTGGCGTCGAACGAGCGGCAAGGAGTGATCAATCTTTTGAAGAAGAGCGTCGAAGTACTTAATAGGTTCTTCGGCGGACCCCTGATGGCCTTCCGTATTTTTAACTTGGATTAACCCGTCAGCTAAGTATCCAGAAACCTTGTTTTTAAAGATTGCGTTATCGCCAAGAACCATGAGCTTGATGCGGTCCGAGGCAGGGCGGTCGACGATGTGCGGGAAGGTGCGGTTGATAATCCCGTCGTCGACCTCAGATAGAAGGCCGTAAAAAGGTTCATCCCCCAGGTAAACGACGGAACCTTTCTTAATCGTTGCTTCTTTGTTGTGCTCGGAGAACCACTTTTGGTCAGCAGGGTGAACAACGTCGTCGATAGAAAAGGATTCAGTCTTTTTAGCGAAGATGTCGGATGCGGACAGTGTCTCCGGCGAATACATCTCGCGGTAGAAATCGACGAAGTCAGAAAAAACAGTGGTGTTCGGCATACATGCTCCTTGTTTTCGTCAGGATTCGTGTGTTCGAGACGAGCGGGTTGATGACCGGGTTTGTCAGCGGTGACCGTTGTAGTTGCCCTCATCATGGGCCCAACTAGACTATGTGACCATGACAAATCCGAGAGAAAAGAGCCCGAATGGGGGCCAGTCAACTGGTCATCCCACTACATCAGTGTCCTCCTCCCACAATACTTCGTCAGGCTCTCTTTCTTCGCGGTCGAGTGCGTCGTCGGCTCATCACGACGAACCACGTTTCCGCTACACCGCCGGGCTGGCTGCGGAGATCGAAAACGCCTGGCATGAGCGTTGGTCCCACGAGGGAACGTTCAACGCCCCCAACCCCACCGGGGATTTAGCCCCCCGCGATGGAGGTTCGGATCTTCCCGACGATCGGATCTTTGTCCAAGATATGTTCCCGTATCCATCGGGCGTCGGCCTGCACGTTGGCCACCCCTTGGGCTACATTGCGACGGACGTCTACGCACGTTTCCACCGCATGTTGGGCAAGAACGTGCTGCACACACTGGGATATGACGCCTACGGCCTGCCTGCGGAACAGTACGCGGTCCAGACAGGAACGCACCCGCGGACCACCACCGAGGCTAATATCGCAAACATGAAGCGCCAGCTGGGGCGCCTGGGCTTGGGGCACGATCCGCGTCGGTCATTTGCTACGACCGACCAAGATTTCTACCGCTGGACCCAGTGGATTTTCCTCCAGATCTTCAACTCGTGGTTTGACCCCGAGGCCAATGCAGCCCGGCCGGTCTCGGAATTGCGGGAAAAGCTGGCATCGGGCGCGGTCGATGTGACCTCCGGCCCCGGCTACCAGAGTGTTGATCCCGACACGGGTGCGGCAGTAGAAGCCGCTGAACAAGCCGGCAAGAGCTCCGCGGAAATATGGGAATCGCTGGATGATGCTCAGCGCGAACACATCGTTGAGACCTTCCGCTTGGTCTATCGGTCCAGCTCAACGGTGAATTGGGCGCCCGGGCTCGGCACGGTCTTGGCTAATGAAGAAGTCACCGCCGACGGCCGCTCGGAACGTGGCAATTTCCCCGTTTTCCGCAAGAAACTGACCCAGTGGATGATGCGGATCACTCAGTATTCGGATCGTCTTCTCGACGACCTCGACCTGCTGGACTGGCCCGACAAGGTGAAGTCCATGCAGCGCAACTGGATCGGCCGGTCCCGGGGTGCAGAAGTAACCTTCACCATCCCGACGAACAGCCCCGACCACACCGACGCCACGTGTCCTGTGTTCACCACCCGCCCCGACACCCTCTTTGGCGCGGAATACCTCGTCTTGGCGCCAGAGCATGAGCTTGTCGACGAGGTCGTCGCAGATCAGTGGCCGGATTTCCGCGCCGAGCGTTCGCTTTCCGACGACGCCATCGCCCGCTGGACCGGCGGAGCGGCTACTCCTGCCGAGGCGGTGAAGGAGTATCGCGCGTCCATCGTCGCGAAGTCCGATTTGGAGCGTCAAGAGAACAAGGAAAAGACCGGTGTGTTCCTGGGCGTGTACGCCACGAACCCGGTGAATGGCCGCCGTATTCCCGTGTTTATCGCCGACTATGTCCTGTCCGGCTACGGCACGGGCGCGATCATGGCTGTTCCCGCGCATGACGAGCGCGACTACGACTTCGCCTGCGTCTTCGAATTGCCCATCACCGAGGTCATTTCCGGCGGCGACGTCACCGTCGAGGCTTTCACGGGCGCCGGTACCGCAGTGAACTCAGCCAACGACGACGGCCTAGACATCAACGGCCTCCACTTGGAGGACGCGAAAGCCCGCACCATTGATTGGCTCGCTCAGCGTGGCGTCGGCAAGGAAAAAATCCAGTACAAGCTGCGTGATTGGCTCTTTGCTCGGCAGCGGTACTGGGGTGAGCCCTTCCCCATTGTGTACGACGAGAACGACGTCGCTCATCCGCTCCCTGAGTCCATGTTGCCCGTTGTGCTTCCGGATGTGGACGACTACCGGCCGGTGTCCTTCGATCCCGATGACGCGGAGTCCGAGCCTCGCCCGCCGCTGGCCAAGGCGACGGACTGGGTCAATGTCGAGCTTGATTTGGGCGATGGCCCCAAGAAGTACCGACGCGATACGAACGTAATGCCGCAATGGGCGGGAAGTTCCTGGTACGAGCTCCGCTACGTGGATCCCACCAACCAGGACGCGCTCTGCGACCCAGAGAACGAAAAGTACTGGATGGGCCCTACGGATCAGAAGAAATCCGGCGGTGTGGACCTGTATGTCGGCGGCGTTGAGCACGCCGTGCTGCACTTGCTGTACTCCCGGTTCTGGCACAAGGTGCTGTTTGACCTCGGATACGTGTCCTCCTGCGAGCCGTACCATCGCCTCTTCAACCAGGGCTACATCCAGGCCTTCGCGTACACCGACGACCGCGGCGTGTACATCCCCGCTGCGGAGGTCGTCGAGCGTGACGGTTCCTTCTGGTGGGTCCCCAGCGACGGGCGGAACATGGACGGTGTTCAGACCAATGAGCACGGCGAAATCCAGGTTCACCAGGAGTACGGCAAGATGGGTAAGTCCCTGAAGAACGCCGTCTCCCCCGAGGACATTTGCGACAATTACGGTGCGGATACGCTGCGCATTTACGAAATGTCGATGGGCCCGTTGGATACATCTCGCCCTTGGGCGACGAAGGACGTCGTGGGTTCGCAGCGCTTCTTGCAGCGTCTGTGGCGGCTGGTTGTCGACGAATCCACCGGTGACTTCGTCGTAACTGATGCGACCCCCACCGATGACGATCGCCGCGCCCTGCACCGCACGATTGCCGCAGTCCGCGAGGACTACGCCCAGCTGATGGACAACACCGCGGTGGCGAAACTCATCGAGTACGTCAACTACGTGACCAAAACGTATGCGGGCGGCGCTCCCCGCGAGATCGTCGAACCGGCTGTGCTGCTCGTTGCCCCGCTGGCCCCGCACATCGCGGAAGAGCTGTGGTCGCGGTTGGGCCACACCGAGTCCTTGGCTCACGGCCCCTTCCCGACGTTTGAGGAGAAGTGGCTTGTCGACGACACCGTCGAGATTCCTGTTCAGGTGCAGGGGAAAGTCCGTAGCCGTATTAATGTAGCGACGGACGCCTCGCGCGAAGACATTGAAGCTGCGGCACTTGATGACGCCAAGGTGAAAGAACACGTGGGCGATCATGAGATTAAGAAAGTGATCGTTGTCCCTGGCCGCATGGTCAACGTGGTGATCTAGGCCCGACCCGGAACGGAAAACAGCATGTTTGGAAAATCAAAGGGGTCTACCCCCGCTGCGGCCACGGTGAAGAAAGAACGCCCCTGGTATATCGAAATCCCGATCATTATCCTCTGCGCGCTCCTCGTGGCGGTGCTGTTCCAGGTCTTTATCGGGCGCGTCTACGTTATTCCCTCGGAATCTATGGAGCCGACGCTCAATGGGTGTACGGGCTGCAATAACGACCGCGTTTTCGTCAATAAACTTGTCTACGATTTCAGTTCTCCCAAGCCGGGCGACGTCGTCGTCTTCCGAGGCCCCGAGTCCTGGGACGAAGGGGAGTTCGGTGAGAGCACATCGGATGAGAGCAGCGGCTTCAGCAAGGTACTGCGTACTGGTGCGTCGTATATTGGGCTAGCTACTCCTCCGGAGAATGACGTGGTCAAGCGGGTCATCGCGACGGGCGGGCAAACCGTTGAGTGCAAACCCGGAGACGACGGCATCAAGGTGAATGGGAAGACGATCGATTCGTCGTACACTCTGCAGCCCCCGCAGCGGGAGGTCGACACTGAGCATGGCTCAGAAGCGTGTGGTGGTGGGTACTTTGGCCCAATCACTGTGCCCGATGGGAATGTGTGGTTGATGGGCGATAACCGCACGAATTCTGCAGATTCTCGCTACCACATGGAGGACCAGTACCAGGGCACAGTGCCTGAGAAGAATATTATCGGCCGGGTTGATGCCCGTATTTTGCCGTTCAATCGGATCGGTACTGTGGGTCACCCGGATATTCAGAAGGACTAACCGGCGCGTTGCGGCTGACGCGCGTTGCCGGTGGTGCGGGTGGCATATCACTGCCGCGCCTACCGCCCGGCGCCCCTACCGGTAATCAAGCCCGGCGATAGCCATCCACCCGGTGCTGGTGATCCACCCGAGCGCGAAGGGAATAAGCACCCAACAAATAGCGAGCCAGGGGCGCCAGCGGTCATACCGGGCCCACTTGATATAGGTGGTCCACACCCCCCCGAGTGCGCCGATGAGGGCGATCGCCCCCGGCACCACGGGGAAAAGAATTTCGTAGGTACGCGAACATATCCATGCTGACTCCCCCGCGTCGCAATCGGGGCCACCCTGGTTGTGCGAAATGATCAGGATGATTCCGGCCGCGAGCAGCGTGATCAGCGGTACCACGATGACATACACGATGGCCTGGTGAGTGGACCGCGTGTGTTGTTCTAGGCGCAGTAATGGGTCGAGTTCGTAATCCAGCTGGGATGGTTTGGATGGTGTGGAGTCTGCTTTATCGACGGTGACGTGCTGGTCGGGGTCATCGGAGCGGTGAGAATAAGATTTCCCGTGGCTATCCACTCGAACCTCCTCTACAGCGAAAATGTTGATTTAGACGGGAACAATAACAGTGGGGACGGGCGAATTCCGCACAATCTGGTTTGTCGACGAACCAAGGAACGTATGTCCGAAGACGCCCAGCGTGGAACTGCCCACGACTAGGAGGTCCCCTTTCTTCCAATCTAGGTCGGTGATGGAACTTTCCCAGTCCTCGCCGGACCCGATAGCAAGGTCGACGCGGAGATCGTCAAAGCGCGCGAGCGCGCGTTCTTGTCCACGCTCAAGGATGCTTTGGGCCTGGTCACGCCATTGCCGGGTGGCCTCTTTGGCGTGTTTGTATAGCGTTTCGGTGGGGTACATCGACGGCCCGTGAGGCGTGAATGCCACAAGGCGGAGGGGAACATCCCATCGGTGTGCGTAGTCGCACGCTTTCCGCAGCGCCTCTTGCGATTGTTCAGTATCGACGTAGGCGCAGTTGACCCGCGTGACGCCTTTCTTAGATGCGCGCAGGTCACGCGGGGCCAGCCCCAGGGATACAGGTGCGCAGTGAAGCAGTGCGTCCGCTGTGGATCCGGCGACAAATCGGCCCTCGGGCGCAGAAGCGTGGGATCCGAGCAAGATAATCGTTGCGTTGAAATTAGTGGCAGCCGCGCTGAGGGCGTCGGTTTCGGAGGCGGCGGTGACAAACTGAAAGGGTGTGGCATCCAGGGAATCGTCGGGAACGCAGGCCTCTTTTAGAGCCTCAAGAGCAGCGCGTTCGCACTTTTTCGTTTCCTTGCGGATCCAACGTTGGTAGTCCTCCCCCAGCTCGTCGGGAGCGCCGGATGGCCATATCGAGGGCAGGACAGTGACGGTCCGAATGACGGCTGGCGAGGTACGGGCGAACCATGCGGCGAATTCCTCGGCACTGGATTCGGTGGGATGAGGACGTCGGGCGATGAGGATGCGAACCGGGGATTCGTTAGTCACGGTGGTGCTCCGTTGGTCGGAAGGCTAGGGTTGGGACGTGTGTTAGTCGTGTGCTGGGTGTTCGTCTTCAGGGCCGCCCTCATGGTCATTGAGGATGCGCTCGAGGACGTCGGTAAGTTCGAGTGCTAGCTCTTTGCCGTCTTCGGTGTATTGAGCGATAAACCGCGCGAACTCAAGGTTTCGTTGTGCATTGATCCGCTCGAGCTCTTCCCTGCCGTGGTCCGTCAGGGCGACGGTTACTCCGCGGCGGTCGTGTTTATCGCGCTCCCGAACAACAAGTCCGTCGAACTCGAGACGGTGAATCGCGTTCGATGCGGTGGGCATGCGGATGGACTCGAATTTGGCGATGTCACTAATCCGCATGGAACCGTGGTGTTCCAGCACGGAAAGTATGGAGATTTGGCTAGCGGTAAGAGCGGTGTGAACCGACTGACGGTAATAAATTAAGACGAGCCTGTTGAGAAGTGGTCGGAGCCGTGCCGCAATCTCTTCGATAGAAATGTCCTCAGGAGGTTGTTTCGAGGATTGTGTGGTGGCGTGGTCAGAAGTGGCGTCGCCTGAATTTTTATTGATGGACTTGTCAATTGAGGTCATTGTCACCAGGTGCGTTAGTTAGAAGTGGACTCCTCTTATTATATGATGATTCTCACCCGCGCTAAAGCTGCTTTCGTGCAGTGAAGGGCTATGCGAGCCGACGGTGTGCGGGGCTATACATGTGAGGCTATTGTGCCTATAGTGACCGGGATGAGCTGGACAGAGACGAGGAATCATCAGCTTGATCGGCGACGGTTGCTGGCTGAATACCGCCGGGGAGAGATCTCTGCGGAGGAATTGCGGCAGTCGTCGCGTCGGCTGATTGATGCCGCTGATTTTCATGGTGAACCACAAGATCGGCCGTGTCCGTTGTGTGGAAAAAGGACGTTAAAAAATGTCATCTGGATATTCGGCGACAACTTGGGGAAAATAGCAGGGACCGCGCGTAGTCGTCGAGAGGTTGAGGCCCTGGCGGAAACCTATGGCGACATAACCGCCCACATTGTGGAGGTATGCGTGCATTGCCGGTGGAACGTGCTGCTTCGTGAGATGCTTGCCCGTGTAGGAAGTGGTACGTCCAAACCTCGCGTAGAGGAGAAGTAGGAATAGTGAGTAACAAACAACCACGAAGGCAGGCCAAGACGCCCACCTGGAAAAAGGTGCTGCTATGGACAGGTGTGATCCTCCTTGTCCTCATTCTTGCGCCTGTTGTGGCATTCTTTTCCGCCTACGCGGTAACGAAAGTTCCGGAGCCTCAAGAGCTACAAACTAATCAGATTGCGACGATGTACGCGTCGGACTCCTCCACCCAGTTGGCGCGCATCGTCCCGCCCGGCGGTAACCGTACGGATATTGATCTGTCGGAGATACCTCAACCGGTGCGACAAGCCGTGCTGGCCGCGGAGGACCGTTCTTTCTATTCCAATCCTGGCTTCTCCGTTAAAGGTTTCGGACGCGCTGCGCTGGGGCTTGTGACGGGTAAGGAATCCTCTGGTGGTGGTTCCACCATCACTCAGCAGTATGTGAAGAACGCCCTCGTGGGTAACGAGCACTCCTACACGCGTAAGGCTAAGGAACTCGTTATTTCGGCGAAGATGGCCCGCGAGTGGTCCAAAGATGAAATCCTCGGCGCGTATTTGAACACTATTTATTTTGGTCGTAACGCGTATGGCATCGCTGCAGCGTCGAAGGCGTATTTCAACAAGGACGTGAAGGACCTCACGCCGGAGGAAGGCGCTGTGTTGGCTGCATCTATTCAGCGTCCGTCGGAGTTGGATCCCTGGACTAATCGCCAGGCTGCTGAAGAACGTTGGAATTATGTCATGGACGGTATGGCCGACATGGGTGCGATTAACGGTGAGGAACGCGCTCAGGCCGTATACCCCGAGGTCATCGACCCGAATACGATCGATACGGGCTCTGAAGTTGAGGGCACGAATGGTCTGATTAAGTCGCAGGTCATGTCCGAGCTTGAGGCATCTGGCATTAGTGAGCAGGACGTCAACACCCAGGGGTTAAAGATTACGACGACGATTGACCCCAAGGTTCAGAAGTCTGTAACGGACACGGTGAAGAACCGCATGCAGGAATACCCAGATGATTACCGCACCGCAGTGGTCTCGGTTGATCCCCGCAATGGCGCGGTGAAGGGCTATTACGGTGGCGACGATCCTAATGGTTGGGACTTCGCAAACACCGGCCTCCAGACCGGTTCGACGTTCAAGATCTTCGGTTTGGCCGCGGGCCTGGAGCAGGGAATGTCGCTCTCCCGCGTGTACTCCTCTGCCCCGGTGACCATTAACAACCTGACCATTCAGAACTCTGAAGGCGAATCCTGTGGTTCCTGTAGCTTGGCCACAGCGTTGAAGATGTCGCTGAACACGAGCTTCGTGCGTATGCAGCATGATTTGAAGCATGGTGCGAAGGACACGGCTGATATGGCGCACCGCCTGGGTATCCCGACCGAGGTCAATGGCGAAAAGACATTGCAGGAAAAGGATGGCCGGGTGTACGACGGCGTCATCTTGGGCCAGTACTTAACCCGCCCGATTGACATGGCGACGGGCCTGTCCACGCTGGCGGATAACGGTATGTACCACCAGACGCACTTTGTTCAGAAGGTGGAAACGTCGTCAGGCAAGGTCCTGCTGGACCGGTCGAACGTCGAGGGCGATCAGCGTATTGATAAAGATGTTGCCAATAACGTCATTTCGGCGATGGAGCCGATTGCGTCGTATTCGCGCAATCACGGCCTGGCTGGTGGCCGGACCTCGGCGGCGAAATCCGGTACGGCTCAGCTGGGTGATACCGGCAATAACAAGGACGCCTGGTTTGTTGGTGCAACCCCGCAATTAGCGACGGCGGTCTGGGTCGGCACGAACGACGGCCAGCCCATTTTCTACTCGGGTCGTCCGATGTATGGTGTTGGACTCCCCGCCGACATTTGGAAGCAGACCATGGATAGTGCTTTGCAGGGCGAAGACTATATGGCCTTTGGTGATTCGGGTTCGTCGGGCTCCAAGCAGGCGAATACAAACTCGGGCGGGTCGAAGAAGACCTATACCCAAACGACGACGGTCCAACAGCAGCAGCCGCAGCGTACTCGTGCACCCCAGACGCAGGTGCCACAGCAGCAGTACGTGCCCGAGACGCAGGAGACTCCCGCCCCGACGCCGCAAGCACCCGACAATGGTGGTCTGAATATTCCGACGCGGACGCAGGAAATTGTCCCCGGTGTGGAGGTTCCCGTTCCGGACTTGGGTAACAACGACGAGCCGGCTCCGTAGTTCATCGATGAGTCGGCCCGTACAGAGTGAAGAAGGACATAGTGGCGTTGGGTGCAGGTAGAGGAAAAGAACAGCAGGACACCGACGTGTTGAGGGTTCAGCCGAGCCTGACGGAGCCCGCAGCGCAACGGTGGACTCATTTCCTTGGGGGGCCTATTGCGCGCCACGGTCTCGTCGGGCGAGCAGTATGGGCCACTCCCCTCCGCGTCCTGATGGGCCTGGCCCTGGGCATGATGTCCCTGGGTTGGCTCTCGAAGGCGGATTGTCTTCGTGGCGACGGTGACGGGGTGAATTGGACCGCGAACCGTCAGTACATCTCCGGGTGTTACGCGGATTCCATTCCGCTGTACAGCATTGAAGGCCTGAAGGATGGGCACTTTCCGTATGTCTACTCCTGGGCCGGTGATGGTGGCACCCGTCATATGGAGTACCCGGTTCTCACCGGGCTCTACCAGTGGTTATGCGCCCAGTTAGCGGCCCCCTTGCACTGGTTTGCGGACCTCATTGGGTGGTCGGTGCCCCGCGTCGATTTCTATTTCGGTGTGAACGCAGTGTTCCTTGCGATTGCGTGGATCGGGACGTTGTGGTTCACCTATCAGTTGGCCGGTCACCGCGTGTGGGACGTCATTCTGGTTGCGGCCAGCCCCATCGTGGGTGTGCACATCTTCACCAATTTCGACTCTCTAGCGACAGTGTGTGCGATGGGTGCCATTTTCCTCTGGACCAGGAAGAAGTACGCAGGAGCTGGGATTCTCATCGGCCTGGGGGCGGCCGCAAAGCTCTGGCCCGCGTATACCTTAGGTGCTTTCCTCGTGCTGGTCATCCGCCACCGTTGGCGGGAGCGCACGGAATTCATCAACACGGTGGTTTCGGCTGTGGTCACCTGGCTTGTGGTGAATATCCCGATCATGATTGCATCCCCTGCCGGATGGGCGGAATTCTTCACCCGGAATGGGAAGAGAGCAGCTGAAGATTCGACGATCTACAGCGTGCTTTCATGGCTGACTGGGTTCAGTTACTCCACCACTGTCCCGGTGAAGGCGCAGTCGATCATCTCGTTCGTGTTGTTCGGGCTGTGCTGTGTCGGAATTTTGGTTCTCGGGCTGAAGGTCAAACGCGAGCCTGCAGTGTGGGAACTGTCGTTGTTGATCATCGCCGCGTTCGTGTTGACCAGTAAGGTATGGAGCCCACAATACTCGTTGTGGCTCGTGTCCCTCGTCGCGCTGTCTCTCCCCCGCTGGCGTCTGGTGTTCGCCTGGATGTGGGTGGAAGCTATTTACTGGTTCGTGCGCATGTGGTGGTTCACGGGGGCGGACAATAAAGGCGCGCCAGACTGGCTTTTCAACTCCTTCGTGATCGCGCGGGACGCGCTTGTTGTGGCCATCCTTGTGCTGGTGATCCAGCAGATGCGTGGTACACGTCCCGACGCTCCACGAACGATGGTCCAGGCGGAGGTCCCTGGGCAGCAGGAAACGGATGTGGTGGCGTCGCAGCGCGGTCCGTCGTCGGCAATGAGTAGTCGGACGGTAACTAGTGATGTGGTAACTAGCCGTGCGGATCTCGTCGGTACACGATCAAATGTGGGGGCTACAGCATGACTCCTCAAGTGACGTTGACGATCATTAGCGTTTTTATCGGATTCTTCTTATTCACCGCCTCGTTTGCCAGTTTCATGTACAAGAAGCCGGCAAAGGTGACGTGGTGGTTATTCGGGATCGCCGTTTTCTTTATCACTGTTGTGCCGGTGACCGTTGCTGTCTTTTGGGCAACGCTCATCAATTAGACGGGTTGCTCATCATCTAGCCAGCCGGCCGTGTTTTCATGTGGCTCTTTTTTGCGGTTCCGGGTTTTGCCTCTGGCCAGTGGTTTGGTAGTCTCGGGGGGTTGCTTGACGCAACGAACCCTCCTGTCGCGCTAACGATGGCGCGGCCGAAATACGACTAGACCATAGGAGGTGATGAGGTCCGTGCGTCACTACGAAATCATGATCATTCTCGATCCCGCGCAGGATGAGCGCACTGTAGCCCCGTCCCTGGATAAGTATCTCGATGTTGTCCGCAAAGAGAAGGGCAACGTTGACAAGGTTGATATTTGGGGCAAGCGCCGTTTGGCCTACCCCATTCAGAAGAAAGAGGAAGGCATCTACGTTGTCGTGGACTTCACCTGTGAGTCTGCAACTGTGCTGGAAGTCGACCGTCTGCTCAACCTGAATGATTCGGTGTTGCGTACGAAAGTTCTGCGGACCGACGCCTAAAAAGGCACACTGGTAGAAACACTAGTGTCAGGTTTTATCTGACCATCAAACCGGTTGTCCTGCAGAGAGAGGATTCATCATGGCACAAGGAGAGACACCTATCACGGTCGTCGGCAATCTTGTTGCTGACCCAGAACTTCGTTACACCCCGTCGGGTGCTCCTGTGGCTAATTTCCGCGTGGCATCGACGCCACGTCGTTACGATTCCCAAACCAACCAGTGGGTTGATGGGGATGCGATGTTCCTCACCTGCAATGTGTGGCGCCAGGCCGCCGAGAACGCTGCTGAATCGTTAAAAAAAGGCATGCGCGTGATCGTCAATGGTCGCTTGCGCCAACGGAGTTTTGAGACTCGGGACGGCGAACAGCGTCGCGTGTTTGAAATCGAGGTCGACGAGGTCGGCCCGTCGTTGAAGTACGCCACGGCAAACGTCGAAAAGACGAGTGGCGGAGGCAACGGATTCAACCAAGGCGGCGGTGGCTTCGGTGGAAACCGAGGCGGAGGTTTTAACTCCAATCGCGGCCAGCAGTCTCAAGGCAACCAGGGCTTCGGCGGTTCCGGAGGGAACTCGGGCGCGGATCAGGATCCGTGGAATTCCGCTCCCAGCCAGGGCTCCAGCCAAGGGTTTGGTGGGGCAGATGATGAGCCACCCTTCTAACTAATCAACGTAAGAAAGGCTAGGGATCATGAAGCTGATCCTCACCGCCGCCATTGACAATCTCGGTGTTCCTGGTGACATCGTCGAGGTCAAGGCCGGCTATGGAAGAAACTACCTGCTCCCGCGCGGGTACGCGGTCCCCGCTACTCGTGGTGCAGAGAAGCAGGTTCAGGATTTGAAGCGTGCGCAGGAAGCGCGTGCTATTCGCGACGCCGATCGTGCTCGCGAGGTCAAAGAGCAGTTGGCGAACCTGGAAGGCGTTTCTGTCGCCGTCCGCACTGCCAACAATGGCAAGCTGTTCGGGTCTGTTAAGCCTAACGACGTTGCTCAAGCCGTCGTAGCTGCTGGTGGTCCGGAGCTGGATAAGCACAGCATTGACATGACCAAGGGTTTTGTGAAGTCGACGGGTAAATACTCGGTGGACGTGAAGCTCCACGAGGATATCCACGGCTCGATTAACTTCGAGGTCGTATCCCAGTAGTTTCTGGTTTTACACTTTTTGAATTCCTTCCGGGGATTCGACACCCCCGGTCGACAACAGCGTGTAGGACCCAGCCGCGGGTTATTGCTGCACTCGGTGGCAATTCAGTGGCACGGGGGCTTGATAACGGATGTGGCGCGTTGTGTGGCCATTCCGTGATATGCACGGCGCGACTCGACACCGCGCCGTATTATTCACTCCACGTTGGGTGTGCTTCGACACCATGCCCGGCGTGAAGTAACGACGGGTCTGGCAGGGTATGCCGGGCCCGTTTTTCGTATGCGAGGACCTTCCACGCAAGAGGCATCATGCGCACACGAGCAACGTCGTTCAACACCTGTGAATGGTGATAGAGATGTAGTCGGATGTCGTGGATGGGGCTGGGGATAACACGCACAGGTTAGGTGCTTGACAACCGGCCTTTTACCCCATTTTGCTCGGATATTTCCCCAGTTCACGATAAAAAGGCCCAGCGTAGGAGCGGTTTTCCACCGGTACTGTGAGATTCGTCAAATCAAAATTTCACAGGGTTGACCTGCGCAAACGCTAGTTTTCGCAGGTCGCGATAAAAACTTGTCCACAGTAAATTCCACAGGCCGACGTGGGAAACGGTGAATTCTCCACATTTTATCCACAGGCGGTGTGCGAAACCTGTGGATAACTTCGTCGGGAAGTAGCTATTGAGATTTGCATCCTAGCCCTCGGGGCTTTATGAAAAGCAGTGAAGAGTCACTCTGAGCAACCCCTTCCGGTGAGATCCGGCGGGCTCCAGCAGGTCTAGCGAGATCCGGGGAGGTCTAGCGAGGACTCGTGGGGTCTAGAGCAGTGCGCCCATATTCCTGCGTGCCTCTCACGATTGTGCTCAGTGTTTATGTCGGCGGCAGACGATAGGGTATTCCCATGGCATCACGTTCAGCGGTATCAGCGTCTTCTTTTGATAATTCGTACGACTCGTATGAGTCTGGTTTCGGTTCGGGCGGGGACTATGAGGATGCGTCGTTTGGACCCTCCGGCGGCCCCGACCCACGGGATTATGAGGAATTTGGCCGAAAGTCCCCTCAGGATATCGAGGCTGAGCAGGCTGTTTTGGGCGGTATGCTGCAGTCCCAGGACGCCATTACGGATGTCGTAGAGATTCTCCGCGCGGATGACTTCTATGACCCGCGCCATCAGACCATTTTTAACGCCATTCTCGACCTTTATAGTGAGTCGGCGGATGCCCAGTTGCAGATCGACCCGGTGCTGGTGAGCAACCGCCTTAATCGCGACGGCGACTTGGAGCGCGTGGGTGGGGCACCATACATCCATACCCTTATGACTAAAGTGCCGACGGCGGCCAACGCGAGTTACTATGCGCGGATTGTTGCCGAAAAAGCGGTGCTCCGGGGGCTTGTTTCGGTGGGGACGGAGATCGCCAAGCTGGGGTACAACGGCATCAACGGCCAGGACGTGGACAAGGTGGTCGATTACGCCCAGTCCCAGGTGTTCGGGGTTGGACGTCGTGACGCTAGCACGGATTATGCCGAGTTGGCCGACATGTTTGAGGAGGTCAATGATCTTCTCAACGAGTACGAGATGCACGGTGGGGCAGCCAGTGGTGTGCCAACGGGCTTCCTTGACCTCGACAAAACCATTAACGGCCTTCATCCTGGCCAGATGGTTATCATCGCCGCTCGGCCGGGCGTGGGAAAGTCCACGTTGGCCATGGATTTCATGCGGTCGGCGTCGGTAGAGAATGACACACCCTCGGCACTCTTTAGCCTCGAGATGTCCAAAATGGAGATCGTTCTGAGGCTGCTATCGGCCGAGGCCGAGGTGAAACTCACCAATATGCGTAGCGGCAAGATGGACGAGTCCGAGTGGACCCGGCTGGCTCAAACGATGGGGAAACTGGAGAAAGCGCCCATTTTTATCGACGATTCACCCAACCTGACGATGATGGAAATCCGGACGAAAGCTCGCCAGATCAAACAGAAACACGGCCTCGGGCTGATTGTTGTGGACTATCTGCAGCTCATGACGTCGGGCCGCAAGGTGGAGTCACGCCAGCAGGAAGTCTCGGAGTTTTCCCGTCAACTGAAGTTGTTGGCGAAGGAAGTGGAAGTTCCGCTGATCGCTATTTCGCAGCTCAACCGTGGGCCGGAGTCCCGCACCGACAAGAAGCCGCAGCTGGCGGACCTACGTGAGTCGGGGTCCCTGGAGCAGGATGCGGACATGGTGATGCTGCTGTACCGGCCGGACTCTCAACCGGGTGCGTTGGATAACGCTCGCGAGGGAGAAGCCGACATTATTTTGGCTAAGCACCGCGGGGGACCGGTGGGCACCATCCCGATTGCCGAGCAGTTGAAGTACTCGAGATTCGCCAACCTGGCTACCGATAACTTCTCGTAGGGGCGGACTTCTCGCTTACGGGCGGGTTCCGACGGTGCCGTTTTCGGCATCCGAGCATCGGGCAGCGCCGCACCTGAAGTGTCGCGAAATCGCGCTGGGCCGACGTTTTCCTCTATTTTGGATAGCGAGTAGTAGTTCCCGATCGCTGAGTGATGCGCCCACGCGGATGCTCATTTGTTACGGCCCCGCGTGTGACGTGCCCATGGTGCTCATTCAGCAATTGGTGAGCTGGGCCCGAACCTCAAAGTACGCGGTACACGTAGCGGTTAAGCACTCGTACTCGCAGGAGTAGCTGGGGCAGCATGTAGGCAGTAATGAAAGGTGGCGGGCATGGAGACCCTCATTGTGATTGTGGGTCTGATGTTTGCGACGGTCATCGTCGTGTCCATCGGCGAGCGCACCAACCTCCCGTGGCCCGTGTTGTTAACCCTGTTAACGACGGCCACGATGGTGTTCCCCGCGATTCCGGATATTTCATTACCGCCCGATCTAATTCTTCCGTTATTTCTCCCGCCGTTGATTTGGGCGATGGCTCGGCGTTTGTCGTGGCCCCTGATTCGCTCCCAATGGCGGACGCTTTTGTCGTTATCCGTGCTGTTGGTCGTGGTGACAATCCTCGCGGTGGCGGGGACCTCGATGGTGCTCATCCCCGGGTTGTCCGTGGCGGGCGCGATCGCTTTGGGCGCGGCGGTAGCCCCGTCGGACCCGGTGGCCGTGGAGGCCGTCGCGGAACCGGCGGGAATTCCCCGGCGCGTGATCGGCACCTTGCAGACCGAGGGCCTGTTTAACGACGCCGTCGCGCTGGTGGCCTTCCAGTTGGCGCTCAATTCGCTGTACAACGACGGCTCGATCCACGTCGGCCCGGCACTGTTGCGGTTTGTGTACACCACGGTAGCCTCGATTGCCGTGGGCTGGCTGATCGGCCACGTTGCGGGTCGGGCGTTGGAGTACACCGCCGGGTCGAACACGGTCAACGCCCTGAGCTGGGTGGTTCCATTCGCGGTGTATATCGCAGCGGAGGAGATTTACGCGTCGGGAGTTATTGCAGTGGTCGTGGCCGCCGTGGAGATGACGTCGCGTGTGTCGGCAACTGCGGCGGAGGACCGTCTGACCGGCTCGGCTTTCTGGGAGACCGCGGAGTTGCTAGTGACGGGCCTGGCGTTCGGCCTGATTGGTTTGTCGGTGCGTAACGCGGTGGAGCAGACCTCGACGCGTATCGGCGAAGGTATTGTCTGGGGTTTGGTCATTTCCGGCGTCCTCTTCGCGGTGCGTTTCGTGTGGATGTACGATCAGTATTTGCTGAATAAGCACGGCCAGAAGAAGAACGTGTCCCCGCTGCGGTTGCAGGAAGTGTTGGTGTTGACGTGGTCCGGGATGCGCGGTTTGGTCACGTTGGCCCTGGTGTTGTCCGTCCCCGCGGGCTATATCAATGTGTATAACGAAATGCCGCTGATCGCGATCACCGTGCTGTTCTGCACGATGGTCGTTCCCGGTTTGACGTTGCCGTGGATCATGCAGAAGCTGAATGTCAATGAAGGCAATGATGCGATTGCCGACGCCACGATGGATCGTCTGTTGCGCCGTGCGCACAACGCGGCGATGGATGTGCTGCAGTCGAAGGGCGAGGATCTCCCGCCGGCGGCTATCCAGGCTATCGCGCGTCGTTTCCGCGACATGACGGGCGTCCCGAAGGACGATGAGCCGGAGAATTATGAGGATGCGGTGCGTCGCCTGCGCGAGGTCCGTCGGAAGGTGACGGCGGTCCGCCTGGAGGCTATCGAGGCTGCCCAGGTCGAGGTCATGTCGGCTCGATTCGAGCCGGGTGCGGATCCGTTCATTATCGACGAAGTGCTGGCGCAGTTGGACCGCATGACGCTGGCGAGCGGCGAGAATTCTGTGATGGGGCTTCGGGAAAGGTAGGCGTGTCGTGTCTCGTGTGAGAAGGCCTGTGGTGCCGAAGCGTTTTGCCAGGTCGGCTGGGCTTGTGTTTGTTGGTGGCGCCGTGGGGACGTTGGTGCGTGATGTGTTGACGTCGAGTCCCGTGGTGAGCGCCGTGGTGCCCACGATGTGGTGGGTGTTCGCGGTGAACGTGGTGGGGTCGGCGCTGCTCGGCTTCTTGGGCGCCCGGTTCGCCCGCCTGGGCCGTGTGAACGCGAAACTTCTGCTGGGGACCGGTTTCTGTGGCGGTTTAACCACATATTCGACGCTTGCTGTGGACATCGCCCGATGGTTCCCGGGTGTCGGAGCTGGCGGTGTGCAGGGGACAGGGTCCCTGATGGGCATGAGTTTCGCGGTGTACTTCGCATTATTCAGCGTTATCTGCGGCGCGATCGCGGCGTTTGCCGGGGCGTGGTGGGAACGCGTCGGCCGTAGTGAGGTGGCGCAACGATGATGGTGCTTGTGGCGCTCGGCGGTGGCATTGGAGCGTGCTTTCGGTACGCGGTGGACGCGTGGATCCGTGAGCGGTGGCCGACGGAATTTCCCTGGGCCACGTTTGTGATTAACGTGACGGGTTCGTTTGTCCTCGGCCTCTGTGTGGCCGGCTCGTCGGGGGGAGCGCTGTTGGGCTTCCTGGGGACCGGGATGATGGGCGGATACACCACGTTCTCCACGGCATCTGTCGAGGCTGTCACTCAAGGCAGCGCTGGCTGCGGTGCGGCATATGCATTATCGACGCTGGTGGTTGCGGTTTTCGCGGCATGGCTCGGGTTAGTCATCGCCGGGTAGGTCACGCAGGGGGCGTTGCGCGGAGGAGCTGAGGTCTACTTGTTGGGTTCGAGTGAGTATCCAGCTTCCGTGACGGCATCGTTGATGTCGGCATCGCCGAAGTCTTCACCTTCGACGGTCATATGTCCGTCGTCAAAAATAGTGACGTTTTGTACTCCGCGTGCCTGAGATACCGCGTTTTTGATGGTGGCGGCTCCTTCGTTGGAGCTCATGCCGGTGATGGTGTAATTCTTCATCATGGGGGGTATCTCCTTGTGGGGTACTGTCGTGTCGATGGCCACCGATGGTTGGTCGGTGCTAGCTGGTGCCTCACAGGCGAGTGTGTGCTCCATGGGCTATCGCGCGGGGCGCACAATAGCCCCGTGTGGAACGAGACTTTAGTTATTGTTGTTAATTTGCACTAGTGACAATTTCTATATTGCACATGTTTAGGGGTATTTCAGGGGGTGCTCGTTCGTCACATATGGCCCTGTAGCGGCTGTGGAGGAGCCTTTTCAGCTGGTCTGACGGTTCGGGTGGGGAAGGTACACCCACCATGATCCCTTCTATCCATAAAACCGACGCGACCATCGGATCTCCCTAATGTTAAGGTAAAGGGCACCTATTGATCCATGCTAAATACATCGCATAGTGCACCTCGACGGGACATGCAGAGGGCTGAGGGGAGAAGCAAGTGGGCGGTCTTATATTCGCCGTCATAGGGGTAACGTGCATCGCACTTCAGTATTTACTACCCAGGTATCTTCCCGACTGGACTGGGCTTTTCATCCTCATTCCCTATGTCGCTGCACTTGTCTTCGTAGTGTTTACGGTTGGCCTGCATGGTTTTAGAGACTTCATCATGCCGCTCGTTGGATTTTTTGCGTTAATGTGTATATGGGGTCAGGGCGTGGAAAATAAAAAACGCGTAAAGAAAGAGGGGGCACATGGGACTGAGTGAGCTACATAACAAAACCGGTTTTGTAGTCAACGGTATTAAGTCTGAATTGACGACGTTCATACACACCTCTTTGTTGAAGGTCTCGCTGGTTGTGATGGCCTCGGATTAGCCGTAGATATGTCGCGTCGCAATAATGGGGCAATCGGTTTCTCAGGTGGCTTAGCTAGTAACTCGGAGTTAACGTTTTTCTTCATTGCGTTCGCGTTATCCCTCTATATTGCTGGTAGCTACACAAAGGGATCGGTGAACTACACCCTTCTTTCCATTCCTTCCCGTTTCAACGCTTATCTCGCTAGCCTCGTCACATGCGTTATTATTTCTCTGGCCTTTTGGCTAGTGTTTGCCTTAATCTTTGTTGTCCTTTTACTCGTTTTATCTGCCCTAACCAGTTTTAGTGTCACCATTGATTCTGTCGCGAGGGAATTGATTCTCGGCACCTCATGGGCAGTATGCATAGTGGCCATTGGAGTGGTATCTGGTGGGATCTCTCACTTGGCTCGAAATGTAACCCTGTCATTCACGTTGATCATTGTGATCATGCTCATTCTCCCGATGACGGGTGCCATCTTGATGGCGATGGGTCATGACCAGGGTGATCTCCTACTCTATCACAGCTTCCCGTTCGCCGTGGACAAACTAACGCAAGCTAATGAGACGTCACTGGAAGGCCTACTTGAAGTTGGTTTGTGGTGTGTCGTGGCCATTACGTGTGGTGCAGCACGTTTGTGGAGGTATGAGGCATGAGTTCGTCGGCCATTTCGGTTGACCAGATTAATAAGTCGTTTGGTAAAAGAGTCCCGGTTTTGGAGAATATGACGTTCGACGTGCCGAGGGGCAAAGTTACGGGGTTATTGGGGCCAAACGGGTCGGGTAAGTCGACAATAATGAAGATCATTGCGGGGCTCACGCATGCCGATTCCGGTAATGTGACCATTGACCTGGGACGTTCGGACTCTTCTGAGCACGCGGTTGGGATCGATCACCGCCGGGCATCGATTGGTTATCTTCTCGATCCCGAATGGATAGATACACGGGTATCGATACTTACCTTCCTTCGCAGTCAAATGCTGTTGAAGGGCATTTCAGATACTAAGAAGAAAGCCATCGACATTCTCGACGAATACGGTCTCGCTCATGCTCGTAATCGTAATCTTGCGAAGGTGTCGCTGGGTATGAGGCAACGTGTCTGCCTTGCGGTGGCATTTCTCAACGATCCTGAGATCGTGATTTTGGATGAGCCGCACAATGGAGTGGACGCAGATGGCTCGATCGCATTCCAGAATAAGCTGAAGGAATATATCAGTTCCGGCGGAACGGTCTTAATTTCGTCGCACTTGCTGAATGAGGTTCAGCAGTTTTCGGACTATGTGGTCATGATTAAAAATGGGCGAACGATAGTTCAAAATCCGCTTGACCAGCTACGAACGACGAATAGCGTTCTTTTAACAGTCCGAGGGGATACCGAGTCTGCCCAGCGAGCCATGCTCAACAATGGTGGGCATATTGATGGTGTCTCCGGGCAGACCCTTTCTATTAGTGGCCTCGATACAGCGACGATTGCGGAAGTCGCGGTCGGCAATGGTGTCAAAATTGAAGGTATCACTAAGGAAAGTAAGTCATTGGAGAGCATCTACTTAGAACTGAATGAATAGCTATCCTCGGTATCGTCATTTCTGTATCCGCTATATCCATATCCGCGTGTGAAGGTACCCATCCCCGCTGCGGTTGTAGACTGTCTGGTCTATGATGGGCTGCCTAAAGGCCCCTGATTCATATAGTGCAGGTAGACGGCGTGATGACCGTGTGCGTCGGCCCCTTAAAGTGGCCTAGTTAAAGTGGCCAGGCGCGTCGTCTTTTTAAAACTAAGTGAAAGGAATTTATGGCTACAGTCACTGTGATGAAGGACAATTTCACCGACACCGTTTCTAATGGTGTTGTTGCGTTGGACTTTTGGGCTGAATGGTGTGGCCCCTGCCGCATGTTCGGCCCGATTTTTGAGGAAGTCTCCGAGCAATTCCCCGATGTGACGTTTGGCAAGGTCGACACGGAATCCAACCAGGAGATCGCGGGTTCGCTGGGCATCCAGTCCATCCCGACGCTCATGGTCTTTAGGGACAACGTTCTGGTCTACCGTCATGCGGGCGTCCACTCCGCTGGTCAGGTTAAGGACGTCATTGAGCAGACTAAGAACCTAGACATGGATGAAGTGCGGAAGCAGATCGCGGAGCAGGAAGCTAAAGAGTCGGGGGAGTAGCGGGGTAAACGTACGACTAGCCGCATAGCATGCACATAGCACAACGCGCCCCAACCGCTGTTGTATCGGGGGCGCGTTTTCGCACGTCACGGGGCTAGTTTTGTCGCAGACTTACCCGCGACAGCAGACTCGCAATGAAGGAGCCACGTGCAACGTCGTTACTTACTCGATGGTGGTGCCGGCGGGAATGACGGGGCCGGGGTTGCCGGAGATAGCCAGAAGATGCTCGACAAGTGCGAGGATGCTGTTCAGAACGTCCATGAGTTCTCCATTCTTTCTGTGCGGCACGGTTGTGGGGGTAGATGTTGGTCCTGCCGACGTCACGTCGCCTGAAACCTATTGAGGCTCAGGCTTTATGGGTAATGTCGGCATGGAATGTGTGGTGGACTCGCCATCTGACACGGACACGTGCTTCAGGATTGCTTACGATTGCGATCAATGGTGCTCATAGTGCACTGTACGCCTGAATTGCAGAGCGCGCGAACCGAACACTAGGTTCGATGGATACTGACAGATGCTAAGGAGATTGTGATGGCTAACCCCTTTTCAAAAGGGTGGAAATACGCGATGGCTAAGTTTGATAGCACCATTGATGAGAAAGCAGACCCTATGGTGCAGATCCAGCAGGCCACCGAGACGGCGAAGAAACAGCACCAGGCTGTTGTGGAGCAGGCGTCGTCTGTTTTGGGAAATCAGCGGCAGATTGAGATGAAACTCAACCGGCTGATTAAGGACCAAGAGAATCTTCAGTCTCAGGCGCAGAAAGCAGTGCAGCTTGCGGACAAAGCGTCGCAGGAGGGGGACACTCAGCAGGCAAGCGAGTGGAATAGCACGGCTGAGGTGGTGGCGTCCCAACTGGTTAGCGTCGAACAGCAGATTGAGGAGACGAAGCAGCTTCATCAGAGTAATGCTCAGGCCGCGGAGCAGGCCAAGGCGCAGGTGAAGAAGTCGGAGGCCCACCTGAAGGAACAGTTGGGGCAGATTGATCAGCTCTGGGCGCAGGTCAATCAGACGAAGATGCAGGAAGAGTCGGCAAAAGCCGCGGAGTCGATGAATGCGCTGACCGCGAAGGATGATTCTGTTCCGAGCTTGGATTCGGTGCGAGACAAGATTGAGCGTCGCTATGCGGATGCCCTCGGTAAACAGGAGCTCACGGAGAGTTCGGTGGATACCCGCATGGCGGAGATCGAAACCGCTGGTCGTGATATCAAAGCGTCGGCTCGATTGGAGGAGATTCGGTCACAGATGCATGGTGGGCAGGCTGGTGACCGTTCGTTGGACGCGGGGGATGCGCCGCAGGGTGAGCTCGATTCCGGTGAGCATAAGTAATTCACCGACAATTTTTACCTCCCCGCAACCTACTTAATACGTTTTCCTGACAGTATGGGTGGGATGCCGCGAACCCAGCGGCATCGATGTCGTCACGTGCCCACGTGGCCACCCCGTCACGCCGAGCACACGTGATGAACCCCTCGCCATACGATGCTGGCTCCACCGAGCCATGCGAAGGAGAACTATGTACACGGTTGCTGATTACATTGCAGATCGCCTAGCTGAACTGCACATTAAGGATGTTTTTGGGGTTCCGGGAGATTTCAACCTGGAATTCCTGGATCACATTACGGGGCACGACGCGCTGCACTGGGTCGGCAACGCCAACGAGCTGAACGCGGGCTACGCGGCCGACGGCTACGCGCGTATGAATGGCATCGGTGCCGTCGTCACGACATTCGGTGTGGGCGAGCTCTCGGCTATCAACGCGATCGCTGGCTCGTTCTCGGAGAATGTGCCGGTGGTCCACATTGTCGGCGCCCCGTCGAAGGATGCGCAGGCATCCCGACGTCTGCTGCATCACAGCCTCGGCGATGGTGATTTTTCTCATTTCCGACGCATGGCTAGAGAGGTAACCTGCGCCGTTGCTGATCTAACTCCGGCCGATGCAGTGGACGAGGTGGACCGTGTGCTCCGCGCGGTGCAGACACATCGGCGGCCCGGATACATTGTGGTGCCTACCGACGTCGCCCGCGTCGAGGTTGAGCCGCCCTCGTCTCCCCTGGGTGGTGCCCGCTCCTACACCTCCGATCGTGTTTTGGCGGAGTTCCGCGCGGCCGCCTCTGAATTCTTGAAGGGGCGTGATGTGACAGTGTTGGCGGATCTCCTGGTTCACCGGATGGGCGCGACAGAAAACCTGAACCGGCTGCTCAGGGGCGGTATTCCTCATGCCACCTTGATGTGGGGCAAAACGCTCGTTAACGAGGAAGACCCGTTCTTCTTGGGTGTGTACGCAGGCGCGGCCTCCGAGCCCGACGCTCGCAAAGCTGTGGAAGGGGCTGATCGTCTGGTCATGGCCGGTGTTCGTTTTACCGATACGACGACGGCCAGCTTCAGCCAGAAGATCGACCCTGCACGCTGTGTGGATATCGCCACTAATTACGCGAAGGTGGGCGATAAAACCTTCGCCCCGCTGAACATCGCTGATGCGTTGGATGCACTTGCCGAGCTTGCTCCGTCATTTGCGGATCGCACGCCCGGGGTAGTTCCGGAACCGGAGCCGCACCACTGGGTGGCGGGCGCTGATGAGCCCTTGGTTCAGGACGATGTGTGGCCGACTTTGGCCGGGGTGCTCACCGAGGGAAACATCGTTGTGGCTGATCAGGGGACCAGTTTCTTTGGCCTGGCGAAAATGCGTTTCCCAGCGGACACGACCTTCATTGGACAGCCGCTGTGGGGGTCCATCGGATATACGCTTCCCGCTGCGATGGGCGCTGGTCTCGCCTGCCCTGGGCGTCGTCCGGTACTCGTTATTGGCGACGGTTCCGCGCAGCTAACGGTCCAGGAGCTGGGCACCTGGATGCGGGAAGGCGTCAACGGCGTCGTCATTGTGGTGAACAACGACGGCTACGCCGTGGAACGCTCGATCCACGGCGAGGACGCCGAGTACAACGACATCACGGCGTGGGATTGGAGGGTGATTCCCCAGGCCCTCGGCGGTACCGACGACAAGGTCGTGACGCTGAAGGCTACCACGCGCGCAGAACTCAATGACGCCTTTGAGAAGGCGCAAGACAACCAAGACCGTCTGGTACTCATTGAAGTTTGCACTGCGCCAACGGATTACCCGAAGTTGCTGAAGAAAATCGGGAAGGCCATTAACGACGCCAACTCGAAGTAGACGCTATGACGCCCGATCCCGGTTATTCGCGCCGGGACCTGCGTCGCCAGCTCCCCTTAGATAGGCAGTTTCCGCAGGATAGCGGCCGGTGTGTGAGCCAGGGCCATCATGACGTAGCGGAATAGCGGGTGGACCCAGATCACGGACTTGTTGTCATCGACAGCTTTCGCGACGGCGGCCGCCACGTCTTCCTTATTGACGGTCAGCGGTGCGTTGTCAAGGCCTTCAGTCATCTGTGTGCGCACCTGGCCTGGGCGGACAACGAGGACGCGGACGCCACTGTCACGCAGCGCCTCGCCCAGCTGGCGGTAGAAACCGTCGAACCCGGCCTTGGTGGAGCCGTACACGAAGTTGGAGCGTCGGACGACCTCACCGGCGACGGACGAGATTGCCACGATCTGCCCGTGGCCCTGCTTCTTCATGGCCTGGCCGAGCAGAACACCGACGGACACTGAGCCCGTGTAGTTGATCTCTGCAGCTTGAACCGCTTTTTCTTGGTTCTGCCACAGTTCTTCTTGGTCGCCCAAAATGCCGAATGCGACGATGGCGAGGTCGATATCGCCGTGGCTGAACGCCGCATCAATGACGGCCTTGTGGGACTCGGTGTCGAGAGCATCGAAGTCGATAGTGCGAACCTCGGACGCCCCTGCTTTCTTCATCCGGTCAATCGCAGCGGGGAGGTCTTTGCTGTTCTTCCTGGCTGCGAGGGTGACGGTGGCGGAGCCTCGAGAGAGGAATTCCTCGACAATGGCGAGGCCCATGTCCGACGTTCCCCCAAGGAGAAGGATAGATTGTGCGTGCCCAACGGCGTTAAGCATAAAGAAAGGACCCTTTCTGTGTGCCGAGCCCATCGCAGGGTCCGGCGGAGTAATGCAATTCGTGCAATGAGTGTGGATTGGCCAGTGTGATGTAGCCAGAGTGCACCGCTCAGAGTGCACTGGCAGATCGGATTAGTGCAGTTCCAGACGGCGGGACATGTCCGAAGCGAACACGCCACTGGGGTCGATGGTGTTGCGGGTCTTCAGCCAGCTATCCATCTTGGGGTACATCTTGTGGAAGTTTTCGGCCGAGGTACGCGATTCCTTCGCCAGGTAAAGGCGCCCACCGAATTCCATGACTCGTTTGTCCAGGTCATCCAGGAAGTCTCCGAGGCCGGGCTTGATGGGGAAGTCGACGCAGACGTTCCAGCCGGGCATCGGGTAGGAGAGAGGTGCGTGGTTGCCTTCACCGAATAGTTTGAAAACGTTGAGGGCGGAGTAGTGCTCGGAGCGTTGAATATCGCGGACAATCTCTTTGAAAGGTTCGACGGCTTCGCGCGGCACCACAAACTGGTACTGCAGGAAGCCCTTGGAGCCGTACCCGCGGTTCCACTCGCCGATGAGGTCGAGCGGCTGGTAGAACTGCGTCAGGTTCTGCACCTTGTTGCGGTACGTTCCGGACTTCAGCCACCACAGCTCACCGATGGACATCATGGTCAGCTTGTTCATCGTGAAGTTCGGGAAGATGTCCGGGACCGTCATCAGCTGGGGAGCGTTGAATTTCAACGGCTTTTTCGCCAGCTTGGGCGCGTATTCCTTCAACTGGTCCAGCGTGGCCAGGGATCCGCGGGAGATGGCGGCACGGCCCAGCTTCGGTTCGGGAGAAATAGCGTCGAACCATGCCGAGGAGTAGGTGTAGTTCTTCTCGGAACCGTCAGAGTGGAATTCGATGGTTTCGTCCAGCGACGCGGTCATGTCGCCATCGGCAATGAAGTAGGCGGTTTCGGTGCGTGTCATCGCGATCCGTGCGCGCACGATGATGCCGGTGAGGCCCATGCCGCCGACGGTTGCCCAGAACAGTTCGCCATCGGGGTCGTCGGCGCTGCCCTCGGGCTCGAGGTGCAGGATGCGACCGTCAGCAACCAGCAGTTCCATGGAGGCGACGTGGTTACCGAAGGAACCGGCGGAGTGGTGATTCTTACCGTGAATATCCGGGCCGATAGCACCGCCGATGGTGACCTGTCGGGTGCCGGGAAGCACCGGAACCCACAGCCCGTAGGGAAGGGCGGCCTTCATGAGTTGGTCGAGGGTGACACCACCGTCGACGTCGGCAATAGCCGTGTCCGGATCGATGGAGTGGATTTCATTGAGCGCAGCCATGTCGACAACAAGACCACCGCTGTTCTGGGCTGGGTCGCCGTAGGAACGGCCCAGACCACGGGCAATCACGCCACGCTTGAGGTAGTCGGGCTTGTCCTCGTTCTGCTCGGCAACTTCCCGCACTGCGCGGGCAATCAGGTCCAGGTCGGGCGTGGACAGGACTTCACTCGAAGCCGGCTGAGTGCGCCCCCACCCTGTGAGACGACGGTACTCTAGCGGTAGTTGATCTGTCGTGGTTGAGCTCACTTCTAACTCTTTCTCCTTGGTACGTCAGATTGGTTGTGCGCGATCACACGAGCGTGGGAGTCTCCGTGGGGATCTCGGCTGGAGCCGTGGGCGGCCACAAAGCTTCCCGCGCTACCACCCGTATAGTTCTACGCCTGTCGCAGTGATAGGTGAGTATCGACTTGATGGGAGCCGACACCGGGAAGACGGGTTTAGTAGAGGTTCATGATGTCGCGTATCTCTTCGGGCAACATGTCCACGCTGGTAATGAGCGGCCCATCATATTCCCTGAGCAGGTCATTAACCCGTTGCCGGGACGAACTATCCAAGATAGGTAGCTCTTCGGCCATCATCCGCGTCATAGGCACGTCCAGCGGGACTGTGGTGCGTTCCGCAGCTTCATAGGTGGCGGCCGCAGCTTTGTCAGCCGCTGATTTTCGTCCGAACATGCCCCCTAGTGTACGGGGTGACGCTGAAATTTCAGCGTTGCTGTGACCGGGATTTCATTATCGACGCTGCGCTGGGGTCTTTTCGGTCGTCATCGCTCTGGTCGAATCGCGTAGCGGTTGCTTAGCACGAGCCCTGGAAGCGTGCAAAGGGATCGATGGTGCTATCGGTCTGTGGTTGGTATTCAACGCGCTTGGTTACTTCCGTTTGAACTTTTTGCCCAAACAGGTGTCCAATCAGCGCGGCGGTCATATCCATGCCGGCTGCAACACCCGAGGATGTCCATCGACAACCGTCGTGTACCCACCGCGCTTGATACTCCCAAGAAATATCGTCGCTAAATGAGGACGCCCATCCAAAAGCTAGTTTGTTGCTCGTCGCTCGATGGCCTTCGAGGAGACCGGCCGCGGCCAAGAGCGCCGATCCCGTGCACACTGATGCTACTATCTCCGATCGGCTTCCAATGTCCATTAACCAAGACAAGAACGAATTGTCTTGAGCTAACGACCGTGTTCCCCTCCCCCCGGGGACGAAGATGATATCGGGCTCGTTAAGGTCGCCGTACTCTAATTCCGCAATCACCTCAATGCCTTGAGCGCTTCGAACGGGGCCAATTCGCGCAGCTAACAGTTCGATTTTTACTCCAGGCACTGCGCTGAAGAGCTCTATAGGGCCGAACGCGTCAAGCAACTCGAACCCATCAAAAAGTAATACCGCGAGGTGCCTTTCAACCACGTTCTCTGCCATGGACTTATGGTAGAGGACCCGTTAGTGGTGGTCATGGTTTCACTGTGAAAGTTCCTCTTATCGGTTATGAGCTGGGCGAACCGACCTCGATGATCGATCCCATCGCCACGGCGAAGATAGTGGAGATGCTGCACGAGACTGTGCGGTGAAATCGTGGAGTACTGTTTATCTCCCACGACCATCGCTTGTTAGCAGCAGTGTCACGAATGAGTATCCGCTGGTGGCGGGCCACTAGCGAGAAGCGATGTCCAAAGAATGGACTACCGTGCGTTGCGAATCGCTGAAGTTATTGTCCGAGATGAGGTAAACACGATTGTTCCCCACTGGAGTTTTAGATACTTCAGTGCCTCGGCCGTTGGAACGGGAGCCAGTGGACAGGGAATTGGTAGCCGGGGTTCCGGCTGGCGGGGCTGCGAAGGTCATGCCTTCCACGTTTTCGGGAGACTCCGGAACGCCTCTGGCACCCGGATGTGCGCTGTTACCGAGTTTCGAATCAACGAAATCGAAGACCTTCTCGCGCTTGACTTCTACTTCGGTACCGTTGAGGCGTTCCCGGCCGAGAACGTTGGTAGCTCCTTTTACATCTAATCGGTACATCTCTGCGCGGTTTCCTTGCTGGGGGATATATCCGCGTTGTAGGGCGTAAAGGTTTCCATCCGGGGACGTAGCTAGGGAAGCATATCCGCGGTCGGCTTTGGGGGCATACGTGGGATCTACGTCAACCACGTATTCCGCGCTGGGTTTCCCCGTCGCAGTGTTGTAGACGGTTAGTCGCGTTTTGGATCCCGACTGGGGAGTATTGCTTGGTCCATCTTGAACCAAGGAGTTTTCGTTGATCGTGTAAAAGGTTTCTCCATCAGGAGAAATGGTCATCCCTTCTGGTCCCTTATTGGGGCTTATGCCTTTAGCTTCTTTAGTGTCCGGCGCATCTCCAGGGCTGGGGACGTGGTACTGCGGGGGATGAATACGGCGAATCTCACGCCCGGTTCTATCGGATTCGATGACAAGGGGGAACGATTCTCTGCACCTTGTGACCCACCCTCTGTCGTCCACAACAGGTGCCCGTTGGGCAATTGGCGGATCTCTTCCGCGTCGAATTTCTTAGGGTTGTACGCACTTCCATCTGGGTTGGTGAAAACTACCCGGCCGATGACTTGTGCCCGGCCACTGTTATCGATGTTCAATCGGTATGCGCGGGTGGGACCATAATCGCCTTTGTCATCTGAGATGGCTAGATAGGAACCATCAGCAAGAGAGGTCAGTCCGGATAATCCGCCGACGCTAGGATCTTGAGTCGCCTTGCCAAGGTCGAACATGCCGTTATAACGGGACTGGTTTTTCGCGCCTGGGCTCGGAGCGCTAGAAGATGGGATATCCGAACCTGCGGTGGTTGGGGTTGCGGAGATGGCGACTGCGGACCCGGTAATGAGCGTGGTGACAATAAGTGGGGGAGCAATCAGAGGGGTGATCCTCCGGTTGTGACTGGAACGAGTACATATTTTCATACCCACTATGAAAACAGGTGGCATGCGTAGTGACGGTGGTCGCTCGCTATGCTGCTGCAGAATTTGCGGAAGGTTCGCCGGAATTTTGGTTGTTGTTCATTTGCCCCCACCCCCTTCTTTCCATACTGCATCGTGGAAACGAACACAGGCGGGGTCTGCCGAGGGAAGAGGCATCCCGGGTGTTGGCTCGGTACCAAAGAAAAGTGGCGGTAGAAGCTATCGTGGTGCTCGAATTTATTCGTGCGTCTCGGACGCAATCGGTCTTTGCGTCATCTGCTGCGCAGATGGCGGGGGATCTGCACGACGTTATCACTGATGCTTTAGCGTGCTTAGATGTGCCGAACCCTAATGCGGTGGTACAGCAGGTCTCGGCGCTGGTCGGCGATCGGTTGACTGTGCAGCATTATTCCGACGTAGAAGTAAGGAGGCAGTGAGTAAAGCCTTGTTACCCTGGGTGCCATGCACCTAAGCAGGAGAGATTAGTTTCCCCACGGAGCCACACGACGTCTCAGCGAAGCGAAAGACCGTATCGACTCACTCCCTCCGGACAAACAGGGTGCGCCCGGCCTTGCCCAACGAGTATTGGTATCTTCCCTGATCGGAGGTTGGTATGCCTCCGGTGGCATTGAATCGAAGCCGCGCCGGTTGGCTACAAAAGTAGGGATACTAGGATCCGCGTTCGCAGTGATATGGATGACGACAGAGTCGTCGGAAGACTCGGCAGACGCGGATGATAATTCTCCGAAGGCGGGGGCAAAGGAATTATCTAGCCCAGGAAAAGCAGCATCACCCGAGGCCGCCGTGTCTGAGGACACTGGGCTGGAATCCGCCGAGGGGTCGGGAACTTCGTCGTCGGAAGCGAATCACCGCAGCCCACTCCGTCGAAAATTGATGAAAATAGAGCCCCAAGCCCGTGGGGCTGGGCACGATTGGGCCTGGCTATCAGCGCCGTGGTGGGCTACTTCGTGGGATCGTTTTATTTCTCCCGCTTCATCAGGAGAAAAGCACTGGCGTTCATCCGCGCGCATATCACTGAGTCGCGACTGTGGACGGTGTACGGAGTCCTCGTCGGCATTGTGTGCTTCGCGTTGAGCTTCAACGAGGATAAACGCACCGCAAAACTCGACGCCAAACTGAGCGCACTAAGGGCGCGCGCTTAGGTTTCCGCTGGTTGCGGTGCTATGCCCCCGGGGTCTTATAGCCTGGAAACTTAGAGTCTGTCGCTGAAGAATGGCCCGAGCTTACTGACGGCCTCAGCTACTTCTTTCTCACCGTCGTAGAGGTCCATATGGTTTGCGCCGTCAACTACGTGGCGGGATTTGTCGGTGCTGGCAGCTCGTTCGTAGAGATCATCGCTCATCCACTTCGACCCTGCGATGATCAGCAGCGGTTGAGCGAGATAAGCCTCGGCCTTCTGGAAAGCATCGTATGTGATGATCTGGGACAGGCTACGCGTAGTCATCCAACCTGGAGCGTTGGGATGCTCGCAACGCGGGGTGTGGTAGTACTCCCACGCCTGGCGTAGCTCCTCATTGGGGGCATCATCCTCATTCATCGGTGCGAGGGGGAACTCGTTGTCTTCACCGGCGGCATCAGTGGTCCGCGCCTGTGCTGCCTGCTCGAGGATCGGTGCCGCCTCGGCGTCGGTAACCGATCCGTCCCACCCGTTGCGGAACATCTGTCCGATATTAACTAGGCTCACGGTGCCCACGGCCTTGATCCGGGGATCATTGATCGCGGCGTTGGCGGTATAACCAGCGCCGGCACAAATCCCCATGGCACCTATTCGTTCGTTATCGACGTAGTCCAGAGTGGTGAGGTAGTCGACGACAGCGCTGACATCCTCGGTCCTGATATGTGGGTTCTCCAGTTGACGGGGTTCACCAGAACTGGCGCCCTGGAAGGACGCGTCGTAGACGACGGTGACAAATCCGTATTCGGCGACTTTTTGGCGTAGAGGCCTGCGGTTTGTTCCTTCACGCCACCACCGGGGTGGGAAACGACGATGGCAGGATAGGTCTGTGAGGCGTCGAACTCTGGAGGGAAATTGATAACTGCAGAGAGTGTTGTGCCATAACCGTTGAGAGTCTTGATGTTGATGTCTTTGTTCATGCTTGCTCCTTTACAGGTCGTTGGTCAGTTCGCCTTGAGGAATCAGTTCGTTAAATAATCAGTTCGTCGCAAGGTTCTCGCGAAAGAAGGAGCTCACCTTGGCAACAGCCGGGTCGACGTAGTCGGGCTTGTCGTAGAGGTCGACGTGTGACGCGCCGTCGATAATGAACAATTCCTTTGGTTCTTGAGCCTTCTCGATCGCGTTCTGCGAATACGGCAGCGTGTCCGCATCACTTCCGGCAATCATGAGCAGCGGACGGGGGCGAGATCTGATCGATGAAACCGTAGGCGTCGAACATGGCGATGCGGTCGAAACTCGTCGGATCGACCGTGTTCGGTGCTCGGCCATCCTTGGCACGGTCCGTGCGGTAGTAGTCGTAGGCTTCCTTGTACATCGAACGGTCGGGGTACTCGTTTGCCTGATCCTGGGTCATCGGGATCATTGGTTGTGCTTCGACGTCCTTACCCGCTGCACGGTCGGTGCGAGCCTGTGCCGAGGCTTCGAGGAGTTTCGGCAGCGTCTCGGCCTGGGACCGGTACACGTCACCCAGGTCGGCGCCGCTGACAGTGGCGACCGCCTTGATCCGGGTATCACTGGACGCTGCGAACGGTACGAACCCTCCGGAGGCGCAGATGCCGAGAGCACCAATCCGGTCGGCGTCGACCTCCTTACACGTCGCTAGGTAACTAACAGCGTCCTTGATGTTTTCGACACGAATGAAGAGGTCTTCGAGCTGACGGGGTTCGCCGGTGCTTTCTCCCTGGTAGGCGGCGTCGAACGTTAATGTGACGAAGCCTTCCTTGGATAGCCGTGTTGCGTAATTGATCGGTGATTGTTGGCGGACACTGCCGAATGGGTGGCTAATGACAATCGCGGGGCTTGCACCCTGCGCGTCGTGGGGAATGAACAATGTGCCCGCGATGGTTTGGTTTCCGCTAGAAAACTTAACGTCAGTCTGCATTACAGGTTCCTTCCTTGAAATTTCTTTTCTTGAAATGAGCCGGTAGTGACTTACGCCACCCACGATAGGGACGGGCGCAATCCTCAACCAGGGGTTCTCAGTACCAGGCAGGCTTGTCGCCGTCGGTACCCGGCTTGTCGATTCCGACGTTGGCGCGCGAGTGTTGGGTTGGGTCAGCGACGACTGACGCGATGAACGCAGCGACGGCCTTGCGCGACACCTCGGTTCCCTTGAACTGCTCATCACGCTGGGTGAGCTCGTAATCGGTCTCGTCCTTATTGGTCAGCCACGCTGGGCGGACGATCGTGTAGTCCAGATCCGAAGCCTCAATGATGTCTGCCGCGCGGCGGTAAATCGTCAGCGCCTCGCCGCCGATGGCCTCCCGGTTCCAGGTGTTAAATTTCTCGGGCAGCTCATCGTAAGTTTCGAGTGCATCGACGAAAATCAGGCGCGCGACCCCGGCCGTTTTCATGGCATCGACAAGTGCGCGTGCCTGCTCGTCGAGGTTTCCTGCAAGGTTGGCATAAACAATGTCCTGGCCCTTGAGCACTGCACCAAGAGCGTCCGCGTCGAGCACATCACCTTCGACGACGCGAGCTCCGTCGGGTGCATCGACTTTGGAAGCATTGCGGGCAAACAGTGTGAGGCTGTCCCCGTGGTCGGCCTGGTCCGCGATCATGGGGATGGCGTGGCGGGCGATCTGGCCGCTGGCGCCTAGGACGATAACGTTGGTCATGCTAACTCCTTTGTTGTCTTGCTTTTGTTGTGACATAACAACGCTGACTAACAACGTCTACATGTCCGAGAGTATTGACGGTTCGAAATGTCATCCAGGGGTTGACAGTGCCTGCCCGAGGGTGAGCTGTTGGGGAGTGCTCATAACCTATGGCTACGGAGTGGGCTCGTCATTACTGTTGAGGTTGTGTCCGCCAACACCGAACTGCGCGAGTTTCTTATTTCCCGTCGCGACAAGCTGCAGCCGGAGGAAGTCGGCTTACCGCGGGGTACCCGTCGTAGGGTGCCGGGGCTTCGGCGTGAAGAGGTAGCCTCACTCGCCGCCATCAGCGTTGACTACTACGTTCAGGTAGAACGTGGCTTGGCAAAAGGCGTTTCCGACGATGTACTGACCGCGATTGCGCGTGCCCTCCGACTGAACAATGCCGAACGCACGTATCTGTTCGAGTTGGCCGGCGAACGTTCCTCTCATCGACCCGCTCCCTCCCATCATTGTGCGAAACCGACGCCGACACGCTTGCTGCTCGGGTTAGAACAGTTGCTGGATGCCATGGTCGATGACCCAGCACTTGTCCAGAATGGCTCACTCGACATTGTTGCTGCGAACAAGCTCGGTCGCGCGTTGTATCGCCCAGTGTTTGAGAACAGGCCACGCCCGAACCTCGCGCGCTACGTATTCCTTGACGAGGATTCGCTGCGTTTCTTCGACGATTGGGATGCCATTGCTGATGACGCCGTCGCCATGCTCCGCCTTGAGCAGGCACGCACACCAAGCCGGGTCATCGACGCGCTTATCACAGAATTGTCTCAGCAGAGCGACGCCTTCGATGTGCGCTGGTCCGCACGTGATGTCGCAGATCATCGACGGGGAACCAAGGTTGTGCATGACGCTGAGGTTGGCGAACTCTGGCTGCGCTACGAAGCCCTCGAAGTGGCGGGGAGCCCCGGTCTGCGGCTCCTGGGCTACACCCCCGAACCAGACCACCCAGCAACGCGCGATGGACTGCGTCTGCTTGCCACCATGGCTGCGACCAATTCCGCGAACAGCCCATCTGAACTGCAGCGACCGTGACCTGGGCGCTTAGCTCAGGCCACAAGGCTGGGTGCTTGGATGAGAGGCGCGAGCGGCCAACGTCATAGAGTGGTACGGACGATAACTCGCGGCACACAACGCCTCACGATATGTAGCACACATAGAGCCAAGAAAGAGGACCACATGACGTCTGCTGAATCCGACGGCACCTACCCCGTCATCGCAGTGGTAGCCGGTGAAGGGCCCACCGCAGTGTGGCATATCGACACCGACCCGCTAGCCAAAACAGGGCAGTTCGTCGGCGCGTGGATCGTCGGCACGGGGAAAACAAGCATCCAGCCTGGTGAGACGAACAATTTATCCTGGGCGGGAGCGAAACTCGATCAATCCGTTCTTCCCATGCTTATCGACGGTCACCCTGTGGTGGCGAACGACAGCGGCAGGAAGGCACTCGCCGCGATTGACGACAATGACGGTGGAAGCGTGACGCCTGACGGCGGAAGCGCGACGTGGAGCGTCGTCAATGTTGATGACACTGTCGCGGCGATCAAGGAAGCAGTGGCCTCGTATAAAGAGGCGCTCAAGGAAGAAAATGTGCGTCGGAAATCGGACGGCAAAAGCACGTTGAAGGGGCAAACGTACCCCGACGTCGCAGATGTGGAACCTGCTTATGATGCCGCGGACGCGTTAGGCGTCGACAACCCGCTGGCTAAAGAGTGCTGGGCCTGGGCGGAGGGGGTGCGGCGGTTAGTGGACACCTGGAACGGTATCGATGCCCAGCGCCGGGCCAAAGCCACCGATTATTTGCAGCACTTTGGCAGTAAGGAGCCACGGCCGATTCTCCCGGTCACGCGCACAACTGAGGGCTCATAGGCGGTCCGACAAACCCAAAGTAGGGAACAATTGGCGCACCAGCCCCGGGATTTGTGTCTACCCTGGGTTTTATGAGCACAAACACCGCCCGCGACGATGACAACGTCATCGAACTGAGCGACTATGCCAGTCGCGCGCGCGGCGGTGACGGTAGCCATTTTCCTCAGAGCCAACGCGAACCCGTCCTCGGCGGGAATGAACCTGTCGCGCGGGAAGCCGCCAGTCTGGTGCTTTCTGTCCATCAGAGCGGTGGTGAGGGCCCTCAGTACCGAATCATCGGGATTAACGACGCTCTCCACGTCACAGATTTTTTCACTGTGCTGGACACGTGCTTCGGGTGTGATGGTGATGCGGAGTGGACGGTTCGCGGGGGCGACGGAGCAGGTGGAGAACGCGAGGATATCGTCGGTGATCAGTCGCTGTATGAGCTGCTCAACGCCCCTGGCGATACGCTCGATGTGACCCGCCGCCAACGCTCGGATGCGGACGCGAATGCTGGGGACACGAACGTCGGCGAAGCGAGTACCGGGGACGCAAACGTCGGCGAGGGGAGCGTCGATAAGAATGTCGATGACCACGATGACCTGCACTTTCATATCGACGTTGCTGAGTGCTATTTACGTGATCACGGGACTCCCGACGCGTTGTGTGTCGGCGGGGACGAGCACGCCGATTTAGATAGCATCAATGCAGAGCTAACTGGTGCCGCGACGACGCAGCACATTCTGCACGCGACGAAACCGACAATCCGTTCGGCCATCGAACGAAGTGGCATCTTCGATTTCATTCCGCTGCTCCAAGCTTTGGACTTAGGCCGAGAAACGAATGTGGACGCGGACACGCTGGCGCTATGCCGATGCCTCCCGAAGGAAAAGGACCCGGCCGGCAGGGATGCGGCGGTTGCCGAGATCATGGCCCAAGCAGCCCTGGTTGAAGGCCCTTTGCGAGCGGACATTATTGAAACGATGATGGAAGCGATCGGGTGGGTAGCCGACGACGGTTCGGAACTGAAACTTCCCGAGATTGACCATCTGGCCAGCGAAACTTTGCAGGTTTTCGAGCACATAGGGCTCACGGGGGACAAGCGATTGTCCTCGCTGGAACGGCTTGAATTGTGCCGCGCAATAATCCGCGCGGACTAGGTATCGGACTAGGTATAACGGCGCCGATAAGCTATGGCGGCGACGAGTCGGCCGTCGATGGACATGAGCCGGGGGAGGACCGTGAAGCGTAGTGAAGAGTAAGCTGCCAGGGCGTGAGTGAAACCAAGCCTGACCACCCAACCGATGATCACGCCGAGCCGGATCTGCTGACACCTAACCTATCGGGGGCTTTAGCTGCCGAGAGTGCCGCGATGGACGACGTTGATGCGGCGACGGAAAGCGGTGCCACAGCCACAGACGCCCCAGCGTCACACGACACCGGAACACCCGGCACCACCGGCGTCGACGCACCGGCTCCGCAGGGAGCGAGTGTCCTCACTCACCTCTATAAATTCGTGATCGCAGGCGGAATCTCCGCTGTCGTTGACTACGGCCTGACCATGATCATTCAGCATGCGTTGGGGCAGTTATACCCGCTGGCGAAGGCCATTGGCTTCATCTTCGGCACCATCACGGCCTACATCATCAACCGACGCTGGACGTTCGAGGCGGAACCGTCGGCAAAGAAGTTTCTACAAACGATGTCTCTTTATGCGCTGATGTTCGCCGTCCAGTGGGGGCTTGCGGTGTCAGTGAACCACCTTTTGCTTAACGCCGGGTCCAGCGCTTTCATCGCCGGTACCGTCGGTTATGTCATTGGTCAGGGGGTGGCCACCGCCGTGAACTTCGTTGTCCAGCGGTGGGTCATTTTTAAAACCAACTAGGGATCCGCCCACGGGGCCGCCTAGGCGGCTTTACCTCATTTCCCCAGCGTGTGGCGCAATGCCTCCTCCAGATCGGTGAAACGGAATGCGTACCCGTTCTTCTCCAACGCCTCGGGCTCCATCTTGACCGACGAGAGAGCGAGCTGATCTGCGCCCTCCTTACCCATCAGGACATCCGGCCCCACACGCGGCGTCGGAATAACAGACGGGCGGTGAAGAACCTTCGCCAGAGTGGAGGCGAACTCTTTTTGCTTCACAGTGTAGGGAGCAGCGGCATTAATCGGGCCTGACACCTCGGGGTTAAACGCGGACCAAATGTAGATCTGCGCCAGGTCATCAATACCAATCCACGGCTGCCACATCTCACCGCCGTTCAGCGGGCCGCCACCACTCATAAGGTACAGCGGAAGCTGCGTGCCCAGAAGGCCTCCGCGGGCGGATAGCACCAGGCCAGTGCGGACGAGAACCACACGAATACCAGCCTCTTCTGCCTTCAGCGCGGTGCTTTCCCAGCGCTGGCAGACGTCGGCAAGGAAGTCATCCCCGGCGGGCGAATCCTCCGTAACCGTGCCCGCGTCGGCACCATAATATCCGCTGGCAGACGCGTTAATCAGCGTTGTCGGGCCACCATCCGATGCGGCTTCCTTCATTGCGTCGACAAGCGTTGTAGTGGCGTCGATACGCGAATCAAGGATCGACTTCTTGTGGTCGTCAGTAAAGCGGCCCATTATCGACGTCCCTGCCAGATTGATCACAGCCGACGCCCCCTTCAGGAGGGAGGGGTCAAGCGAACCCTTACTCGGATCCCACCGCTTATATGTCATGCCGGGAACCCGCGACGTGCGCGAACTACGCGTCAACGCGACAATATTGTGACCAAGCGAACGGAGGAGCGTCGAAATTGCCTGCCCTACCAGGCCTGTTTCGCCCGCAATGACGAACGTCTGGGCGGTAGTCGGGTCGATGGCCCCATCTTTGTTAGCGGTACCACCCTTTTCGGCCGCGTCACGCAACTGCTGTTGGAAAGTTAGATCGACTACAATCTGGCGGGTGCGGAATTCAAATGTCCGCTCCAGTTCCTTATCGATCTTCCGCTTGACCAGCCAATTCTTCCCCAGAACCGACGTCTTACCCGGAAGCTCCGCGGTCACCTGATCCTGAACAAGCGAGGACCCGCCGCCGGAATCGGAAAACGTGTCATCCGAAAACGTGTGGGTGTGCTCCCACGAATCCAGAGGTCCTTGCACCATCGTGTCCGTAAACGACTCGCCCGGCGTGTACGCGGTGTGGCGTGCCTTCCACTTCACCGTAGTCGAGACCGGCGCTAAGCCATCTAACCAGGGCAAACCTATTTCTAATTCAGTTTCAGAGCCCTCCGCGAGCCCCTTGCTCGGGCCCGACGTGAGCGTCGTCGAAAAGTCAGGGCACAAACGTGCAGCGCCACCGGCTGATTCGTAATACTTAACGACGTCACGACGGGGGAAGGGAATGCATGCGGTGTGTGAATATTCGATAGTCATAATTCTGCTCGTCCTCCTCGGTGATTGGGTTATGGACGGTGTGTGGCCCATTGTTGCAGAAACCCAGGGCACGCGTTGCCGGTACGACGAGGGAGGTAGGTAAAGCTCGGCCGTTGCGGAATACCCGTGGGGGGTATAGCGTTGGACCTATCGGATACCCCTGGAGGGTATGTGATCGCCCACGTGCCCGCGTGGACGTCGGTCAATAACAGCAATATCGAGGAGATCGTGATGACCACACGCAAGTACAAGATTTCGGGCATGTCCTGCAGCCACTGCGAACGCGCTGTTCGTGACGAAGTCAGCGAAATTCCTGGCGTTCACGTCGATGAGGTCAGTGCCGAGACTGGCATGTTGATTGTCAGCTCGGATGACGACATTAAAGACATGAAAGTTCTTGAAGCGGTGGAGGAAGCGGGTTACTCGGGCACGCGCCTGTAAAAACTGACCCGCCACACTAAAGGGAAGCGAGAGAAGTGCCACAATCAGTGACGACAAGTCCTGACACCACATCACAGGATGCCATCGACGGCGTGACTATACCCGAGGGTTCGGTCATCGAACTCGACATCGGCGGAATGACCTGTGCCTCGTGCGCAAACCGCGTGGAACGCAAGCTCAACAAGCTCGACGGAGTGCAGGCCACTGTTAACTCGGCGACCGAAAAAGCCAAGGTCACAGCGCCGCCGACTGTCACCACCGACGACCTTATCCAGACAGTGGAAAAAGCTGGCTACACAGCGGCGCTCGAAGAACCCGCCGGGCCTGCTCATGACGGCACCGACGATTCCATTGCCGACGACGATCACGCGCCAGGCAACGGGACCTCTGGATCTGCACAGAGCGAAAGCCCGATTGAGCGAGAGACGGCGAACTTCCGGCACCGTCTGATTGTGTCCGCATGGCTGGCGATCCCTGTTATCGCGATGGCCATGATTCCCGCCCTGCAGTTCCGAAACTGGCAGTGGCTGTCCCTGACGTTGGCAGCGCCTGTCATTGTGTGGGGCGCGCTTCCTTTCCACAAAGCGGCCTGGACGAACCTCAAACACGGCGCGACCACCATGGATACGCTCATCTCGATGGGCACACTGGTGGTATTCGCATGGTCACTCTACGCCCTGTTCTTCGGCCGAGCCGGTGAGTCAGGACTGAAGCACACCTTCACCATGATGGCTTCGCATACCGACGCGTCGGCCAATATCTACTTAGAGGTCGCCTCCGGTGTCACGCTATTTATCCTGGCTGGGCGCTATTTCGAGAAGAAGTCAAAGCGCGAGTCCGGGGCTGCCCTCCGAGCGCTACTCAATATGGGTGCCAAGGAAGTCACTCTTCTTGACGACGGCCAAGAAAAGCGGATTCCCGTTGAGAAACTGCAGGTTGGAAACACGTTTGTGGTCCGGCCCGGTGAAAAGATCGCGACGGATGGCGACATCGTAAGTGGCTCCTCGGCTATCGACGAATCCATGCTCACCGGAGAGTCCGTCCCCGCGGAAGTTGGCCCTGGCGACCACGTCACCGGTGCGACGGTGAATACCAGCGGGCGGCTTGTGGTTCGTGCAACCCGCGTCGGCTCCGACACTCAGCTGGCCCAGATGGCTCGCATGGTCGAGGATGCTCAAACCGGGAAAGCCCAGGTCCAGCGCTTAGCGGACCGTATCTCCGGTGTTTTTGTCTCCACCGTGATCAGCATTGCTCTACTTACACTCGTCGTCTGGCTGGTGTTGGGGCACGGATTTGCCGCCTCCGTGACAGCCGCGGTCGCGATCCTCGTTGTGGCGTGCCCCTGTGCTCTGGGGCTGGCGACGCCGACAGCGTTGCTGGTTGGTACCGGTCGTGGCGCGCAGATGGGTGTGCTGATCAAGGGGCCGGAGGTCCTGGAATCCACCCGGAACATTGACACTGTTGTGCTGGATAAAACAGGCACCGTTACCACAGGAACAATGGCTCTGACCAGTGTTCATGCTGGTAGCACCTCATCCGATGATGAAGTGCTGACGATTGCTGGCGCAGTGGAAAGCTCATCGGAGCACCCCATCGCGCAAGCCATCGCACAGGCGGCGAAGGCGAAGGGGCTCGACGCCCCCGAGGTCACAGATTTTCAAAACAAGGAAGGACGTGGCGTGCGGGCAGTCGTGGACGGCCACGACGTGCTCGTCGGTAAAGAATCCCTGCTCAATGAAGCGGGAGCCCCCTTGAACGATGAACTCCGGCGTGCGAAGAACGATGCTGAACACGCTGGGAAAACCGCCGTCGCCATTGCGTGGGACGGTGAAGCACGCGGGATTTTGGTTGTCGCAGACACAGTGAAACCAACCAGTGCCACAGCAATTAGCCAACTCAAAGGGCTCGGCCTCAACCCGGTCTTGCTGACCGGTGACAACGAGGTTGTTGCCAAGAGCATCGCCAAAGAAGTAGGAATAGACGACGTTAAAGCCGACGTTCTTCCCGCCGACAAAGTGCAGGTCATCTGCGGTCTTCAGGACCAAGGGAAAACCGTGGCCATGGTGGGCGATGGCGTCAACGATGCACCGGCGTTAGCTCAAGCAGACCTCGGTCTGGCTATGGGTACCGGTACGGACGTCGCCATGGAAGCAGCCCACATCACGCTCGTTCGCGGAGACCTCACCAGTGCCGTTGACGCGGTACGGCTCTCCCGGGCGACGCTCGCGACCATCAAAACCAACCTGTTCTGGGCCTTCGCCTACAACGTCGCCGCTATTCCGGTGGCAGCGCTGGGGCTTCTCAACCCTATGATCGCGGGAGCGGCCATGGCGTTCTCGAGCGTGTTTGTGGTGGGCAATAGCCTGCGGCTGCGCGGGTTCACCAGCGTCAATAGGAACGTCGGCACTCACACTGATAAGACCGATAGGAACGCAGGTACTCACACTGTCGAGGAGGAACGGGCACATGACAACCCCATCAACCATAGGTAGCGCATCTGAGCAGCAACTATGCCACGCGTGCCACGAAACCCACGCCCCCCACGGCTATATCTCAGAAAAAGAGCGATACCTCCACCGGATGAAGCGGATTGAAGGACAAGCGCGCGGGATCACAAAAATGATCGATGATGAAAAATACTGTGTGGACATCCTGACACAAATCAGCGCGCTCACGAAAGCATTGCAAGCGGTTGGCCTGGGGTTGCTCGACGATCACCTCAATCACTGCGTACTCAACGCTGCCCAAGCCGGCGGCGACGAAGCCGAACAAAAACTCCATGAGGCATCACAAGCCATCGCCCGGTTAGTGAAATCATAAACGGAGTCATAAACTGTCGCGTGGACAGCTAAGTCACCATCCGGCCGCTCATTACCGACTCGAGCACAGTGACATCGAGCTCGGCGAGAACACGGCAGGACTATCCGGATGGAATACATCACCTGTGGACGGATTCATTGTCCGCCTCCAATCACATGACACGTGATTACGCGTATGATGCGTATAATCAGACAGTTACGGCCTGGCCCCTCGATAGATGAAACCGCGCTGTCACTAGCTTGCTGTATCCGTTTTCTCGTAGGCCGACGCATACACAACGGCCTTCTTCCCCCAACCCACGCTGCTAGACTGAACCCTACGGCAGAGACAGAAAAATAACTAAATCAAAATAGAATCTCGGGAACTGATCTGAATCCAACTTCGGGGTGCAGCAATAGGAAATAATGATTGACATTGCGGAAAGTATTAGGACGGTGAACACAGAACATATTTTCCGCTCGCCTGCGATGGGCGTGCGCAAAGGGACGAAGGCAAACCGATTGCGGCGCAGACACCGACAAAACGTGCGTTCCTCTTTAAACTACAAGACCGGAGTTGGTCAGCATCTCATGCTCGATATCCAGAGCCTTCTTTATATCCCGCCAAAAGAACCAGCTGAATGCCGTGTTGGACACCATGATTAATATATAACCACCCGCAGGCAAAGACCACGACTAAAACAGCATCCGCGATATGGGGAAGAAGCGCGAAGACGGAGGAACGCTGTTCTTGGCGCTATCTGCAACGCCGAAAATCGTCTTCGGTTGCTGATTGCACCCCATATTTATGTAATTTTTTGATGGCTTCTTCCTTCATTTGATTCTCCGCCCACTTCCTGGCGGCATCACCAAGCATATATATCATTAATAGATCCGCTAGGAAAAATGTGAAACCCAAGATTAGGACACTACGTGCCGTTTTGACCACCTCATGCGCTGAATATATTCCAGCAAGACAGCTCAGAATGAGAACGTATAGAATGCAGATCAATTTGACGATATAAAATAGTGTTCCGGCCAATTCGACAGCGTCATATGGCAGCGCTGCATCATTAACTTTTTTACCATTAGTGGTCCGTTTATTTTTCTGAGACGAATTCGATCAATTTTATTCGCTCCCTCCGTGGAATCCTTAATTATGAGGGAGGCTAGTATGGCTACCGTAACCGTGATGAAAATAGGTAGAAAAGAGCCGTCGGTTAACTTATTAAATATTTCATATAAGGAATTTGCCAGGCGGTTCATCAACCACGACCGTTCAGTCATCACTGGCTTTACCGAAACGAACGTTACTATCGCGTACAATACCGGTACGACAGTGACGAGAAAGATGGTGATAGTGTATATTTTTAAAGTCATCCTTCCAGATTGTTCCTGGTTGTGCGGATGTCTCTGATCGCTTCTTATCTAGCATGGCGTTTGACTCCAGTGTGAGGTTGGTGGCAATGATTTAGACAGGTCAATATTTACGGTAGGATACCGAGGATTAGACTTCGCCGTTATTGGGTTGGCCCTGCATGAAGCCGGGCAGGCATGGCGAACGGTATCCGCCACCTGGGGGTTATCAACAGGTTGCATCCCACTCGTTGCTTGCGATCGGAGCCAATATAAGCCTGTCGATGTCCTGTTGGTGTTCAGAGACTCTCGATATTCATGTCAGAAAGTCAGTCGAGCTATCGATCTTTCCGTGGCGGCGCCTTGCGGAGCAATGCTTGCAGTGAAGGAAGGAGAATGAACGCCACTAGGACGCACCCTGCTTCGATAAACGCCGCAGATTGTGGCCATGAGGTGATCGCCGCGACGACCATCAGGATGGTCAAACCGATGACTATCACCCGATTCAGTTGCACTGCTGGGCGCGTTGACCGGATCTCTTCCGTGGTCCAGTCGCAGATGGTCGCAACAACCCCGGCGAGGACAGCGATTGAAACTCCTAGACGGACCGGGTGACCGGCCAGGTTGTCTATCATCCCATTCACGGCGGTGTCTGCGGTCGACAGACCATAGACGACGGCGACGGCTAAAATAAACCAGCGTTGCGAGATCATTACACACCCCTCCGTGTATTCGGCCGGGGACAGTGGACAATGCTGCTAGGGGTACTGTCATCGACCGCGATACGGCCATAGTGCGCTGGACAATTTGGGTGTTCAACGGCGGTGAGGTTCCTGAGAGGCCGGGCGTGGTGAGGTGCAGCTCAACGGCTGCGCCTCGTTTTCACGGTAGGTGAGCCTCACTGATGCTGTTAAGAGTCGGACGGCTATAGCTTTCGCGACATCCTGAATACCAAGATCATCGCCAACCTGCTGGGTGCCGGACTGTTACTCCAGGCCGCCCGCCGGGCTAGCCACCCTGACACCTCGGCATCGACGACCTGGCCGGAACCACCGTCTACCAGTGCACCAACACAGACGAGGTCGTCGATCTGCTGTCCGGCGGGCAGGGCGTGTTCGGCATCGCCGTACCAGGCCTGGCCTGCGACCTGCAGGCGACGATCACCGACTTCCCCAGCCACCACCCCGAGCGTAACCACCAGCACGACTGCGACGCAGCCGGGGGAGTGATCGGTGACGAGCTGGCCACCCACCGCGCCCGCCGCACCTCCGCTGGCCGGAGCTCCGGTGGGATCGTCGGTGCCTGACCCGAACAACCGGCCGACGAACAGGCCACAGGCGGGGCGAGCGTCGCAGCCCGGCGGATACGTCGAGCGGCACCCACCTTCGTGTCCTGCGGGGCACGACTGGACCCGACCGACGAGTTTCCGATTGGGTTGGCAGGCAGACGACGCCGGTGGGCACCGAACCTGGGAATGCGCTACCTGTGTGCAGCCATCGTCCACGCCACGCCAGGACAATCGCTGCTGTAGACCAACAAGGGATCGGCTAGGGGAGGGGTTGTTGCTCAGGGGCATGAGCTTCAACAGCTTCAACGTTGTCTCTGGACCACCAGCCAGTGTCGGCGGTGGACGGCGCGGTTGGCAGGGGGATGGGTGGCCAACCTTCATATGCTGCCGCGGGACCCGCCCGGCGGGTCCCTTGCCTCCGAGACAGGCGGTATCCGATGATGTGCCGGAGGGTGATCTAAAGGCGCCAATGCCTAGGACGCTTGATCGTTGATCTTCGACAGCTGTGAGAATCATTCTGTAAAAGGAATGAAAACTATACGCTAGTGTCTCGATCCGCCCCTACAATCTTTCTATACCGAAAAACAACAGAAGTGGCGCCAATGACATAAACAAGCGCTATAGCAACACGGCCGAAGGCTGTCGGCTCAATGAATGCCAGGAGTATGGAGAATGCGGCCCCTAATGAAGCTCGCATTGATATCCTACGCACCACCCTACTTGATAATGAGAACAACAAGGAAACCGCTCCAATAATGAAGGGGATCAACCAAATTGCAACATTGTCGCCGTCGAGCTCAGAGTGGTGACCGCGATAGCTCGACAGAAGCACTGTTCCGCAATATAAGAGCGTCAGCCCCCCGTCGCGGCAAAGAAGAACTTACGATCTGAAATTGACTTGCGACTCATTGGCTCCCTCGCTCGACAATTCGGTAATTATCGGCACTGTGTTGGCGCTGTTAGAAGGGGTCCTACTGCCGGTATCACCGCTGTGGCCCTGCTCGCGGTGTGCAACAGAGTGACGGAAAATATGGGCAAAGATGCCGTTCGAGTGATCGCCCTGAAATTAGAATATCCTTGCTGGGGCGTTGTCTCGCCGTCGTGTGTGGGTAACCTCGGCACGCGGTTCCGATAAGACACCTGGCATGTGCGGGTTGGGGCCATCCAACTAGTTTAGTGGTCGTGAAGAGGTTTTAGGCTTTTTCCTTGAAGGGAAGGGTCATCCGACATTCGCTTTATGAGCCCCATGCGTAGCCGATCCCACCACCATCGAGGATGATCGTGAACATAATAAAGGGACTCATTTGCTACTCCAGGTTCTGTATTTACGATAAAAGTAATCGCTATATTACAGTGCGATCCGATCCATGCCCAAACGAATCCTTCACCGAGAGCGGCAAGGGCGGCATTGGTCGTGGCTAAAGCGAGGACCGCCTCCCAGCACCGTAGGCATTGATGCCACCGGCGTCGCATCCTGACCGGGAAGGGTCAACGCCGTGGCTGTTCCTGGGCGGATGATCGGTTCCTGGAGCTCAAGAACCGGTTGAGTAGCAGACATACCACGGTAACGACCAGGAAAACGCCACCCCCAACAGTACGGAGCTGTACCGGGCGGCTAACAGAAGGGAGAAAAACACTCCCATAAAGAACGGAACAAGGGCCTTGACGTCAATATTCATCTATATGCACCTCACCCCGCGTCGCTTTCCGTCCCAGCCGAAGTCAATGTGCAACCGCGACTCGCACTTACCGTAGCTTGATATGGCCCACGATGCGGCGGTGATGATGGCACCGACCACGATGCACGCTGCTTGGCCGACTGCGGGAATTGCACAGATGCCGGCACCAAGTGCGAACCCACCGCCGCTGATGATGAGATCCTGTTCACGAGGCGTGAACTTCAACCAAAATCCAGAAAGGCCATTCCGACCACCACTGACGTATGGCTGCGGGGAATCGAAATCGGGAAGCGCCAGTTCCCCTCCCGAAGACAGGGTGAAGGCGACCATGCGGTGACCGTCTTCGGTGATAGGTCTCCGGGGTAGGTCGGAGTCGTTGAGCTCGGAATATGCCTCCCTGAGCTGTTCGGGAGTCAGTTCGCTCTGGTGAGGCTGCACTCGGTGGCTTCCGGACGCGTTGGAACCGCTTGGTTGTACGGTTTTTCCGGAAGTGACACCGGAATCAGACTGCATGGGTTTGGCTTGGGCAACGACGGTTCCGCTCAATGGGATTGCCAGTGAGAGTGTGGCGGCTGCGAGCCGTCGGGTGAGTCGGGTGTTCATTGGTGGTGATCTCTTCTGGGGGTCGGTGGTCTGTCGAGAACGAGCGGACGGTGGAACGACTGCCCGTGACACCCAACTGTAGATAAGGTCCACCAAAGTGGGCAAGAGTCGGACGTCTGTTAACCGATAGGCCTTCGGGTGTTGACGGGTGGGCTCTGCCGGCGGTGTTCTGAATAGCTGAGCCTGCGAGATCTACTCGTGTCCGGCTGCGAGTGGCACCGGGAAGCCCCGCGCATCATTGCAGTGCCATAACGCAGAATATCGACACTTTGTTGGGGTTGGTCAGGAGGGGTGATGCTGTATCGAGGCGTCATGCCGGCGGTCGATTCGGCGAGGGTGTATCCGTGGTGGGTGCGTGGTTGGCGGGGGTGCGGTCGGTCGCCGGCCAAGACAAAGGACACCAGCTCTGGGGATGTGTCCGCAGAGCTGGTGTCCTGTAACTGCGGATACTGTCCCCGCCATATGAACTAGATCGTACCGCTACTCCGAACGAAAGGCGAAGCAGGGTGTGGGCGTCTGTCGTGGGGCTACCGGGCTTCGTCGGTGGCGGTTGTGAGTTTTGTGCGTGCTGGTAAGACACGCCCAGTAGCGTTCCGATGTCCCTGACGGTCAGGCCCTGGAGGGTGTAGAATGCGTGCTGCGCTGCGCATTGCCCGGGTGGCTTCGGTCCGGGCAATGCGGGAGGTGGCGACGAGTTCCCGGGCTCGGGCGACGGTCAGCTTGGTGTTGTCGAGGTCGCCCGTTTCTTTGGTGTCGAAGGATTCCGCAGTTGGTTCGATTCGCTCCTAGTTCGCGCGGGCGAGCGGGAACAGCTACTTGACTATGTCAGTATCCCCGCCGGTGTAGGCCTCGGTAAAAGCTTGCGTCCTGGTGAGCAGCCGTCCGATTTGATCCTCCACATACGCGGTGTAGTTCGTGATCGTCCGATCTTCTCTTCTTTTTCGTCGTCAGTCTGTGTGGCTTCTCTGCCCTTCGTAACTGTGAAATCCGCGAGTCCGACGAAATCACCCATCATGTTCGGCTTGCACGCTGTGTGGTACGGCCCCTGCTCTAACGCGGTAGTTAAGTTTGCGGTTGTCCCAGGGCCAATATTTTCTTGCTCCGATTGAGTCTGAAGTTTGTTTTCGGCCCCCACGTCAAGATAGCACCACATGATAGGGGCACGAGTGCTGTCAGTCCGATACCTAATCGTAGTTTGGGATAGACATCTTGCCGAGCAGCTTTTTAAGGTAGTTGAAAAGGATTCCTACTATAAGGGTTGCCTCAAAGCCTCCTCATAGGGCAAGCAGGAGACTCGCAATAAGCATGACGTTCCTTTTCTGTCTGTGCACGACTAATGTACCCGGACAAAGTAGGCCGAACGATGCGTACAGAATGAGGAGGGAGCTAAGTACCCCCACACCCCCACGCGCCATCCCCCGCAGTTCTCGCTAAGGGCGAGTAAAGCGCTCACGACGCCCCTGGCGGTGAAGCTTCAACCAAGAGGCAAAACTTTTGGGATCTTTTCGCTGGACAAGGAAGAACCAGGCGAAACGCGCATATTCCTGAGGTATGAGTTTCCTCATCCCCGGCTGACTCATCAGATAACCACGGTTGCGGTACGTGAAATACCGCTTGGTTTCGTTATCGGGATACTGCGTGTGCATTTTCCCGAAGAAAATGGGCTTGAACTCACCCGCCCCCGTCGGGTGCAGGTAGGCAGCCTCCAGTGTCGTCCCATAAGGGAGGCCCGATCGGTTGAGCCGACGGTTGTATTCAACCTCGTCACCACGAATAAAAAGCCGAAGGTCGGGTACTCCTAGCTGGTCGATAGCATTCGCGCTGAACAACGCGCCATTAAACAGCGATGCGATGCCGGGGATGAATGTGCCGTTCTCGGTCCCCTCCAGTTCGCTTCTCTTCCGTTTCCATTCGACAGTGCCGGGCAGGCGAACCGGAAACGCCAGCTGGTCGGGATTCTCAATCCCGGCAACCACGGGGCTAACTTCCTCAAGCCCGTGCTTTTCCGCAACGCGCATTAATGTGGCCAGGACCTCGGTGTTTTCCGGCCTGCCATCGTCATCGGCGCAGAAGATGGCGCCGGCACCGAGAGCGAGTGCGGTTAAGAACCCATAGGCGAAACCACCGGCTCCGCCAAGGTTGTGCTGCGAGGGAAGGTAGACGGGCGCGGGCGAGGTCGGACTGTCGGCGCAGACGCTCTCCACGAGGTCTTTGACCTCGGGCTCATTGCCGTTATCCACCACGACAACCCACTCCGGTGCCAGGGTTTGGCTTGCGACAATGTGCAGCGAGTTGGCCAGGAGGTCACGGCGTTTATGCGTCACGATGACAGCGGCAATGCGGTCCGACGAAGAAAGAGACATGCGGTTAGTATCGCACATACCTGCGCATGCAAGGACAGGCTGCACAATAACCTGCGAAATAACCCCCTAAAAGCCTGCAGAACGGGGCGTATCCGTGCTGGACGCCGGAACGCTGCTGTTCTTCTGCGAGTGTTCAATCGCTATATCACGCATCACGTGACGCACCTGTTCAGCGGCTTCGGGCCCTTCGTATTGTTCGACGATATCGTCCACTTGCCCAGCCTGGCGTATCTCCCCGTGATCCACCCACAACGCGGACGTACACAATTGCGCCAAGAATTCGTCCGAGTGCGAGGTGAACACCAAAATTCCGGAGCGCTCCACCATTTCGCGGAGCCGGTCACGCGCTTTCGCCATGAACGCAGCGTCAACAGCGCCGATGCCCTCGTCGAGAAGAAGAATCTCTGGCTCGATGGACGTCACAACCCCCAGCGCGAGGCGGACCCGCATACCGGTGGAATAGGTGCGCAGCGGCATGTCGAGGTAGTCGCCCAGCTCGGTGAACTCGGCGATCTCATCCATCTTGGCCTGCATTTTCTTGCGCGTCTGCCCCAGGAACAGGCCGCGGATAATGATGTTTTCGTAGCCGGAGATCTCGGGGTCCATACCGACGCCCAGGTCAAAAACAGGGGCCACGCGCCCGCGAACTTCAGCTGACCCGCGGGTGGGTTCGTAGATCCCCGACAGCAGGCGCAGCAGCGTGGATTTACCAGCACCATTATGGCCGACGAGCCCCACCCGGTCGCCATCCTGAAGGTGGAGGTTGACGTTCTTCAGCGCTTCCACAACGACGACGTTGTCGGCGTTCCGGCCGATGGCCCCGCCGGCAGCTCCGAGGAACGCTTTCTTCAGCGAGCGTGATTTGGCGTCGAAAATGGGGAAATCGACGCACGCATTGTAGGTATCAATACTGACCATGATTGTGGCTTCTCCTGTCCCCATGATCCGTTGTGTGTACCGCGGAGGCGGCTATGCGTGTATCTGACATCGCGTTTACACCCAGTAGCTCACGCGGCCGCGCCATTGCCGCATTGCAATCGTCGTGATGAGCAGGCCAACGACGGTACACAGACCGACGATCACCCAGCTGTACCACATGACCGGAACACCAGTGAGCGGGCCGCGAACGATTTCGAGATAGTGCATGAGCGGGTTGAGTTCCGCAATGCGGGCGCGCTCACCGGCGGCACCACCGCGATCGCGCAATGTTTGCATCGTCCACACGATCGGCGTGACATAAAACGCCAGCTGAATGAGCGATTCGAGAAGCGGCGCAATATCACGGAAGCGAGTCGAGATAATCCCGAAGAACATTCCAACCCACACACCATTAATGACGATCAACGCCAGCGCCGGGATGGATAGGAACCAATCCCACCCCAACGGGCGCGGGAAAATAATCATCAGCAGGACATAGATCACGAGGTTGTGCAGTAAGAAGAGGAACTGTCGCCACACCAACCGGTAAACGTGAACCGATAACGACGCTGGTAGCTGTTTAATTAATCCCTCATTCGCAATGAATGTTTGTGCCCCTTCGATCACGCACCCGGAGATAAAACCCCAGATAATGAGCCCGACGGTCACGTGCGGGAGGAAATCATGCAGCGGAATGTTGAACAGCAATGAATAGAGCAGTCCGAGCGCTAAGGCCATGACACCAGTAGCGATTGTGATCCACAGTGGGCCAAGTACTGAGCGACGGTAGCGCTGTTTGATGTCTTGCATCCCCAGCGACAGCCACAGCTCGTACGACTGGAAGCCTCGCACAAGGTCGGCCCATGCTGCTCGGAGGGTCTGCGACTGCGACGGCGGTATAGAGCTGGTGGGCTCTTTAATCATCCGATCGATGTCGGCCTGAGGGGCTCGGTGAAGCGGTTCGCGGCCGTGCCCTCAGTTGGTTCTATGTCAGCCATATTCCGTACCCTACCTGTGTGATGGGACAAGCAGTTATTAATCCCAGTGGTGTGCCTTGCTGAGGTTCATCGTGTCAGCAGCGACGGGTAGATTACCCTGGAGCTACTAAACCGTTATTGTGTGCGGTGGGTCAGTGATCATGATGCGTCGCAATGACAAGCGAATAGCGGTAGAGACCTGCATGAACCGTGTCCCCAGTTCGTCTAAGGAAAGGTGTGCCATGTTCGACGTCGCCCACGCGCGTGGACTCTATGTTTGGTTAGGCGAGGGCTGGGTGTACTTAAACGCGCAGGAACAGGCGCAGATTCCGGAGCGAGTGAACACAGCGGCGACGTATTCATTCAGGAACGCCCACTTGCGCACGGCAGTTGAGGCAACGTCGGGTAGCCATTCTCAAAGCCAGAAGTCAGGCGCGCCGATTGGCGATTCCTATGTTGCCTCGGCGCGGCGGGCTGTTGCCGACCTGGTCGGGGCACGGGCGAACCAGGTGGTGCTGGGCCCGTCCCGCGCGGCGCTTCTCCGTAACTTGGCGGACTGCCTGAGCCACCGCGTCGGGATCGGCACCGAGGTCGTGCTGGCCCGCAGCAATGCGGATTCGGCCATCGATCCGTGGGTGCGGTCCGCTCATTTGTATGGGGCGACGGTGAAGTGGGCGGAGGCCGATCTCGCCTCAGGTGCGCTCCCTGCCTGGCAGTTTACGTCGCTGGTATCGCCGTCGACGGCGATTGTGGCCCTGCCCGCCGCCCATGCGTTGGTGGGTGCGGTCACTGATGTGGAGGCTATTTCCAGTTCGGTGCACCGCATTTCGCCGCGAGCCTGGACCATTGTCGACGCCACCGATGTGCTGCCCTACCGGCATGTGGAGATTCAGTCGTGGGGTGCCGACGTGGTGGCGCTGGATTTGGCTCCGCTGGGCGGGCCTGAGCTCGGTGCGCTGGTATTCCGCGATGAGGCCATGTTTGATCGTCTGCGTCCGCCGCGGCGTTGGGGATGGAGCTCTTCCTCGTCCGTCTCCTCGTCTTCGCTTGGCGTTTCTGCTGTTCAGAGGTGTGGCCGTCATGCCGGTGCCGGCGTGGTGGAGTGGGATCCTCCGCAGGCGGCACTGTGTGGTTCCGTGGCGGCGTTGGTTGATCATTGGGCTGGTCTCGACGATTCCGCGACGGGCACCCGACGTCGACGGTTGCAGTCCACCATGCCGAAGATCTACACTTATCTCACTGCCCTAGCAGCGCATTTGCTCTACGGACTGAAGGACTTGGGTGTCTATGTCATCGGTTTCGACGACGAGTCCTCGCATGTTGAACGCGTCCCGCGCATCAGTTTCATCATCCCCGGGATGTCGGCGGAGGCGGCTCAGGCGCGTCTGGCCGACAACGGAGTGATCGTGGGTGTGGCGGACAGTGATTCGCTCTTCGACGCCATGGGAGTCACGGAGTCCGGCGGGGCGCTGACGGTGGGGTTGGCGCCGTACAATACCGCCCACGACGTCGACCATCTGTTGAGATCGGTCTCGGTTCTCCGCTGATCGGGGCTGGCCGGCGGCGCTTTCCGCCGCGTGTCCACGCCCAGCCGCCGGGCGTTATTCTACGGTCAGCACGATTTTCCCGGTGACCTCACGGGACTTCAGCAGCCGATGAGCCTCGGCCGCGTCGGCAATAGGGAGTGTTTTCGTGACCTGCGTGGATACGGTTCCATCCTCCAAAAGAGGCCAGACGTGTTTGATCGTGTCTGACACGACGGTGGCTTTGTCGTCAAGGGAGCGGCCGCGCACATTCGTCGCCGTGATCGATCCTCTCTTGGATAGCAGGCGCCCGATGTTCAGCTCGCCCCTAACTCCGCCCTGCATGCCGATGATGACAAGGTGACCTTTCTCACCCAACGCTTTCACGTTGCTATCCAGGTATTTCGCGCCCATGATATCGAGGATGATGTCGGCGCCACCGTGTTCTTTCATCACCGCGACGAAGTCGTCGTCTCTGTAATTGATGAGGATATCCGCGCCCAGCGAACGGCATAGCTCCAGGTTGTCGGCGTTGCCCGCGGTGGTGGCGACGGTCAGGCCCATCGCGTGAGCCAGCTGAATGGCGAATGTGCCGATGCCGCCCGACCCGCCGTGGATCAGCACGGTCTGGCCTTTCTGCATGTCAGCGACCATGCCCAGGTTCGACCACACCGTCGCGGCAACCTCAATCACCCCCGCCGTGTCAGTGAGCGACCATCCGTGCGGCACCGGAAAGAGCTGGGTCACAGGCACGGAGACACGTTCCGCATATCCCCCGCCAGCCAGGAGCATTCCACATTGATCGCCGACGTTCCATTGTCGGGTAGATTCGCGTGCCGACGTCGAGTCTGACTCCAGGGGAGGACCGAATGCTTCGATCGTTCCCGCAGCTTCCAGCCCAATGATGTCCGACGCGCCGGGCGGCGGTGGATAATGTCCGGCGGCTTGGAGAACATCGCCACGGTTGACGCCGGCGGCGTGGATACGGACGAGCGCTTCTCCGGGGCCGGGGATGGGGTCGTCGGTGTCGGTCCACTCCAACGAGGTGGGGTCAGCGGTGTCTTGTTGAATAATTGCCTTCATGACGTCGAGTGTAGAGGTGTGGGTTCGTCGTGCGCAGGCGTATATTTCGATACGCTATAGGTAAGTCATACTAAGAGCTCGCTGTGTTGTTTCCGGCAACCAGTACAGCGATGAACGGAAGGAAAGCCATGCCTCGCTCCTCGGATAACTGGAATAACGATAAGGCGACGTCTGATTCGGACGGTTTCGGGTATTCGCACTCGTCAGATGGGGACAGCGAGGCGTGGGGTGATGTTGGGGATCACTCCAACGGAGGTGTCCCGCCGAAATACGGCTACCAACCAAATGGCAACTCCCAACAGTCGGGTAGTGGCACTTCGGTATCCAACGATGCGAATTATGACGTGACCGAAACGACGGAGTTTCAGCCATCACCTCCGGGGGCATCTGCTGCTCAGCAAGGGCAGTACGGGCAGACATATGGTCAGGACCAGAATGGTGCCCAGGGATATGGGCAGGGTTACGCGCAGGGGTATGGCGCGGCGCAACAGGGTCAGTACCAGCAGCCGAATCAGTATTCGACGCAATATGGGCAAGGTCAGCAGTACGGACAGCAGCAGTACTCCGGTAGTGCTGCGTACGGTTCCCGTGCTGGTTCCGCGCCGGTGGGGGCGAGTTCGGGGATATCCGGATTTCCGCTCGGAAAAGTCTTAACGCTTATCACCGCGGTGGTGGCGCTCGGGGCTGTGGTGGGCCTGTTCTTCTTCGGACGGGAACAGGGTTGGTTCGGTACGTCGAATAATGAGGCCAGCTCTTCCCAATCGCGTGATGCGGGACAAGACAATGGCAATGCTCAGAATCCCGGCAATCAGGGACAAAACACCACCGCGGGGCAGAACGACAGCAATGGTAACGACGGTCAAACGTCGGGTGGAGACACGGACCGAGACACGAGTAACGGAGGGGACGATTCGTCGGGACGCCCTCAATACCCCAATTTGCCCTCTGGAGTTGAACCCGCAAATCAAGCGGCAGCAAACAATGAACCAGCTGGGAATTTAAACAATGTGTATGTGATGGGTGGAGTCACAACGTTGCCTTTTGCAAGGAATGTTCGGGATGCATTCGTACGGAATTATCTTTCGACGGGCGAACTGAATGCCTCGCTAAAAGATGTGTATAGTCCGGATCTTCACCGCACCTACGACATGAATTGTGTTGATAATGGCCAGTATGTGCGGTGTGACGGTGGCAGGAATGCGATCGTCGTTATCTCCTAAAACATCATCATTATCGATGGTGGAGATGCCGTTGGTGGGACATGTTGAGAGTCCGCGCTAAGAGCACGCGCTTGGAGCGTGTGCATTGGGGTGCACACTTCGCCTGGGTATAGGCTTGTTTGTTGGAATGCTAATGCGCGTCTGCATTGTATAAATTGCTATAGATTGCGCATAATAAAGCTTTCGGGAAAGGTGACGACCGCGTAGGGTACAGGTGACTCATGGACAGACATGCGAACAAGCACGCACGTTCTGCTCGTGACGAATCTAGCCAACGGTGGTTCACCAACCACATCGAGCAGGCGGATTCCGCGTCACAGAACGACGGTGACCAGGGCGAAGCAAAGAAAAATAGCCGACGGTATTCTTCGCATCAGAGTACGTCACGCGGTGGCAGACAGGTCACCGTTGCGGAACTTCTGGCCCGCGGTAAGCAGGGCACCGAGGCTTCCAGTACGTCTCCCGGTACGTCAGCCACCACGACGACGCGTGGCAAAAAGGACGCGGATGCTCGCGGCAGACACACGGCGCAGGACAAGTCCGCTCCCCACACTCCCCGCACACTGTCTCCTGAGGAATCCGGGGCACCGCAGCGCTACATTCCGGAACGGGCCCGCTCGGACAAACAGGCACCAACCCCACCCAGCCCGGCGAAACCTGAGGTACCGACAAAACCGGAGACACCGGCAAAACCCAGCCCGGAAAAACCCGCGGCCCCGAAGAAACCCGACACCTCCGATTCCCACGTCTCTCGTCGGCCCTCTGGCTCGAGACCAGCCAAGTCATCCGTCTCGGTGGGCCCGTCGAAACGGCGTTGGCACTCAGTTGCTGCGGTGTCCATCGGCGTGGGCGTCGTCGCCTGCGCGCTGTTTGGGGGAACGTTCGCCTCATGGCAATCAGGCGTTTTAGGGACCCCCGGGTCCTCGAATAGCCACCACACAGCGTCGAATACTGCGAATGACCAGAACGGCGACGAGACCGGCGGTGGTGGCGATGGGAACAAACAAGGCGGTTCCACACACCAACAGGGTGATGGCGAACCGAAGGGCGATCAGGAGGTCCGGCTGTCCACCATTAAGAACCGGCCGACAGCAGTCCCTCTTCCCGACGATGCTATCCCCGCCAACGCGGCCGCCATCCAGGATGACGAGGCCGGGCAGTTTAACCTGGCGTACACTGGGTCCGATAGCACATCCGCAGCGTTTGCGGTGGCAACGCGGAGGGTTTTCGCTCAGCAATACGTCAAAACGATGAACACAAATATGACGGTGGACGTGAAAAGCCCAGTCAATGGGCGGAATATCGCCATGAAATGCCGCGATAATGGTGGCTTTGTCACCTGTGAGGGTCCGGACGACGAAAGGGTTTACATTCAATGATGGGCAACTTATCTGGAACGGATGCGTCCCGTTCGCACCGTCGTCGCCGGTTTCGCATGTGTGTCGCCGGGCTGGTCGCGTCGGGTGTGATGCTCTCATCTTGCACAATCGGCAACCCGGACCGAGCCGATTCCACGCCATCATCGGTGCCGGAGAATGCCGATACGTTGCCGCCCAGCGTGCCCGGCCCGCACCCATCCATCGAAAATACGGAGGCGGGCACCCCGGAGTTATCGGGTAAAGCCGACGCGCCCATGCAAGAAGCGGTTGACCAGGTCATTAAGAAATACGGAGGAATGGCGGAGTTGGCCGTTTCCGATGGCAAGCAGGTCCGACGTTTCGGGCACGTCGATCCGTACCCCGCGTGGTCGTCCATCAAAGTGCCGCTGGCTATTGCTGCCCTCCGCAATAACAATTCCGACGACATCCAAGCGAATGTTCGGGACGCTATTCGTTCTTCCGACAACGACGCCGCCGACGCTTTATGGCGATCTTTGGGCGGCGGAGAAGCCTCTGGGCAAGCGGTCCACCAGGTTTTAGCTGACGGCGGCAACCCCAATACGAAGGTGCAGATCGACGCGATTCGCCCCCACTATTCGGGCTTTGGCCAAACCCAGTGGCCCGTGGAGGACTCCGCCCTGTTTGCGGCGAACCTTCCCTGCGTGCCGGGCTCGGAATATGTCATCGACCAAATGGGGCAGATTAACCCCGACCAACGCTGGGGCCTGGGCACGATCCCCGGCGCCCACTTCAAAGGTGGATGGGGGCCCGATGAAGATGGCGCCTACTTAGTCAGGCAGATCGGGTTTTTCGACGGTCCGATGGGCCGAATAGGCGTCGCCCTAGCGGCTCACCCCTCGGATGGAACGTATGAGACGGGGCAATCTGCTTTGAATGACCTTGCTGCTGTGGTGAAAGCGCATCAGAAAGAGTTCACACCGGCCCAGCGCGGCAAGTAGGTACAAGGTACATCGAGGGTTCCTGGCCGCATTAGTGTAGCTCCCAGTGTGGTCTGAGCGTGGCACTGTTTTCCAACGCGTCGCGCCGGGAAGGAGCCTTCCCTGAGCTTGGTGTTGCCGGTGCGTATGGGCTAGCATGGTCACGTTGTGCCGAGAGCGCTCCTCCATGTTGTGGTGTCGTCTTTATGTCGATGATCGGCATTGTCGACGTTTGCAGATGGTGGAGGAGTTGGCATACGGCACATACATAACCGCTTGGAGGTATGGCAGAGCGGCCGAATGCACTCGCCTTGAAAGCGAGCGTCCCTAATACGGACCGGGGGTTCAAATCCCTCTACCTCCGCAAAATCCCCAGCGTGGAGCCGAACGCCGGCCTCCCCGCTGGGGATGTTTTTGTGGGTTAAGTAGCAAAAATGGGATAATAGGCAAAAATGGGTCCGCCTGGTGTGTGATCTGCTCCCCATTTGTTGGACTGAGAAATCAATTCCCGGCTAGTGGGGAGCAGTTCACACTCACCGTGGCGGTAGTCCTCTAAATGCGCGATCATCTCGACAAAAACGGAAGATTCAGTGCTTCTGCGACTAGCCTTCCTGTGGGTTTTTGTCATTACCCTCGGCTTTATTACGGTCGGTGGCCGCCCTTGGGCTAACCGCAATGATGAGAGCTATTGCGATCCCAATGACAGGCAGACCGTGAGGAATATCAGTGACGAAATATGCGCAGACCGAAGCGATGGCAATGACGATACTAACGATAGCTCTGATACTCATACAGCTGATTCCTACGTGCAGTTGTCGCGAATGTCAGCAACTCCAATAATTTCGGCGCCAAGTGATGCGATCATCTTTGCGGCATTATACTCTGGCTTTGGTTCCTTTGAAGGACCAAAGTTTGGATCTTTCCGCTTTTCCTGATCCATTACCTTCCGTAATCCACCAAGCTCTTTGATCTTTTCAGCTGCTGCCTTTGGGTCACTAAGCCGCTTAATAATTTAGATTAGCACGTCTCGCGAGCCGGAAAATTGGTCACAAATGGGGGTGATTCTCAACAAGTGAAGTAGTCTTGCTCGCTGCCGGCCAGGATGTCGCAGCGGTAGTATTCGGAAAGTTAAGCAGCGGCATTCTTATGAGAAATAAACGTCAGCCCAACGGTAGTCGCATGGGGGTTTAAGTATCAAAAACGTGCCTAGTTGGTGTGATGCTGGTTGAGTACGTTCTGTATACACTTTAAAGACTGAAGCCACATGTGAAGAATCTAGATTGATAAAGCATCGAACTAGAACCATACTGGTTCTACGCTAATTGGGGTAAATCACCGTTACATCATATTGTGATTCTTAGCTGTAACTTACAGTCTATTCATTGCGCAAAGGTCTTAAATATATTACCAAACGATATTACCTGCGCACCCTATTGCGCCTCCGAGGACAATGTGGAGTATGATAAATTCCACCACAGCTTTCATATTAGTTACCTGTCAGAATATAGCGTCAGTAATTGGGCCGGTCTCACACGAGGATCCTAGGTAAGTGCAAAAAGATAGACTCTGCCTCGTCTAGTAACGCAAAACTGTACGGTTGTATATGAATAGTAGAATGAGATCTTTCCTTGGACAGTAAGCCGATATTATTTCCGTTCTTGTCAACAAATACAGAATCCCCGCTAGCCGGGTCATGCACTACTACCGCTGAAGACGGTGCGGAAGAGTTATTTTTCTGTAGCTTAGATC
>NZ_QFRA01000046.1 GCF_003243515.1 Corynebacterium kroppenstedtii
ACCGAGCATCAGCTGGCCCGGAGTGCGCGCGAAAAGCCATACAGAAATGATCCCGACAACGACGTAAACGATGATGTTCGTCGTGGCGGCAAAATTGCCCCACACCAGTTCGGTTTGTTTTCCGTCGCTCGACGGCGGCCCCACGATATAAAACAGAATTCCTGTGATGGCCATGGACACGAGCCAATCCAAGACCACTCCACCGCACCGTCGCATAATCGACGCTTGCGACCCCGAGCCTGATTTTGTCAGCCCCAGTTTCTCGCCGGGCCATCGCGACTGAACAAGCCCGTCGTTCTCACCGGGAATTTGTGGCCCTTCAAGCCAACTCGTGCGTTCTGATCGCTGGTTGTTCTTTCGCTCGCGTGCCCGATCCTTTGCCATAGGACGCACTTTACCTGTCACATCTTTTCGACGGCAGCTGGCTCGTCGTAGGTCGGCAATTGCCAGCACCCCACTTGTCGCCTCCACTGTGCCAGCACCCCCACTTTTGTGGAGGAGATCGCGTCTGTCCAGGACGTAACATTAACGAAACATCTCTTTATCCCCAGAGCAACACCTTTACTTTAAAGTGGAAAGTAATGCTCGGTCACTTACAGATATTCCCGACCGACCGAGAGAAATCTGCGAGGAGTCACAGTGGCTTTCACTAATGCTGAAGATGTCACCAAGTACATCAAAGATAACGACGTCGAGTTCGTCGACATTCGCTTCACGGATGTCCCCGGCGTCGAGCAGCACTTCACCATTCCAGCCAATGCTTTCGATGAAGACGTCATCAACGAAGGACTCGCTTTCGATGGTTCATCCGTCCGAGGATTCACCACAATCGACGAATCCGACATGGCCCTCATGCCAGACCTGGCGACAGCCCAGCTCGATCCGTTCCGCAAAGCGAAGACGTTGAACATGAAGTTCTTCGTCCACGATCCGCTGACTGGCGAAGCCTTCTCCCGTGACCCACGTAACGTTGCCCGCAAGGCAGAAGAGTACCTCGCCTCCACCGGCATCGCTGACACCTGCTTCTTCGGCGCTGAAGCTGAATTCTATATCTTCGATTCCGTACGGTACAGCACCGACATTAACAACGCCTTCTACGAAGTTGATTCCGTCGAGGGCTGGTGGAACCGAGACGCGGAAGAAGAGCGTGACGGGTCCGAGAACCTCGGCTACAAGACCCGCATCAAGGGTGGCTACTTCCCCGTCGCTCCGTACGATCACTTCCAGGATCTCCGCGACGACATGTCCCGCAACCTGATCAACGCTGGGTTTGAGCTTGAGCGTGCTCACCACGAGGTCGGTACCGGCGGGCAGCAGGAAATCAACTACAAATTCAACACCCTGCTTCACGCTGCCGATGACCTGCAGACATTCAAGTACATCATCAAGAACACCGCATGGCAGGAAGGCAAGTCCGCCACCTTCATGGCGAAGCCCCTCGCCGGTGACAATGGTTCCGGTATGCACGCTCACCAGTCACTCTGGAAGAACGGCTCACCGCTGTTCTACGACGAGGCTGGCTACGGCGGACTGTCCGACACCGCCCGCTACTACATCGGCGGCATCCTGAAGCACGCTGGTTCAGTGTTAGCCTTCACCAACCCCACGCTGAACTCCTACCACCGCCTGGTTCCTGGCTTCGAGGCCCCCATCAACCTGGTGTACTCGCAGCGTAACCGCTCAGCAGCGATCCGTATTCCGATCTCCGGATCCAATCCGAAGGCAAAGCGCGTCGAATTCCGTGCACCGGACCCGACGGGTAACCCCTACTTCGGTTTCGCGGCGATGATGATGGCCGGCTTGGACGGCATCAAGAACCGCATCGAGCCGCACGCTCCGGTTGACAAAGACCTCTACGAGCTCCCGCCCGAGGAGGCCGCTGACATCCCGCAGGCTCCCACCAGCCTCGAGGCAGCCCTGGCTTCCCTAGAGAAGGACCACGACTTCCTCACCGAGGGCGACGTCTTCACCGAGGACCTCCTGGATACGTACCTCAAGTACAAGTTCGACAACGAGATCTCGCCGGTCCGCTTACGCCCGACCCCGCAAGAGTTCGAAATGTACTACGACTGCTAAACAACAAGGGCATATAGGCAGCTAGCAGCAGTTAGCACGCAAAAACCCGGTGTCCTCGCATATCAACGAGGGCAACGGGTTTTCTATGTCTTCAAGGGGATCATGCAATCCCAGCCGTGAGCGCCTAATTCGTCACATCTGATTGAGCTATGGACTCGCGAATGAAGTCCTTCACCGCGTTAGCATCATTAGGCAGATCAGCCACATGCCGGCCACCCTGCATGATGTCAGCAAAGCGCTCTGGCGTTTCCGGTTCCTCGCCTAAAGCCTCCCGCATCGTGTCAGCAAACTTCACCGGTAGAGCCGTCTCTAAGCAAACGATCGGCGTGTGCACCGCCTCTCGCTGCTGCCACGCCACGGTCACGCCATCAGCAGTATGCGGGTCAATATCGACGCCATACTCATCGTGCACGCGCTTGATCGTCGCCAAGCGATCAGCATGGGTCGACTTCCCGGACCGGAAACCAAATTTCTCTGCCACCGACGGGAAAACCGGATCGTCTGAAAGGTCAAACCCGCCCTCACGGACTCTCTTGCCGAACAGGTCTGTGGTACGGGCAACGTCGCGCCCCAGGACGTCGAAAATAAAGCGCTCGAAGTTGGACGCACGAGAAATATCCATCGAAGGGCTCGACGTCGCTAAAGTCTCGCGCGCGGATCGCACACGGTAACTACCCGTGCGGAAGAATTCATCTAAGACATCGTTCTCATTTGTTGCGACAATGAGTTGGTCGATGGGCAGACCCATGCTCCGCGCGATATGCCCGGCGCAAATGTCCCCGAAATTGCCCGTGGGCACGCAGAAGCTGACTTTGCTCTCATTCGACTCGGTAGCGCGAATCCAACACGCCACATAGTAGACAACCTGCGCCATGAGCCTGGCCCAGTTAATCGAATTGACGGCTCCGATATAGAATTCGGCCTTGAAATCGGCATCTGATGAAATTTCTTTCACCACATCCTGGCAATCGTCGAATACACCATCTAAAGCAATATTAAAGATGTTGGGATCATCCAAGCTAAACATTTGCGCTTGCTGGAATGGTGTCATCCGCCCGCGCGGGGTCAACATAAACACGCGAATTCCACGGCGGCCCCGCATTGCATATTCCGCCGACGAACCTGTATCCCCCGAGGTCGCACCTACAATATTCAAAGTGCTGGAGCGTCGCGATAATTCGTATTCAAACAGTTCACCCAGCAGCTGCATCGCCATGTCTTTAAACGCCGCGGTTGGTCCTTCAGACAGATGTCCGATGAACAGGCCATCCTCCAGCTCACTGACCGGCACAATATCCGGGTCCGCAAACCGAGGAACACGGTAAGCCCGCTGAGTCATCTGCTCAATATCATCGCGCGGAATATCGTCGACAAAATAGGAAATAACTTCCGCAGCTAAGGCCGGGTATCCCTGGTCATGTAGAAGTGACCGGAATCGGGATAAATCGGATGAATTCCACTGCGGGTAGGACTCGGGGACATACAGGCCCCCGTCGGGTGCAAGACCGCGGAGCAGAATATCGGAAAACGCCACAGGCGACTGGTGTGGATCACGGGTGGAGATGTATTTCACCTGATCCAGCCTAGTCGACTGTGGCGTTAAACCATGCCCGATGCAGATTCATCGGGAAATTACACGAAATTTAACCAATCCGGTTATTAGCCAATTCCGTGACTAGCCAATTCCCTTAAATCCGGAAGGACGAGGAATATTACGCAGGTTCGAGTTCGCGATGTTAATCATCTTGCCGACGCCACCGTCGAGCACAGTGCGAACAGCAGCCTTAGTGAAGCCGCTCACCTGCTCCAGGGAGATGTCCGGCGGGATCGACAGCGCGTTCGGATCGGTCTGGACATCAATCAACACCGGGCCTGAGTGGGCCAGCGCCTCTTGAAGCGTCGAGCGAACGTCCTTCGGATCCTCCACACGGTAGGACTTGATTCCCACCGCGCGAGCAATGTCAGCGTAATTGAACTTCGCGTGGTCAGTTCCGAAATCGGGGATACCCTGGACCATCATTTCGAGCTTGACCATGCCCAGCGTGGAGTTGTTGAAGACCACCATCTTGATGGGCAGCTGGTGGAGCTTCACCGTCAACAGCTCACCCATCAGCATGGAGAGCCCACCATCGCCGGACATCGAAATGACCTGGCGCTTGCGATCCGCAGCCTGTGCGCCGATCGCCTGCGGCAAGGCGTTCGCCATCGTCCCGTGGCGGTAGGACGCCAACAGACGACGGTTCGGGCCGGCCATGATGTAGCGTGCGTGCCACACGTTGCACATACCGGTGTCGGCCGTGAAGATGGCGTCGTCGTCGGCCAAGTCGTCCAGGTTGTACGCCAAGAATTCGGGGTGAATCGGCGTGTGCTTGGACACGTTCTTGGTGTACGCAGAAATGACGTGCTTCAGGTTCCGCTGCTGCTTCTTGAGCATGGAATCGAGGAAGCTGCGGTCGGTCTTTTCCTTCAACAGCGGCAGCAGCTCCGCCATGGTGGACTTCACGTCGCCAACAACCGGATACTCGACGTGGGTGCGTCGACCAATGTGAGCACCGTTAATGTCGATCTGCGCGGTGGGTGTCGTCGGCAAGAAGTCGGTGTAGGGGAAGTCGGTACCGACCAAGATCAAAAGGTCAGCGTTGTCGAATGCTGCAGTACATGCACCGTAACCGAGGAGGCCGGACATACCGACGTCATACGGGTTGTCGTAGTGCAGAACTTCCTTGCCGGCGTACGAGTGCCCGACAGGCGACTTAATCTTCTCCGCAACGGCGAAGAGCTCATCGCGGGCACCGGCACAACCGATACCGCCGAACATCGTCACCTTGTCAGCCTTGTTAATTGCATCGGCAAGGTCGCGGAGCTGCTTCCGGCTGGGGTGCACTTCCCCGTTCTGAACAGAGAAATTACCTTCCAGCGACGGGGTCTCCACGGCCTCCTGCATAGAGATGTCACCAGGGAAGGACACCACAGACACACCGTGGCCAGCCAAGGTCGACTGGATGGCGGCGTGAATACAGCGGCCCGCCTGAGCAGCTGAGTTCACCAATTCGCAGTACCCAGAGCATTCTTCAAAAAGCTTTTCGGGGTGCGTCTCTTGGAAGAAACCGGAACCGATTTCCTTCGACGGGATCTGGCTAGCGAGGGCCAAGACCTTCCCACCGTTGCGGTGAGCGTCGTACAGCCCCTGAATCATGTGTGTGTTACCCGGACCACACGATCCAGCACACACGGAGAGCTCGCCAGTAATGAGGGAGTGAGCACCGGCCGCGAAGGCAGCAGACTCCTCGTTATAGCAGTGAACCCACTCAATTGAACTTTGCCGGATAGCATCAACAATCGGGTTAAGACTGTCGCCCACCAAGCCGAACACTCTGCTAACGCCTTGCTTTTCTAGGGCATCTACTAGCTGTTCTGCGACATTACGTGCCATTAATTACCTTCCTAAGGTTCTTAACACTTTCTGAGGTACCACGAGCTTAAGGTCTCCAAGGATCTCCACAAGTCTCCATGGAGGATGTATCAAAAGATCAGCCCGGGTAAACCGTTCGCGATACTGTGTCTACTCCCCTTGCCACATAGAGAGCAACGCGCTTCACCGCGCGTACACACCGCTATTTATGATACATCAACTAACAAAGGTGCATTTTACCTATCTACCTGCGCGAATAACATTCAATTGAGACCTACCTAACATGGCTATATTCAATGTGACTTTCACCGAGAGATATCGCGCGGACCCTAGCCCAGACTTACACAGCGAACGCCACCTACTACACCGTATGATGACAACATGTCCGATTCTTCCGCGATCTGGCTGAGCCCGCAGCAACAACACGTCTGGCGATCGTTCTTACGGTTTCATGATGAACTCAACACGGTGATCGCCCGACAACTACATAACGAGGGCGATCTGTCCCTCGCAGACTTTGAGGTCCTCGTCAATTTAAGCGAAGCCCCCGACGGGGAACTCCGTGTCACACTTCTGGCCGACCGTATGCTGTGGGAGCGCAGCCGACTGTCACATCAGGTCAGCAGGATGCAGAAACGTGGTCTCGTTATTCGTAACGACGACCCTCACGACGGGCGCGCTTCTGTCGTCTCTGTCACCGATAAGGGCCGAAAAGCTATTGAGCACGTCGCTCCCGGTCACGTCGACACGGTGCGCAAGAATCTTTTCACGCAATTAGAGGATGGCGACGTCGACTATCTCTCGGGTGTTTTCGATCGGCTTCTTAACGCTATCCACACTAACAATCCTGAGATACCCACGTGTGCATGCCCACCAGCGGAGACCACGCGGACTTAGCCTTTGCGGGATAGCTCCCGGTCACGGAGTTGTTTTTCGGTCAACAATTCATACTTGTCGGGCACGCGGGAAACGCGGACTGCTTTGAATGTCCACAGTTTGTTGACCACAAAGTTCACGGGCATGGCCACAAAAATGCCGATCAGGTTGGCCCAATACAGTTGGTTTCGGAGCCCGGTGGAGCTGTCGAAAATTCGGGGAGAAAGCTCCAGCGGGGATGTCGGGTTCATCAGTAGGGTCATCACGATTTGCGAGACCACCCAGCTCAGCAGGCCGACAGCGAAGAAGGCCAGGAATTCGCGGAGCCAGCGGCCGTGGCCATGAGACTTGAACGTCCACCAACGGTTGATTTGGAAATTCCAGGTGTTTGCCACGACGAACGCGATGGTTGCGAAAATGTGGTACCAGCGCAGGTGGAAGCGGGTTCCTAGAAGGTTGAGCACGGTGTCATGTGGTGTGACATCAAACCCCCAGCCGAAGAGCTTGTTCGCGATCACCAAAGCCACCATGTTCACGATGACTCCCGAGCCGCCGACCAGCCCAAACTTGATGAACTGGATAAGTGTGTTCCCGTACCGGGAAATCACGATCGATGATCGCTCGCCCACATTAACTCCGTACTATTTTGTCACTCATGTCCTGCATGCGCCGGCCAGGCCCGGCCAGACATGGATACTCTAACGAATCCGCGACACCTGTCGACAACTCCACGCCGTGACATTTATCGCTCTTACGCTTCCTCTGACGGGGACTCAGCGATGCATAAACTCATCCTCCCCCCAGAAGACCCGATCGATTACTTTCCTCGCTTGGCGGGTAACTTTCAAGTAGTTGTCCAAAAACTCCTGGTAGTGCTCGGGTTCCCACCCCGCGGCGCCAGCTGTGTGCGCCAGCGCGGCACCCGGCTCGGGTAGCTGATCGGTCCGCTTTCCGCGTACCAAGACAAGGGCATTGCGTGCTTTCGTCGCTGTTTGCCATGCGGTGCGGAGGGTTTCACAATCCTCGGGTTCAAGCAGCCCGACGTTTTCGATAGCTCGGAGGGTCGCCATCGTGGACGTGTTGTGCAGCTCCGGGTACTCATGCGCGTGTTGGAGGGTCAGCAGCTGCACTGTCCATTCAATGTCGGTCAAGGCACCGCGGCCCAGTTTCGTGTGGGTGTTGCGGTTGGCCCCACGAGGAAGACGTTCTTCATCGACGCGGGCTTTCATGCGGCGGACTTCCCTCACCGTCGCATCGCTCACACCGCCCTCCGGGTAGCGGAACTTGTCGATCATATGGAGGAAGCGGCGGCCTAAATCTTCATCGCCGGCGATCCACGTCGCACGCAGTAGCGCCTGTACTTCCCAAGTTTCGCCCCACCGTTCGTAGTACGCGTGGTACGAGTTCAGTGTCCGCACGGTCGGGCCGTTACGTCCCTCGGGGCGGAGGTCAAGATCGACGTCCAAGCGGGGGTCCTGCGAGAGTTTCGCTAGCCGACGTCGCACAGCGTCGCCGATCCCGATGGCCCATTTCACGACGTCTGCTTCGCTCACGTCATCGTGGGCGGGCTCGCAGACAAACAGCACGTCGGCGTCCGATCCGTAGCCCAGCTCGCCCCCACCGAGGCGCCCCATGCCAATGACCGTCATCGTCGCCGGGATTGGTTCGTCGGGGTGTGTGGCCGTCCACCCGTGGATCTCCGCGTAGAGGGCCGCTTCCAGCACCGCGTCCCATACGAGGGACAAGCTGTGGCACACGTCGGCCAGGGACATCAGCCCCAACAGATCGGCACACGCGATGCGGGCTAATTCCTTTCGACGTAGCGACCGGGCCGCTGCAATCGCTTTATCGGGATCTTTGTGTCTGCTCGCTGTGGTGACGAGAGACCGCGTCACCGTGGACGCGCTGACCTCCGTGAGCTTCGGGCCGTTGGCGCCGTCGCCAAGAAGTTTGACGACGTTCGGCGCGGCCAGAATTAAGTCCGTGGCGTAGGGCGAGGTTCCCAAAATGTGCATGAGGCGACGGCCAACGATCCCCTCGTCCCGGAGCATCCTGAGGAACCACGGGTCGTGGTAGAGCACGTCGGAGAGTTTGCGGTATGCCAGGAGGCCCGCGTCGGGGTCGGAGGTGTCGCCCAACCACTCCATGAGGGTGGGGAGCAGCATCGCTTGGATGCGATCCTTCCGGGTTGTCCCCGAGGCCAGCGCTTTGAGGTGCTCGTACGCGCGATCCGGGAACTGATATCCCAGCACGGCTAGCTGGCGGCGGGCGGCGTCGGGAGACAGTCGCGCAGTTTCGTCGTCGATAAGAGCGACGGCATTGAGCAGTGGCCGGAAGAAGAGTTTGTTGTGCAGGCTGTGAATTTGGCGCGATGCTCGCCCGATGAGCTTTTTCAGCGATTCGATGCTCGTCATGGAGGAGGTCGAGCCGATGCCGCACGAGCGCGCGAGCCATCGGAGTGCGTCCTCGTCGTCGGGCTCAGGCAGCATGTGTGTGCGTTTGATCCGCTGCAGCTGAAGCCGGTGCTCCAGTAAACGCACGAATTCATAGCAGGCGATCAGCTGCGAGCCATCTTCCCGGCCGACGTATCCTCCGCGGATGAGGGCCTGAAGAGCACTGATTGTCGATCGGACACGCAAATCGGGGTCGATCCGGCCATGGACCATCTGCAGCATTTGAACTGCGAATTCGACATCCCTCAGGCCACCGACACCGAGTTTGAGTTCCCGCGCTTGCTGTTCTTTCGGAATGTTGTCGATGACTCTGCGCCGCATATGTTGGGTGTCGTCAACAAATGAGTCGCGTTGGGAGGCCTGCCACACGTGCGGCTGTATCGCTTGAACATAGGCTTTGCCTAAATCCATGGCGCCGGTCATGGGGCGGGCCTTGAGCTGTGCCTGAAACTCCCAGGTATCGGCCCACCGTTCGTAATAGCTCAGGTGGCTCTCAAGCGTGCGGACGAGTGCGCCACTTTTACCTTCGGGGCGGAGAGCCGCATCCACTTCGAAAAAACACCGGGAGCCAACTTTGATGAACTCGCTGGCCACACGGGTCGTTTTCGCATCGGCGGTCTCGCCTACGAAGATGACGTCGACGTCGGAGATGTAGTTCAGTTCGCGCGCACCGCACTTCCCCATCGCGATGACCGCCAGCCGGGCATCCACAGCATTGTTGTCTGGGTACACCGTGGCGACGGCTACCGCGAGTGCCGCTGTGAGCGCTGCGTCGGCGAGATCAGATACTGCGGCCGAGACCTCGACGAATCCCATCGGATGGGCCATCGCGCGCTTTTCGTCGGGCGACGCCGAGGCTGCGCCTTCGCTACCGTCCTCTCCCCCGTGTGTCGCTGAAGTGCCAGCCCGCGGTGAGCCACGTCGGTCATCACCGTCGGGTTGAGATTGCTGAAAAACCCCGGACGGTATGGTGCTGGCCAAATCAGAGGCGGCGATGCGCATCAGTAGCGTGCGATACGTCATCTTGAGTTGGGTATATGCCGCGGTACCGGTTATTCCTGCGCGGTACATCCCGGCGTGAGAAATCCGCGGATCGACCGAAACTTCCCGGACAGAGCCTTCACCCGACTGCGATGATGGCCTGGACGATGACCTGTTGTCTGGGGCCCCTGCTTCGTTCTTCCCCTGTTCGTTCCCCTTGGCCGAAGCCAAAGCCTCGGACGTCCCCGACTCCTCAGCTCCCGGTTTCGCAATGGGCTCCGCCTCGACCGACGAAAGCATCGCTGCCATCATGTCCTCCCTGTGCGGGATCGGGTCGGCGAATGATCTCCACAGGTGGGGGTTCGCCACGAGGTGATCCCCGAGCGCCGCAGAGCCCCCGACCAGCGCGAGCACACGCGACCGTACGACCTCGTTGTTCCGCATTGCGTCAAGAAAAGCAGTGGCTTCGTCGGAACCCGGCTTGAGGTTTTCGTTCAGCCGGTAAAGGGTGTTGAGAGCCAATTCCGGGTCGCCGACATTGGCCAGGAGGTACAGGAGGCCGAGCGAATCCTGGTTATCCCACCCCAGTTTTTCGAGGTCGGACGCTGCGTGGGGGCTGGTCAAACCCAAGGTGGACGGTGATGGCACAGCAGATCGTGTTCCGCGTGCCGTCCGCAGTCGTAGTTCGGAGAGTCGGTGGGGAGCGGGGAAGAAAGTCATGGGATCACGTGCTTTCGTGTCTGATCAGACCTGTCTTTAGTAGTCCAGCGTGGTGTCCAACTCCCATGGCGTGACCTGGCTTTGGTAATCATGCCATTCCTGCCATTTGTTGCGGAGGAAATACTCGAAAACATGCTCACCGAGGGTGTCCGCAACAAGTTCTGAGCGCTCCATTTCACGGAGTGCTTCATCTAACGACGTCGGAAGGTCGCGGTAACCAAGCGCGCGACGTTCCCTGCGTGTCAAGGACGATATGTCGTCCTCAGCCTGGGGCGGGAGGTCGTAGCCTTCGCGCACGCCTTTCAATCCCGCCGCGAGGAGCACCGAAAATGCCAGGTAGGGGTTACATGCGCAGTCGGGGCTTCTGACCTCAACGCGACGTGATGAGGCTTTTGTCGAGGTGTATCGGGGTACACGAACCAACGCTGATCGGTTAGACAGACCCCATGTTGCCGACGTCGGTGCCTCATCTCCGAAGACCACGCGCTTGTACGAGTTGACCCACTGGTTCGTCACAGCCGAAATCTCGTTGGCGTGCTCCAAAATTCCGGCGACAAAGGACCGCGCGGTGGCCGACAAGTTGAATTCATCATCGGGATCGTGGAATGCGTTGGTGTCGCCTTCAAAGAGAGACATGTGGGTGTGCATGGCGGAGCCCGCTCTGTTAGCAAAAGGTTTCGGCATAAACGTCGCCCGCACCCCGCTTTGCAACGCGACCTGCTTAATGAGGAAGCGGAAGGTCATAATGTTGTCGGCCATGGACAGCACATCGTCGTAGCGGAGGTCGATTTCTTGCTGCCCCGGCGCGGTT
>NZ_QFRA01000065.1 GCF_003243515.1 Corynebacterium kroppenstedtii
CCCGCCCACTCGTTCGTGGCGACGAGTTCAGGGTCAATATCGTTTCGTAGGATGGGATCGAAACAGATGCTGAACCCCGAGTTCGACACTTGGCGCACGTAAGTTGTTGATCTGGCGTGATCGGCACTGCAATCCGCAGACTACAAGTTGACCGGTGCGGCGACCTCCGGGTTCGATGGCGCCACGCTGTCGGGCGTCGGCACCGGCAGCCCGATCGCGGTGAACAACTCCTTCTGCGCGGCCCCGAGTTCGGTCAGCCCGCGCAGCAGTTGCCCGTCGCCGGTCTGCGCCGTCTGATGCTGGATGCGCCGCAACTGCTCCAGCAGCCGCGCTGGCGACTCCTGTCGATTGCTCGCCTTCAGCCGCATGCGCAGCACCCGGTGCAGGATCAGCGCCAGGAAGCACACCAGCGCGTGGGCGCGGATGCGCCGCGGCAGCCGGTGGTACACCGGCCCGATCTCGATCTCGCTCTTCAGCGCCCGGAAGCCGCGCTCGATGTCGGCCAGGCTCTTGTAGCGCTGCACGACCTCGGCCGCCGGCGCGTCGGTGTTCGTCACCAGCAGCAGCTTGCCGTCCAGCCCTTCGAGGTACTGCAGCCGCTGCTCGTCGACGGTGAACTGGAACAGTTCGCTGTGCAGGTCCACCTTGATCAGGTGCGCCAGGTTGGCGTCCTTGACGGCGTGGTACAGCCGCGCCTTCGCACCCGAGTCCGACAGCGGACGGCCGCGCCGGCGCTCGCCGGCGTCCTGGGCGTCCAGCCGCCCGCCCCACTGCTGGCCGAGCGCGATCAGTTCGCGCATCTGCTCGCGCCGCGCCTGGCTGCGCCGTTGCGCCACCACCGGGTCGTGCGCGACCACCAGTCGATACTGTCGTGGTGGGTCGGCCGGATCCTTCTCGTCGCCGGTGGCCCACAGCATCTCGCCCTCCCACGCCACCGCCGCGTCGTGCGTCGCCTCCAGCGACTGCAGCTCGGCCCTGAACTCGCCGTAACGCGCCGCCGGCACCGCCAGCACGTACTCCAGGCGCACGCCGCGGCCGGCCGCGTCGAGCTGGGCCTGCAGCTGGGCCAACTCCTGCAGGTTGTTCAAGCTCAATAGCCCTCGGTCGGCCACGAGCACCACGCGCTTCAATGGCCAGCGCTCGAGCAGCGAGCGGATCATCGGCAGCAGCGTCTTCGCCTCGGCCGTGTTGCCCGGGTGCACCTCGTGCGCGATGGGCAACCCGTCGGCGGTCTGCACCAGCGACAGCACGAACTGGCGAGCCACGCCGCCGTCCTTGGACTTGCCGAAGTCGCGCACATCGCCGTCGACCACCGCCTCGCCATGCACCTTGACGGTGGTCAGGTCGTAGAACACCACCGACAACTCCTGGTCGATCAGCGGGCGCATCAGGAACGCGAGGCGCTCGTTGATCGCGTCGGCGTGGTCGTCGATCACGTCCATCGCGCGCAGCAGGTGCTGGTGCTCGGGCAGGCCGCCCTCGAAGCCGAAGCCGCGCGGCAGCGCCACCGTGTCCAGCCAGCGCAGCACGCCGAGCTTGGACGACGGATCGCACAGGCGATTGAAGACCATCGCGCGCAGGCAGGCCAGCACGTCCAATTCGGTCCTGGAGCGGCGCCACGCGAGCGACAGGCCCTCCAGATCCAACGCCCGCCACAGTTGCCACAGCGCCCAGACATCACCGGCGGCGCGGGCCTCCAGGAAGCGAAGGTCCGTGATGCGCGCCGAGCCGGCCGGTGCGTCACGGCGGCCTTGCGCGCGGCTGAGTGCCTCGATCAGGCGATCGACGTCACCACCGGGTTCGAGCCGGCCCAGCGTGGCGAGCGTGCGCTGCCGGGGCTGGCCGGCGTCGTTGCGGTACGACTCCACCAACTGCGCATAGCGGCGCCCGCCGGAGCTCGTGACCTTGATGAACATGGCCGCGAGTGTAGCCGGGATGCTGTGACATGGGAACTACATCACACCGCTGACGTGCCACTACAAGCGTTCTGCCGACACGACCTGAGGAACGCTGCAAGTTGTTGATCCGCCTTGGCTTCGATCACTCGCCACCGCCGAAAGTGAGCGCGGAGGTGTCGAAATTGGGGGGCGCCACCGAAGGTGGTCTCGTCGCACTCGATGGCGCCTTCGAACGGCTCGCGCAGTTGCTCCACCAGCGCACAGCAGCCACGCACCAGTCGGTAGAACCGCTCCCGCGAGACCGCGCTGGTATCGGACAGGAACCGCTGCCGGTACGACGGCACGCCCAGCACGAACCACTCCAGCAGGCGTGCCTTCGTCGCTGTGGGCAGTCGTACCG
>NZ_QFRA01000006.1 GCF_003243515.1 Corynebacterium kroppenstedtii
ACGGAAAGTCGCGCTAGACTCAATCTTTTGTACATAATCTTTAAGATATTCACCGTGAAAAGATTGAGGAATATAGACGCTAACACGCGATACCTGTCCACCAATGAGTACGATGTGCGTTATGGACGTTTACACCAAGTCCTTGAACAAGTACCCCAAGGGGACTCCCTACCTTGTAATTAATCGTGTTGTTAAGAGGCTGGCTAGCGTCACAATCACCATGATGTAGAGAACGAGGACAACTCCACTGACGTTGGTTATCAGGGGCAATGCAGCGGTCATGAGGAAACCGAAGATGTAATAGAGCGAGATTGCTGTCGCTTGTTTGTGGGGAGGCGCGCTGTGGGCCACGAGACTGAGTGAGCTTCGGAAGGCCATGCCTTGTCCTCCTACGAGGATTGTCGCTCCAATTACGATCCACACCTGCTGAGTAGTGATTCCATACGCTGTTATCGCGAATCCAAGAGCGAGGAGTAGGAGCCCGGTTGGCAAGATCTTTTCCGGTTGTTGTCTGAGGGTTAGTCCCTGCGTGATGGCTGAAGCCCCCAACATCAACGTAGTGATACAGGCAATCTGAAGTTGACTATGAATTACGTGCATCGATAGCGGCACGACTGACTGCCACATCCCATTGGCTCCGTATGCCCATCCGATAACGAATGCACAGCATACGAACACGAACAGTGCAGACCTAGTAGGGAAAGTTCCTTCTTGGTCTTTCGGCACTGCCTTGACATATTCCTGTCGTGCTGAATTGTCTGGAAGTCGTAGACAGCTAATCAGCACAACGAGAAGGATCATTAAGTGAACAATGAAAGGTAGGCGCAATGGTAGCGGAAGTCCCACAGCTATCAGTGCTGACGCTAGTGGCCCGGAGGCAAGAGCTGCAGAAGTAACTACTGCGCTCAGTGCTGAGCCATGCCTCCGTCCATAATTGTCAATTAAGGCAGAAGTGAATGCTCCTGTGCAAATTCCCACGGATAATCCGCATAATAACCGGGCGACAACGAGCAGCGGAAGGCCTGTAGCCCCTAAGAACGTGAGGCTGGACAATGCGGCAAGTGCGACTGAAAGAACGATAGCAGGTTTCCTGCCAATCCGGTCAGCGAGGCTACCAAGGAAAATGAGACTACAGAGCACTCCGGCAACGTACGAAGCGAAAACTAGCGTTGACTGGATTCTAGAAAGCTCCCAGTCACGTTCATATATGGCATAGAGACCCGATGGCAAGGTGCTTCCCAAAACCACCTGAAACATACCAAATAAAAGGGTTATACCTCTCCTTTTTGTCTCAACGGTTCCTACCATGAGCCCACGGTAGCAGACAGAAATGTAACTGGCGTTACATCGAGACAATTACCATGCGAGGAGAACAAAATACCCCACCGCCCCAGGATCGCGGTTAGCGGTTGCGATAGCTCACCCTAAAGACCCCAACCTTTCCTGACTACCTACAAACCACGCCCCACAAACAAAGAAAAACCTGACACTCGGCACGTTAACCTGCGCGCTGAGCGTGAAGCATCTTCTTTTTAAGAACGTTCTACAAAGCTATTTTTCCTCACTCTGCCCCCTGTCTCTTTGGAACAAGACTTTAAGCCCCTTCCCTTGAAGCTCGGGGTTGCTTTTCATCCTTATAATGAGACCAAGGGCCTTGCCTACACTGCACCCTGCTAGAACAAGTATGAAGATCATATAAAGCGGCATAATCCACTCCTTTGTTGTCGAAACAATTCTATTAAAAGTGGTTTCCCACCCACGTCCAAAAGAAGCCTTCTCCAAGGGCGGACAATACCACTATAGCCAGATGAACAGCAGCAAGGGATAAAACTTCCACCCACGGCAGCTGATGCACAGCACCAACCGCAAAGACACCATTGGGGCAGAAATCCTCTTTTGATACGTGCGGAAGACCAATATGAGGCATATTTTAGCCCGTACTGCACCACTTGCTCGTCGGAAACCGCTGAGCCAAAACTTCGGCCTGGAGAACAGTGTGGAAATGCTGCGCGCCCCCCGTTGAGCGGTGTGCACATGGCCCTGCTATTTCAGTATCTGCCACCCCATGACCATGCGGCAAATCTGGTTAGTCCCCTCGTAGAACTGCGTTGTGTCCGCAATGTCAAAGGTGAAAAGACCAAGTGGAGTATCCGCTACTGACACCTCAAAACTACCCACGATTGAGAAAGTAAAAGAAGTAATTGAAACCGCTGAAAACAAAAACGTCACGCCATCAATCCCGTTATCTAATTCCACGATTACGCGACTCGCGGAGCGCAGCCTAAAACACCCCTCAATCCGAATGAGCCAATGTTTCTCACGCCCGGCAAGAAGATGTTTCGCTCAGATGGAATCTCAGCGGCAATGCGGGCACTAGGTCTACGTTTTCATGACTTAGGGCACCTCTAGACGTCACACCTCATTCGACAGGGGCGCGGCGTGAAAAAGCTGTTCAGGAAATGCTGAGGCACGCTTCCGCGGCGACAACACTCAATACCTATACACCTATACGCACCTTTGGCCTGATGAATGGGATCTCGTCCGTGAAGCAGCAGATGATCTGGTGAAGGATCTATCCGGGATCGAAAAACCTAAAACAAAGAAAAAGACCCCCACGACATAGCAGGAAACGTCGCAGGGGTGAGAATCTAGACCGAAGGCTTCAGAAGCTTCTTTTTGAAAACTGTGCCCGCCACAGTTCCGAGAACTACAGAGCTCACAAATCCAAAAGGAACGAATATGTGCGGCTTGTTATCGTCGAAGAGGGCTGAAATAAGCCACCACTCCAGAAAAAGCATCAACACGACCAGTACCGCCAAGCTGATAGTAAAAAACAGCGACCGCCTTTTGTCCAGGTTACTCAAAATAAACTCCCTCTATTCGCAATGCGCCTGCTTTGCGACGTTTACAACCAAGTTTTTATTGTAGCTACAAATACCATCACATGGTAGATCGTGATTTCAACGTTACCATTTTTACCTACTTGGTTTGCTTCAGCTTTCCCTCAGACTTGAGCTTTTGGATGTCGCGATTCCACTGAGGGGTTCCGATCAGGTTACGTTTTCTTTCAACTTTTTCCTGCTGAGAATCAGCCTTGTTAGCAGTCTGAACAGGCTCATCGTTTGCTGTGGTTGTTACGGAGGCAAAGGGGATTGCTGCAGATGCAGCTAACGCTACAAGGCGAATGTATGCCTTACTCATACGAAGAGCTCTTTCGACTGTAGTGGGAAATTGCATCTGTGAACACGCTTCAATAGCGTACCATTTTCAATTTCAGGTTTCCATAGCTATAAAAACCTTTACACAGAACACTCACCCCGTCCACCTTCTAACTCAAAGTCGTAACTCGCGACTCCAAGCGCCCTCACGTTCTTCGATGAGGCCATTGAATGTGATGCATAGTTTTTGCCGGGTCGAAGTAAAAAGACGGCCACTAAGCGACTTAGTTACATTACTTAATGACCGTCAAAAATAGCATCTGGCCAGCTAGTTTAGGATCTGCCGACCCATGACCATGCGGCAAATCTGATTGGTACCTTCGTAGATCTGCGTTATATTTCAGCGATTTTCGCTTAACCGGCGGTTTTGTTGTTTGCGCTGGTCAGAGCAATATCACTATTACGGTTATTGTCATTAAGACCGTGGCTATACGACCTCGTGCGGACTTTTTGCGGACTTTTTCGCCCCGCCACAGGCCCCAAAAAAGGCATAAAAACAGGGACCCAACACACCACCAAAGCCCCCCACATCAAGCCCCACAGATAAAGAAAGGGTCCTGGACTGAAAACAGTCCAGGACCACAATCCCCCCCTAGCGCAGCTGCACCACGAGTATAACACATTATAATCGAACACGCATACGATATTATTCACACCAACCGGAGGTAAAACAATGGCAGGACGAGGACCAGCACCCAAAAAACCAAACGCACGTGCGAGAAGAAACGAACAAAACATACCCCAACGAGAAATTGTCGTCTCCTTCGTCCCACAACCCGCACTCGAAGACATCTACGGAAACACCAACCCCGCAACCCAACAACCCTGGACAGACCAAACACTCCAATTCTGGGACACCCTCGCCAACTTCCCACCACTAAAAACACAAGGCCTCCAACAAACACAATGGCTCGACCTCGCCCGCACCATGGTCATCGACGACGCCTTCAACCGAGGCGACACCCGACTAGGCCCAGAGAGACGACTGCAACTAGCCCAATACGGCATCACACCCGACAGCCTCGCACGCCACCGCATCACCATGGCCACCGCAGACGAAGCAGAAGACAAACGCCGCGCCTCCCGCGCCGCCACCGACGTCCGAGGCCGCTACCGCAGCCTGAAAGCAGTTGATTAACCCATGCCGTTCAAACCCAGCGAGGCCGGAGAATTCCCCTCTCTTGGATGGGAATGCCTAGCCTGGATAGAAGAAAACCTCACCCAACCGGACTCAGCCGAATACCACCCACTCATCCTCACCCCAGACCAAGCCAACTTCCTCATCCACTACTACCAACTTGACCCGGAAACAGGACAACGGGTCTACACTCGGGGCATTTTCTCCCGGCCCAAAGGATCAGGAAAATCACCCCTCATGGGCGCAATCGGAGCACTTGAAGCCTTAGGCCCCGTCTGCTTCGGCGGATGGGACGCCGCCGGACAACCAGTCGGAGTCCCCTGGTCAGAGCGTGTAACACCACGCGTCCAATTCGCCGCTGTCAACGAAGACCAGTCAAAAAATGCCTACGGCCCACTACTAGAAATGCTCCGCGACGGGCCAGCTATCAATAACTACGACATTGACCCCATGGAAAGCTTCATTGCATTACCTCGCGGCCGCATTGAATTCATCACCTCCGGCGCTCTATCCAAAGAAGGCGGCAGACCAGTATGGGCCGCCCTTGACCAGACAGAATCATGGACACGCTCAAATGGTGGTGTGGCACTAGCCGACACTCTGCGCCGCAACCTCGGGAAAGTCGGGGGCCACTCCATCGAAACACCAAACGCATTCCGGCCTGGGTCAGGGTCAATAGCAGAGAAAACGTTTCAGGCTGTTGAACTAGAAAGACAAGGAAGGCTCAAGCGAGAAACCATCCTGGTTGACCATCGGGAAGCACCTGCCGATACGGATCTTGCCGACCACGACTCACTCTATGCGGGGCTGGCCTACGCGTACGGAGACTCAGCACGTGACAAAGGTGGTTGGGTCGATATCGAACGGATCATCACCGAGATTTGGGACCCGTCGACCGACCCGTCCGATGCCCGCCAGTTCTACCTCAACCAAATAGTGTCTGCCTCTGACTCGTACCTATCCCACCTCGAGGTGGATGCCATCGAGGATCGTGACAAAGCTGTTCAGCCAGGCGATAAGGTCGTGCTCGGTTTCGACGGATCGCGAGGCCGTATTCGAGGCAACGTTGATGCCACCGCTCTGGTAGGGATACGCATCTCGGACGGACACCTTTTTGAGGTTGCAGTGTGGCAATCACCCACACCTCGAGACCCAACCTGGGAATCAGACACAAAGCAAGTCGATGCAGTCATCCGCGACTGTTTTTCTCGATACCGCGTGGTTGGCATGTATTGCGACCCGTCGGGGTGGACTGAACATGTCTCAACCTGGGAAGCAGACTTTTCCCCCAAGCTAAAAGTCCGTGCAACAGCTAGCCACCCCATGATGGCGTGGCCAAGGGGGAAAACGGCTGCGGTGTATCAATCACTAACCCAATTCCGACAAGCCGTCATCCACCGCGAAATCAGTTACGACGGAGGCCCCTATCTACGAGCACACTTGCTTAACGCCCGCCGGAGGGAAACACGAACCGGATATTTGCTCTACAAATCATCACCAGAATCTGCTGATAAAATTGACGCAGCATACGCAGCGGTCATGGCCTACAAGTGCTATCTCGACGCTGTGTCACGGGGGATAACGAAACATAAAAAGAAGAGGGGGTCATTTGTCCTATGATCGATGGACTCACACGCACCGAAGACGACCTTATAAAATTACTTACTACCCAGGTCGGAGCACACAGAGCCAACAATGAGCGGTTGGCTGCCTACTATGACGGTACACATCGGGTTCGGCGAATCGGTGTGGCTGTGCCACGAACCCTCGGAGATATTGGGGTGGTGTCAGGCTGGCCGGCAACAATTGTCGATACCTATGGTGACCTGCTGCGCATGGATGGTTTTATCTCTCCGGACTATCCCGATCAGATGCGCACCATTACCCGCCGGTTCCATGTTCCACTCCGCGTCTCTGAAGCCATCTTGGACATGCTGATCTTTGGTCTAGGCCTGCTTGCCGTCGAACCAGACACCATGGGCCAATTCCGGCTACGTGCTGTCTCCCCGATGTCTGGATCACTGTTGTGGGATGATGCCACCAATAGCCCGGTTGCTGGCTACCGCCGCTCCGGGGTTGATTCACAAGGCCGACACCGCGAAGTCCTCTACCTGCGTGGGCAAATCGTCATCGTCTTACGCAATGCCAGCCGAGTTCAAGCAGTCCAACGATATCCCATACCCGATGACGGTTTCCCTATGTTCAGGCTACGCATCTCTCACTGGTCAGGACAATCAGAGATCACACCAGCCGTGCAATACCTCACCGACGCAGCCGCCCGCACATTAGAAAACATGGAATACAACTCCGAGTTCTATGCCTCCCCACAACGGTGGGCCACAGGTGCCTCACCTGAAGACTTCGGCTACGACCCTGACGGCATGTCAGAATTTGACCGCGTCGAGATGAGGTGGCGCACCTCCATCGGCAAGATGCTCGTCCTCAATGGCGACGAGGACGATGCCAAGCAGCCCAGTGTCGGACAATTTTCCTCCTCACCCCCGACCCCTTTTATTGAGCAGGTGAGAGCCTATTCTCAGCTCATCGCCTCGGAATCGAAAATCCCGGCCCAGTATTTCGGCTTCATGACTCAAAATCCACCATCGGGTGATTCCATCCGCGTGTGGAAAGAACAACTGATCCGCGCCTCAGAGATCAAAACCGAACTAATGAACCCAGATTTGATTGCGTTGGCGCAAGTGCTCACTTCGCTGACTGAATTCGATGATGAGGTAGATGCTGATCGGTTGGCCGATGATCTCGAGGTGGACTGGAGAGACCCGGCGACCGCGTCGAAGGCCGCGGATGCCGACTGGGCACTCAAACTCCTTTCAGCGGGTGTCCTCTCCCCCGATTCCCAGGTTTTGCTCGAAAACCTGCATTTCTCCGCTGCTGATCGTCTACGGATCGAGCGGGAAAATCGCAGCAAACGGCTTTCAGCTCTCGCTAAGGTCATGGCTGCCTCCACGAATGACAACGCCCAAGTTAATCAACCGGAGAACACCACAACCGGCGCGGTGAAACCAGTGCAAACCCTCTCCCCCGATAAAAACGCCAGTCAAGATGCTAGAGAGGGGAGATAAATGCCTGTCGTGGACGTGGAGCACCCGTGGACATCGATCGGCCCGGTCGTTGACCGGATTACAGCCCTAGCTATTCATGATCTGGATATTGAGGCAGCAAACATTCCTGACATCACTGACAACCCCTATGAGCAAAAAGACATGTTGCGACAGCTGGTGCGAGAGACGATCGACGCCTATGGTTTGTCGGTCACTGATGCGACGATGGCGTGGTTAGAGGAGCAGGAAGACTATATGAAAATGCGGCCAGTCGCGTGGGAACCAAAGCAGGTCGATATTGACCAGGTGGAGGCCAGGATGGCTCACGACTTCGGACCATTGTTCTTTGAGGACAATGGATACACGAAAACAGTCAAGAACGTAGGTTTTATCGTGGCCGATGAGTTGTACGGTCGGCAACGCAAGACGACGGAGTTGACGGCGTGGAATGGTCATGGGTCGTGGGCTCGGGTAGCTCATCCAGGTGCATGTGCTTTTTGTTTGATGTTGGCTTCTCGTGGTTTTGCGTATACAAGGCGGGAAACTGCAGGTGGTGGTTATGGTGGCGCTCATTACCACGATCATTGCCGATGTCTGCTGGTTTGCCGGAAGCACGGAAAAGTTGAGCTTCCTGAGAGCACAATTCGGGCTCAGAAGATTTATGCCGAGGCTAAGAAGCAATCTAGCAACACAAAGCCAGAGACTATCTTGCCTGCTATGCGAAAGGCGGGAAACCTAGCTCACTGAACATATGTGCTAACATGTGAGTTGATTGCGGTATTGTCCGGAAGGGATGAATGCTACGACCGTAATTAGCACACGCACTTAAGGGAGTAGTTATGACTGAATATGAGGGGGATCGTTCCGCACACGATGCCGAAAAGGCTTCTGGAAGCAAGGGCTCTGCATCTCATGCCGAGAAGGTAGAGTCGAATACAAGTTCTATTGATTATCGACAAAAGTACGAACAGATGCGCGCTCATTCCCGCACGTGGGAAAACCGAGCAGAGAAGTCGCTTGATGACGTCAAACATCTCACTGGTCAGCTTGACTCATTGAAAGATGAGAAAGGCAAGCTTGAGGAAACAGTGGAGACGCTTCGCTCGCAATTGTCTGAGGCGACGAGCCAACTAGGCGAGGCAAAGCGACATAACGATCTGACGACACGTATCGCAGACTTGGGCGGCAGCATTGGGCAACTCTTTGATTCGAAGCGTTTTTGCAACGCAGTCGAACAGTTAGATCTTGACGATGATGATGCAGACTCGACGCTCACAGCACTCATCAAAAAGCACAGCACACCCGTCGCCCCTAACTCATCACTGACATGGGAACAGCCCAGCCAGGGCATCTCCAAAGGTGAGGAGCTGTGGCAACGCCATACGGCACGCCGAGGGGCATAAACAACATTCATCAATTATTCGGGGGGAATAATGCATTTTCGGCCAAATTTTGACCGGTATTCTCCCAGTGACCTTTCTTGGCTTGGCTCACGTCATGCTGTCGACAACGCAGAGACTGGCACACTGGGGGAAAAGACAACCCATATTCGAAAAGCAGTATTACCATCTGACACTGCATTGCACCGTGACGGCGACTACTGGCTCCCAGTGACATCAAAAACACAGCCAGTGGACGGTTTTCTGCTCACTGACCAGGACAATGTTCCCGGCGAAGTCGTGCCGATCATCTGGCATGGCCGCATCCGCGTTGATCGTTTTCCGGACTCAAACAACCGCGTAACGATCTCAGAGTGTGATCACCCTGAGTTCACGTTTGTTCACGAGCCGTCGGATTCTCTATGGAATGAGGACGGATCAACGAATTTTGATCAGGTCGGGTCGCTGCGAGGTGATAACTAATGGGATCATCACAAATTTGGACTGAGGTTCTCTCACCTGAAGATTTAACGGTTTACGCCAACCACTATTTAACTGATCTCGAATCCAGTGGATATTCACTGTCAGCCTATTTCCTCTCTCAACTGGTCAATGATATTTTCTTCACCTGGAAAACTGAGGAAGATACGAGCCGGTTGGCTGAGGTTCGTTCCGCTGACGCTGAGACTCCTATCGGTTCAATGGGTGGCGGCCATAAGGCCATGATGCAACTACCACTGATTGGGCAAAAAGTCCGCATCAATGAAATGGATCAGCTGCGTAGCTTCAGGCAGGCCAATACTGAGTTCCAGGAAGACGATATGACCAAGGCCACCGAAACGGTGGTCCGTGCGGTGGCTAACCGTGTTGAGGTTGCTCGTGGTGATGTTCTGACCACTGGCCGTGTCCGCTACGTGGAAAACGGCGCCATTGTTGATGCAGGTATTGGGCGCGACGATGAGTTCGAGGTCACCCCAAAGAAGCATTGGGATGACCCTAATGCCCCTGCGCTCGAGGACATTATCGATTGGGCGATGGCTTACGAGGATGCTAACGGCACCAAGCCGGGCACGATCATTGCTTCCCCGAAGGTGATCCAAAAACTTCAGGTGAATGCTCAGTTCCGTGACTCTGCGAATACGACCGGTGAGCTGACCCGCATTTCTTCTGGGGCCATTAATGCTGTCCTGCAGGATCAGGGACTGCCCGCCATCACGTCGTATTCGAAATCGGTGCGGGACGGCAAGGGGTCGCGCCGCATCCTGGATGAGAACACCTTGTATTTCTTGCCGCCGGAGACTCAATCCGGACTTTTGGGCTACACGGTGTGGGGCCAGACTGTGGAGATGCATTCTCCGGAATACCAGCTCACAGGCCTCGGGCAAATCGCTGTCGGTGCGTGGCGCGAGAACGATCCGATGGCGTATTGGGTTCGTGCGAACTGTGCTGCCCAGCCGATTTTGACGAATCCGAATATGGCTATGGTCGCCCACGTCGTGAAACCGGGAAGTGCACGGAAGCCTGCTCGGGCTTCGAAGTAGACCATATAAGGGGGTGCTGTGGACGTATATTGCACGGTCAGCGATGTCACTGATCGTCTCACGATGGAGGCGGATCGTGACGATCGTCGGTTTATTCGGGCGATGATTGATGAGGCCACTGTCGCTATTGATGCCTATCTGGGTGGTCATGTTGACGGTGAGGTGCCTTCTGCTGTTCGTGTGGTGTGCGCTCGGGTTGCTGCCCGCGCGGTCAGTCGTGGTTTGTCCGCTGTTCCGGTGGGGGCTGAGTCGCAGTCGTTTAGTGCTGGCCCGTATTCCACTACCCAGAATTTTGGGTCTAACTCGAATGGTGGCGGTGTGTTTTTGACTGCTGAGGACAAGCGGATGCTTCGTTCTGTGGGAGGTGGCCGTCGTGGCGCGTTCACGGTCTCGTTGTACTAGGTCGGGTTTTCCCCTGCCGTTCACGGTGGAAGTGTGTCATCGCGAGGATTCCGGGGTTGATGCGTTCGGTAATGCGACCAGGTCGTGGGCAGCGCCGGAGATGGTTCGTGTCGCTGGCTGGTCTATTGATAGTTCTGGCGAGCATGGTCCTGACGATCAGGATGTTCGGCGGGTGGATTGGGCTGGTTCGTTGTTTGCTCTTCCTGGTGGTGTTCGTGCTGGGGATCAAGTGACGCTCGGTGGTGCCAGGTTTCTTGTTGCTGATGGTGGCCAGGACTATACGCATGGGCCGTGGTGGGATCCGGGCTTGGTGGAATACAAGCTTCATGTTTGTGAGGGGGTGTAACCGTGGGTGACCGTGTTGAGTGGAAAATAAACCATAAGTTTTTTAACCGCGTCCTCAAGGAAGATGGTCAGACGCGTTCTTTTGTTGATGCTCAGGCTGAGGAGTTCCGCCAAAAAGCTGGGTCGTCGTGCTCGGTGCTTCCAGCGGTTCAAGGCAAAACTCGGTGGCGGGCGCTTGTGGTGCCGACTCCTGGTGATTGGGGGGCCTATGAGTATGCGCTGAAACATAATTCGCTGCAGAAGGCTGCTGGTGAGTATCCGGTTGCTACTAGGCATCCAAGGAGCGTGGAATGAGGCATCCTACTGCGGTTGTGGTCTCGTGTTTGAAGAAATGGTTCGTCGGCTCGGACTATGAAGCAGTGCATGTTGCTACGAAGGTGCCTGCTGAGATTCATGGTCCTGTGGTGCGGGTGGACAATGCACCACCTCACCGGGAGACACCGGTCACAGATCGGACGCGGATCATGCTTCAGGTCTACGGGGCTGATGACCAGGAATGTGTTGATCTTCTGGCCGCGTGTCTTGATGGGTTGGAGATGGCGTATCGGGCTGATGTCGCTGTTATGGCGTGGGAGACCGATACTGAGCCGTATATCTTTCCTGACCCTGATCGTCCGGGGGTACTCAGGTGGCAGGCGGCTGGTACTTTATGGACTGCGTTAAGCTAATCGATATTCATGTATAATTCGAGGTGGCTTGCCTCTTAGGTGGGGAGGCCACTCGGGGATTTCATACTTTTGGGGGGATTCGCATGGCACGTATGCGACAAAATATTGTCGTCGGCGCGCCTGAAGTGAAGAGCAGCGGGGCTGCTTGGATCGGGCAGGCCGGCATCAATCCACTTCAGACTCCGCACTCTGCGTCAATCCGGGTGGCGGCCTTACCTGCCGTCAACCGCTTCAGCCCGGCGGGCTACATCTCGGAGGATGGTGTAACAAAGACCGTTGACCGGGATACGGATAACGTCGTCGACTGGAATGGCGACACGATGGCTGTGCTGCAATCGAGTCATTCTGTACAGGTCAAGGCCAAGTTCCATGAGATTGTGAATGCTCATGTGGCGACCGCCATGATGGGCGACGGGAATTTCCGTTCGCGGCATGACGGGCGGGCTATCCAGATGATTGATAATGCGACCGATACCCCGTACCGGTCCTACATTTTCGACATTCACGGCGGTGATGGCCTCAAGGGGCGGCTGTTTATCCCGAATGGTCGTGTCTCTGAGCTTGATGATCAGGTCTTTTCACGCTCTGAGGTTGTTGGGTTTGATGCCACCATCGAGTGCTTCCCTGACGACAATGACAACAAGCTGTACACCTACATTGACCGCCGTGAAGTCAAGCACGACGAGGACGATCGCTTCCCTGACGATGGTCTTCCGGTGGTCTCCCTGGCAGAGATCGAAGATATTGTTCGCAACGCTCTCAATGGGTTGCCGATCTCTCCGGACTTGGTTGCTGGCCTGTTCTACTCCCTCATCGATGGCAAGGGCGGGTTGAATCTTGACTTCGTTGAGAAGCTCGTTAACCATCTTCGCCCACTCGATGGCGTGGATGATTTTCTCAAACTGCTGGCTGATTTGCTGGAGGGGGCAGATACGGCCACCTTGATTCATGACGTTGAGGCCCTGCCGTTTACTCCGCTCAACAAGTACCACCGTTGGGCACAGTCTGTCATTGATCTGCTTACTGGTGCTGGAGGACGCCAGACATTGGATGACCTCACTGGGGGGATCTTCTAACCAGCTCTTTTGAGCATTGTTCGTACAAGTTTTTGGAGGTTTATTCCTATGGCTAACAAAGAAACTCTTTTGTCACAGATCACTAAGTCGATCCGCGATCTTCAGCAGCAGGGAGGGGTGGAAAAAGATACTGCCGATTCTCTGTCCGGGATGTTCACGAATTTCAATGGTCTTATCGATAAGTTGACTGAGTCGATCCCTCAGCACGTCTCGATGTTGGGCCGCACAGTCAAAGACGCCAAAACGCTTGCTGAAGATATCAAGCAGATTCTCGGTGGCCCCCTGGTTTTCCCTGGAACCGGTGTTCCTGCCGCTATCAAGGGCATTAAGGATGCTAAGACAACTCTGCATGATCAGGTTGCTGCCCAGTTTGGGGATGCGGAAGCACTGCCCAAGCAGGTTGCTGACCATGTCGATAAATTGTCAGCGAATGCCGGCAAGGTAGGTGCTGCCATTGATGAATTCATCAATTCGACGTATGGCAAGAAGCTGTTTGACGGTATTTCTCCGGGTGATGGTTTTCCCGAGCTGGTCGGTAAGTTCGACCGGCTTACAGAAGCTGATCGTCAGAAGATCGCTGACTTGGTATCCAGTATTGGCACGGCAGCGAAACCAGTGGGCAGCACGATTATTGACATTTTGCGTGCTGTCCACCATGAGGACGAGGGGGCTAAATAATATGGAATATAAGTACATTGACCGTGATTCGTATGGCGAATTTTCACCATCGACTGTCATTGATCGACTCGAATCGGCTGGTGTTATTCCTCATGAGCTCGCTGATGTTTTCACTCAGGCATCCAACGCTGTGCTGAATGTGTCGGATGATGTGCGCTCCCACGTTGAGCAGGCGTTGAGTACTCTGGCTTCAGAGGCCGACAGTAGTCAAAAAATCAAGGATACGTTAAAGGCGAATCTTGAAACAGCGCTGGAAGAATCAGATCTGCTGAAGAAGGTGGCGGATTTCAAGACGGCCGCCGACGAATTGGTTGACGGTCTTGACAAGCAGCTTGAGGATTTGGGACTCGGTGATGTCTCTGCCCTCGATGATGTCCGGTCGTCTGTGAAAGATTTTGCCGAAGCGCTCGACACTTTCAACGGTTCGGCGCCGATCTCGAAAATCGTCGAGAAACTCCCTGGTGGTGCTCTCCCCGGCCATGTCCTTGAGGCTCTGGCCAGTCTGCGTCAAGAGGAACTTGACGAGGTTCGTAAACATGTCGACGCCATCACTGATCGTGGGGGACGCGTCATTGCCGACCTGGCATCGATTGGGGCCGATGAGGCGGTGCGTCATGCCGCCCGCGCTACTAAAGCGTTGTCTCCCCTGCTGGCAATTGCGTTGGCTATCGGTGCCGTTGTCGGCCAAGGCGCTGAGGCGGTCAAGGCAATCACCAATGTGGGCTCAGCACTCAAGTTGGCTATCGTTAAGGGCTTCTTGACTGCAGGCAAAGGGCTTTTAGCTGCTCCAGTCATCGCCCAGGTCAAGGCTGCGAAGACGTTACCATTCGTGGTTGTCGCGCTTCAGATGTTCAACCACCACGAAATCCGCATGGCCCTGCTCAACGCGTTTAATGATCTGATTGTTAACTCGTTGACTGCTTTTAACACGTCATTGGTGGTTAAGGCTGTTCGCGGTGCCGTGGATGTATTGGCGCTGTCTGCTCCGATCCGCATCGCCGTGCGTGGTAACAACATTATGTTGATTTTGAATGCTCTCAATATTGGGCGCATCATGTTCAACATTTTCTTGTTAACTCGTATCCCTCAGATTGGTCACCTGCCCATCCGTGGGCTGGGTCTGCGTGGCGTAGAGACTCTGATTGCGGGGGCGTACAGGAATTGGCGTCTGCTTAAGACGATCTTGGCCCCACTGCCGCTCAAGCCTGGAGTGTTGTTGGGCGATGTGGCTGCCTTGACTATCGTTGCCTACCTTGTTGTCGGTGCTCTCACTGTGTAGTGACTGGTGTGCTATGTAGGGGCTAGAGGTATCGGAGCCTCAGGCCCCTACTTTTTATGTTGGCTCTTTTAGCCCCATACTCGGAAGATCTTTCCGGTTTCTACACCATCAATCGACCGCAGGTATGCATCGGCTACATCCGAGGCGGGTACTTGTTTAAATCCTCGGAACAGTGAGTGAGACTGCGAGGATTCTTGGAGAACGGTGGGGCTAATGGTATTGATCCGTTGTCCACGTGGGAGCTCTGTGCTGGCGGCTACGGTAAAGGATTCAATGCCTCCATTCGCGGCAGATGCGGTAGCGCTTCCCGCCACAGGGCATTGTGCGAGAATGCCAGAGATCAGCGTGAATGAGCCTCCATCGTTAACATGGCTCATGCCGTTGAGTACGAGGCTTATTTGTCCTAGTAATTTTCCTGATGCTGCAGCGGAAAAGTCGTCTAGTTTCAGGGAAGTAACATGATCAAATGGGGCGTAACCTGCGCAGACTGCCACAGCATCGAATGGGCCGTTGTCCTCGTAAAATCTGCGGATTGATTGCTCATCGGTCATGTCTACAGTGACGGCAGAGTGTCGCGATACGGGGATGACTTTATGGTATTCCCCGACCCGACGGGCGACGGCTTGTCCAATAGTTCCGGTCGCACCGATGACGGCTACGGTTTTAGCCATGTGTTTCCTTTCCTGAGGATTGGTAACGGTTTCTACGCCTGCCATCCTTTATACTGGGGATTGTATTTACGCGTTGTGTTTGGGGGAAACATGCGTGATCGACGAAATCTTGTTTCTGGTGTGCCGAATATTCAGGCTGGTGGGGGTGCCTGGATTGGGCAATCGGTATCTAATCCGTTCGCTATCCCTATGTCAGCACGGGAGCCGGTTCGTCGGCTGCCTGGCATCGGGCTTACTCCGGCCGGGTATGTCTCGGCCGACGGGGTCAAGATAGATACGTCGCTGTCCTCGGAGGAGACGAAATCCTGGTCGGGACTATCGATGAATACCGTCTCCGCGCCGGATGGTGTCACCTTGTCAGTATCGTTCATGGAGCTGGGCAATGCGGCGGTGATGCGTCTCACGCACGCCGATGGGTCGGTGAAAGAACTGTTCGATTCGTCGCGTATTCGTGTTGCTGAGCGTCTGGATGAGCCTCTTCCTTATCGCTGCCTGAACTTTGACCTGTTGTCTACGGACGGGCAACGTACTCGTATTTTTGTTCCTCGCGCGGTCGTTACTGACATCGATTCGCAGTCGTTTAACCGCTCTGAGTTGGCCGCGTGCGCGCTCACCTTATCGTGTACGCCGGATAGTAATGGTGTGTGCTTATACAGGCTGGTGGATCGACAGCCTCACAAGCCTGATCCGCGTGACAATGGTGGGCCGGATTTTGCCTTCGTTGGCCACATGCGTGAATGGATCGACTACATCACCGGCGATGGCAAGCTTGCGAATCTGGGGGCTATCCGGACATCACTATCGACAGCGCTCAATATCATCTCCCGCATCTCTGAGCGGTCCTTGGTCGATACCATCGATCAGCTGATTAACCGTATTGAACACACGGTCGCGGATATGACCGACTCCGAGATATTGCGACTTATCGCTGATTGGGCCCCGCGTGATCTGATCACGGGCGCCAATCTAGATAACTTCCGGGCGGCATTCGACAATGCCATGTCGTGGCTACGCAGACGCACAAAATCTATTGCCCATGCGATAAAGAAGATCGCCACATTGTGGTCGAGTGTTGGCATTGGTGGACTCATCGCAGGGTTGTCAAACGGTGACACACAAAGGGCGATAGGTGACTTCATAGCGACCATCGGAGCCAATTGGCAAGATTGGCTCAAGGCCGTGATGAATGGCGATGTTGACCACATTATTGATAATGCGATTGCGTCTGCGAACTTCCCTGCCCTCGGCGACGCCCTAGCCAACCTCGCGGAATCTGTAGGCCTGGACCAGTGGTCAGGCCCGATCCGAGCGTGGGCGGGATGGCTTGGTCAAGCCTCGGCAGGGTGGGGAAAGGTTCTCGGAGATTGGCTGCGTAATTTCCTGAATAATCAGAATATCTCTGATCTACATCAATGGTTGGGTGATGCGGTTAGGCGGTGGCATGAGGTCGGGGGCGATTTTATTAACCGCATGGCCTCTGGTGAATTAATGGCGGATGTGGCCCGTACCGGCGGTGATTTGTATCGGGCGGCGCAAAAGCTGTGGGATACGTTCGCCAGCATTGTCCGCGAAAACTAGGGAGTATTCAACCCCGCCAACCTGGTCAAAGCCTATAACGCATTCATCGGCGCCTTTGATGTCTCACAGTACGGGGATATTGCTAACCGTTTTCTCACTGACTGGGCTAATCCCCCGGCGCTAGCAAATGACTGGGTACTACTGACCACTGCACTCACCGAGGACTTTACCCGGGGGTCAGTCGCAGCCTTCGACGCGTTGAATCTTGGCCAGGTGTGGCCGCAAGTGACGGCGGCGTGGGACCAGTTTTTGCAGGGGGCCAATGCAGCGTTATCAGAGTTGACTGCGCAGGATTGGGTGCTGGCCTCCATGATGGTGCTGGGGCCGTTGATCACTCTGGCGGCTGGTTTTGCCTTGACGATGGCGTTGTTTGCCTTTGGGCAGCCACTTTTTGCCATACCAGTGGGGTTGTCAACCTTGGGTCTGGTGATCGGCATGGGGCTTGTTGCCACCCAGTTTGTCGGTTTCAGTCTCGGTAGGGCATTGTTGCCGTGGGCTGCGGATCTGATCGTGATTTCCCTGTTAACGGGCCATCCGTTGGCCGCGTTGTTCATTTTCTGGTCTGTGCTCAATGGGGCGCGGTTTATTATTTTGGATTTTCCGCTGCTGGTGATTGCGGGAGCGGCGCCAGTCACGATGAAGGCTGCTGCCCTGTTTCTAGCGTCGGCCTGGATTATTGCGCATTTAGCAGCGTTGGCAGCTGTGACTTTGCTGGTGGTAACAAAGGCTCGTCTGTTTTTACATATTACTCAGCCATTTCGGATGACTGGTCTCGAGCGGGCCGTGATTGCTGCGACGGTTGCTGTGATCACGTTTGTGATTGTGGCGTTGTTTTCGTCCACAGTGTTGGGTCTCATCGTTGTTCTTGCTGCACGGAACTTCACGATCACTGGGCGGTCTGTCCTGATTAGTACTCTCCGGGCCGTCGCTATTGGTGGTGTCGTATTCCCTGTTGTTGCGGCGGGTGTCATGCTGTCGCTCGTGCGTTTGCTGCGATTTCAGCTGACGATGGTTCCTCCTGTCTCTATTGCGCTGGTCATTATTCTTCCTCTTGTTCAGGCCCTGTTTGTCCATCGGCGTATCACTCGGCTTCTCACAGCCTCGGAGTTGGGGGCAGTGGGAAGTGTGCTGCTGCCGTTGGTGCGTTTTATTGTCTCGGTTTTCGGTTTAGCTATCACCACTGTGCGGGCGCTGATCCCTGCTCTTTTCTCTGGTACGACCGCCCTTGTCACAGGATTGGCGGCTATTCCTGCATCAATTGCTTTTTATGCGTCGTCGGTGACGTGGGTTTTATCCAATATCTCTTCATTTACCCTCATCAGGCGGGATATTAGGCCAGTCGTGCTCGTTTTTGGCAGTGTGATGGCTCTATCAGCTCTCACTGGGGCAGCTGGCCTGATTGCTTCTGCCCCACTACTGGCCCCGCCGCTGACGGTGATCGCCGCTGGTGTGGCTGCTGCTGTCGGTGTTGTCGGCGCTGTTATTGCTTGTTTTACGGCAGGACAGTTGTCTTTGTTTGTGACAGGCCTCCGTGGGGCGGCACAGCTACTACTGCGGCTGGTGGTGGCGTCGACGATGATTACTGGCCTGTTTTTCATGTCGTCTGGGATTTTTGCGGGGATAGGGCCATTTATCTCAGCCCTTATTCTGCGAGGTGTCCGTCTCGCACGGACAGCGGTGTCGGCGGGACTAATTCCTCTCGTCACTATGTTTTATGGCCTGGCTGCCCCGATTCGGTGGATAGTGGATGCCTGTGCAGCAGCCACAGGTGCTGTGGTGTGTGGGCTAGGGCTCTTGTCAACACCACTTCTTCACTGGCCGTTCCGTGGCGTGATCTATCGTTTCTGGATTCCGCTCATTCTTGGTTTTTGGCTAGTGGTATGGAACTATCTCACCACCGCCTACTACGTCCTATGGTTGACCTACTTGACCGCCTTGTTCCTGTCAGCATATGGCGGATGGGTCGCCTGGCTGATGATGGGTGGGCCGTCTACCCCGGCTTCTGCACCCCAATACGCCTGGGCAACAAACTTCACTATCGCCTGGGGATGGACCGCAGTACTCTGTCTTGTCGGCGCAGCACTACTTATTCCCGGCCGCTGGTATCGGTATATCGTCACTGTCTTAGCGGTCCCCTGGCTATGGTTCGACGCCGTTGGTATAGACACTCTCACCACCATTGCTAGCGGTTTTGTCACGGCAATCATGACACTACGAACGGCTACTGGTTTTCTCTTCACTCCCCTCCGCGCTGTTCTTGCCGGTATTGCCGCCGCTAGCCTGGTTGCCGGGGCACGCATGCTGGGGTGGGGAGTTGCCATTCTCGCCGCCGACCTATTCACTCCTCTTGCCATTGCTTTAGGCGTGAATCACCGGTTCCTCATTGCCGCGATCATCACGTTGACCTGGGTCGGTATCCGGCTAGCAGCACTACCCCGGTTTATCCTCGCAGCACTACTGTCAGCAGCAGCCGGAATCAGCGGTGCCTTTATCATTGGTCGGGCACTACGCATACTGGCTGCTGACATGGCCGCACTCACTGGAGCGATCCCCTGGCTGCGGTCACAGAAACTCGCACAAATGGGTGTCGTTGTCCTCGCTGTCATCCCGGTCGTCCTATTTATCGGTATTCCGCTCACGATGGTGGCGCGACAGTTAACAGCGCCTGTGCGTGTACTCATTGCTATTGCGTTCGCCGCTACAGTGGCCACCTTCGTTGTGGCTGCAGTCACGATTGTGCCTGGAGTTGGTGGCGCGCTTATAGCCGTTGTCGCCCTCGTCATATTCATATCAGTTCTTGCTCAACACCCGAGAGTTCTCCTCTCCCCGCTGGCGGGGCTTATCGCCTTATCTGCAGGTCTAGCAGTCATCGCCGCCGTGCTCATCTACCTTTCTGGCCAGCCACTTCGGGCAGGCCGCCGCGTGACGATTGTGCTGCGGGCACTCATCACTCTGCTCGGGGCGCCCATTATTATTTGGGGACTTTTTATTGTCGCTGCAGCCGGGGTGATTATTGCAGTCACGTCCTTGATCAGTACAGGCCGCTTGGTTGAGATGGTGGTGTCTTTAGCGGTGTTGTCTGTGGTCTTGGCAGTGATGGGGTTAGTGGTTGCCACACTGCTCTTAACTGTTTTTAACCGTGCTAGTGGGTTGGCTATTGCCGGGATAGTCGCTATCACGGTGCTTACTGTGGTGGGGCTTATTATCGTGTTTAGTCTGATCCCGCTTTATGTTCGAGTAGTGAACACGATATCGTTCCCGCTGGTGGGTATCCCGGTGGATATTTTCAATATTCTGACCAGGCATTCCTTCTTGGGGAGAATCTCGCGCCTGTGGGTTCTGGTGCATTTACTGGTTATCGGTGCGATATCTCTTGGACTGGTTGCTCTGGTCGTGGTGTTGGGGATTGCTGGAACGATCACGGGGTTTGCGTCAACGGCTGGTATCGCTACGGTCATCGTGCTTGTCTACCTCTACGTTTTTATTCCCATAGTCGCTGTCATTATTTTCGCGGCGGCATGTGCTGCGATTGCTTATGGATGGTGGTGGTGGGTCACCTTCGGACCGAAGTAATCGAACGTATGTACTGCTATGATGATGGTAGACCTCATGGCATTTCATCAGGATATGATGTTTGTTTGCCCATTAGGGAATAATGGAACTTTTATTCGACACAAGGGGGAAGGTCACGTATGGCCGCCAAGAAGACAACGAAGAAACCGGTTCAGGCCACCAGTGACTGGTTTGACTACACCACCAACGGCGGAGAGTCGATCAGCCTGCCACCTATTAGCTCGGTGATTACTGCTGGTGATCGTCGTCGGGCGAAGCGAGATGGCATGGATGATGAAGAGTTTTCGTGGATGATGCTGGAACGCGCAGCGGACAAGGCTGCCGCCGGCACTCTCGACATCATTGACGACATGCACATGGACGAATTCAACACATTCATGAAAGCGTGGAGCGACGGGGGCGACAAAAGCTAGCCTGTCAGAAATTGTCTCTCTTGTTGATGCTGTTGATAAGGACCCTCATTTTTCGATGGCTGTTGAAAGGGAGTTGATCGAAGTCGGTGTGCGTTGGCGGTGGGTCAACGATGGTAGTGACCGACTGTCGTGGGATGACGTAATCGCGCTAATTGCGACAGCCGGGCCGTCCTCACCCATTGTTCGCCACGCACGCAAAGATGAGTGGGAGTGGGATTTAACCAACCAGCTACTCGCGAAGATTGCTGATCAGCAGGCGATGAGCGCCTGGGGTGGTAAGGGCGCGAAGCCGAAACCGATTCCTCGGCCTGGCGTGGAGGGCACGGACATGGAGACGGCTGGTGTGAAACCGGAGGGCTTGTCGAAGGACGAGATGGACGAATGGCTGGGTGATGATTGGCCTGGCGTTAACGGGGGCTAAAAATGGCGGCGAACTTTGATGTCGGCACCGGCTGGGTGAGCATTGTCCCGAAGATGGGTGACTTCTCCCAGATTCCTAAGCAATTGGATAAGACGGTGGTCACCCCATCCCAGTCGTGGGGCGAGCGGATGGGTGACAGGATCACCTCTGGTTTGAAGAAGACGATGAAGGTCGGGGTTATTGCGACGACGGCTGCTGTCGGCATTAGCGCTGGTAAAGCGTTCTCGGATGGGTTTAACCGTCTTGCCTCAACAGACCGGGCCGAGAAAGCTCTTGAGGGGTTGGGTTACAAGGGCAATGAGATTACCCAGATTATGGGCAATGTGAATAAGTCCATTGAGGGCACGTCGTTTCTCATGGGTGATACTGCTCAGGTGGCCTCGGTGATGTTGGGTTCTGGGATTAAACCTGGCCAGGAACTTCAGGACACGTTGAGTCATGTGGCTGATGCGGCGGCGCATTCGAATACGTCGATTAGTGAAATGGGGTCTATTTGGTCGAAAGTTGCGGCGCGTGGCCATGTTGATGGTGAAGTGATGGCGCAGCTGATGGATCGTGGTATTGGTCTACAAGATCAGCTCGCCAAGCAGATGGGTGTGTCTAAAGACGCGGTGGCCGATATGGTCAGTTCGGGCAAAGTTTCTTTTGCTGATTTTTCGGCGGCGATGGATGCGATGTTCCATGGTGCGGCGCAGAAGCAGCGTGAAACGTTCCAGGGGTCTATGGATTATATGAAGGCGATGGCGTCCCACGTCACTGCTGAAATCATTCAACCGTTCTATAACGGTATGATCCCGGTATTTAACGCCATTTCTGATGGTTTTACCGGGCTTGAAGGCAAGCTTGGCCCGATTGCCCAACAGATCAGTAATGCGATTGCTCCAGTCTTTGAGCATCTTGCCAATGATGTTATCCCTGCGGTTTTTTCTGCGTTGGATCGGATCCATGTCGATGCTGTGATGGGGGCTTTTGCACCGCTCAAGGAGGGGCTAGCACAGATGGGCCCTTTATTAGAGCAGCTTGCTCAGGCGGCTATCCGTGTGGTTGCTGCGTTGGCTCCAGCGATTCCACCGCTGGCGTCTGCGCTGGTGGCAATTGTGAATGGGACGCTGCCTGTGCTGACGGCCATGCTAAATGCACTGGTTCCGATTATTACGTCGGTGATTGTCCCCGCGATTACCGAGTTAAGTAACGAAATGGCTCAACACCCCAAGCTAGCGGCGGCGGCTGCGAATGGCTTTATGGTGTGGGCGAAGGCCTTTGTGCCTTTATCGCGCGGGTTTGCCGCTGTGAAAACAGGGTCTTCGATAATGACCGCATTCGGCCCGAAAATGGGGTCGGTGATTTCGGCAATGATGAAGGTCGCATCGGGGCTAAAGAGTGTTCTAAGTATCGGCCGTATTATTTTTACCGGTTTGAGGACACTGCCCGCACTGTTTGCTGCAATATTTGATACGAATCCGGTCGGGGTGATCATTACTGCCATTGGGTTACTGGTGGCGGGGATTACACTGTTTTTGACTAAGACTCGGGCTGGTCAGGCGATTGTGGCGTCGATGGCGAGCGCTTTTCAGTCTTTTTGGGGTTGGCTCCAGCCGGTCTTTAGCTCCCTCGGTGACTATTTTTCTTCTATATGGGATGTGGTTAGCACAATTGCACCCTATGTTGTTACGGCATTGTTTATGCCGATCATGATCCAGTTTGAGGTTTTCAAGACTGTCATCGTTGGTGGTTTTGATCTGATCAAGGCAGGGTGGAATCTTTTAGTCACAGGCATGGTGGCGTTGTGGGATACAGTGCTGCATCCTGCGTGGGATGTCATGGGCCAAGTTGTAACCGCATTGTGGACGGCGGTCCTCCAGCCGATTTTTACTGCTATGGGTGCGGTGTGGAGTGCTCTGCTTACTGGAATGGCGGCGGTGTGGAACACTGTTCTGCGCCCTGCGTGGGACTTGATGGGCACTATGCTTCAGGGGCTCTGGAATGGTGTCTTGCAGCCGATTTTTACTGCCATGGGCGCGGTGTGGGCTGCCGTTGTCAATGGGATTAAAGCGGTTATTGATAATGTTTTGATTCCTGCTTGGCAGGGAATGTCAAACTTCATTTCGATGATCGTCGATAATTTTGTGAAACCGGCGTTCGACAGAATGAGCGATGGTGTCCGTACTGTTCAGCACTGGTTTGAGTCCGCAGCTGATGGTATTAAAAAAGCGTGGAATGCGGTGTGGGACACCATTAATAGCATTGCTGGGAAAATCGCGAACGTCGCATATAACCGCGGAATTAAGCCAGCGTGGAATGCTGTAGCAACGGTGACTGGGGTGGATAAGCTTCCGGAGGTTGCCTTTGCGTCAGGTGGTGTCATGCCCGGCTATACGCCTGGCCGTGATGTGCATACGTTCTTCTCCCCCACTGGAGGGATACTTAGCTTGTCTGGTGGTGATGCGGCCGGAGTGGACCCGTGCTGTGGGTGGGCCTGCTGCTGTGGCGCGGATGAATGCGATGGCCAGGTCTGGTCGTGGCTCAGGCCTAGGGGCCTTCGCTGATGGTGGTGTGATCGGTGGGATTAAGCATGCGGCCGGTAAAGCCTGGGAGGTAACTGGTGATGTGCTTGACAAGGCGATGGAGCTGGGTGGTGATTTCGCTAATGCTGCGAAAAGGTTGTTCTTCAGCAAGATCGATGCTGTCAAAGGCCAGTTGGGTATTAGTCGTGGCACTGCGCTAGCCAAGTCTGTTGCTCCAGAGTTCCTGTCCAAAGGTGCTGATACTGCGTGGAATTGGTTAAAGGATAAGGTCGCTGAGATCGCCAAGAAGGTCACAGAGCGGATGAGTGTTGGCGGCAATGTGGAGATGTACCGCGGGCTTGTCGAACGCCTCCTTCGTGAAAAAGGCCAACCAGTCTCACTGACCAACAGTGTTCTTCGCCGTATGCAGCAGGAATCGGGTGGTAATCCTCGGGCTATCAACAATTGGGATTCCAATGCTGCGAGGGGAATACCGTCGAAGGGGTTGATGCAAACTATTGACCCAACGTTCCAGAGCTATAAGGATCCTGGTTTTAACGACATTTGGGACCCGGAGTCGAATATTCGCGCCTCGATGAACTATGCGTTGGCTACCTATGGGTCACTTTCTGCAGCATATGATCGTGCGGGCGGCTACAAGCTTGGTGGTGTGCTGCCAGCATTCCTTCGTGATTCAGGCGGTGTTCTCCCCAATAATTCCATCGCCGTCAATACGTTCGGTAGCAGTGAATGGGTCCTCTCTTCCCAACAGATGCACGACTTCGCTCAGGGGATGACTGAAGCCTCTCAGCATATGGATGCAACCGCCACAGCGTTTGCTGATGGTGTTGAGGCCTGGCTCAACGGTGAAGAAGACCGGATTGGGGCACCTATCGAATGGGGAGCGCAGTTCCTCGGAGATATTCTCTCCGACGTAACCGAGGATCTTGGCTCCCCCTGGGGAATTGATGGGACGAAGGCCCCGGACATCCTTGATAATCAGGGCCGGGTGAAAGTCTCTGTCGCGGGCCCTGCCGATGACCCTGGCCGTAGCGCGCTCCCACCCGTGGAGGTACACGTCAATATGAATGGGGACAACATGACGGTGTCGTCAGATGATGTGCGGCGTGGGGTCAATCAGGCTTTGGCTGACTATCAGCGCAGGATTGAGGCCTTAGAGCGGGGCGTCCAGGTCAATACGTTCACCACACCAATGGTGGTGTAACACCAATTATTCAGGGGGTTGCTGATGAATATTCAGCTTTTAGACTATCGGGGACAAACATGGCACCTCGCCGGGGACGATGAGGGTGCCGAGGGGGTCACACTCGGCAAAATCAGTAACACCGTCGGCGCCATTAGTAATCGCAAGGATAAAGACCACTCGCGTTTCCGGCCGCCCAGCCCGGATATCGGTGAGCTTGACCCTATCGAACCGACACTGACCGTGCAGGTCGCCACGACACCCGAGCTCACCGTCGAGACAGTCATACGCAGGTTCCTCAACGGCTTGGATTTTTTCAAGCCAGCCAAACTCATCGTTACGGAATCTCGACAACCATCACTGTGCCTTTTCGTGCATCTTTCACAACCAGTAGGCCTGCCCGAGGACACCACCGCCCTAGATAACACAACAATGGAGGTTGAGCTGACCGCCAAGGACGGCTGCTGGTTCGGCCCCCAGCGTAGCGGCACCGGCATTGTGGCCGTCGAAAACACGGGCGATATTCCGCTATGGCCGACGGTGCGTTGGCATGGCATGGCGGCACGTTTCACCGAAGACCGAAATGGCCTCATCGTGCTCCCACCGGCCTTAGGCCGATCAGGGCTGACGTATTACACCGACCCTGCTACCGGTGGTCTTGTCACCGACAATCAGGGCTATCCGAACAACACAGCCTGGGCCACCATGCGGGGTGTGGCCTGGTCTCGGCCAGTCATGCCGGGGGACGGCACCACAGTGGAATGCCATCACTGCCAGGTGCTGTGGCGAAACCGCTACCTGTCACCATGGGCGCAATCAGGGGGATCATTTCCAATGCAGGAACATCAAGTAATGCACATGGCCGCGATTGGTCAGAGGCGACGGGACGACCATACGCCGTTCGTCTATTTGACTGACAAGTATTTAACGCCACAGGTCGTTGTCACTGGCTACACCTCACTGAAAGCCTCGGATAAGGTCAACGATGCTGGTGCTTTCACGCTCGAGGTCCCAGCCAATCACCCTATGGTGGACGTACTCATCCCACCATTAGCTTTCGACGGCGACCCCAACTCGGCCCTACGGAAGCTGACCGACATACAACAATTCCTCGTTGTTGAATACGGGCACGCCCGCTATACCTACTTTGTCGACACGATCGTCGACCACGCCCAGCGAACCAACCCCACCGTCGAAATCAGCGGGGCCTCCATCTATGAAATGACCGACTATCTTGTCATGGAATCCAACCCTATGTCGATTAAGGCGCTCCAGCCTAAATATATGGATGTGCGGGCTGGGGACTCGCTCCGGGTGATAAAGACGTTTATCCTCATGAATCTGCGCAGGCTCTACCAGTTTGACCTCCTCCCCGACCCTGATCCGTGGTCGCCTGTTGCGTGGAGGGACTATGCGGATTGGCCGATTATGGTCAACTCTTTGCACCGTTCGGTTGATACCCCGTGGACGGTGCTTGCTGCCCGTTTCGATTCACTCGCCGATCTGACGAAGGAGACGTTGGAGGCCGCGGGTCTACGGCTGACAATCACCCTGTGGATGCCGTGGGATCGGCAACCGTTCCCCACTCACACGCGCCTGTGGAAACCTACCTTCATTATTGATGTGGTGCCTGTCACCGGGGATTCATCTGTCGCTGGCCATATCCGTGAGGGCGTGAAAAACATCAAGCGCAGGTGGGATCCTGAAGACAATGTGTCGACTGTCGGTATGTCGTCTCGCTCCAATCCGGACGGCTATAAACCCTGGGTGACGCTCCGCCCAGATCACATCGACTACGCCACATCGGATGTGACTATCACCCGCTCACAGTACGCGGATGTCACCGTGGGTGGGAAAAGTCCGGGTGCGGTTAACCAGCTTTTGAAACGGGCAGCGGCCTCCTTTGTGGGCGGAGCCATAGCTGGAGCGAAAACAGCGTGGCCAGGCCACGATAAACAACTAGACGACCTCCAGTCGAAGCTAGGCAAGGCCGGGGAAACGCTAACAGAGGATAAGCTTTTGGCTTTTTCTCACCATCAGGCCACGCGTCGGGCGCATTATCTTGGCCCGTACCGACGTCGGGAACTGGTCGCCTCAGGTGAGGGGTTCACGGTGGAGGGCGAACAGCAAGCATTTGAGGCACTGGCTAAGGGGAAAGGTGGTCTCTCGGCGGCGTTTAAGATCGCTGACGGCTGCCCCTACACTCTCGGCTATGAGGTGAATGTGGGGGATCAAATTGGTGTCGAATGGCGAGAAATGGTGCTGTCTACATGGGTAGATGAAGCCACGCTCACTTGTACGGATGGTCGTCCGCCGGAGGTAGAGCTGGCCGTTGGTGAGGCTAGGGCTCGCCGGTTTGCCCTACAGCAGCTCAATGTCAACCAGAAGCACATATCGTCGGTCACGAAGCGGCTTAAAACTCTTATCGGGTAGAATATAAGTTCGAACTGGTAGACTTCGTGTTATGTAGACCAAGGGGGTGGAGCACATGGGGGTGTGCCTTAGTGAGGATTCTCCCGCCGGGGCGTGGGCGGTAGGGCGACCCATGCTCAACGCGGTAAATGAAGCGCACGCATTGTTTTTCGGGCAAGACGACTACACCACAGGGTGGTCAGCGATGGAAGCTCTGATTCCCGCACTGCACACGTAGGTACCGAAACTACGTTCGATAAGCAAGTAGAAGAGAGGTAACTATGCCACTGTACGGACTTGATGTCTCTGAACATCAAAACGGAATGTATCTCCACCGCGCACAGGCCGAAGGCTACGACTTTGTCATCATCCGACTCTGCGACGGCACCTACCGAGACCAAGTCTTCGGCTCCCACCTTCAAGACGCCGAAAGCGCAGGGTTGATTACCTCGGCGTACTGGTACCTTCGTGCCCCCTCAGAGGGAAGCACCATCGCCCAGCAAGTCGACGTGATCGACCAGCAAATGGGCGGACGCCGAGATCTCGGCGTCTGGATCGATGTCGAATCAGTCAGCAGAAACCACCAACTACTGCTCACTGGTGACGACGTATGGGCCGCCAAACGTGAACTCGAGTCACGCGGCTACCATGTGCCCGGCATCTACTCGGGGGCATGGTACTAGGAAAACATGCCCGGCGGTGAACCTTCCATGGACGGTCTCGGGGCACTGTGGATCTCCAACTACGGCCCTAACGGCTACGGTACCGCCGCCCAACTCTACCCCGGCGACAATGATCAACGCTGGAACTACCCGCTGGGCAACCACACCCCCGACATCCTCCAATACGGCTCCAATTGTTACGCCGCCGGCTATGCCGGGGTCGTCGATGTGAACGCCTACCGCGGAAACCACGACGAACTGCGAGCCCTGTTCACCGGCAAGTAACCATCCCCCTCTAGCGCCGCCATCACCATCCTTACCGCAACCCACACCAAGGATCACATCATGGCTAAACACAACATCTCACACATCACCAACATCCACCCAGGAGAGTTCCACCTCGACCGGGGAATCACCCACTCCCCCTGGTATCTCCGGCAAGTCGTCTACACGGTCGCCGGAATTATCGGCCTTACTGTCACTGCCCTCGGCATCGCCACACCCGGACAGGTTAACGACTGGTTTCAAACCGCTGCCGGTATCGCCGCAGCCATCAGCGGCGCACTCGCTGCTGTCTCCACCGGAGAACACTCTGACTATCGCCCCACAGGACGCCCCAAAGATGCTGATACTCAACCCGATCGCAACAACACACTGAGTGCCCCACAAACACCCCCATCACCACCCATCACCGACACCCCACCGGCTGATGACAACTACCAACCACCACGGCCCACCATCACACCCCTAGGTGGAACACCCGGCCACCCCACACCAAACCCCCGCCACGCACAGGAACACCACAACTAACCACCCAAGAGGGGCACTATGCACGGGCCACTGACCACACTCATCATCACCGGCACCTCCAGCGCCATCGCAGGACTTGCCTCATGGTTCGCCGCCATCACCACCGCCCACAGCAAAGAAAACGTCGCCAAAGAGCAAACCCGCTACCCCGAATGGCAAGCTTTCGTCGAGGCAATCCAAAAAGAAACCGAACGCACCAAAAATGAACTCACCGGAAGGATCAACAACCTCCAAGTTCAAGTCGACACCCTCCGAGAACGAGTCAACACACTGAGCAACAAATACGATGCTGCCCTCAACCACATCGCTGAATGGCGGCATGCTCACCCCGACGAAATCCCCCACCGCCCAGCACCCGCCGCCATCAAACACGACCTATGAACACACACAACCCAGGAAAACCCGAAACACCACGGCACCTCCGCGCACGCATACGGCGCAGAGACCACGACACCGGCCAACTCTGCGGAGCCCCAGGGCACGAAGTCGACCACATCATCCCCACCAGCCAAGGCGGCACCCATACCCCCTCTAATCTCCGCGTCCTCTGCCGCAGTTGCCACGCCTACAAAACAACCCGGGAGACACAAGCAGGGAAAACACGAAAATCACGACACCTCCGTCTTCCCACTGAACCCCACCCGGGCCTCACCTAACACCCCAAAGACTGTCGCTATCACGCGAACTGGTCTACCATTACCATTGACCAGAAGCGATCGATGCCAAGAATAGGTTAGAGACGGATGAAAAGTAAGAAGATCCTCGCGGCCAGCGCGTCACTCATTGCGGGAACAGCTCTCGCCGCAACATTGTTCCCTGCCCACTCAGCACCACTGAGCAGTGACGACCGGCAACTCCCCACACTGGATCTCACACGACTGACACAAGACGACCTCAACAAGGACTACGGGCGGCAAACCTCCCAACCAGGTAATCTTGTTGCTTTCGGCGATTCTATCTTTGCGAATCCGACGCCAGGTGATGCCCTCGTCGGAATCGCAGCCAGAAAAATCCCTGACCAGTCTGTCGCCCAAAAGATAAAAAACGCAGACCCCAACTTAAACCCCGAAGGCTGCGCTCAAGGCCATCCGAGCTTGCCTAAAGCTCTCGCAGCTAAACTCGGCGCCCCGCTTAACGACTATTCTTGCCCTGGCGCCACGGTCTACACCGAGCACTCATTTGGCTCCCTCTCCTCACCCGGACCTCAAAATCACAACACAATAGGGGCGCAAGTAGACAAAGCCATCCAAGATGGCACGCTCAATCCTGACACAAAGTACGTTGCCATCCAAGGCGGCTACAACGATGTCTACAAGAATTACCTCAAACCCAGTGGCGAACTTCCGGCCGACCAACAAGTCGCTCAAGCCACAAATCAGGCTACGCAGAAGGATGCTTTCGCTGCGGCCATGGACTCCATCCTCGACCGTGTCAAAGCAGCTGCCCCTAACGCACAAATTAAAACTGTTGGTTACCACACCATCACTGATGATCGTCCCTCAGGATGGCAATGCTTCTACCATCTTGGCGAAGGCACTGAAAACAACAACAAATGGGACCTCACCTACGCCTTCCCCGTCTACTGGGACACCCGCGGAGAAATCAACTCCAACACCTGGCTCAGGCAAGCAGCTGAACGCCACGACGGCGTTGAGTACGTCGACACCCGCGAATTCTCCAAAGACCACGGCGAATGCGCAGCTCCCGAACAACGATGGGTAGCCGGAATCCTGCTCGACACCACCACAGGCGAACACAACCTCGCACTCCACCTCACCGACACCGGTATCGACCAAGTCGCCGGGCACATCGCTACTAACTACCAACGATAAGGAGCACTCCTCATGCTACTCGAACCTAAAAACCCCGACAGCCCCCTCACACAGGCTTTTAACAGCGCAAGCGTCGTGTTTGATAATGCTGTTCAATCAACAATCGATTTCATCCAGCAGCACCTGCCGGCGTTTCTCAGTTCCCTCCCCCACTAAGCCATAAACACTGGCCCCGGGGGCGTGACGTCCCCCGGGAACGTAACCGCCATCCCCTCCCTGCTGCAGCATTTCTTACCGCCAAAACCCCCAACCACCACTGCCGAAGGCCACCCTCGTGACAACAACTACAACAAAGATCGCTGCAGCCACCATCATCCCCCTCGCTGCCACAACACTCTTCACCACCACACACCACACAGCGCACGCCGACACTATCAACGCCGGCGACAAATACGTCGCAATCGGAGATTCCTACGCCTCCACCGGGACTCTCAACCAACCAACCTTCGGATCTCACCCCGCCTGCGTCCAAGACCAAGACAACTATCCACACCAACTCGCCCGCCAACTCAACCTCACCCTCGACGACGCCTCCTGCGCTTGGGCATTCACTTACCAATACGACCAACCACAAAACCACGCCCTCCCCTACACCGCGCCCACACCCCAAAAAGACCACATCACCAACGACACCAAACTCATCACCATCAGCATGGGCGGCAACGACGCAGGCCTAGCCGACATAGCCGTACAATGCGACCCCCGCATCCACATCCCAGGCCTCCCCGACTGCGCCGACAAGGCACAACAAATAGCGCACAACAAAATCACCAACCCCGACTCCGCCGGACGAACCCTCCAGCAACGCCTCATCGATATCGCCAACGACGCCAAACGCCGCGCACCACAAGCAAAAATCATCTTCACCGGCTACTACACCGCCGCAGTGAGAGACCACCGCTGCATCGATGACGGCTTCCTCTCCGACAGAGACCGCGCATTCCTCGAAAGCTACGCCCAACAAATCAACACCGTCATCGAAACAGCAGCCCAACAAACCAGCTCCACCTACATAGCACCCCCCGACCAACCAGAGGGATGGTGCAGCCAACCCTTCGAACGAAACTCAAACTACTTCGGTATCCCCGAAGGAAACCTCATCGCCCACCCCACCCACGCAGGGCAACAACACATGGCACAAGCCATCGCCAACCACCTATAAACACACCCCACAAATAGTGAAAGACCACACACCATGAAGAAGAAACTCTCGCCTCCACCATCACCTTCTGCGCCCTAGCAGTCGCCTCCGCCTTCACCGTCCACGCCGAACCCAACAACCTCCAACCACAAACCCCCAACAATCACCACCCACACCAGAAGAATTCCACAACCAACTCCCCACACCCCCAACCAACCCAGCAAACGGAAAAGACGTCGTCACCATCGGCGACTCAATGACCGCCAACGGCCCAACACTAAACCCCCTCGTCCACAGCTTCACCACACCACCACGCCAACCCGACATCGGCCCAAACGCCTGCACACAAGACAAAGAAAATTGGCCACGAATAGCCACACAACAAAAACAATGGACCCTAGCCGACTACTCATGCAACGGCGCAACAGCCGCCCACGCCGCCCTCTACCTACAACTAGCAGTCCGCAACAAAGACCTAGGACCCAACACAAAGAAACTCATCATCTCACTCGGCGCACTCCAACCCGACCAACAATTCAAAGCAGCAATCCAAACACTCAACCTCCCCCCGACCTATACACCTCATACCTACAAATCATTAAAAACTGGCTCCCCACCGTCGCACCAAACGCCGAACTCCTCACCACCACCTACCAACCACTCACCGCACCCGGCGACTACATCTGCCCCGCCACACCCGAAGCCAACAAACCAATCCCCCTACAAATCCCACTCAGCAACAAAGCCGAAGAAATACTCAACAACAACATAAAAACAGCAAGCCAAAAAGCCGGCATCCGCACCATCGACATCCACAACGCAGCCAAAGGCCACGACACCTGCAACCCCGACGACAACCAACGATGGATCGCCGGATGGTGGGCACCAACCACAACACAAAACATGGTCTACCACCCCACCATCAACGGAACCAACGCCATCGGCAAAATTGTCGCCGACCAGCTCTAACACCACCCCAAAAACACCAGCCGAGGCGACAGGTTCCCTTCACTGGCGCGGGCAATCAACGCCCACAAAATCAGCATGATAAACTTCCACCGTCAGATTCTGGTACGCAAAACGTACAGCCCGGTAGGAAGTCCGGACGATGACCTAAGTGCAGGCATCCATCGCTCCAACAACTCAGTATTGGAGAATCCCGCGTCACCAGGTTACTTACGCATACCTGGAGACAAACATGCCTGCACAATTCACCCTTTTTTACGATGGCCAATTCTGGCGCGGCCTATACGAAACATCAGACCAACGTGGACTCTATGCAACCACAATCGTATTCGGCTCCGAACCAACAAACGCAGAACTCTACGAATGGTTCATCACCCATGGATCCGAACTCATCCGACAGGTATACCGCACCCAACCAGTTGAAGGACAAGTAACCACACCAACTCAAGGCAACCCAAAACGACTACGGCGAGCCATCAACAAACAGTAGCATAAACCCACATCATCAAAAGCACGCGAAGCACTCAAACTAAACTTCGAGCTGGAAAAAGCTCAACACAAGAAAAATAAATCCCAACGCCGACAAGAACATAAAGAATACACACGTGCAGTTCGCGTAAAAAAGAAAAAAGATAAACACCGAGGAAAATAGAGACTCAAAACTCCCCATACAAGGAAATTCCACAACAGGAACTAAACATCCTCAGCCTCTACAAACCCTAGTGAAACCACCCGAACTATCAAAACTAAATGGCTCACTCAAACCGCAACCGAAATCCCCCCCCACAACTGCTAAGACCAACACATCGACCCCACATTAAGAAAAAGAACAACAACACTAAAAACCGTCATACCAAGGCAATTAACCCAAAACTCTTGCCCAAGAAACCTTGCCTTAATGTGAGCAACGATAGCAAAAAGGAAATAACCAACCACCCCTACTGATACCGTCGCCGCGATGGAAGCATTACCCATAGCAGTCCCAACAACAAGACCAGCCGCCGCAAGCAACTTAACCCCAATAAGCACCCACCACCAATCCCTAGGAAAATTAACACCACTTAAGCATCGACTAATAAACCTAGGAGGCTTAATCGACATCACAGCATCACCGACAAGAACGACAGCCAAGAGATAACTTCCACCTACAGCTAAAGAACCCATTCCAGCACCTTCTTCCAGAAACAGCGGCACAATACCGCACCCAAAAAACTAACCATCCTTCTTCTAGCCTTCTTCTAGAAAGCTAAGATAAGTCTAACCCCCAATAAGCCAAGTCGACACCGAAACACCCAACAACACACAACACAACCCCTACCCCAGGGGACAACCCCCTACCCCACACCCACACCACCCCCCGGGCGACTAAGGCGTTAGTGGTGTGTACGGGTCTTGGTTGTTGTGCTGCAGGTTTGTTTTGTTGTCAGTTTTGTAAATATGGAGTAGAAATGGGTTGTGCTCTTTCCCCCTTGGGGCACGATGAGAGAGGGCCCCTGTGGGTTGCTGAGAGGCTGCCTGCGGAGGTCTTTTGTTTGGTTGCTTGTGTTGGCTGGGGTGCGTGCAGCTTAAACTCGCCTTTCGAGCTTTCAAGTATACCGAGACAGTATGATAAGTATCTGGTGCTCACCACCGGGTGCCACAAAAGCCCGATGAAGCAGAAGGAACTATCGTTGGTATCTTCCCGCACTAAGCAATCTGTCGAACCCCAAGTTGCTGATCGCATGAATAGGCAAGGCGCTTACTTCGTACTCATCAAAGGGCGGTGGTAAAGGAGGCAACCGTCCAGATGTCAAACTACTGCTTCAAGACAGTCACACTGATTACTGGCCAGTACTCATCGAGTACAAAGGTTACCCAGGCAAACTAGAAAAACTGGATTCATCCGATCACGTTCAGAATACAAAGACCAACGATGAGCCGAATACACAAAACATCCAGGACTATGCGGTTAACGGAGCGGTCCACTACGCGAATGCTCTGCTTCACTACACCTCATACGAAAACATTATCGCGATTGGTATCACCGGCGGGCGCAACAGCGTTACAGATGACGTAGATATAAGCCTAGGAGTCTACTTCGTCTCCAAGAAAAACCTCGGGGTGGGACAGAAGGTGGGAGAGTTTAGTGACCTTTCTTTCCTAAAGAAAGAAAACTTCGATGAATTCATCCGTGAAATTAAAGACTTAGAGCTTTCGCCAGAAGAGCTTTCGGCGCTGAAGAACCAGCGCGAGAAGGAAATCAATGCAAGCCTTGTAAAGCTCAATAACGACATCTATCAAAACGAAAAAAGCTTGTCCGAAAGCGACCGTGTGTACCTGGTCGCGGCATCGATTATGGCAACTCTAGGCGTGCCGGGGAAAGTTAAACCACTGGAAAATGGAGATCTCTGTTCCAGTACCGAGGAAGGAAACACTGATGGCGACATCATGCTGCGCAAAATCAATGCCTTCCTAAACGAAAAGCGTCTTCCGGCCAACAAACAGAAGATGATTGTTCGCACGCTGCAAAACACACTACTGTCGACCAACATCAACAAAATCGTTGCTGGGGAAACTCAACTCAAACGGGTCTTCACGAAAATCGTCGACGACTTGGGTATCTACTACAAAATTGGCTTGAGCACCGACTTCACCGGAAAACTTTTCAACGAAATGTACAGCTGGCTCGGGTTTACCCAAGACAAGCTCAACGATGTCGTCCTTACCCCTTCCTACGTAGCAACCCTCTTAGTGAAACTCGCTCGCGTCAACAAGGACTCCTATGTCTGGGATTTCGCTACAGGATCCGCAGGTCTCCTTGTCGCTGCCATGAACGCGATGATTGTTGACGCGAAGAACTCAATCACTTCACCCGACGAACTAGCTACAAAGACTGCTCATATCAAGGCTGAACAACTTCTCGGACTCGAAGTTCTTCACAACATTTACATGCTGGCAGTACTCAATATGATCATGATGGGCGACGGAAGTTCTATGCTCCTCAATGAGGATTCCCTGCGCAGCTTCAAGAATGATAAGCAGAAATTCCCTGCGACCGCCTTCATTCTTAACCCTCCCTACTCTGCAGAGGGAAATGGAATGGTGTTTGTTCAGAAGGCTCTCTCCATGATGGATACGGGCTATGCAGCAGTAATTATTCAATCCTCGGCAGGATCAGGTAAAGCTAAACAAATCAACCAAGAAATACTGAAGAAGAATACCCTGCTTGCAAGTATTGAGATGCCACTAGATTTGTTCATCGGCAAGTCAAGCGTTCAAACTCGAATTTACGTCTTTCAGGTTGGGCAAGCCCATCACCAAGACGACATAGTAAGGTTTATTGATTTCACAAACGATGGTTATACCCGAACCAACCGTCGAAAAGCTCGGAACAACCTTCGCGACACGGACCGCGCGCGAGAGCGGTACCAAGAAGTCGCTGATCTTGTCAGATTTGGAAAGCACAAGCTCAACATCCTAACCAGCGAAGAGTACTACGAGGGAACAATCGATCCCACTGCTGGAGATGATTGGAACCAGACTGGCCCGATAGATACCACACCGAAACTTGCTGATTTCAAAAAGACCGTCAGCAAATTTCTAGCATGGGAAGTCTCTACGCTGCTCAAAAATGAGCCGAAGAAAGAAGGGGGACTTCAAACTTGGCGATCTATTCAATGTGCAATCATCACTCAAACGTTTCGATGCCAATAAAGTGACCATTACCGACAGTGGTTACCCGTACGTAGTCCGAACGTCGGTAAACAATGGCCACCGAGGGATGATTGAAGAGAATCCACAATTCCTAAACCCAGGCAATACGATTTCGTTCGGACAGGACACTGCGACAATCTTCTACCAGGAGAGCCCTTACTTCACTGGTGACAAAATCAAGATTTTGGTTCCAAAGGATGTTCGATTTCGTCGTCAGAATGCCCAGTTTATCATCGCGGCAATGAATAAATCGTTTAATTCATTTTCATGGGGTGCTTCCCGCTTCAACGTCAATACATTGACAAATCAATCCATTCGATTGCCGAAGAACGCTGATGGAGTTGATTATGAATGGATTGAGCGGTTTGTAGCGGAGCTGGAGGCATATCTGAAGGTGACTGATCTCAATGACACATCACTGACTGCCGAAGAGGGGGAGGACAATAGCACACCTGGACGAGGCTGAGGTTCGTTCTGGTGAGTTCGAGGATGTGGGCTAGGTGGTTGAGCTGTGTCGCTTCCATCCGTGTTTCCTGCCTAGCAAGTTGGAACGCTCGCGTTTGCTATCTTTATCATAGCGACTCGTGAGGACGCCCTTACTTAGCGTTTCTTGGTGAGTGTTCAGCTGTGTGGGGTTTCGCGGGTTGGACTGTTTTTCTGGGTTTACAGCAGCCGTGTTTTGAGTCTGCCTGCTGGTGGAATAGCTTTCGAGCCCCCCCTTTTTAGGGGTATGATACTACTTTGGGAGCTGGGGGTTTAGTCTTTTGCAGCCATCTTTTGCATGCGTTTTGGGTTCGATTACCGTCCCGACTGGTAGTTCTTCTAGTTCTTCCTCCGAGGAAAGGTCAGTTCTGTGATCGATATAATGCTTCAAATCAACAACATTGTTGAAGGCCCCATTAAGGACTTGTCTCTTCATATCACTGGGTCCTTGTTCCCCTCTCTTCCAAAAGTGGACGTGAAACTTCCTGAGACTGTCGGTGATTTCGCGCCGAACTTCTCTCATGGTGATTTCGCCCCGAACCTTTCTCTTGGTGATTTCGCACCGCATGTAGAGGGCAGTGTGTTACCCCAGCCGTAAGATAGCTCGATTTTGTGGGTAAAGGCCTGACATAGTAGAATCAGATTGCCAGTGTTTCTGATGTTTTGACTGCTGGCGGTTGTAGTTTCGATTTCTTATCGGACCATCTTCAGCCCCGCTACCATTTGTTGTGGTGGCGGGGTTTGTTGTTTTTTCATAGGTGTCACTATTTGGACTGTCGCCGCAGGTGGGGTCGACGATCTGTTATCCCGACGTACATCAGCAACATGCGATGAAATGTGGTTTCGGTAATCTTGTGTTTGTAGCGTTACACACCTTCGGTGTCGTCGTTCGATGAAGTCGCTGTCTAGCTCGTGGGCGAGGTAGGCGGCGATGCTGGTTTCGAATGCGGTTCCGGCTTTTTGCGGATTGTCTCGTGTGCGGCGTAGGTTAAGGCTCCTTGTTATTTTTGGCCATAGTTTTCTGCTGGGATAGGCGGGCACAGATTCTGCAATGTATGTGCCCCTGGCGGATGAAAGTGTTGCTTGGGGTGAGCTTGTGGCCGTTTCTACAGGTGACGCGTCCATTGTCTCCCCATTCGCGTCCCGCGATGATGCCTGCGATGGGGAGTTTGGCTTGTTCGTATTCCTCCAGGTAGGCCTCGCATTGGGCCAGTGCTAGACAGTGGTGGCATGTTTCTTTGAGTTGTGCGCGGTCTTGGTCGGTGAGGTTGTTAGCGATCCATTCGGGCCGGTTGGTGCATAGCTTGGGTTTGGCGATGGGTGGTGGGTTGATTGCAGGTGCGCTCGGTAGTGCCCGTCTATCAGCCATGGCGCCTCCCTGTGCGGTCGTTTCGTCGTGTTATTACACCGAGTACTGGCTCCCCTGCCCGCTCGTGGGCCTGTAAGTAGGTCTCACGCTGGGCTAGTAGTGGGCGGTGTTGTCACTGTTTCGTCATCTCTTGTGCTGGTGCGATGTCTAGCCAGAGGGGGCGTGGGGTGTGGCCTGGTGCATGTAGGGCGGGTAATGTGACGACTGCTGTGGGGTAGACCGTTTTGGTGACGTGGGTGAGCAACGCGTTGGTGAGCATGAGGTGGAGTCTGTTGTTTGGGGTGTATCTTTTGGGTTGGTAGTGCAGTGTGATGGTGCCGGGGGTGTAGGTGTGGTGGAAGCTGCACCATTTGCGTATGTGAGCTTCGAGCATGCGGCCGATTTTGGTTGCGAGTTTTTTGTTGTCGGGTGTGGGGCGGGGGTCGGTGATGGGTGGGTGTGCGTAGGGGATGCGGATGGTGCTCATGATGTTTTCTCCTTATTGGGGTTGGGTGTTAGAAGGGTGGTTGGTCTGGTTGGGGGAAGGTGCCCGCGTCCCAGGGGTGCCCGTTTGGTGGGTTATTTTGTTGTTTTTGGGGTTGGTTAGTTTTACCCCCGTTGTTATCGCCGGAGAATAGAACACTTGTTCCAACTTCGTTGGCTGTGAGTTCCATCTTTGAACGCTTCTGACCTTCCTTGTTTTCCCACCTACGTTGCCTGAGCACACCAGTGGCGATCACTCGCCGCCCTTGGTGTAGCGTGGCTACGCCCTCAGCCAATTTTGACCATGTGGTGCAGTCGAGGAATGCTGTTTCCCCATCTTCCCATTGGCCGGTCTGTTTGTTGTAAACCCGCTGTGAGCTGGCGATGGTGAAGCTGGTGACGGGTTTTCCGTCGTGGGTGTAGCGCTGTTCTGGGTCGGCGGTGAGTCGGCCGACGATGGTGGTGTGGATAGGTGTTTGTGCCATGAGTGGGCACTTCCTTTCGTAAAAAGCAGGGTTTTAAGACGTTTGAACCCCCGATGTAGGTAATTACACCAACGAGGGCGTGTTTGTGGCTATAAGGGGCCAATGGGCGCGAATTTAGAGATCCTTAGGGCACCACCACTGGCCAGGTTGAGCCACATCGGGTGGCGTGCTCTCCCGGCGCTCCACCATCTCAGCGATCATCTTCGCCACCTTCGGGTGGACACGCTGCTGATATTCACGCGCAGTTTCACCCCGCTGGCCAGAGTTTTCCCGGTGGTAAGGGTCGATCTCCCCCACATCCCCACGCGTTTTCGCCAGCGCGGCACGCCCCTCAGAAGAACGCTCCCAACGCGATTTAGCCACACGAGCAGCCTCAACGATATCCAGCGGGGTAACCATCCTGCTGGAGACCATCTCCGTGCAAAAGACCGTCACCGCCTCAAGCCATAGCCACCCTGGCAGCCCGTAACGGCAGACAACCTCTCCCCACGCCTGTACCGTCTTCGTATCAGGTTTCGGGAAACGGTCTTTCGCCAGGTAACGGCCCTTTTCAAGGATGTCGAGAGCTATATTTTCGGCCTGGTCTTGATTCACGATTCGAGCTCCAGCTGGTCGATGACTTCCCCGTCGATGACGTTTCCACTGTTGGCACGTTGTTGTCGCTGTTGTGCCAGTTCACGGCGTACGTCATCCCACTGTTCCGCTTCGGTTTTTCGCTGCGGTATCTGCCTGGAAGGGGTGCGATCTGGCAGCGGTTCATCATCCCAACCGCCCCGCTCCAGCCACGTCGTCGGATGCGGGATGAACTGCTTGTCGGGCAAGTTCGGATCGCAGGCGAGACGCTCGGCCCCGTCGATGATGCGTTGAGCATCCCCCGCTGCTTTGACGGCGGCCGCGAATTTGGCGCGTGCTTTTTTCTTGCCGACTTTGCGTGGGTAAGCGTCCCAGAATTCATCGAAGCCAGTTGAGGGCGATGGTTGGTCACACTCGCTCGAACCGGAGGTTTGAGCATGATCTTCTTGAGATAACGAAGTTATCTCTTTAGTTTTCTTGGAATATAGTCTTCTTATATGTCCGGTTTTTCCGGATCCGGTTTTTTCGGATGCGGTAGTGGGATTTGAAAGCGTTTCATAGTCCCAACCAGCAAATTTTCCATTCTCGTCACGCCTTTCAATCCGTCGCATGTGGCCAGATTCAATGAGATCTTTGATAGCGCTTGCGACTATGTCTTTATTCATTCCCAGAGCGTGCCCAACTGATCTTGTGGTGATGTTCCAGCCATCGCTGTGTGAGGCCATGAAGATGTAGACGGTCTTCGCTCTCATTGAGAGGCTTCCTGATCTCGTGACGCTGTTGGGGATCATTGTGAAGTCATCTACAGGTGAAGGCCCTCGAAAAATCCGCGACATGTGTTTTCACCTCCTACTGGTTTCGCTAGTTCCATCCGGGCTAGCCAATGAGTGCGAAAATCCTCACTACTCAACCTGGCCACAAACTCGGTCCACGACCGCATAACAACTCCAAAATTAGTACAAATGTTCGATATTAAGAGTGAAATGTGATAGCACCAACACAGCACACGCCACTACCCCACTCACTAAAAAGTTCACAAAACAAGCTCCGCAAAGTACCCCCGCCGAGGATGCCGTACCACCAAGTACAACCACCATCAGCCCAAAAGCAGCAACCAAATGGCAAGGGATAAGACTCGGGACACTGTCCCTTGCTTCGACCTCAAAGGGACCTGGACGATGCGTCAAACACGGAAACTGAGCCACCCCCCCGATGACACGGACATCAATAACCGAAACACTCCTCAACGGAGCTCAGCTAATAAACAACTCAAAATAGACCACCGCCCCGACACTCACACACGAATGCCGGGGCGGTAATTATAAAGTAAATTGCCGTCTAAACCGAAGCAGCTAAATCCTTTAACTCTCGTTGCCACTGAGAGTCGAGCTCTTCAACATCCCACTTTTTGTCAGGATCCAAAGCCTCGATAACTTGTGACATTTGGACACTATCGTGCAGGTCACGCAAGTCCACATGCCAAAAAGTCTCCGACTCATGCGTTGAAATGATCAACACGCAAAGTTTAATATCCCTCGACTCACCGACAGGCAAACAAACTGGAACGACAACGAAGTCCTCACCGTTCTCAAAATGGCGGCTAGCAGCTTCTCGCACATGAGACACCAACGTATCCCCTAGCGCTGGAATGATTACAGGCATGGCGTCAACTCCCAAACGTTCCAGCAGACGGGAGCGCTCACCGTTGTGGTTCAGGAATAAGCGGAACAACTGGGCAACAGCCATACGCGCACGGTACTGGCGCTTCTGCTTTTCATTCATAGTCTTTACCTGCCCTCCAACGGTCTAAGTAACAAGAAGGGTTGTACACCATCTCATTATAATGCTTTTGGTACATCCCGTTCACGACGCGACGAGACTTCTCTTTCTGTGCACCCCCAGCTAGCGCCTCATGGACCTGCCGGTCACAATCAAAACAATCAATGAAATATTGGTGACTGTGCACAGTACTATGCCACGTATCAGTGCGCCGAACCTGTTCAAAGTTCTTTTGGCTACCTTTGAGTGCCTTACAACGACTATATTCAGCATGAGCGGGGGTGACGTTGAGCATCAGAGCAAACTGTTCCACCATGTCATCATTCCCTCTCCATTCCCGAATGTAGAGTACTGTCCCCAACTCAGCCGTGTCGACTCTGTCTTCAATAAAGCCGGTAGATTCGTCTGGGTCGGGATATCTCACCGCTTCATCAGGCTTGGTACTCATATCTGCCAGACGATAGTTCTTTTTGTTAATATTCGGCGGCATGGATACCAACTTTAACAGGCTCATTACCCGCTACTAGAACCATTAACTAAAGATCAGACGCAGCATCTAAGTATGAGTAGGTCACCCCGCCCGCATCATCCAACACAGCAGGACGACCCCGATACGCCACCGGAACCTCCCCCGGCTCCTGCCACGAATGCACACTCAACCCAATCTGTGCTGACTCCCTCGGGTGGGCATGAATCCACTCATGACAAGCCCTACAAATAAAAACCAGATTCGCTACCGTATGCTCACCACCCCGCGACCTGTACTTCCGGTGGTGAAGCTGCTCAGCACCACCAGCACACACCGGAAACACCATCGCCTCACACCGGCCACCAGCCCGACCACCAACAACCCTGGCCACCCCCTCAGGCATCCGCTTCTTTCTACCCATCATGACCCGCCGCCTGATACGCCGCATTCACCGACTTCTGCACCGACTGCAACGCCGACAACTGGTCACGAAACGACCGCTGAAAATCCAACAAACGCTTATACTCCCCCTCAGCAACACGCGCCGCCAACGCCTCCCCCACCGTGCCAGCCACAGCCCTCTGCTTACGCTCCTCCATCGGCCCCTCCGCATCAAGAAACGCCCTGGCAAACGCAGCCTTAAAATCAAGCTCCGCCTTCTGCCACGCGTTATACGCCTCACTCACCGGACGAATCGACCTAGAAATCTGAGTCACCGCCTCACTAATCTCCCGCTCAATCTGAACCGGATTCAACGGCATAGAGTCACTCACCAGAACCACCACCCTCCAACTCCTCCGTGCGCTTCTTAAACGCCTGCCACAACGACCGATCAGTCACCTCAGCAGCCTTCGCGTCCTCCCACAACGCCTGCAGAGCACCCACATCAGCCACCCCCTTCAACCGAGCAACAATAACCCCCCGCTCCTCATCACGCTTCACCTTCCGCATCTCCTCACGAGTCACACGCCGATTACCCCCATACCCCAGGTTCGCCAACGCCCGACCAATAGCCGACGTCTCACACGTCTCCAACGCCGCCGTCCGCTGAGACATACCAGCACCATCAATCTCAAACGCATAACCTGTAGCATCAGGCATCCCCGTACTCTCAGCATCACGCCAAATACTGGCCTTAATAATCCACCGAGTCTGACCAACATCCCCCTCATGAGACATCTCAGTCAAACACCGGAAATTCGGATGATCCTTCCTAAACCGCAGTATGCGTTCCTCAACAGGCTCATACTGAGATAAATCTATCTTGGCCATTACGCAGCCCCCTTCCACTTCAACGTGACCCGCTGAGTCGGAGCCTTACCCGGCTTCACAAACCGCTCATACAACTCCGGCTCCGCCTTCCTAAACCCCGACGTATCAAACCGAGCCGACGGCTTCGGCGTCGACAACGACACCTGCACCTGATCATCCGAATAACTGAAATCCTCCCCACCCGTAAACTCCCGGATCTCAGCCTTCAACCGATCCTCCAACTCACGAGCCTGCCCCTTCAACTCCGACAACTCCCGAACACGATCCGCAAAAAACTCAGGCAACTGAGCATCCACATGCTCGGCCTCAAAATCCTTCTGCCGAGCCAACAAAGCCAACAACCTTTCCCGCATCTCCCGATCCGGGCGAATCAAAAAATAATCCACACCCCGAGGCTCAAAATCCTCGTGATACTCAAACACCAAGGCACATGCCTGGGCCCCCGTCACCAGCAACTGCCACTGAATCTGCCACATATACCGCTCCGGCACATCTTTCAGCTTCCACCACCGACGACACATACAACCCAGTGTTATGCTCTACCCGCGAATCCACACGCTCCCGAGCCCACGCCACCAACAACGGTTCCCGCTCATGCCCCCACTGCGTATACGCATTACCCGCAAACGGCCGGCTCAAACCCCGCCGATCCTGATACACACGCTCACGAGCCGACGGGCCACCCGTCGCCAAATCAGCCATCATCGTCGCCGTGAAATACTGCTTCCTCACCTCAAGCCACGACTGTTCAGAATCAAACTCCAGAACACTACATTGTTTTTCAGCCATTGTTAGCTCACCGTCCCTAACCAAATAAGATCAATAAACAAAACCGCAATAGTTGCCACACCGACCACAGCACGACCAACAAGCCCCCACGACCAGCGGAAACGCCCCCGGTTGTCCTCGTAGGCCTCATTCGCCATATCAATCAACGCCATATCCAACTCATCGCCATCACTGCGGATACGTCGCCCAGCCGGGTGGTCCACCATCGACTTAAGAACTTCCTCATCACGAGTCATTACCTCACCACCAGGTGGCACACTGTGCGACATGTCGTGTATCATTTCCATAGCAGGCTCCTATTTGTTGGTCTGTGACTCCAAGACCCCGCGCTCTGATAGCCAAAACACACAGCGCGGGGCCTCCTCATAAAAAAGAAGGAAACAAACACCCCTCCTTCTCTACGGGTGGGTGAGGAATCGAACCCCACAACGCCTTTGTTGCACGAACAACCAGCCCCACCCCAAAACACTTTTTGTTAACACCCTGCGTCGTTACCTCCACCACGACCGTCGCCAATGGCAGGTGTAGGGGCGTCATCGCGCATCTGCGAACCAGCGCTCGACCCCCGTATCCCACAGGGCTATTCACTATGCTTTTGTCATATATCGCGGGGCCATATAGGCCCTTGTGCCCGGACACGGAATCGAACCGCGCAGTAACCATTCGGGCTAACCTCAAAAGTCATGAACATTCGCTACTGACCCCCATGGATCACGAGAAAGCCCACCAGGTGGGCACTCTTGGCCCCGGCGAGGAAGTGCAGTTCAGATATGAGGCCGTCATGGGGTGTGATCGCCAGATTGTTGTTCAGTGGCGTCGTCCTTCGGAGACGGATCCGCGTCAGTGGCGCGGTCATGTTCCTGCTTGAACTCCCATACGGTGGCCACTACCGTGCCTATGGCTGAGGTGGCGGCGATGATTGCTGCGATTATTGTGACCATTTTTCCTTCTTTCTTTTCATGATTTTCTTCTGTCTTAGGTGTTGGTGGAAATATGAATACGAGATTGTTTTGTCACCGTGACGTATTTTTTGACTACGTCATATCTCTCACTCAAAAGACGACCACATGAGTGCCACCCGCCACATCGACGCAATGAGGTAGGCAGAGTTCACCTCTCACTGCTGAGCTACACGGACCGACTATCAATCCCAAAAAGCTTGTCAATATGAGACCTAGGAAACACCGTCCGCGTCCCACACCGAACCGGCCTCAACTCAGGGCACCGACCCTCACGCACCTGCCTATACAGCGTTGTCTTAGGGATGCCACTGATCCCCGCCACCTCCGCTACCGAATACGCTTCGCGGGCAATTACCTTCTTCGCGCTCATGTGATATCCTTTCTTTGTTGTAATTCTCTTGAGCCCCTCGCCCCACGCGGGGAGCTTTCTTTTATGCACCCCGGCTAACCTCGCTTCCCTGGCACGGAAGATCCAAAACGGCGAAGACAACACCACGGATCTAGCGCGACAGATTGAACGAATCGCCCTCCAATTAGCCCGCGAGCTCGGCTAACCTACCCGCCAATTGCTGCGCCTCCCCCACCGTGACATCCACAACCTCAGTCCCCTGGGGCAGGTGCAGCGCAACTCGCTCATCATCAGATGCGGCATACCTATAGGCCCTTACCCTCGGCAACAACTCCGCCGAAGTGCCCGAATCCCGGGATTCTTTTGCCAGTCCAGGATCTCCGCCAGCACTGTTTTAAACACCTTCGGCACAATCTCGTACTCAATGAGAATCCCCTCCGGGGCACGGTTGACTTTCCGTCGATTTGAACAGTCTGTATGCCTGCCGATGAAACGGATTTGCTGTGGACAAGTTACTCATGTACTATCTTTTGTCGGTTGGTTTCGCCCCTCGCTCCATGCGGGGGGTTTTCATATGCGGCAATACCATCAACGACATCGACTGCCCACGGTTGAAACACCGCATACTTTTGTGAACGACCTCCGAACTCTTCAAAGCCCGCCAAATTACCCTGAATCAACTCACGGACTCTCCGGTGTTTTATTCCAATTCCTTCTGCTATTGTGAAATCGGTTGTCGTTAGTTCTCCATCGTGGGAAATAACTAACTCCTCCATGTTTGTTCCTCCTCCGGAACTCCGGCCCCTCGTTCCTACGAGGGGCTTCCTTTTACACCGCATAATGGATATCCCAAATGCTTTCCATCAACGGCCGATCAGCCTCCGTGTACCCATACGCCTCAATAATTCGCCCATTCGGCAACTCAACCGGAGCCTTCTGAGGGACAACACCATGAGCCTCCGTCCACGCAGCTTTCAGACGCTTACCGAAAACAGGGGCCGTCGCCGACATCTGTTTCTTCGATAAGCCTTTCCCTTTCAGGAATTCCTGCACATACAACAGCTTCCTCACTGAATCCAGCTGCGGGGCCTCACCCATACCTCGAGCAAGGATGATGCGGGCTTTCGCCTCCAGGAAGTCTTGGTGGATGAGACCTTTCGCTGCCTGGGCGAGCTCCATTTGTGAGCGCAGCTCAAACATCAATGCTTTTTGTTGGTGCTCAGTAGCCCGAGGATTGATTGCACCACCGTTGTGGAAATAGTTGTCCAGGGCGTCCGCTGCCTCGTTCTGAAAGGCCTCAAGTGTGGGGCGCGCTTCCAGAGCGACACGATTCGTGTCGATGGTTGCCAGCCACATCGTGAGCGTCCGACGATCAACCATGAACATCTCGTAGTTCTTTCCATCAGCACCAGTTGAGGTCATCATGACCCCAACTGCCCACGACTTGTCATGAAGCTTGCGACGCTGTGCTTTACTGTCGATACCGAGAGCGTCGCAGATTGGTCGGACGGCCACCCATCTTTTGCCATCCTCGGCCTGAACAGCCTTAAGTTCCGCATCAGTACTCGGAACTGGTATAGTTACTAACTGGTTCATTTTTGCTTCTCCTTTGAAGCTCCTTACCCCTCGTTCCCGCGAGGGGTCTTTTTGTTATGCTGCTACGGCTACGATTTGCTCGTCTGAAATTAAGATTTTGTTGGGACGTGCCCCGAGCCGCGCTAATGCTTGTAATACGACTGGTTTCGGCCCTCGTGTTCTCATTGCTTCTCGCCATGTTTTGCGAGTAACTCCTGTTTCTCGTTCTAGGTCCGTAAGCGCTTGTAAGCCGTGTGCGCGTTTAACACGGTCAATCTCGTCAAGACCGAGAAGAAACATGCTCGTTTCACCTCCTTGTTTGTTGCTATGGGAAGAATCTAGCTCATCTATCAAACTTTGCGCAAGTTCTTTCCACTATTTGTTTAATTTCTTTTCTCAAACATGCAGGTTATATACCGCTTGACGGGTAAAAAATTACCCATTAAGGTGTGCGTCATGACCGACGAAAGAGCATGGTTTAGCTCAATGGCAAAGCGGCGAATCACCGCCGTAGAGATCGCAGAAATACTCGATGTATCCCGCCGCACAGCCACCACGAAACTCACCAACGGACTTAGCGCAGACGAGCTAATAGATATCTCCCGCAGCCTCGGTTTGTCCCCCATCCACGCGCTTGTTGAATTGGGAAAAATTACTTACCAAGAAGCAGTCGATTTTCTTGATGACGATGGACAACTCCTCGAGACAGCTGAAGATGGGGAGCTTGCGCTCGAACTTGCACGTCGGCTCAACCCCGCTACCAAGGCAGACGAGCTTGAAGAACTACGTAAAAGAAAAGCATCCAAAAATGTCCCACCCCCCACCTACGATGACACCACACACGACGACCTCCCCTACGTCGCCGACAACTCACCAGACGAACCAATGCCAGGAGATGATGACTACTTTGACGGCCCCTAACCTCGAAACCCTCGCCACAACCCACAACATCACCATCACCACCCACACCGGCGGCAACAAAGGACGCTGGTACAGCGACACCCACACCATCAGCCTAAGAAACAACCTTCACCCAATTGCTTACCGCTGCACACTTGCCCACGAACTAGGCCACGCCTTCTGCGGACACGACAGCAAAGCCGAAGGATGGTTTAAAGAACGTCAAGAACGCGAAGCCGACACTTGGGCTGCTAACCTACTTATAGGTCGGGACGAATACATGGATGCCGAACTCATCCACGGTTCCTGCCCAGGAGCAATCGCCCTAGAACTAGGCGTCACCGTGCACCTGGTCAACATATGGGCAACACACCACAAAGAAAGGCAACCACAATAACCTTCCCCAACCAACCCACCACAGACTCATCCGCCCTCTCACGGGCCACCATGCAATACGAAGACGCCAAAAAACCTCCGCTATCGCCTGGATCCTATGGATATTCACCGGAACCCTCGGTGGACACCGCTACTACCTCGGAGACATCGGAATGGGCATCGCCATGACTGTCACCCTCGGCGGACTAAGAATATGGACACTCATCGACGCCGCATTCATCAACCACCGTATACGGGTCAAAAACCGCGAAATCCGGGAAATCATTTTTACCAACAACGGCATCCCGAACATGGCATAACCATCGACAGCAGTACCAACGAGATACTGTTCCCACCGCATAATTCCTTGTAGACATAAAAAGACCCCTCTGCTGCTAGATGCTTTGACGACACACAACAGCAGAGGGGTGCCCCTGGCTGCAAAACCCCGAGGAGAGCTTTGCTACTCACGAACCTTAGCACACCACCCCCGAAAAACCACCATGGCTATTAGCAAACGCACCACCAGCACAGGAAAAACCAGATGGGTCGCCCGCTACCGCGACCACACCGGCACAGAACACTCCAAAACATTCACCACCCAAAAACAAGCCAAAGCCCACCTCCAAGAACAGGAGCGGGCACTGAGACGCGGCGAATGGATCAACGAAAAAGCCGCCCCCACGCTAGCCGCCCTCTGGCCTACTTGGGCCGCTACCGCCACCACCCCCGGCACCCTAATAGTGCGTCAACAAGCAAGAAAAAACCTCGGTAACCTGGCCAACCTACAAATTAATCAGATAACCCCAGCACTTTTACGGTCCTGGGTGGCCCAACTCCGCACAGGTAGGCCCTGGGTGAAAGGGAACACTGGTTTAGCAGAACACACCGTGCGTAACTATTGGTCGCAACTATCCGGATGCCTACGTATGGCTGTTGAAGACGGACTACTAGTCGAAAATCCCACATCCAAGGTCACAATAGTGCGATCACCACATATCGCGGTCGAAAAATGCCGCATCCCGGACATGGAACAGGTGCACCACCTCATTGAGGTGTGTGATGCGACGGGGAGGCACACGCTCGCCACTATGGTCATTCTGGCCGCTTCCACGGGGATGAGATCGAGTGAAGTCGCAGGCCTGAGATGGAGAAACGTCGACCGACGCCGCAAGATCGTGCGTGTCGTCGAGCAGTCCGCCTCCTCACACATCAAAGGCCAACCAGTTGGCAAGGCCCGATGGGCGAAGCTGAAAACACAGACCTCACGCCGTGAAATCCCCCTACCGACAGCGACTCTGCAACGACTGCGCCAACACCGACTCAAGCATAGGACAGAGCCTGACGGGCCTCTGCTCCTGACACCATCGGGGACTATGTGGCGGTCAGATAATGTCTGCAAGGCGATGGAACCGTTCGGGTTCCGTTTCCACGACCTGAGGCACCTCTATGCCTCGCATCTCATCAGACAAGGGCTGGGGGTAAAGGCGGTGCAGGAGTTGTTGGGACATGCTTCGGCCTCAACAACATTGGACACCTATACGCATTTGTGGATGGACGAGACGGATCGTGCTCGTGGAACTGCGGACGAGCTCGTGCGGATTTTTTGCGGACTCGACGGAGAAAATGGCTCCGCTGCGGGAGTTGTAGAGTAGCCCGCAGCGGGTTTAAAAACCGTCTATGACCTGCTATTTCAGTATTTGTCGGCCCATGACCATGCGGCAGATTTGGTTCGTTCCCTCGTAGATCTGCGTTATTTTGGCGTCACGCATCATACGTTCGACAGGGAAATCACGCGTATATCCGTAACCACCGAATAGCTGCACGGCATCGGTCGTCACCTGCATTGCAACATCGGAGGCGTATGCCTTCGAACCCGCTGCAAGCATACCTAAGCGCTCCCCTCCCTCGGCGTGGCCGCGTTCGGCATTCGAGGCCGCTGTGTACACCATGAGGCGGGCAGCGTCGATCTTCATTTTCATGTCGGCAAGCATGAATTGCGTGTTTTGAAAATCGGCAATCCGACGGCCGAATTGCTCACGCTCTTTCACGTATTTCACAGTGTGGTCAAACGCCCCCTGCGCGATGCCCAGCGCCTGCGCGCCAATCGTTGGGCGTGTGTGATCCAAGGTTTCCAGGGCGGTCTTAAAGCCCGCCCCTTCGTCCCCAATGATGCGGTCAGCGGGAATACGACAATCCTCAAAGTACAGCTCGGCCGTCGGAGATCCTTTGATCCCTAATTTCTTTTCTTTGGGGCCGACGACGAAGCCTTCATCGTCGGCGTGGACCATGAATGCGGAGATGCCATTGGCCCCTTTATCCGGATCAGTGACCGCCATCACTGTGTACCAAGTGGACTTGCCACCATTGGTGATCCAACATTTCGATCCATTGAGTACCCACGAGTCACCGTCTCTCCGGGCACACGTTTTCATTGACCCCGCGTCGGAGCCCGCTCCTCGTTCCGATAGTGCATACGAGGCCATCTTCCCGCCGGCAATATCCGGGAGGACCTGCTTTTTAAGCTGCTCCGACCCTTTCAGAATGAGCCCCATGGTCCCCAACTTATTCACGGCCGGAATTAACGAGGATGAACCACAGACACGGGCTACTTCCTCAATGACGATGCACGCCATCAGCGAATCCCCGCCGGCTCCGCCATGCTCCTCTGGAATGTGTACAGCGTTAAAACCCGTCTCTACCAGCGCGTCCAAGGCTTCCTGAGGAAAACGTTCGTTCTCGTCGACATCAGTGGCGTGCGGGGCGATGCTTTTCTCCGCAATCTCCCGGATGGCTTCACGCACCCCTTGGTAATCTTCCGGTAGCTGGTAAAGATCAAAATCAGAGTTCAGAGCCATGACGGTTCCTCTCACACCTAGAAATCAGTAAGACGCACGCCCACAACCAGACATAGGTACGCCACTTTTTAATCTTAAATGTTTCCACCGATCTATGAGACATAGTTCACGCAATTCGATGCTAAATAGGTTTACTCCACCCGGCCCCACCACTGACGACGGCTACACTCGGATCTATGAACCACCCACGGATGCCCCAGCGTCAAGCACGCCCTCATGGATCGGCCCGGCGCGGCGTATCAGCCCGACGCAGCGCCATTTTCACTGCGCTGACGGTGAGTACATATATTCTCACAGCATGTGGGAGCGGTAACACGGGGTCGGAGTCGACGGCCTCTTCCGCTGTTTCCCAACAACAGCGCACCCCGTCGAATTCATCCCCCATACCATCACCGTCACTATCTGGTTCATCGACAGCAGCAGAGCCGCCGACGATGGACGATTCGCAGTCTGACGACGCTGCAGCACATCAAGCGGCCGGCGCTGCGTCGGCTGGTCGCGGTGATCGGTGCCATACCTCCGATATCTCAGCCTCTCTGGAGGCTGAAAGCGGAGCGGCCGGGTCCAGTTACCTCGCGATCACCCTGACGAACCAGTCCGACCACTCCTGTACGTTGTACGGATATCCCGGCGTCAGTGCCGTCGGCGGGAACGACGGGCACCAGATTGGTAAGCCGGCCGACAAAGACCGCAATGCCCCAGCGTCTCTGGTGAGCGTAACCCCCGGGGAGGCTGCCACCGTGACGGTCAAGAAGGCACAGACGGGGAATTACTCCCCAGAGTCATGCAAGCCCCAGCGGGCTCGTGGTCTACGCGTATACCCACCTGACGAGAAGGCCGCGCTCTTTGTTGATTACCCCACGGACACATGCTCTGGCGATACCGTCAACATGCATGTTGGGCCGATCACTAAGAAATAGCGAATGCCCCGGGGCAGCCAGTGAACTCGCATCGGCGAGGTTAGCTCGGCGAATGAGGTCGGAAAAGACTTATCCGGCCATGAGGTCGTTCCAGATAGCGATGGTTGGCTGTCCCCGCGAGGCTTCGTAGTCGTTTTCCTGTTGGGCCCACATGGCCCAGAACTTTTCGAATCCTGGGTCGCGGTGGAGTGCTCGCTGCTGTCGGCGGTGTGCATCAGCGCGCACCTCAATAGCCACGACGTCCACACTTTTGGGGGGTTCCGGTGTCCAATCACTTCGCAACTGTTGGTCACATAGGTGCCGCTGATCTAACCGTCGCTGATCCCGTGCCCGTCGCTGATTTAACAGCCGCTGGCGGGCAGCCTCCAGGGAAGCGGGTGTTACCGCGCCGACGCCTTCGACGATGAGTGGCTCGGCAGGATCCACGGCTACCCAGTCCCCGAAGTTGCTGGCATTCCAATCCCACCGGCAGTAGCCAGCGTCGGCAGGTGTCAACACAGAATCCGCCACGACCCGGGATGCCTCCATGAGCCCAGTCCATCCGGGATAAAAATCATCACAGTGGATTACCCGAGTTCCCGTTACCTCCGCCACATACATAGCGAGCGTTGTTTTGCCTGAGCCCGACAATCCGTCGATGAGCACTGCGCTTCCCGGCTCCGCAGAAAAACAATCAGGTATGGTTCCTTGGTCAACTAATCGACGCAGTTCGGCAGGGCCTTCGTCGGTACTGGCCAATCTGATTCCCACAGCGGACACTAACCGGGAAGGCGTTGCTCCCGATTCGCGAAACAACCTGGTTATGTCGCTTATCATCGCATGGCTCCGCATCATGCCCCCAAGAAGCGCAAATACCCGGTCATCCATGCCGTCACCAGGGCCATCAGCGCAACGAGGAGCGCACCGACCATCAATACCCAGTCCGGCCACCGCAGGCGCGATTCTCGAGCCCAGGTCCGGGGCCGATCCGAACCGAACCCGCGGGCTTCCATGGCCGTCGCCAATTTCCCGCCACGCCGCAGCGCGAGCACTAACAACGCGAAGAAAATAGTGAGCGTTCGGCGGATCCGGCTGGAATCCGCCAGGCCACGGGCGCGACGAGCCCGGTGCATCGCCGAATAGTCACGCTGGAACAAACTCACCAAGCGCACTCCGGCCACGGAGCCAATGACGAATCGCTCGGGCAAATGCCAGATTTGCGCTAAGCCGTCGCCAAGGTCGGTGGGGTCGGTATCGGCGGACAGGATGACTGCGGGCAGGGCTATGGCCAGGACTCGGACCATGATCGCCAGAGCCAAGGACACCGAATTGTCAGTAATGTGAGCGAAGGCGTAGGACACATATTCTTTGCCCTCAGGCCGGCCATAGAGCAGCATCGACACACCCGTAAGCGGCGCGAGCATAAAAACCGACCATCCACGACGAATAATCCGACCCCACCCCATCCCTAAGAACGGCGCAACCAGCAGTTCACACACCAACGCCACACCGGCTGACACGATATCGACCGAAATGAGAAGCGGCGTCGCAATAAGAGCCATCGCGGCAATCCGAGCCGTCGGATTGAAGCTCACGACTCGGGGCGTTCCGCGGGTCATCGCTGAACCTCCATTCCTCCCGAGGCCAACCGAACGTGACGCACACCCAGCAGATCCACTACCAAAGGATCATGTGTGATAGCGAGCACCCCAACACCGTCGTCGCTCATCTCACGCAGCAGCTCAATGAGCTGAATAAACGTGGTCCTATCCTGGCCAAACGTCGGCTCATCCGCAATCACCACATCGGGATGGGTGGACAACACCGTCGCCACAGAAAGCCGACGTTTCTGGCCACCCGACAGGGTAAACGGATTCGCCCTGGCTAGGTTCTCGAGGTGCAGGCGTCGGAGCAACTCATCGGCACGACGCTCACCGACGTCGGGATCAATCCCGCACACCCGGGGGCCGACGAGCAATTCGTCGCGCACGGTTCGGGCCACAAATTGATGCTCGGGGTCTTGGAACACAGTCCCAATACGCTGTGCTAGGGCCCTCGACGACCACTCCATCGGGTTGCTGCTGGCGTCACGCTTTCTATGGATTGCTACCGACGTGGCCTTGTCCGACTTTTCCCTGGCAACAAGTGCTGATGCGTCAATGTCACCCTCGATCGGTGCCAACAGCCCGGCGAGCGTCAAGGCAACAGTTGATTTACCAGCACCGTTCGGCCCAGTGATGACCGTCGGCTCGGGAGTCACGTCCAGCGAAATTCCCGTGTTGACCGCGCGACCATCCCAGCCGAAGGCCAAGTCATGCGTCCGGAGCAGCGTGTTCGTTGCTGACTTTCCACGGCCCTCGCCTGCTTCACCCGACGCGGCGCGGTGCTGGTCAGAGGCAGCGCGGTCCTGACGCTCCCGTCGCCACGAATTATCAAGGGGCAGAGGAACGTCGGGAATCCACACTCCATCATGCGCGAGCTGCTCCCCCATCGTGCGAATAACCTCGTCGGTCGGGCCGTCTGCACGAATCGTGGAATCCCCCACCACCATGATGCGGTCAACGACATCGCGCCACACGTCGACACGATGTTCCACAATGACGACTGTTGCGCCGGTGCTCTCAGCGGCGGCGATCACAGCTTTGCGGACATCGGCCACACCCTCGGGGTCAATATTCGCGGTGGGTTCATCTAAGAGGATCAAGCCGGCACCCATGGCCAGGACGCCGGCGAGGGCCAAGCGCTGCTTCTGCCCGCCGGAGAGCTCCTCAGTGGGGTGGTCAAGGGGAACAGTGAGCCCGACGAAGTCACTGGCCCACCGAACACGCTCCCAGATTTCTGTGCGAGAAAAGCCCAAATTCTCGCAACCGAAGGCAATATCGTCGCCAACCCGCGAGGAAATAACCTGCGAATCGGGGTCCTGCAGCACCAAACCGACCTGCCCGCGAACACTGCGGGCATCCACCCCATTAATGAGCAAACGACCAGCGTAATCCCCGTCATCCGAGTCGCCAAGGACCCCGGCCATCCCCGCCATCAGCGTCGACTTCCCCGAGCCTGATGTGCCGAGGAGCAGAACTTTCTCGCCTGGTTCAATGCGAAAATTCACATCGGCCAGCGCCGGTTGCCGACGCCCCGCGTGCCGCCAACCGAAGCCCTCGGCCACCACCCGCGCGGGCGCCCGAACGTCGTCGTGTACGTGCGCCACTAGACCAGCTCAGTGCTTTCCCGCCCAGCAGCGAACCGATCCAACGCACCTGCACGCGCGAGCGCCCGAACCAGGAAGAAGCCCAGAGCGCCGGCAAGAATGGCACCCGACACGGACAGGGAGACAAGGTAGATCAGGTTGTATTGGATTGACCGGGCATAATTCCCCGACGCCCATTCGTAGCACCACTCGATGACCGACGCGTCCACCCCGGAGAGCATGGCGACGGTCAAGGTGTAGCGGGCGTACATGAACGCCATGAAGACGAGTTCGGCGCCGATCCCCTGAGCCAAACCGGAATACACCGTGGTGATCCCCCACTGGTTGCCCAGTACCGCAGAGATGATGGCGGCGATGACTTCCACCATGATCGCGGCACCCGGTTTGCGGATGATCAGGCCACCCAACACGCCGCCGAGCAGCCAGACCCCGGTCACGAGGCCACCAAAACCGGGCAAAAGCGATTCGATAGCGCCGTACCATGCGCCGCCTAGGCCGTTCCAGACCCAGAAAATTAAGCCCGTCGCCACGCCCAAAACAGCGGCCGTAATGATGTCGACGACCCGCCACCGTCGGGTAGGACGCGCAGTACCGGTATTTTTATCTTTCCTCACAGCTTTACTCCCTATCGCCGGTATAACCCGGATCAGGTTCATACGGTCAACATTCTTCCCCGGCACGTGATATGCGTTCGCGATATCGGCACGACGACGATATCCGCGCGGTGAGGGAAAAGTATTTTCTCAGCCCTCTATGGTGGGCTCCCGCGAAGTACTGATCTGAGGATAACACTCAGGTTATGCTGAGTTTATGACGTCATCTGCTGGAGATCCCTCGACCGCCCCGTGGGGAACGTCCGATTCTCCCCTGGACTGCCCAGATGCTGCCATTGTTTTCGAAGGTGGCGGAATGCGGAATAGTTACACCGTTGGTGCAGTTCAGGCGCTTATTGACCACAAGGTTAATCCGGGGTGGGTCGGTGGAATATCAGCGGGAACAACGCATGTTGTCAATTTCCTCATTAAGAATCGGATGCGAGCTAAGGCGTCTTTTGTGGATTTTGTTGAGGATCCGCGGTTCGGGGGGTGGAAAACTTTCGCTAAAGGTAATAGGGTATTTCAATACTGAATTTATCTACACCGAATCCGTTATGCCTGGCGAAATAGCGGAGATGGATTTCGACGCCTTTATGAAAAGTTCGCCCGACTTCGCTCTCGGGGCACTACGTGCTGATACCGGGGATATGACATGGTGGCGACGTGACGACGTTCAGACGCTAGAACAACTATCGGCCTATACGCGCGCGTCCTCAACGATCCCTTTCTTTATGCCTGTGGCCCATGTTGATGGACATGAGTATTACGACGGCGCAATGGGACCGACGGGTGGGTTTGCTTATGATGCCGCCATCGAGGATGGTTATTCCAAATTTCTCTTCATCCTTACTCGTCCGAAGTCTTTTCGACGGGAACCTATGTCACAGACGCGTCTGATTCGGAGTTATTTTCGCAAACAACCTGCTGTTGCAGAAGCTATTCTTCAGCGCGCAGAACATTACAACCATTCGAAAGAAAAAATAGCGCAGTGGGAGAAAGAGGGGCGGGCGATGGTGTTCTATCCCGACCAGATGCCTGTTCACAATAAAGAGCGGAACATGGAGAAATTGCAGAAGTCCTATGAGATGGGCGTTGACCAGGTGGCACGCGAATGGCCACGGTGGGAGGAATTTTTACGCGGGTAGGCCGCGGCCCGTTTTCCCCCACAGGCCCAGGCTTATTTCCAGGTTTGTCTCTCTAGTCCGCCGAGGAGCAACTCTAAGCCGTAGGAATATTCGGCAATATCATCATGCTCAGTAAATTCCTCCACAATATCGTGGACGAACGGAAATTCCTCTGGATCTAATTGTTCCCATTCATTAATTTGGGCATGCATATCTTCTTCAGTTTCAGCTGGATCTAAGTTTTTATGCACTGTGTGGCTCGACGCTTCTGCACCAATTCCCGATGCATAATTGACGACGGCATTCGTGGCGAATAATTCTTCGCGTTTGTGTAAACCCAGCCGTTGAATTTGCCGGCCAATTAGCTCCCAAAACCGGAGTGCATACCACTGGTCAGGACCATTGTTCATTAGTTGAAGGGCTAGCCAACGGTGCTCAATCATTTGTTCAAAAAGGCACAACAATAAGCGTCGAATTTGCGCCAAGGCCTCGGCCGCTACGTCGCTCGTCGAGGAATGAGGTTCAGCAAAGGACACTTCAGAGAAAGCGTCTGGCGCCAGTAGTCCGTGCTGCTCAAGTTCTTCACTCTTTGCGATCGTTCTGCGGATGAGCTCATCCGACACCATGGCAAGAAGTTGATCTTTTCCGCTGGCGTACCAGTACAAACTCGCAACACCGGCGTCGAGTTCAGACGCAATCTTGCGCAAGGTCAGTTTGTCCGCGCCATCACGGTCCAGAAGCGCAATTGCCACGCGAATAATGGATTCTTCTGACAGCACCGCGCGGCGGGCCGATCGGCGCGCCGATGGTCGTTGCACCGAGGGGGGCAGCTTTTTACCTGGTGACGGCTTCCGATCGGTTGTCTTTTCGCTGCTGGGCATGTCTCGATCGTATCAGCCAGCCTCTCCTCTTGACACTAAACGAACTCCGTTCTATATTCGAACGTAATTCTAGTAACCGAACGTCATTCGATAGCGGTCGCTGCCGATAGCGCTCGACCCTACGAATGCGGTACCCGATCAGTCTTTTCACGAATCTGTTCCACGAACACGAACTCACAACCACAAACAAAGGACACTCATGACAACCATCACAGCCCCTCCTCAAGAGGACAGAAAAGCTCAATCACTACTCGAAGCCTGGCCGGCCCTCCTCGGGCTCTGCCTCACAATGCTCGTCGAAATGCTCGACAACTCGATCCTGAACATCGCCCTCCCCGTCATCGGCCGCGACCTCGGCTCCACCTCCACCGGTCTGCAGTGGATCGTCAGCGCCTATTCACTAACCTTCGGCGCGTTCCTCATGGTCGGCGGAACGCTGGGAGACAGACTCGGCCGTCGTCGAACATTATTGTGGGGCCTGGCCCTCTTCGGTCTCTCGGGATTATGCGTGATGTTCTGCCACACCACAGGACAACTCATCGCCATCCGCGCATTATCAGGCACCTTCGCCGCCGGCATTGCGCCACTGACCATGTCTCTGGTTTTTAGATTGTTTGACGACGACGCCCTGCGCGGAAAAGCGATCGGCGTGATCATCACCGTATCGATGGCGGGCTTCGCTATCGGGCCGGTGCTGTCGGGTTTGGCCGTCGAAAACTGGGATTGGCATTGGCTGCTGATGCTCAATGCTCCGACAGCGTTAATCGCCTGGTTCGGCGTCTACTTTGGACTGGCTCACGACGACACACAATCGAAAAAGAGTGGCCCGATCGATTTCGCCGGAGCGATCTTCTCCGGATTGGCCGTTAGCCTGTTGCTCTATGCGTTGACGAACGGTGCAGAGCTCGGGTGGGGTGCTCCGCGAACCCTGATGTCCCTTGGCGGATCTGTTCTCGCGCTCGTCGCCTTCATCTGGCGGGAACACACAGCTAAAGACCCGATGCTGGACCTGTCATTCTTCCAGATCCCTACCCTGACCGGCTCCGCTATCCTGCAGGTCGCAACCCAGCTGGCCATGGCAGCCGTCATGTTCGCGTCGGCCGAACTGTACCAATACGCCTGGGGATGGCGGCCGTGGGTCGCGGGCGTTGCAAACCTGCCCTTCGTCATTGGCATGCTGGCCGCTGGGCCCGTCGTCGATAAGATGGTTGAAAAGTATGGACAGCGTTTCACCTGTGCCGTTGGTACTGCATTCGTCCTGGTCAGCTTGGTTGTGTGGTGGGTTGGCGTCGGCACGAACTACGCCTGGTGCGCTACCGGAATGCTGCTCATGACCATCGGTATGCGGACCGTGATGACCACGGCTGCTGTGGGATTGATTGGCTCACTGCCCGAAGAACACACCTCGATCGGCGCGGCACTGAACGACACTGCGCAGGAGCTCGGTAACTCGATCGGTGTTGCGGTTATCGGTACTGTCATGGCGATCGTGGTGGGTGTGGACCTTCCGCATGGCGCGTGGAGCGACGCCGTCGTTGACACATTCGTTCATTCGCAGCGCATTGCCTTCACGATTATTGCCGGATTGCTCACTGTCACGTCAGCTATCGGACTTCGGAGGCTCAGCAATTCGCACGACACCGAAGGGCTTTAGCAGACTGTCGCTGCCGTAGGGTGCAGCAAGGGGGTGGAAAACAGCTCGTGGGGGTTGTTCGTCGGCTCTCCGGGTAGACAGAATAAATACATGACCGCACCGGAACCGAAAACCCTCCCCCTGCCTTCACTTGAACAGACTGTCGCAGCGCTCGTTTCCGCCGCTCGTGCAGTCGCACCCGCGGACGTCGTGGACACCACGCGTACCGCGGGTTCAGCTTTCTTGCAACATTCGGGGCCGGAAATTCAGGCCGAGCTTGAAAAGTATGCAGTCACCGAGCAAGAGGCGGGCCGAAGCTGGTTTTCGGCGGAATGGTTACGCGGCTACCTCTCTACCCGCACCTCATTGCTTCACAGCACGAACGTGTCGTTCCAGATCAACCCGAGGTTCTTGCCCCCTACCCCGGGAGTCGACAGGGTAGCCGAGTTCATCTACCGCGCCGCAACCATTCACCTCGACCAAGCCCGGGGCACCACCCCTCAGGAAACCGATGCACGAGGAAACCCCACCACCATGGACCAATGGAAGTGCTTCGATGGCGGAATACGCCACCCACAGCCGACGCTCGACACCATCCATCGTGCCGACTTAGGCGACCGTGACAGGGAAATAGGTGTGTTCTGGTCAGGGCGCCTCTTCGCCATGCCCGTATCCGACCATGACGGCTCACTCCGCGATGTCGATTCACTCGCAACATCGATCAACGCAATTATTCACCCCAGTGGGGGACGAGCCTGAATCCCGCGATCGGACCCTTGCTGGCCTCGACTTTGCCGTTCCGTCAGCCGTCGGTAGCGAGGCTCTCGCCCCCATCCTGGAGCGAGCACTCGAGCAGCCCCACAACCAACACACCTACCGACGCCTGACGAACTTCCTCTTCACCGTCACGCTCACCGATGAGGTCCGGGACGACGCCGACCACCTCCGTCGCTCCGCATTCGAACCCGGACACAGCTGGGCGTACAAACCCATCAGCTACGAGATAAGCCTGGCCGACTCCTGGTTGAGCCTGAACGTGGAACATTCCACCGTGGACGGCGCGACGCTGGTCACCGCAATACGTCGGATGCACGATGTCAGCGTTCCCGCGTCCGTGTCCGCCTCCCCGGAACCGGTCGCGCCACCGGAAGAGTTGACCTGGAAATGGTCGGACGAGGACATCCCTATTCTTGAAGAATCTCTCAGTGATGTTTCCCGGGATGTCACCGATATAGCCACGCATATCGTGACAGTCCCCCCTCCACCTGCCGATCAACTTCCCTTCCGAATTAGTGCCGACGCGGCGCAACAACTCATTTTGACGATCGCGCAACTCAAGACCTACGGCCGGGCGCGAGGAGTGTACGAGGCCGTTGACATGCGTGAATACCGCGCCGGGCGCACGGAGTATTTGCGCGCGGTCACCCCTCAAGCGGTGAAATTCGCGTCGCTTTTACTTGGCGGGGAGGCAACGTGCCAGGATCTTGACGATGTACTGAGCGCTCATCGAGCGTGGGTCAAGGCGTGCAAGCGTGGGGACGGCGTCGATCGCCACCTTTTGGGTCTCCGGTTTACGGCCGCCGCGATGGAAGCGGAAGGTCAGGAGCTCACCGGGAGCGAGTTCCTTACCGACCCGGGTGTTGCTGCAACGACATATGATTTTCTTTCCACGACGTCAATTGGTGGGGCCGACTATTTCGTGCGCTATGCCTTCGTGCCGAGCGTGCCGGAGGGTTTTGGGATCAGCTATACACCCCAGCCAGAGTCGTTCGAGTATTGCGTGACATGGCATCCTTCAAGCGCCGATCAGCCTGATGATTTCCTTCATGCGCTTCCGCAGGCATCGGATCTGTTGTGGTCTTTTGTCACGTCGCTCCACGAATAAGGGCGCTAGAACACCGGGACTGTAACGGTCCCGTATCAATAATTAGTCATAACACTAAATAGAGGGGTATACCCGCCCACTTTTGGTGAACTAACTACTAAACTTGTTTCCGGCGATTGCCCTAACAATCTGGACTTAGAACTCAGGAGAATTATCCGTGTCAACGTCATTCATCTATAGAGATCCTTTTACCCACACTAAGCATCAGGTTTCTGCGCCAGACGCCGCCACCTATGTGGTCGTTAAGAATAACGGTGAAAAGAAAACAGATAGTGACGTACTCGGCTTTTTTGATGACTACGACGGGGCACGCGAAGCAGTCATGGCGGAGCTGAATAAAGAACTCCAACAGCCCACCGGTGATCGCGAAGTGTTAGTTACTCATACGAAACTCTATAACCCCATGGCGTGAGGTTGGCATAGCTTTCCTTCGGGATCCGGTGGTCACTACCTCAATCACTCATTTGCGTGGCGCGCCTATCACCACCGCCCTCTCGTCGGCACCTCGGCGGTGCACACGTCGATAACCTCGTCGGGGCGTTGGCTTGATCATGCCTGAACAATGGTGTGCCAACAATGGTGCGCAATATAAAGTGAATCGCTACCCTCGTGAAAAATGGCGTATTACAGTGGGCGTATTAGTGGTATAGAACAGCGAAGTATAAGAAATAAAAGAAGAGGGATCATGCCATCATTACGCCGCCGAAGCCGTATTGCCTCACTACTCACTGTGGGCGCTGTCAGCAGTGCGCTAGTTCTCAGCGGGTGCACGGTCAATGAAGATTCTGACCAGTCATCCGAAGACACAACCTCGGCAACCACCACTGCGTATCAGCAGTCGTCGTCATCCGAAACGAGCACGTCAGAGTCGGCTGCGCCGAGTGATTCTCAGGACAACGACGCTCACCAGGGGATGGATCATTCCATGGGCGGCGGTGGTGCCCCGGAAGGCATCACGGTTGATGCTCACCCGACCTACCCCGTCGGCAGCACAGTCACGTTGACCGCTGACCATATGAGGGGAATGAAGGGCGCGACGGCCACGATCGCGGGAGCGTTCTCCACTTACACGTATGAAGTGGATTACACACCCACGGATGGCGGCAAGCCGGTGAAAAACCACAAGTGGGTCGTTCAGCAAGAGATAAAAGATGCTGGCACCGAAAGAATTCCTGATGGCCCCGAGGTCACTATCGAAGCAGACCATATGAAAGGAATGAAAGGCGCCAAAGGAAAAATTGTGTCCTCTACTGACCAAACTGTGTACATGGTGAATTACGAAGCCGATGGCATGAAAGTCACCAACCACAAGTGGGTCGTCGAGGACGAAATCAAGCCCGCTAACAACTAATCCTGATCAGTTAATTACTCCTGATTAGATGGTTCCCAGCCGAGTTCAGGAGCGACGTACAAAGCGAAAGATTTAAGAATTTTCTTATTTGCTTCGATGCCGAGCTGGCTGGGAATAGTCAGCATGAGCGTATCCGCATCCATCACGGCTGGGTCATTACGCAATTGCTCGATGAGTTTGTCTGGCTAGGCTGCATAGGTCTTTCCAAAGGTTGCATTAACGCCATCGATAACGCCAATTCCGTCTTTGGATTGGCCCCCTAAGTACAGTTTGCGGTCGTAACCGTCGATAATCGGGAAAATTGTCCTGCTTACCGACACACGTGGGGTCCAATCATGGCCTGCGCGTTTCCACGCTTCGTGGTAGTGCTGCAATTGTTGCGCCTGGAGGTCCGCGAAGGCTTCGCCGGTGGCCTCGGTCAGTAGCGTGGAGCTCATCAGATTGACGCCTTGTTCAGCAGCCCACTCTGCGGTTTCACGACGGCCAGCACCCCACCATATGCGACGGTCCAAACCGGGCGACTGGGGCATCACCGGCAGACCAGCGCCCGGCCGGTACATCGCTGGATACTGATCCTCCGCGGCAGTGGACATGGGTTCCCCGCGGACGGCGCGGAGGAACGTGTCGAAATGCTGGTGAGCAATATCAGCACCGCGAGGATCTGTTGAGCCGGTGTATCCAAAGGGCTCCCAACCACGCTCAGCAGCTTCGGGTGATCCCCGCGACACGCCGAGGGCAACGCGGCCGTTACTGAGTAGATCGAGGGGCAGCGGCCTCTTCTGCCAGGTAAAGCGGGTTTTCGTAGCGCATATCAATGACGCCAGTGCCCACTTCGAGATTCTTCGTTACCGTTGCCATGGCGGACAATAACGGAATGGGGCTTGCGTGAGTGATGCACACGGAGATACGCCCCATTAACCCCTAAGTCATCGGCGGCTTTCGCTAAGTCGACGGCTTCTTGCAAAGCATTGCGTGCCGTGTATCCATTGCCGTCGGTCGCGCGTCCCGAATAATGGCCGAAACTCAAAGATCCAAATTTCTTCATGCTTATAGGAACACTGTTGATTAGTAAGACATTCCTCATGAAGAAATGAGGGGATACATGATCCCCTCATCGTGTCGACGGTTCAGTCGCTTCTTACTCAATCACTCGCTGCTAAATCACACCCTGCGCGAGCATGGCATCGGCAACCTTCTTGAAGCCGGCGATATTCGCGCCGACAACGTAGTCACCAGGGACTTCATACTCGTTGGCGGTATCGTTGCAGGCCCGGAAGATGTTATGCATGGTGTCACGCAAACGCTGATCGGTGTAGTTGAACGACCATGAATCACGCGACGCGTTCTGCTGCATTTCCAGCGCGGAGGTTGCCACACCACCGGCGTTAGCCGCTTTACCAGGGGCAAACAGTGTGTGGCGGGTATTAAACACGTCGATCGCTTCCGGCGTGCACGGCATATTCGCACCCTCGGCCACATACTTGCAGCCATTGTCCGCGAGCATCTTGGCGTCTTCCTCGCCCAACTCGTTCTGCGTGGCACACGGGAGCGCGACGTCGGCCTTAACTTCCCAAATGTTGCCCTTTTCGTGGAACGTCGCCTTGTCGGTTTCGTTGGCATAGTCCGACACACGGCCACGACGCCCTTCTTTGACATCTTTAAGAAGCTCGACGTCCACTCCCTCGGGGGTAGAGACATACCCCGACGAATCGGAAAACGCGACCACCGTGGCACCAAGCTCTTGTGCCTTTTCAATGGCGTAAATGGCTACGTTCCCCGAACCAGAGACGATAACTTTCGCGCCATGAAGCCGCTCTTTGTTCGACGCCATCATTTCCTGCATGAAGTACACGACACCGTACCCTGTGGCTTCCGTGCGGACGAGAGATCCACCCCAGGTCAAGCCTTTACCAGTGAGAATCCGGACTCATGACGGCCCGTGATGCGTCGATACTGTCCGAAAAGGTAGCCGATTTCGCGCCCACCGACGCCGATGTCACCTGCAGGAACGTCGATATCCTCGCCGATATGGCGCTGGAGCTCCAGCATGAACGACTGGCAGAACCTCATCACTTCGTGTTCGGACTTACCTTTCGGATCAAAGTCAGAACCACCTTTACCGCCACCGATAGGAAGGCCGGTCAAGGAATTTTTGAAGATCTGTTCAAAACCAAGGAACTTGATGATGCCCAAGTTCACAGACGGGTGGAAGCGGAGACCGCCCTTATATGGCCCGAGGACGGAATTAAACTGAACACGGAAACCACGGTTGACCTGGACATTCCCCTGGTCATCAATCCACGGAACACGGAAGATAATTTGACGTTCAGGCTCGGCGAGACGTTGGATGAGCCCTTCATCTGCATAGTGATCGTCTTTACGGAGGACGTACTTCAGACTGCTGAAGATCTCCTGAGCGGCTTGATGAAATTCAGGCTCGCCCGGGTTCCGCTTGAGAATCTGCTGGTAATACTCATCAACTGTTTTGTCGACGTCCATGATCTCCCTTCCGGGGTTGATTTCAAACATGCGCCGATCAGTGTAGTGCACGAAATTCCAGCGACGATCGAGTTGTGACTTATCCCTCAGAGCCGACCACACCAATGGTGGAGTGCGCCTGACCCACAGGAGCAGTACGAATGTAGTGACACGATGGCCTATAAAACCGAGGGCGAACCTTACTTCCCGGAATACACGGGGAACTGGCTGCTCTCTCCATAATCTCGGGCATCTAATTCCTTGAGAGCATCCATGTCTTCATCTGAAATGGTGAAGTCAACGTCTGCATTGCTCTGCATATGATCCGGATTGGCAGTCTTTGGCAGCGATACCGTTCTCAATTGCACCGTGTAACGAATGCACAGTTGCGGAATACTTACGTCATATCTCTCCGCTATCTCGGCAACGTCTTTATTATTCAGCACTCGCCATGTGCAATTGGTGAATATACCTCGACAAGGATGTCGTTAGACGGGCAGAAGGACAGAAGTTCATGGGGTGTATTTCCCACATGCACAAGCAGTTGATTAACTAATGGCTTGATCGAACAAGAATCTAGGCTGTTATTGGGGTACGACTCCAAAAAATTCGAAACACCGATAGCCCGAATTTTCCCGGCTTGATACGCTTCCTCCAAAGCACGCCATGGTTGGCGGTTCCCCTCGGAGTAGTCACCACCCCGGAAATCATCCCATGGCTGTGGAGAATGAATGAGCATCAGATCAACAAACTCCAAGCCCATGGCCTCCAGGGCCCATCGATCGCCTTAATTGCTTCATCATAATTTTTAATTTCAGCAGCTAGCTTCGTTGAGACAAATAAGTTTTCTCGCGGAATATCGCCCGTCCGTATTCCTTCACAGACTCCACGCTCGTTGCCATACGCTTGAGCAGTATCGATGTTGCGGTAACCAATCTTCAAGGCATCACGAACAGCTTGCGCTGCTTTATCGTCGTCAATAAACCAGGTACCAAGTCCTAGTTTCGGGATCTCAACCCCGTTGGCCAACGTATATTTCTCTTCTATGACGCTCTTGTCGTCACCTTTCTTGAATCAATGAAACAATTACAACAATCGGGAACTACGTCGCGAATTACACGTTTTTCTACAACGCATAAAACACGACCTGATAGAAATAACTGAAATGCCAGAGTGGCCAACAATATAGTGATAGTTAATACCGTGATCCATTTACGTCACGGTCAGGAAAAATCCTTCCCGAGTTTCGACGGTACACCGTTCGAGCCCAAGAGGGCGTGGGCTTGCTCCGTGGTTAAAGGATCGACAGGCAAGGGCGAAACAGCATCACGTGCAGGTTTGAGACCGTCAAGCATGATCCACAGATACCGTCGATACACCTCTGCAGCATCATCACGGTTACTCACACCTTCTCGATCTGTGCAAGTCAACGCCACTGATACGACGGCTATCTGAATCATGACAAGATCCGTTCCGACAATGTCACGTCGAATCACTCCTGCCCGACGAGCACGGTGTGCGAGAGAATTAATCAGCGGAGCAAGCCGATCCCGCTCGCGGTCGAAGCTCTCGGGTGACATATGGCGTCCAGACAACAACTGTGCCATGGCGCGGTCTTGCACCTGGAGGATCAACGACCTCTCTAGATACGTGACGACGCCCACCCACGGGTCATCTTCCTCAAGTGCATCGTGAAGAATCCCTTCCAATTCGTCTACTTGCCGTTCGACGATCGCCTCCAGCAGCGCTTCCTTATTTGGGAAACGGCGATAAGCAGTTCCCACCCCTACCCCTGCATGATGAGCAACATCATTAAGAGTGACACACAAGCCCCGCTGAGCGAATAAGTCTCGCCCCGCTTCGAGGAGCAATTCCCGATTGTGAGCAGCATCTTTTCGCAATTTTGATTGAGCCATCGGGGTAGGTTTCCTCCACTGTTTTCCCATTAAGATCTAAGGAAGGTATCGGTTCGCGCGTTTTCTCCACAGCAACCATAACAAGTGGATGCACGATATCCATATCTTTGTTACGCTAAATAGTAGCGGATACTCGATATCCACTTAAGGCCCCGCCCCGAGCTTCATACCCGGCTACGACTTCATCGAGGTGACACTGCTGAGCAGCAAACCAACAGCGACGATTGTCAAAGCCCGATTATCCCCTGTCGGGTAAGCAACTCGAAACCCCAACTTTTACCAACAATTCCACCAAGACCCACAACGTTTTATCGTCGCCATGATCGTGTAAAAAGAATTCGTTTTCTCAACGAGCATTTCCGACGAATGCTTGTCGACGCGCACTGCGATGAACAGCTATTAAACCTGATTGGAGAATCATGACGAATTCCGTCCCTACCCACACTTTGAACAATGGTGTTGAACTCCCATCCCTGGGTTTCGGCGTTTCCAATCCAGCCCAGAAGACACCGCGCAAGCTGTAGAAACAGCGTTACGAACCGGATATCGCCATATCGACACCGCAACCGTACATGGCAACGAGCACGAAGTTGGCGAAGGTCTCCGGAACTCCGGTGTTCCCCGCGACGAGGTTTTCTTAGAGACCAAGGTGTGGATTAACGATTTCGGCTATGACAAAACCCGCCACGCTTTCGATAAATCCACTGGAAAATTGGGTGTTGACACTATTGACCTGTTGATTTTGCATCAATCACTGCCTTCCCACTTTGACCGCACGCTCGATGCTTATCGCGGATTGGAATCCCTCTTGAAAGAGGGACGTGTACGAGCCATCGGCGTCAGCAATTTCCTGCCCGAGCACCTAGACAAACTTGTCGAAGAGACAGAGGTAGTTCCCGCGGTTAATCAGGTGGAAATTCATCCTTATTTCCGAAACACGAAAACACTCGAGGCGGACGCCAAACATGGGGTTCTGCCACAGGCATGGTCACCGATTGGTGGAATTACGTTCTACCCGGGCTGGGGAGAAAACCGGACAGTACTCTTGATATCCCCATTCTCAAAGAAATTGGGGCGAAGTACGGCAAAACTGCGGCACAAATTATGTTGCGGTGGCATATTGATGAGGGTCATTTTGCAATTCCGAAGTCAGTGCATGAGTCTCGTATCAAGGAGAATTTCGACGTATTCGATTTCTCGTTAACAAAGGATGAACTGACCATCATCGATGCGTTGGATACCGGACACCGTACTGGCCCGGCACCCACTGACATCACGATCGAAGAATATGGCGCAGATATTCCCGAAGCATAGCGTTTCATATCACCCAATTGCCCCCGAACCCCGATCGACGAGAATATCATTGTAGGACAAGGACGGTGATTGTTATGCCTCAACAAGCATGGAATAAGAAACGCGAACGGCAATACGAACACATTAAGGATTCACTCAAGGACAAGGGTCGCTCGGAGAGTACTGCCGAAGAGATCGCAGCCCGCACAGTCAATAAAACCCGAGCGCAAAAGGGTGAATCTGAGCAGACATCATCGACGTCTGTCAGTGACAAGTCTCCCTCTGAACGAGGGGGACAACGCTCACATCAGGGCCCACAAGGACGGACGAAAGCTCAGCTCTATGAAGACGCTAACCGCCTGAATATCGAGGGCCGATCCGACATGGATAAAAACGAGCTCGAGCACGCCGTCAAGCAAGCAGAGCGTCAGAAAAACGCTAAGAAGGATTAAGCGTCGAAGAAGCTAGCGGTTGTTAGTTCAGCACGGAGAAGTCCAGATGCTGAGCTAACGACACGCTGTCTGTGTAATCCACGGACACATCAACGATAGACACTCCGTCGTCCTCCATTGCTTGGGAAAACACGGTAGAAAAGTCTTCCAGCGTATGAACGCGGTACCCTTTGGCACCAAATGCTTCTGCGTATTTCACCGCGTCATAGTCGCCTAATTCAACGGCTGATGGGCGGCCAAACTTATTCTCCTGCTGGAACTTGACCATGTCATACGAATTATCTCGCATAATAACGTGGACAAGATGAAGTCCTAAACGTGTCGCTGTCTCCAATTCCTGTGCTGAATAAAGGAAACCGCCATCGCCGGACACAGATACAACTGGGTGATCCCGGTTAACTAATGCCGCTGCGATTGCCCACGGCAACGCAACGCCGAGAGTCTGCTGCCCATTAGAAAACAACAACGTCCGGGGCTCATAAGTGCGGAAATACCGCGCGAGATAAATGGAATGCGTCCCGATATCCGCTGCCACCGTTGTTTTATCGTCGGTAATAAGCTCCCGAAGTGTAAGCACCTATCGAGCAGGATTAACACCCGAATCACTCGTCGCCTGCTCCGCACCCTGACGCTGAGTACGAGCTAAAGCTTCAAGTCGTCGATCAATAAATGAGCGCTCAGTCTCTTCAACGTCAATCGGATCCATCACACTATTTAGCTCATGAAGTGTGCCCGAAATATCGCCAACGAGTTCTCAGGTTGGACGGTAGTGAGTATCGATGTCGGCCTGAATGGAATCGATGTGGATAATGTCGTGCTGGCCATTGAAATTCCACCCATGCGGATCATATTCCACCGAATCGTAACCAACAGAGATAATTAAGTCTGCCTTATTGATCAGAACGTCGCCAGGTTGGTTTTTAAATAAACCAACACGCCCGAGGAAGTTATTCTCTAATTCACGAGAAATAACTCCTGCTCCTTGAAAGGTTTCGACAACGGGAAGATTCGTCGTCTTCACTAATTGGCGGAGTTCGCGGACAGCGCTCCCCCCCTGCCCCTCGCATTCCCACGAGTAGAACCGGCAATTTAGCGTTTTCGATGCGTTCTTTAGCCTTATCGACGAGCGCCAGCGATGCCGGTCCCAGAGGCGCCGGGTCGGGGAACTCAAGAAGAGGCGCAGATGTTTTAGATCCAGCGACGTCCGCCGGGACCATGACAGCAGCGGCACCGCGCGGCTCTTGCTGGGCCTCACGAAATGCGTTGGTGATCAGTTCCGACACGTCATCAACACACGTCGACTCAGCAGTGTATTTGGTGACCGGTGCCAAAAAGTTCACAGAATCGAGAGATTGATGCGTTTTCTTCAGCCTGTCTGGTAACCCCACGGTGCCCGCAATCGCAACCACGGGATCCTGCTCCGTATTTGCGGTAACGATCCCAGTGGCCAGGTTTGTCGTCCCTGGACCCGAGGTAACCAAAACAACCCCCGGTTTCCCAGTTAACCGGCGGATAGCCTGGGCCATAAACGCGGCATTTTGCTCATGGCGACATACAACGACCTCAATATCGTCCGCGTCGACAAGAGCGTCGTATACCTCATCGATTTTGGCACCGGGAACTCCGAAAATATAACGGACACCTTAAGCTCGAAGAGTCTCAACAATGAGCTGTGCGCTTTTCACTGAGTCACACTTTCCTATCAGGCAAGAGAAAAGATAAAGATGAGCCGTTTGCTCCATACGTCAGCTCCAGACAGCCGACATGATCGCAGACCGCGTTGTACCGTTCGCCGATAATACACCGTTGAGCAAGGCTAAGTACACCTTGCCGCTGCACACTCCGCATTATAGAAGTTGAATCCTGTTTACTAAATCCCACATAGCCATAAAGTCGCCCTTATCAGGCCATATCGAGGGTGAAAACACCACCAGTACCTTACAAAGAATATTACCCAATACGTTATTCATTTACACTAAGTTCTTGCCGACTTTAAGTTTTTCAAAAGGAAAAATAGCCAGATTTCAGCTTCTTTAATAATGTATTCAACGGAATCTACGTCCCGCTTTTGCTAAGCTAGAGGTTATATATAAATCACTTTTTAAAATTGACATACCATTTCAGGGATAGGGGATTAGATCGGATTTTCTACTTAATAGGTCATTATGACACGAGTTTGTTTAGTCGATTCTAATTCGAAATAACATCAAACCCCAGTCAGTCAATGGGGACCGTCTCAAGCGTATAGCCTAGTTCTTTAGCTCGTTCTAACCAAGCCTTAGGTATGGAATTATCAGTAACTATGTTTACATTCGAAGGATGCATACTGAGCTGGAAAAAAGAATGGCGACCAAACTTAGATGAATCGGCAACTACCATTTTCTTGAGTGAACGAGATAGCATCCTTTTATTTGAGTGACCCTCATTTTCATCTGCCGTCCCAGGGCCATACTCATCGAAACCATTAATCCCGACGAAAGACATGTCTAACGAGATCTTGTCCAACAGGTCAGATGCTAAAGGACCAGAAATTTCCAAAGACTTATTATTTAAAACCCCTCCTATTACGATAACCCTCACGCTTGGCGATTTCGATAGAAGGAGTGCTATATCAATAGCATTTGTAACCACAGTTATGTGGAAACCCGACGCCTTTCCCTCCGCGGACGACCCCTTTGAGTCTCGCAAAACAATCTCTTGAGCAATACAGGCCATTGTTGTGCCTCCGCTCATACCTATAGCTGCGCCCGAAGGGATAATCTCCGCACAGTAACGGGCTAACGCCCGTTTTTCCTCATAGTTACGCGAGCGCTTCCACTGCAAGGGCATGTCGATCGCAACAGAATTACTTTGTGCACCGCCACGAGTACGTTTGACTAAGCCCTCTTCGCCGAGGAAATCCAAATCTCTTCTTACAGTGACCGCGGAGACATCCAGCATATCTGCGATCTCGTCTACACTGACGGATCCTCTCTCACCGATCGTGGTCAAGATCAGATGCTGGCGATCACTTTTTAGCACAGAAGACTCCTTAGTTCGTCAGACAAAACTAGCCTCCTTGGGCTGCACATGAGAACTAGCAACCGCAGATTACTGAAAGCCGGAAAACTCATTGCCGCACAACCCAAGGACACCGTAATTTTATAAGGCTATTACCTTTAAGAACCGTTCTGCTTCTTCTGACATCGCGTCTCGTCCAGCCGCGATGTATTTTCGAGAATCGGTCACATCAGGGTAGCGATCAAGATAGGCTCGCACAGCCCGGGTGAAAAATCCGTTAAGGTGGGTTGACACATTTATTTTCGTCATTCCCGCCTTAATGGCGCTGCGTATTTCCTCATCGGGCACTCCCGATGAACCATGGAGAACTAGAGGTACAGGTATAGCGGAATCAAGGTGCCGGATTAGATCCAAATCGAGCTTTGCGGTCCGCTCCCGCATTGCATGTTCACTCCCCACAGCGACGGCTAGGATGTCAACATCAGTGTCGCTCGCGAATAAGCGCCCCTCTTGTGGATCGGTCCTTACTCCCGGCGTATGAGCACCCCTCTTTCCACCTATCTCCCCCAGCTCAGCTTCGACATCGACCTGTTTAGTATGCGCATAATCTGCAATACGTCGGGTTGCCTCGACGTTTTCTTTATATGGTTTCGTTGAGCCGTCGTACATTACCGAGCTGAAGCCAGCATCGATGGCCTCACGAGCCAAGGATTCCGATTCACAGTGATCAAGATGACAGCTACTGGCGTATCCGCGCAATTCGCTATATCAAGCATAGCGTGACCGATCGGGTCGAAGCTCCCGTGGTATCGCACACAATTATGACTAAGCTGCAAAATCAACGGAAGCTGAGCTCTTTCTGAAGCAGCTACTAGCGCCTCGGCAGTTTCAATATGTATAACGTTAAAAGCTGCAACACCTACATTATTTCTCTTAGCTTCACCGACGAGTTGCATTGTCCGAACCTGCGACATTTTTACCTTCAATCCTTCTACGCCATCATTGGTTGATCAAAAAACTATCCACGTTTAGGAAAATATATACGAAATAAACGCATTTGCTTCCCAGTGTAAATGGCTCTCGTTATTAACAACTAGGAAGCAACTGTTAGCACTCCGAACCCGCTCGACTCTATTCATCCAATATTACTGACCTGGTGAGATGCCGGGGCTAGTCAGCGTTGAGTCGTCGTTCACGGGATGTCGCTAAAGCAACTTGGTGGAGCTTGACAAGATGCACTATCGGATCAATGGATGCATCCTCCACAAAGGTTGCTCCAGTCCGTTGGACTTGCTCGGTAAGCCCGTCCGGAGCTTGATCGAAGATCCACGTAACACGCCCTTCTTCAGCTATTGCAATTGGACCATGACGGTACTCCATGGAGTTATAAGATTCAGTCCACACTTGACTGGATTCCCGCATTTTCAATGCTGCTTCAGTGGCTAAGCCAGTTACCCAATTTCTACCTAGGAACGAATACTGTTCAGCATTCACCAAGATTGAATCAGGTTCTTGCGAAAGAACGTCTCGGGCCTGCTCCACCGCTTTTCTCAGCACGGTTTCATCCTGAATCGAGGAACGGAGAAACATTAAGGCTGTGGTCGCAAAGCGCGTTTGAACCACCGACTTCTCGTCAGCAAAATGCAGATCTACTGTTCTGTCTGCCAACGTGGGCGCGGGTGATTCCATATCGCCAATTAAGGCAACAGTCAAAGTTGATGGTCGGTCTTTCTTCACCTTTTTTAGAAGATCAAGAATCTCCGTGGTAGTACCAGAGCGACTGATAACTACATAGGCATCGTAGTCGCGGCTGGTTTTCACCTCTGTCCCTGTATAGGCATCGGTTTCCCCATATCCAGACATTTCACGCAGCGCCGCATACGACTGAGCGATGAAATAGGACGTTCCGCATCCAACGACGGCTACACGCTTACCTCTGCTGGGTAGAAGCTTACGTTGCTCAACCATATCTAGGGCCTGCGACCAGGTATACGGCTGGCTTTTGAGCTCTTCTTCCATAAACTGACCTGGTTTGCTCATCGCTTACACTCTCCTTTTCACATGCGATCGGCTTTCAGAACGCACGATGCTTGTTTCGGTTAAATGACTTCTGCTTGGTATAACAGTTACGACCAATGACTAGATGCGACCGACTAAAGCCCATCCCAATACTCACTAAGTACTAGGCGCAACTGGTGATGCAGTCTGGGACTCCCAGCGTGCACCGTTTTCCCAATACTTCTGAATATCTTCGAGTCGACGTTCCTTCGTTTCTGGTGCCCACCGGAAAACCACGGCAAACGCTATGAGGGCGAGGACACCGAAGACCGCGAAAACGCCTGTTCCGCCGATAGATTCCAACAATGGCGGAAACAGCTGAGCTACAATTGCGTTGGCCACCAAGTCTGCTGTGAGCAGGACCGAAGAACCCGTGGCGCGGTAACGCATCGGGAAAAGCTCACCCGCGAAAACCCATACTATAGCTCCGAAGCCCCCGGTGTATCCCATCGTAAACAGCACAATTCCGATAAAGCCCAGTATTTCAAGACCATTGATTTCTCCACCTCCCAACGAGTAAACGACTATGAGCAGTGCGTTGGCTGCAATCATTACCCCTATACCGCTCAACAGCACTTTACGTCGCCCGTATGAATCGATAACCATCATTGAAATAATGACAGCGATCAGCGAAAAGACCTGAACAACGGCCGGGAGTAGTAACTGCTGCGCGTTGCCCTCGAAACCCATCTGCTCGAAAATCTTTGGTGCATAATAGATGGTCGCATTGATTCCGGTGATTTGAATGAAAAATCCGAGAGCTATAACAAATATAGTGGCGCAGGCGAGATATCCGCTAAACATATCCTTCAAATACTCAATCGAGTTATTATCCTTCGATTCTTCGAGAGACGTCCGTAAAGCAGTAAGTTCGGACTCGTATTCTTCCGAGCGAGTTATCTGCGTGAGTACCCGCTTGGCTTGACGTTCCTTACCTGTCATCATCAACCATTGTGGAGTCTCCGGAACCCGTAATAAAGCAAGAAAAACAATTGCCGCAGGAATAGCCGCTACGCCAAGCATCCACCGCCAACTCTCCATGTATGACAGGCGCCAACCAATTACATATCCAAATACAATTCCGATAACAGTAGCTACCTGATACGACGCTAGGAGACCTCCACGGATTGCATTCGGCGAGGACTCCGCAATAAACACGGGTACTACGGTTATAGAAAGTCCGATTGTAAATCCCAACAACGTACGCAAAACAATTAACGACGTGGGATCTGGTGCAAAACCGCTCATTACGGCAAAGACCACGTACCCACCAGCAACAAAGAGCATTGTTTTTTGCGCCCAATAGCGTTGGCCATTGGACCACCAGACAATGCACCGACGATTTGGCCAATGACAACTGATGTTGCCATTAAAGCCTGAGCGTTAGTCCCAAGACCAAAATCTTTTTCCAAATACAACAATGCCGCAGCAATGTTGGAAATATCATAACCATAGGTAATACCCAGTGTCGCGGCTGTGATAGCCACCGTACGCCCGACTGGCGGTGCGGCTTTAAGCTCATTCACGAACGTCATCGTGAACCTCACAATCAGTGTAGAAATTAAACATATTAAATTTTTAAAGTTTATGTTCTGCTATAAAAGCCCGAAGAGCGGCACCTCTTACCTGAGCATTGGTACCTAGTTTCGCTGGCATGATTTCTTTGGGACACGGGACAACACCTAGGTTCCGCACAATGGCTTCGCGCAATTCATCGCAAAAACGATCGCCCCGCTTGATGAGACCACCGCTAAGTACAAGCGGAATGGGACCAAGTGCAGCTATCACAGGTGCAAGTCCCTTTGCCAAGGTATTTACAGCAAAATCAGTAACCTTTTTTGCTTCGCGATTCCCGCAGTCAACGAGCTCATACACCTGCTTCGAACCCCGATTATCAGGAAGGAGACCGGCGCGTAGTGCTTGCTCGCCAATACCGGAGGCGGAGCATACTCGCTCTAATGGGACAATCTCATCGTCGTAGGCAGGGACCAGAATTTGTCCAATCTCACCAGCCCATTCACGGATGGTTGCAGACTCCCCGTTCACAACGATCACTGACGAAATACCCGTTTCAATCGCTAAGAAAAGAAAGTCAGGATATCCACAGCCCCATCGGGATTCCGCCATCGCACCTGAACGAACATCATGCCCGACCACAACGGGGCGCCTGACGTGCTGAGCGATGAGATCTTTGATGTGAAGATCTCTCCACCCGAGATCGGCAGAGAAGGTGGCGATCCCTCGCTTTTCATCCACGATTCCCGGAATATCTAGCCCGACAGTATCGAGCACCTGGTATTCCTTCGGACAACCGTGCATAAGTCGCGCTACCCCCTCTTCCACTGTTCGTGCGAGTGTCTGAGGCTCCTTTGGGGTCGATAAAGAAGAAACACAATGGGCCGCGCCGCTGTTATCAACAAGCGCAAACTTTATGAGGGTCCCCCCGATGTCAACACCTATCGCGACATAGCCGTGATCATTTATCTCAACCCTGTCAACGAACTGTCTACCTGCCCTAGCCCCTGTGAACATATTTTTGATCGTACTTTTTGATCAAATTTGATTCAATACTTACGAAATTGATCAAATTTGATCAATTTCGACGATGTAAGTCGATTTATGTACAAAGGGGCAGCTCAAGCGGCCATCAAGGGAGCTATAGCGACACCGCGATGTGATCAAGACAACTAAAAATACATATTGATTACCCCTGTTCAGGGGCCTACGGCAGAGATAGCGAGCCCTACCGTCGTTAAGGTCACGCCGTTTAGCCCACGGGCATGGTCTTCCCCTGGTTTATCTTCCACCATCCATCCCAGCTCCTCGAGATACTTGACGAACCCCTTTAAGTAAGCAAATCCCGTGACCAACACAAACCATGAAAACCCAGAATCAAAGAATTTCACTGTGCTGGAATCTGGGTCGTCCGTGATGTCTTTTACCCAATCAGTAACGTCGGTAGTCCAATAATCGATATATTCGTGAGCACCCAAGGGCCGGGCCCGACCTTCATGCCTCCCCGGCGCTAAGCTCACGACGTGAGCACCTCGGATCACCGAGAGTTGAACAGCAAAAACGCCTATGCCCCCTACCAAAACCGATGTTTATCACCCATCACTGCTAGTCACCTGCAATTTTCGGTCAATAGCCTGGTAAGTGGTCAGGCCAGCAGAAGGAACAACGGCCGCGGACATGAACGACATGTTATTGGGAATGATCGCGGTGGTCCGAGCGTCTACCACGCCAACAACGTCGCTTCCCAGGACAAATGGGTATGATGTACCAGGTAGCTTATAACTAGCCCGCTGAAAAATCAGAAGAATCCAGCCCACTCATCCGGATTGACACTCCGTTCTCTCGCAGTCCTAGATTCGGAGTCGAGAGGTTACCAGTGGTCATCATCTCACCTTCCGGGCTCCAGAAATAATAGAGTCTTCACTCTTTTCACCCATCTGGTCGAAATCCTTGCCTTTGCTCACCCCGCGACCGAACACCACAATTTAGCGATAACGAAGAAACGCGAATCAGTTAAACATTGAACTTGAATTCAACAACATCGCCATCTTGCATGACATAATCCTTACCTTCTTGACGGACCTTGCCATGCGCCCGGGCCTCCGCCATGGACCCCAACTCATTCAAATCGTCATACGAAACGATCTCTGCCTTAATAAATCCGCGTTCAAAGTCGGAGTGAATAACGCCGGCAGCTTGAGGCGCAGTATCCCCCTGATGAATAGTCCACGCGCGCGCTTCTTTAGGGCCAGCGGTGAGGTACGTCTGCAATCCCAGCGTGGCAAAACCAGCGCGTGCCAGCTTGTTCAGACCGGGCTCGTCCTGCCCCACGGATGCCAGCAGTTCCGCGGCTTCGTCGTCGTCAAGCTCAAGTAATTCAGCCTCGGTCTCGGCATCGAGGAACACCGCTTGAGCCGGAGCAACCAACTCCGTCAATTCTTTCTTCTTTGCTTCATCGGTCAGGACGGCTTCATCTGAATTGAAAACATATAGGAACGGCTTTGCCGTCAACAGGTTCAATTCTTTCAACGCCGATAAATCAAGCGAATCTTTCGCGGAGAACAACGTGTGGCCATCTTCGAGCACCTTTAAGGCCTCGCCGACGGCATCGCGTTCCGCTGCCTTGTCTTTATCCTTCTTCGCTTCTTTCTCTAAACGGGGAAGAGATTTTTCCACCGTCTGCATGTCGGCCAAGATGAGCTCAGTCTCAATAACGTCAATATCGCTCGACGGATCGACCTTTCCGTCAACATGCACCACGTCATCATCCGTGAAAGCACGAACAACCTGGCAAATCGCGTCTGCCTCGCGAATATTCGCCAGGAACTGGTTCCCTAGCCCTTCCCCTTCAGAGGCGCCTTTCACAATCCCCGCAATGTCGACGAACGAGACCGTCGCCGGGATGATCTCCGCAGAATCGAACATCTCCGCCAAGTGTTTCAGGCGCGCGTCCGGTAATTCGACCAGGCCGACGTTGGGCTCGATCGTCGCGAAGGGGTAATTAGCCGCCAGCACATTGTTGCGGGTCAGGGCGTTGAAGAGGGTGGACTTTCCTACATTGGGTAGACCGACAATTCCGAGGGTAAGACTCATGCCACACATCCTACGTGCAGTAAAAATCGCCATCGATGTGGGGACCTCGACTCGGCGGGGCAGCCCACCAGCGACACGCTGTCGCACGTCACACGCTATTCACGTCGGTAAAATCTCGACGGAACGCCGTCGGGACGTCGGACACAGGGTGATAATATTTTCACGGTCGAGCACGCCACCACCCCCGGCGTGATGCCGGCTTGCGTCCCCCACCCGTACGGACCAATCCATTTCTCCCCATCACGGCAACTCCCGTCGAGCCATGCAGATGCGCTTACTAGCCGCCTGACTCGGTGGGTCGAAGCCTTAGCGGAAAGGCATCTTTTATATGTCTCATTCCCCCTCAGAGAGTGACGCTTCCACTGCATCGCGCGAAACGTTCTCTTCCCGCTCAGCTTTTCTCTTGGCTGCCATCGGTTCAGCCGTCGGTCTAGGAAATATTTGGCGCTTCCCCTATGTGGCGTATTCCAATGGCGGCGGCGCGTTCCTCATTCCGTACATCATCGCGTTGCTGACTGCAGGAATCCCGCTTCTATTCCTCGACTACACTCTGGGGCACCGGTTCCGCGGATCAGCTCCCCTTGTGTTTAAGCGCATCAGCGGTTGGACCGAGCCCATTGGCTGGATCCAGGTCGGCATCGCATTCTTCATTTCGATTTACTACGCGGCCATCATTGGGTGGGCCGGGTTGTACACCATCAAATCATTCACCCGCGCATGGGGAAGCAAACCCGACGCTTATTTCTCCGACGAATTCCTTCACTCCGAAGCAACACAAACATTTTCGACGTCGATCGTCTGGCAAATCGCTATCGCCCTAGCTTTAGTGTGGGTAGCGACGATCATCGTGTTGGCAATGGGTGTCGACGAAGGCATCGGCAAGGTCTCTAAGTTGTTTATGCCCTTGCTCACCGTGCTGTTCCTCATCGTTGTGATCTACGCACTGTTTATGGACGGCGCTTCAAAGGGATTGGACGCACTCTTTACCCCGAACTGGTCCGCGCTGACGAATACGGAAGTCTGGGTCGCAGCGTACGGGCAGATTTTCTTCTCACTATCCGTGGGATTCGGCATCATGCTGACCTATTCGTCGTACTTGAAACCGCGAACCAACCTCACCGGAACTGGCCTGGTCACCGGCTTCGCGAACTCGGGTTTTGAGCTTCTGGCCGGCATTGGTGTCTTCGCTGCATTGGGCTACATGGCGACGCAAGAAGGCGTTCCCGTGGATAAGGTCGTGTCCAACGGTATTGGCCTTGCATTCGTGGCTTTCCCGACGATCATCAATTCTATGCCTGGTGGCGCCGTCTTCGGTGTCCTTTTCTTCGGTTCACTCGCCATCGCGGGCTTCACGTCGCTCTTCTCACTGTTGGAAGTTGTTGTCTCCGCGGTGAAAGACAAGTTGAATCTTGATCGTAAGAGTGCGGCCATCGGCACCGGTGTGGTCATGGGCATTATTTCGTTGGCCCTCTTTTCCACGACGTCCGGTCTATCCACGCTGGACATCATGGATAAGTACACCAACAACGTCGGCATTGTGTGCGTCTCCTTGATCACCATCGTGTGCGTCGATTGGATTTTGCGTCGGCTGGACGAATTCTCTCTGCACCTCAACGCAGTGTCGTCGTTCCAAGTGGGTAACTTCTGGCGAATCTGCGTCACCAACGTCACGCCGATCATTCTTGGCTACACGCTGATCCAGGAGCTCCAGAACCTGTTCAAGTCCAACTACGGCGATTACTCCGACCAACAGATCGATCTCTACGGATGGGGTGTTGTCGGGCTCATCGTGGTTGTTGCCTTCATGATGTCCGTTGTTCCGTGGCGTGGAAACCCGTCTCTATCCGGCCCGCCCGGTACGGACTTCGGCGTGGAGTTCAACGTTCATCAGCGCATCGTCACGCCTCAAAGCCATGAAGCACGCAAAGCTGGTTTTGCCGCTGAACAGGGCCGACGGCGACGTCGCGGTCGCATCGAAGCGGTCTCGCTCGATGCGCAGGGTGGCGAGTCAACGAGTCAGCCCGTCAAGAGCAACACCGCGGATGCGACGTCGACAATGAGCGACGCTTCGAACGGAAAGGATAAAGACCAATGAGTGGAACAGCAGTCATGATGATGGTCCTGTTCATGTTGGTCATCTGGGGTGGGCTCGCGACGAGCACGTACTCGCTGATGAAAAACCCCGATGAGACCTCCGGGAAGCTCGGCGACAATCCCGAAGCCACCGATGAAAAGCTCTACGATCAGGGTTATTAAAAGCAAAGGTGCTTCAGAGATCACACTATTCTGACCGAATAGTGCACAATAGTCCGTGATGATGAAATCCTCTTCCGAACCAGAACCGGGGCGCGTGCCCGGTTCGCTCGCTCCCCTCAGCCAAAAACATGCGAGTCAGCTGGCCAATCGCGATAACGCCGACGATGTCATGGGCGTTCCGTATTACGCCCATGCGCCGCTAACCGAGGCAAGCCGTTCGGCGTCGATAGCCGTGAATATGAAGCGCTTAGCCTTGTGGTGTTTGCGGTTCCTCGCGATTGCCTTGGCTGCGTTCCTTCTCTGGTATGGGTTAGGTCTGATCTGGAGTGCACTCCTGCCAGTGATGATCTCGATCATTGTCTGCACTCTGCTGTGGCCGCCGGTTCATTGGCTCACTAAGCACAAGGTCCCGCACGCGCTGTCGGCGATTGTGGTGCTCTTGGGTGCCGCAGTCATTGTGATTGGCACGCTCAGCCTCGTGACCACGAGCGTTATCGACCAGTCTGAGTCTTTGGCCCACCGCGCCTCCCACTCCTTACGCGAAACTAAGGAAGCGCTGAGTGGGCCACCGCTCAACATCAAAGACGCCCAGCTCAACCAGGCTCTTGACCAAGCCGCGGCTCATATTCAGGAACATTCTGGATCCCTTGTCAGCTCTGTGTTGTCAGGAGCGTCGGCTGCGTCGGCGGTCGCGGTCACCTTGGGCATTGTCCTCATGCTGACCTTCTTCTTCCTGAACGACGGCCACAAGTTTTTGCCGTGGATTGACCGTCAGTTTTCTGGCTCGATTGGGACGCACCTCCACGAGATATTCGCCAGGTCGTGGAAAACTCTCGGAGGGTTCATCCGTGCACAAGCAATCATTTCCTTCCTGAACTCCGTCTTTATCGCGATTGGGTTATCGATCCTTCATGTCCCGCTGGCTCTCGCCCTCGCAGTGCTCAACTTCTTCTGCGGGTTTATCCCGATTTTCGGCGCGCTCGTTGCGGGTGCTGTGGCGGTTGTCATCGCGTTCGTCGCCAACGGGTGGATCTCGGCGCTGCTGACCGCGCTGCTCATTCTGTTGGTGCACCAAATTGAAGGCAATGTGCTCTCCCCCATCCTGCAATCGCGGGCAATGAACCTACATCCGGTCATCATCCTGGCGTCGGTGGCCATCGGTGGGAGCGTTTACGGTGTTGTCGGAGCGTTCCTCGCCGTCCCCCTCGCGGCCGTGGGGGCGGTCCTACTCCGATACGCCAGTGAGCAAGTAGATAGTCACGTTGTTGATCCCGTGCAGCCCGTCGTCGTACTTGATTCTGAAACAAGCACGACGACGGACCACAGTTCGGTAATGGCACGGCCTGAGCCTCAGCCGGAACACTCGGACGCACGCAGTAACACATCTACTACCGACGACGGCAGGGAGGAGAACAAGTAATGTCACTCTTCAACCGCCGGAAAAAACACGGTCAGGACGCTACCGACTCGGCTACGTCGAAGGGGAGCCGCAAGGTAGATCCGTCGACGGGCGCGGATAACGCCTCGACGAGCGCGGACAGCGCGGAGGGCCACTCACACGACCCCAGCACGCCGTTCCGCGGTGGCGAACACCACCCCGAGGTCGACCCCTCGGACGCCCCCAAGGACCGCCTCGCAGTCATCGGCGACGTCGTCTCCATCGCCGCAGCCTGGTCAATACGACTGATCCTCCTCATCGCCGGCGGCATCGTCGCCTGGCGAGCAATCGGCCTGCTGTGGCGAGGCGTTCTTCCCATCTTGATCGCCTTGATCATCTGCACGCTGCTCTGGGTTCCAACGAATTGGATGTGCAAAGCGCATTTTCCCCGGTGGCTCGCGGCCTTGGTCTCCGTGCTAGGTGCCTTGGCCATCATCGTCGGCCTCTTCAGCCTCATCGCGCCGAGTGCCGTCGAACAATCCTCCCAATTGGCGGATCAATCGATTAAAGGGCTGGAAAAGGTTCAGAACTACGTTCAAGGCCCGCCGCTTAATCTCAACGATCAACAGGTCAATGATTACCTCGACGAGGGAATCGACAAGATTAAATCCAGCTCGGATCAAATCATTGCGGGCGTCGTCACCGGTGTGAATAAAGCATCAGAATTAGCAGTGATGCTCGGCGTTATTCTGATGATCACCTTCTTTTTCCTGAAAGACGGCGATCGTTTCCTCCCGTGGCTTGGCAAAATTTCAGGCAAACGGGGCGAAGGTCACATCGTTGAACTCCTGCAGCGGTCCTGGAACACGCTCGGAGGGTTCATCCGTGCTCAAGCGGTTGTTTCCCTCATCGATGCTTTCTTCATCGGTCTGGGGCTGATCATTCTCAACGTGCCGCTTGCTCTACCGCTGGCCGTCATCACGTTCATGGGTGGTTTCATCCCCATCGTTGGTGCGATCGTCGCGGGAGCCGTCGCCGTTCTTATTGCCCTCGTATCGAATGGCCTCACGACAGCATTAATCGTGCTCGCCATCATCATCGCGGTTCAGCAACTTGAAGGAAACGTTCTCTCCCCTGTTCTGCAATCAAAGGCGATGAATCTCCACCCGGTGATTGTTCTTCTCTCCGTCACCGTCGGCAGTAATTTGTACGGAATTATCGGTGCGTTCCTGGCTATCCCCGTTATGGCCACCATTGCGGTGTGGTTGCGATACTTTAGTGAACTTATCGATAAAGAAGTCACGACCCGAAAGAAAGCGCTAAGCAATCGTCAATATACTGAAAATGTACGACGAGACTCCGAAACAACCCCAACAATGCCCGTTACCGGTCTGCCTACCAATAAATAGGACTTAAACGGGTACCCTAATTCCCTGTGTCAGAATATCGAACTCCTGCTGCCTCCCCGAGAACTTCTTCGGGGCGCTCCAACAGCAACGACAATCGGTTCTGGGGACTGCTCTGGTGGGCTCCCCTGGCGATCATCGCTGCCTCCATGGCGACCGGCATGTTCATCAGTTCGGCCGGTGACGGAGCCCTGGGCCGGTGGTACTTCATTTTCTTCGTTGCATCGTCACTCATCACGACGCTGCTCGTCCAGGTACAAGGGCTGCTCGTCACCGTCTGTGCGCAACCCATCCTTTTCACAGTGCTCACGCCCATCTGTTCCCTCCTCGCCGGAAAGCTGAGCGGACATTCCGAGGGCGTCGGGGTGTTTTCCAAGACCTCACTGTTGGCGAACTTCTTCCCGGTTGTCCAGCACTTCTTCGTTCTCTTCTGGACGGTCGTGATCAGCGCCATCGTTGCGGTTGTGCGGTGCTGGTTGTATCGACGGCAAACCGCACGCGTCACTGCACGACGTCAAACTGCCTCATCGCGGGCACCGCGGAATGGGCAACAAAAGCAACGAGCTTCTACTTCTCGTGCCCACCGGCCGCAAGAGTATCGCTCTGACTCGACGAGCACGTCGATAGATTCGGCGCGCACCGATTCCCGACGGTCCTCGTCACCGTCACGACGTCACCGGCCACGTTCCTATGAGACGAACCGCTCCCCGCGAGTGAGCAGCCGATACGAGGATCGATATGAGGGCTCCGAAGTATCGCGTCGGCAGCATGACGCCCCTTCCCGGCCGACGCACCAAGGGGATCGCGAACGGTACCGCGATCAGTCTCCCACGTATCCGTCGAAGAAATTCACACCGCGGACTTACCGTCCCGACGACGGCACATCCTCCCTTCCGCCCCGGACGACACGGCCGCGGCACTCACGTCGGGACTGAACGGCATCCCACGTCGGAGCTACATAGCCCACGTCGAAGCCACAGAGAAAACCCGTGGCACTCAGCACTTTCGCATGAGCTAGCAGTTATGTCCTAGGTAGCCATTAAAGTGGGGCATATGACTGCGAAACAGGATCCGGCCACGTCGGGGTCACGCACCAGTCGAGGCGGACTTACCTCCCCCGAAGCCCCGTGGCCCGTCCGCATCCTCAACCGCAAAATCGGAGACTGGATTTCGAAACTCGGTTCAGTGTGGGTAGAGGGCCAGCTCACGCAGATGAAGCAAACCCGGTACTGGACGTTCCTCACTCTCCGTGACGTCGAAGCGGAGATGTCGATCGAACTGATCGCCAAGAATCATGTCATTACGTCTCTTCCCACTCCGCTGTCGCATGGTGACCGGGTCATTGTTCTGGGGAAACCGAATTATTCGGTCAGCCGTGGCCAGTTGAAGCTATCCATTACCGACATCCGCCCTGTGGGGATTGGTGAACTGCTTGCCCGCATCGAGCAACTCCGTAAGCTCCTTGCTGCCGAAGGATTACTCGCGCCCGAGCGGAAAAAGCCACTCCCGGTCCTCCCCCGACGCATCGGGCTCATTACCGGCCGAGGCTCCGCCGCAGAGCGCGACGTGATTTCTATCGCGCAAGAGCGATGGCCTGCGGTGAACATTCGGACACTCAATCCACCAGTCCAGGGCGCCAGCGCTGTCCCTGAAGTCAAAGAGGCGCTCACCATTCTTGATCGTGACCCTACCGTCGACGTCATCATCGTGGCGCGTGGCGGCGGTTCCGTCGAAGATCTTCTTCCGTTTTCCGACGAAAGCCTCGTTCGCCATGTCAGCACGCTGAGAACACCGATTGTCAGCGCTATTGGCCACGAAACCGATAACCCTGTTCTCGACGACGTAGCCGACCTGCGGGCGGCGACTCCCACGGATGCGGCAAAACGTGTCGTGATCGATATGGCTACTGAGCTCGAGGGAATCCGTGATTGTCGGCAGCGCGGGCAGCAAGCGCTCTTCCGATGGCTGGACTACGAACGTGATCGTCTGAATGATTTGCGCCAACGGCCCGTGATGGCTCACCCGATGACGCCGATAAACCGCCACGCGGAAGATGTGGCACGCGACGCGTCGTCCATCAGGCGAAATATCACGCTCTTGCTGGAGCGAGCGAACTCCGAGATCGCTCATCTGCGCGGGCAAGTCTCAGCATTGGGCCCGTCGGCAACGCTTGCTCGAGGATATTCCATCGTCCAGGTACAGCGCCCCGGTGAAGAGTCCGAAGTGGCGACCTCGATTGATCAAACTCCGCCGGGGTCCCAGCTGCGGATCCGGCTCAACGACGGATCAATCGTTGCGGCCACCATGTCGACCTCGCCAGCTCAATGAGCCAACCCCACATATCACGATTAATCACACACCACGCTTACGAAGGAGCTACCTATGACACAGCCCGACCGCAACGACTCCGACTCATTCACCATCGGTTCCGGCGAATCCAACCCCCGCTTTAAGCCCGTCGAAGAATTATCCTACGAAGAAGCACGTCAGGAACTCATTGAAGTCGTGCGGATTCTCGAACTTGGCCAAATGAGCCTTGATGAGTCGCTTCTGTACTGGGAGCGAGGCGAGGCACTAGCTCGGACCTGCGAAGACTACCTCGAGGGAGCCCGCGACCGTGTTGAAAAAGCCCTAAAGGATAGTGATTACGCCGAGGGCGACGACGACGCTTCGGACGGGGCCGATTCTCCCGCTGACGGCTCTGGCTTTGCTTCCTGAATAGCCTTCGCCATCGTCGAGAATTCATCGGTGCTGCCGGTGCCCGATACGGCCCATCGTACGTCTTTCTTATCCGCCACCCATGCCGTGCGGACGTCATCGTCGGAACCCTCAAACACGTGCCACGTTGTTCCGTCGATGTCTTTGGTTCCCTTTTCTTCCCGGGCTTTACTGTCGAGCCCCTGGGCTACGTCGTCGACGGATGCGCTCGTTTGAACAAATCGGATCCAGTCTTTGTCATGGACCCAACCGACTGAGGAGCCAGAATGGCCGTTGAGGTTGATCCGAAGGGCCGAATTGGGGATCCACCCCTCGGGCGACGCGGGGAGGCGAACGGGATAATCGGCGGATTGTGCCTCGCTCTGTAAGAACGTGGTGTAGTCAACGCGGGTGACTTTCCCTTCTTTGGGGTTGCCAGGCTGGTAATGGCACAGGCCTGTCCCTCCGATGACGACGAACATCACGATGAGCATGACTCCGAGCGAGATAATCATGTCACGGCCGTCTTGGAAAATCCTTGGCTTCTCCACCTTTTTCGTGCGCACGCGAACGATTATGGCTGTTCATCATGGGGGATCACAAAACCATCGGTCGATGTCGGCCACTAATCACCCACGACGGCCCCCGAGTAGTGGTTCCGTTCTTGGCCCGCACCGCCCGCATCGGCGTGGTCACACCAACCAACAGGGAGAACCTGTGGTCACCTCCGAAAAAGTACAAGATTCACCACATTTTGCCCCTATTTGGGAGTGAGATTAATCGGCTATTGGGCGCAGAAGTGAAACAATGAAGATGATCAACGCCATCACTGAAGCCAAAACAGGAGGCATGTGCCACCCATGAGTGACCACAAACAAACACCACCGGACCGTAACCTCGCTATGGAACTGGTCCGCGTGACGGAAGCCGCCGCCCTTGCCTCGGGCAGGTGGGTCGGCCGCGGAAAGAAAAATGAAGGCGACGGAGCCGCTGTCGACGCCATGCGCCAGATGATCAACACCGTGGCAATGCGCGGTGTAGTAGTTATCGGCGAAGGTGAAAAAGACGAAGCCCCGATGCTCTTCAACGGTGAAGAGGTCGGAACAGGCGAAGGCCCCGATATCGACATCGCTGTCGACCCTGTTGATGGGACCACATTGATGGCTGAGGGCCGCCAGAACGCTATCTCGGTGCTCGCCGCAGCAGAGCGTGGAACCATGTATGACCCATCCGCCGTGTTCTACATGAAGAAAATCGCGGTCGGCGCAGAGGCCCGCGGCGTTGTTGACGTTAATGCCCCGGTCAAGGACAACATTCGCGCAGTGGCCCACGCTAAAGGTAAGAGGGCCTCGGACATTACCGTCGTCGTTTTGGATCGTCCCCGCCACGAGCACCTCACTCAGGAAATTCGCGACGCCGGAGCCAAGGTTCGTTTAATTCACGACGGTGACGTCGCTGGTGCTGTGGCAGCCGCCCAGGATCAGACCCAGAACAGCATCGACATCATGATGGGCGTCGGCGGAACCCCAGAAGGCATCATCACTGCGTGTGCTATGCGATGCATGGGCGGAGAGATTCAGGGCGTGCTGACCCCGCGTAATGATGAAGAAAAGCAAAAGGCTCTCGATGCTGGCCACGAACTGGGCAAGGTTCTCACGACGGAGGACCTCGTTCATTCACAGAACTGCTTCTTCGTGGCGACGGGTGTGACCAACGGCGATATGCTCCGCGGAGTCACGTATTCACCGCGCGGTGCGATCACGCGTTCGCTGGTCATGCGGTCAAAGTCCGGCACTGTGCGCATGATTGAGTCGCATCACCAGTTGACGAAGCTAGAAGAGTACTCCGTCGTCGATTACAGCTAGGACCCGTTTTCGGGTCGATGTTATGCCCGGGGATATCTGTTGTTCTCCGGGCATTCACGCGTACACACAAACCACGCGCTTGCCGCATGCCTCGCTGATCTATGACCTACACCACTAGGTTGTATTTTTGGCAACAACGGTCACACATCGAGGCTCCCGATGGGCCATACTTGAAGTGGCACGAATTCTGCCACTTTGCACATATCCTCATAGCACATATGAAGGTGGGACTTACATAACATGAGCGATCAGGAATACCGCATCGAACACGACACCATGGGTGAAGTCAAGGTTCCGGCCACAGCACTGTGGCGCGCGCAAACCCAACGTGCAGTTCAGAATTTCCCAGTGTCGGGGCGCGACCTCGAACACGCACAAATCCGCGCCATGGGCCTACTCAAGGCCGCATGTGCGCAAGTCAATCTTGACCGTGGCCTACTTTCAGAGGAAAAAGGCAAAGCCATCATCGCAGCGGCCACCGATATTACCGACGGCAAACACGACAAAGAATTTCCTATCGACGTTTTCCAGACCGGCTCCGGTACGTCGTCGAATATGAACACCAACGAGGTTATCGCCTCCATCTGTAAGAACAACGGCGTCGAGGTTCACCCGAATGACGACGTCAACATGGGCCAGTCCTCGAACGACACCTTCCCCACCGCAACGCACGTTGCCACCACGGAAGCCGCCGTTAAGGATCTCATCCCTTCATTGACGACGCTGCACAAGTCGCTGTCGGCCAAGGCGACCGAGTGGGAAGAGGTTGTGAAGTCCGGACGCACCCACCTGATGGATGCGGTACCGGTGACCTTGGGGCAGGAGTTCTCGGGCTACGCTCGGCAGATCGAAGCTGGCATCGAGCGCGTGAAGGCCACGCTGCCGCGCGTCGGTGAGCTCCCCATCGGTGGTACGGCCGTCGGAACCGGGCTGAACACCACCGAAGATTTCGGCGACAAAGTCACCGCTGAGCTGGTAAAACTGACCGGTGTTGAGGAACTGCGTCCTTGCATTAACCACTTTGAGGCTCAGGCGAACCGCGATGGGCTCGTCGAGATGTCGGGCGCGCTGAGGAGCATCGCCGTCTCCCTCAACAAGATCGCCAACGATATCCGGTGGATGGGCTCCGGCCCGCTGACCGGCCTCGGCGAAATCCACCTTCCTGACCTCCAGCCGGGCTCGTCGATCATGCCTGGCAAGGTCAACCCGGTCATGTGTGAGACCGCCACTCAGGTTGCATGCCAGGTCATTGGTAACGACGCCGCGATTGCCGCCGGTGGCATGCAAGGCGCATTCGAGCTGAACGTGTTTATCCCGATGATGGCGCGCAATGTGCTGGAGTCAATCCGCCTGCTGTCCAACACTGCGGTGATCTTCGCCGAAAAGATGGTGGACGGAATTGAGCCCAACGCTGAGCGCATGCGCACATTGGCTGAGTCCTCGCCATCCATCGTCACTCCGCTCAACAGCGCGATCGGTTACGAGGCTGCCGCGAAGGTTGCCAAGACCGCGCTGAAGGAGGGCAAGACTATTCGCCAAACCGTCATTGACCTCGGTTTTGTCGATGGCGAGAAGCTCACGGAGGAAGAGCTGGATAAGCGCCTCAACGTGCTTGCCATGGCGAATACGGATCGCGATAAGTAAGCGAATGAATCGCTAGTCGCCTACGTCATCTAGTCGACTGCACACACTGGGCCGCCCCTTGAGGGTGGCCCTTTTTATGGCCTCCAGAGGCTTCGTCATGACACAGGTCACACTTGAGGGGCTTTTGATTTCTTTCATACAATGCAGACTTATACTAACCGCAACTTTGCACTCAGTGCATAATTAGGTCTAAGGTTGGCTCTCGTGGAAAGCAACCGTAACTACCTCGACACCGAGGGAATTCATGCACCACGGGGGCTTCGGGAACGCAAGCGCTTAGAAACCCTGTGCGCTATCGAAGATCACGCCACTCGGCTTGTCCTCGAAAAAGGCTATGACAGCGTCACTATCGAGGACATCGTCGACGCAGCGAATATTTCGAAACGCACGTTCTTCAACTACGTCGACTCCAAGGAAATTGCCGTCCTCGGTCACCCTGTTGTTGACATTCCGGATGAAGAACGAAAAGAATTCCTAGCTGCCGATCCGCAACATGTGACGGTGGCCTTGGTGGACCTCATCCTCCAGACAAGTTTCGCGTCGCGCGGCCGCAGTGACGAGTTCTCAGCGCTGCTGCGTAGCCGTCGGAAGGAGATCATCCGCGATAACCCTAATGTCGCAGCTCCGCTTTTTGGACTGACTATCCAACGCTTCCACAACATCGTGGAACTGGTCGACGAATTTTTCAATCTCCACCCGGAGCGTCGATCGCTTCCACAAACTGCTTTTCCGAGCACAGAGAACACAGGTGGCGTATCTGAGGAAGCCGTCACCCTGACAATGCTGTGCCAAGACGCCGTCCGGATCGGAACGCTCCGGTGGACTAGACAACCCGATGGCACCAATGGGCATCGTCGCCTCCGCGATTGCTGCCTGGGCGCTTTCACCCTGTTCTACGACGTTTTAGGAGCTCCTCCCCCAGAATGTTTGGCCAGCACGACGCCACCGAGTGCAGCGTCGGAAAGAAAAAGCAGTGACGACATCAATCTGGACATCACTGACGACCACTCAACTAACGTCGACAAACAAACCAACAGCAAACAGAACGTCGACAAGAAAAATAAAAACAACAACAACGACGACGAACGTAACGATGAGAAATGAGAGGATGATGCACAGTGTGTAAACACAATGGCGCACACAGCGACGCCACCAGCGACAACGCTGTGAACACGTCCGGGCAGCACCTATCCAGCCGTGTGATTACGCCGGAATCAGTGAAAGACATTGATTCGCCGGCAGATCAGACATCACCAACCACTGAGAGAACATCCTCCACACCGAAGAATAAGAGCAACATCCCTGCGGTCATGGTGGCCATCATGTCCGCCATGCTGCTGGCGAGCTTGGACCAGATGCTGTTCTCAACGGCCCTCCCGACGATCGTCGGTGACCTCGGTGGCGTCGAGCACATGTCGTGGGTCATTACGTCCTACCTGCTGTGTCAGACGATTATGATGCCGATCTACGGCAAACTCGGTGATCAAATCGGCCGCAAACCGATCTTCGTCGGCGCGATTGCTATCTTCCTTATCGGGTCGATCATCGGTGGACTCTCACAGTCGATGGCGCAGCTGATCATCGGCCGCGGTATCCAAGGCCTCGGCGGTGGCGGACTCATGATCCTCTCGCAGGCGATTATGGCCGACGTCGTTCCCCCTCGTGAACGCGGTAAGTACGCGGGCTGGATGGGATCCGTTTTCGGTGTGTCCTCAGTGCTCGGCCCCGTGCTTGGTGGTTGGTTCACGGACGGCCCCGGATGGCGATGGGCTTTCTGGATTAACCTGCCTGTCGGCCTTCTCGCCGTTGCCATTGCACTGTTCGCTCTGAAGCTGCCGAAGCGCGGCACGGGACTAAAGCTCGATTACCTCGGCATTATCTTCATGGCGACGTCCGCATCGTGTCTGATCCTCTTCACGTCGTGGGGCGGAAACCAGTACTCCTGGAGCTCACCCACGATCATCGGTCTGGAGATCGGAACCGTCGTTGCGGCCGCAATCTTCGTCTTCATCGAATTGCGCGCTAAAGATCCGCTGATCCCGATGTCGCTGTTCAAGAACCGCAACTTCAACCTGGTCACCCTGGGCGGTCTGTGCGTCGGCATCGTGATGTTCGGCGTCATGAGCTACATGCCCACCTACTTCCAGATGGTCCACAACATGAACCCGACCACCTCCGGTTTCATGATGATCTCCATGATGGTCGGATTGATGGGAACGTCCATCGGGTTGGGCAATGTTGTCACCCGAACCGGCAAATACCGGATCTATCCCCCTATCGGCATGCTCATCGTGGTTGCCTCGTGTGTGCTTCTGCACCGGATCACCGTTGATACCTCGCTGTGGTACCTCGGCCTGTGCCTCTTCATCATGGGTGTTGGCCTGGGTATGACCATGCAGATCCTGATCCTGGTGGTCCAGAACTCATTCCCGATCCAAAAGGTCGGCGTTGCCACAGGAAGCAACACCTTCTTCCGCCAGATCGGTTCGTCACTCGGCTCTGCTCTGGTCGGCGGGATTTTCACCAACCGCATTAGTGAGCTGGTCGCGGACCGTATGCCAGCTGCCATGGCACAGCTTCCGCCGGAGGTACAGCAGAAGTTCGGACAACAATCGAGTGGGCTCGACGCCGATAGCCTCACGCCTGAACTCGTTGGTTCGCTGCCTGGTCCGCTCAAGGACATGTTCATGGGAGCCTACAACGACGCGTTAACTCCGGTGTTCATCGTTGTGATCCCGTTCGCCGTTCTCGCATTCATCTTGTTCGCCCTCGTCCGCGAAGAGAAGCTGCGGAACTCGGTGTAAAGACGTGGTGTAAATACAACGCTGCTATAGAACGGCCCCTCGCGCGTCGGCACAACCCGTATTGTGTCAGCGCGCGATTTTGGGTTATACGACAAATATTTGTCCGTATACCGGAAAACTGCGGGGAAATATGCGGGGTGCGTGGCAAAACTGCGGGGGATATGGCCAAAAATGGCCGAAAATTGACCGTATACCCCCGCACTTTTATTCGAAGCGGATATATGGTTGCCGAGCATATATTTTAATTTTGCCTAGATCAAAGGCCAGAAACCACCGGGCTCGGAAACACTTTCTTTCGTATTACCCGCGATTATTTGCCGACGGTATTGCGCAGCCACGGGTTGTTGCGCCGGCCGGCCTTATGGTGCCCGCCCGGGGTGTTCTACAGCAGCTTTTCGTAAATTGCGCACTGGCGGTATTGGTCCGACCACGGACCGTAATCCATCCACCCGTGCCGCTGGAGTGTGCCCACTTTCCTGAACCCCACCTTCGCGTGGAGGGCTTGAGACGCGGAGTTGTCCTCAAAAATCCATCCGGTGATGGTCCACGCGCCCCACTCCTTTGCCTTCGCAGCGGAGTGCTCCAGAAGAGCAGCCCCTACTCCACGTCCCGACGAAGCCGGATCAATATAAATCGAATCCTCGAGGAAACCAGTCAAGGACGGCCGATGATAGAACGGCATGAGGGCAACCCACCCGAGAATCTTCCCCTCATCTTCCGCGACGAAACACAGCTCAGGGATCTTCTTGTCGACGAACTCCTCCCACGTGACCGGAGACGCTTCATATGCACCGTTGCCTGTATCGAGCCCGGCCTGGTGGATACGTGCCACGTCTGGATAATCGTCGCGCGTCATAGGGCGGATAGTTCCTGTGAACGATGCTGTCATAACGCTCTATTGTTCCATCCCGTACAGACGTCCCGTGCACACGTCCCAGGACGCTATCGCGACGACCGAGCCGTGCGCCCCCGCACGATCCCGACGAGGTTCTGGATGTCGCGGTTGTCACGGGATTGCAACCACACCATGGCCAGCCGTGTCGGGCGCCCATCGCTCAAGACAACGTCTTTCACCCCGCGCTTATTGATTACCCGCAACAACGGGCGGGGTGCGATAACAACACCGACGTTCGCTGCGACAACCTCAAGCGCAGAGCGGACGTCGGCAATATCGACTCGGAAGTCAGGCGGCTGCGGTGCCCACATGATCTTTTCGTCCTCCAGATCATGCAAACTGACCTCCGGAAACAGTGCGATGGGGTTGTCCTTGGGGACTGCGACACCGGGCTGTTCTTCGTACAACTCGATGAGGTGGATCGATTGACCCCTCGCTTCAGCATCCTTAACGACGCCCTCCCGTCCGCGACTATCCATGCGGACGAATGCTACATCGGCCTTCCCGTGCAGGACATAAGGAAGTGGATTATCAGCGGCGGCCGACGCAATGCGCACACGACGATTCGCACCACGTGACGCACCACCGTGGCGGTCATCAAAACGGCGGAACCATTTGTCGGGAAGAAGTCCCGGAACGAAGGCGACCTTGAGGTATTCGGTCATGAACAGATCGTAACGTACGACGCCCACGCCCGGCGCGGAGAGGAACTCGAACTTGAGAGGAACAACGCAGTGCCGAGAGCGTCGGGATAGGAACTGGTTATGCATTACTCTGGTGCGCATGAACGATACTCATTCGCATAGTGATCACACGTCCGGGGCGCAGCCATCAAGTACTCGTATGAAGCCCATGACGGCGGCGAAGAAGCTCAATATTTTTCTCCCTGCCACACCGGAGGAGTTCCAGAAGACGGCACTTACCCATGATGAATTCGTGGGTTTACAGAACAATCCACCTCAGTGGTTGAAAGATTTGCGGGCGAATGGGCCTCATCCTCGGGCGGAAGTTGCGCGGAAGCTCAGCGTCACTGCTGCAGCATTGAAGCGCAATGACATGGATAAGCCGCTCACTACTGCCGAAATTAACGACCTTCTCAATGATCGCCCGGAGTGGCTAGAGGAAGAGCGGAAGTCGTTGGCAGAGGAACGCGAGCGTCGTCACACTGCAAACGAAAACCATAAGTAATGCGTGTAGGGTGGCGCTACTAGCGCCCTTTGAACTGGGGTTTCTCTTTTCGACGAATGATCGCACTGCCTCTTGATGGTCTTCTGTGAAAGCTAGGCGCGCCTGAGCATCCGCCTCCCTGGTAGCCGCGGCCATCACAGCCTGCTCGTCTCTCACCAGGCTTTTGATTTCGCAGAACGACTTCGTTGGGCCATTCGCCAACGCTAGAGCGAACTTCGTCGCCGCCTCGTCAGCTCGGTGGTCGTCGGTGACCTCGGTGACAAGTCCCAGGTCATACGCGCGCTCAGCTGTCAGCTGCTGGTCGCGACACAACAAATCCAGAGCCTTGGCAGGTCCGACGATGGATGTGAGTGGTGAGATAGCCCGCAATCGGAGGCCAATCCAACGCCGGCGAAGGAGCCTGTGAAAGATGCCGTTCGGGAGGCAATGCGGAAGTCACAATTCAAAGCTAAGGACCACCCCGCGCCGGCCGCTGGCCCAGAAATAGCCGCGACAACAGGGACTTTGATGGCGAGCAGGGCCTCGACCATGGGGTTGTATTCGTCGACAACCTTGCCCATCTTCTGCCCCGTGGACAAGTCCTGGAGATGCTCCCTGAGGTCTTGCCCGACGCAGAAGGACTTCCTCTCGGCGGTGATAAGCACGGCGCGGACGCTCGGGTCAGTGGCCGCTTCAAACTCTTCGCGGAGACGCGTTCGAAGTGCCTTATTGATGGCGTTATATCCTTCTGGCCGCCGCAGCGTGATCACACGCACAACGCCAGAGGCAGCCTCGGCTGCACTTGTTGGTTGTGCTGTCTCAACATCCAGGTTCTCGACGCCCACCACGTCTTGTTCGTCCGACATAACAGCCTTTCTGGTTGCCGTGGGGCATGGGGAGCCAGCTCACCGCACCGTGGTTTGGTCGTACCTTATTTGCCAGCGCCCTTGGCAAGGCGACGAGCAATGATTTCCTTCATGATTTCGTTCGGGCCACCGTAGATTGGCTGCACGCGCGTATCCAGGTAATGCGTGGCGATGGGGTATTCCATCATGAAGCCATAGCCACCATGCATTTGCAGCGCGTTGTTCACCACTTCGACCTGCAGATCCGTGGTCCACCACTTGGCCATCGCCGCAGTTGTCTCATCAAGTTCGCCCTTGACTTTTGTCTCAATGCAGGCGTCGACGAATGACTGAGCAGCTTGGATCTTGGTTGCCATCTCAGCGAGCATCCACCCGTAGGCCTGGTGGTCGACCAGTCGTTTGCCGAAGGTCTTACGGTCCTGGCTGTGCTGATAGACGAGGTCGAAAGCGCGGCGCGAGGTTGCTACAGAGCCAACGGCAATGGATAGCCGCTCTTGCGCCAAGTTGTGCCTCAGGTAACCGAAACCGGCACCTTCCTCACCGAGGAGGTTCTCAGCGGGAACGGTGACGTTTTCAAAGGACAACTCCGCGGTGTCCTGCGCCTTAAGGCCAACTTTCTTCAGCGGCCCCGTCTTGGTGTACCCCTCCATACCGTCCTCAACAATGAGGAGCGAAACACCGGCGCGGCCCTTTTCAGGGGCAGTGACGGCCACGATAATCGTGAAGTCTGCTTGGACGCCATTGGAGATGAATGTCTTGGCACCATTCACGATGTAGCTACCGTCGGCGTCTTTCTTAGCAAGCGTGCGGATTCCCGCCAGGTCAGCTCCGGCACCCGGCTCCGTCATAGCGATAGCGGCGATCTTCTCACCAGCACAGAGTGGACGCAGGAAGCGCTCTTTTTGCTCGTCATCGGCGAAGCGCTCGAGGTAAGGAACGACCAAGTCATTGATCGTCTGCACAGAGACAATGACCGAACCACAATCGGACTGGGCCAGCTCTTCCGAGAGGATGGCGTTAAATCGCCAGTCGTCCATGCCTCCACCGCCGAATTTTTCGTCGGCAGTAATACCTAAAAGTCCGAGTTCACCGGCTTTTTTGTACATGCCGCGGTCGCAATAGCCCTGTTCATGCCACTGATCAACATGAGGGGTGATTTCCTTGGCGACGAAATCGCGGGCGGTTTCACGAAACATCTTGTGCTCGTCATCGAAAATCGTGCGAGGTAAGAAGTTCTTCATGGGATATGCGCTCCTTATCTGTCCTTTTTGTGATTAGCAGCAGTTTTCGAGGTCTGACAGTGACCGCGACGTGAACACTACTTTAGGTGGTAGGTCATGATTTACATGCGATCGTAACCCATGTCACAGTATCGCGAGGGCTATTTATCAATCACGACATGGCGAGATAAGAAGGCCGGGGGTAAAAATTACCCCCGGATTAGATTGTCCAAAATCCCACTGACCAGGTGATTTCAATTATTGATACAAATAAGTTGCTTAAATCATTGACGGATTGCTTTAGGTAAGGCTAAATTGAAGCTCGTACCGCAGCGGGATGTTCGAGAACGCTCTACCACCCGGGGACATCAGGGGTTCCCTAGGTAGGCGGAGCATCTCAGAGTGGTGCACAGTGATGAAAATCGATACTGGTTGTGCTGGTTCGATCGGCAAGGGTCATTCCTCTTCTCCCCTTCCTGATCTGCCTTCCCTCAGCGCTCGTCACCTCCTCCAGGCGCCGAGGACACCAGCACTGTCGTCGCCAATATCGACCTCCGGAATAGAAACGGCACTGTGATGGCCTCGTCAACCATCACAGTGCCGTTTCACTTCTCAGAATCAGAAGCTAACGCATACACGCACCTGCATGCTTCATATCTTCCACGGCCTTCGCGCTGGAATCAGGGGCAACACCTGCGCACAAGTCCGAGAGAAGAGTGACGGTGAATCCCTCTGCAATTCCATCGAGCATCGTCGCCTTCACACAGAAACCTGTCGCGATCCCGCAGACGTCGATGTACTCGATCCCCTGCTTGCGTAACCAGGGGCCTAGTCTCTCCGGCTGCCCACCGCCCGAGGCCTCGTCGGTTCCTTCTAGATAACCCTCAAAACCGCTATAGGCAGCTTCGTATTCGCCCTTCAGGAACCAGTAGTCGACAGAGGAGACATCAAGATTGGGGTGCGACTCAGCCCCCGGGGTGCCAACCTTGCAATGGACGGGCCACGTCTCGGCGAAATCGGGCTCCACACCGGATGGTGCAAAGTGTGAACCAGGGTCGATGTGCCAGTCCTTAGTTCCCACAATGAAGTCATACTTGGCGGCAATGTCCGTACGCTGGACATAGTCGGAGATTCCCGCGGCCACGGTGTCACCGCCCTCGCAAGCCAGCGCACCACCAGGGCAGAAGTCATTCTGAACGTCGACAATGACTAAGCATCGGTGGGTGTGTGTGGAACTATTCGTATCGCGCATGATTACATCAGTGTCCAATCTTCCAGGCCGTCATAGAGGGGGAACTTCGCCGCTAGGACCTCAATCCGCTGACGTAGGTCATCGCGGACCTCGTCGGACTTGCCTTGATGGCCGCTGATCAGCGTCTCCGCGATAATGTCGGCAACTTCCCCAAATGCTTCTTGATCAAATCCGCGGGTCGCCAGGGCCGACGTCCCGATCCTCAGTCCAGAGGTGACCATGGGCGGGCGCGGATCAAAGGGCACCGCATTGCGGTTCACCGTAATCCCCACATCATGGAGCGCATCCTCAGCTTCCTGGCCATTTAACGACGAATGACGCAGGTCAACGAGGACGAGGTGAACGTCGGTACCGCCGGTGAGGACGTCGATACCCGCCTCACCCGCATCGTCCTGAGTCAGGCGGTTAGCCAAAATGCGAGCCCCGGCGATGGTTCGTCGCTGACGATCCCGGAATTCCTCTGATCCCACAATTTTCATCGCGACAGCTTTCCCGGCGATCGCGTGCATCAAAGGACCACCCTGCTGGCCCGGGAAAACAGCAGAATTGATCTTCTTGAAGAGGTCAAGATCATTCGTCAGGATCATTCCCGACCGAGGACCGCCCAAGGTCTTGTGAATCGTCGTAGAGACGACATCCGCGAACGGAACCGGCGAGGGATGCAGACCAGCAGCCACCAACCCCGCGAAGTGAGCCATATCCACCCACAATGTGGCGCCCACCTCATCGGCGATCTCCCGGAACGCGGCGAAATCCTCATGACGTGAGTAGGCGGACCACCCGGCAATAATGACGGAGGGCTTTTCCTCCAGAGCCTGCTGGCGGACCTTCTCCATGTCGATGGTCATGGTGGTGGGGTCCACTTCATAAGCGACCGCGTTATACAGCTTTCCGGAGAAGTTGAGCTTCATCCCATGGGTCAAGTGTCCACCATGAGCCAGGGAGAGGCCCAGGATCGTGTCGCCCGGCTTCGCGATGGCCATCAGCACGGCTGCATTCGCCTGAGCACCGGAATGGGGCTGCATATTGGCGTACTTCGCGCCGAAGACCTTCTTGGCACGGTCCCTGGCGAGGTCCTCAATGATGTCCACATTTTCGCAGCCCCCGTAGTACCGACGCCCCGGGTACCCCTCCGCATATTTGTTCGTCAGCACCGAACCTTGGGCCTGAAGGACCGCTCGGGGAACGAAGTTCTCACTCGCAATCATCTCGAGCGTGTTCCGTTGGCGGCTCAATTCGCCGGCAATGGCGTCGGCAACCTCGGGGTCGAGCTGGGATAACGGCTGATTAAGGAGCTGATCAGGGGTGTTAGCGGTTGACGGGGTCGTGCGTGATGAAGAATTACTCATGAAGGACCTTCCTCGCTGGGGATAGCGTGATTGCAGAACTACCCCATAGCTTAATGGGAGTATCGATTATGTACCCCACTTATGAGATAGGTCATTCAGTGGGGCACAATGGAAGACATGTCACGTGCGACTGAATCCAGCCCCTATCTGGAATTCAACAGACACCAATGGAAACGCTTGCGCATGTCTCAACCTCAGGTGCTGACCGAGGCTGAGGTGAAAGAGCTCCGCGGTGTGGGTGAGAACATTGCGCTGGACGAAGTGACCGAGGTGTATCTGCCGTTATCGCGACTCATCCATCTTCAGGCGGAAGCCCATCAACGCTTGGGGCAGGCGACGGCGACGTTCTTGGGCGAAGATGTTCCCCATATCCCTTTCATCATTGGTATTGCGGGGTCCGTCGCCGTCGGCAAATCGACGACCGCTCGTTTGTTACAGAGACTGCTTCAGCGGTGGGATTCTCATCCTAAGGTTGACTTAGTCACGACAGATGGCTTTCTTTATCCCACTGCCGAGTTAACGCGCCGCGGCATTTTGGATCGAAAGGGCTATCCCGAAAGTTTTAATCGGCGTGCATTATTGCGTTTTATTACCGACGTGAAAGCCGGCTCTCGTAACGTTCGCGTACCCGTGTATTCCCACGAGTTGTATGACATTATTCCCGATACGTTTATTACTGTTGATCGGCCGGATATTTTAATTATTGAAGGCCTAAACGTTCTTCAAACGGGCCCGACGTTGATGGTGTCTGATTTCTTTGAATTCAGCGTTTATGTCGATGCCCATCCTCGTGACATTGAGCAGTGGTATGTGGATCGCTTTTTGCAATTGCGACATATCTCATTTTCCGATCCCGACGCGCACTTCCACCATTTTGCCGAACTTGACGACGACACCGCCATCCGGGAAGCCCGTGAAATCTGGCAGCGAGTCAATTTGCCGAACTTGACGGAAAATGTCTTGCCGACGCGACCCCGCGCGTCTTTGGTGCTCATGAAGGGCGAGGATCACTCTGTGCAGCGCGTTCGCATGCGGAAAGTGTGACGTGTTACGCGTGTTACCGGCCGAACCGGCGGTTCCGTCGTGAAAAGTCGCGTAATGCGCGGAGGAAATCGACCCGTCGAAAAGCTGGCCAATACGTGTCAGTAAACCAAATCTCCGAATAGGCCGATTGCCACAAAAGGAAACCTGACAACCGCTGTTCCCCGGACGTGCGGATAACAAGATCCGGATCAGGCTGGCCAGAGGTGTACAAGTGGTCAGAGATTCCTTGTACGGTGATTGCTTCCGCTATGTCATCAAGAGAGAACCGCTGGTCATCCCCCAGTTCGCTCCCCTTGGAAGCGGACGCCGAATCAGCAAGTTCAGCACTTTCATCGTCCTTAGCTGAAGATTCCCGAGATACCTCGTTCCTCTCTTTAACCCGGTCTTCCAGCAAGGACCTCACGGCGTCAACTATTTCTTGCCGCCCACCGTAACCAACGGCCATGTTGACGCACACTCCGGTATGGTCAGCGGTCGCTTTTTCATTCGCCGCAAGACGGTCGGTGAGAGCCTCGGGAAGGATATCGCGGTGGCCCACCACACGAAGCCGCGCGTTTAGCTTCGATTTAGCCAGTTCATCGGACACATCACCAATGATTCTGCACAAAAGCTCCAGCTCAGCCTTATCGCGGTGGAGGTTCTCCGTGCTCAGCAAGTAAATAGTAACAAGTTCAATCCCGCGTTCACCTGACCACTGGACAAGCTCACTGATTTTCTTCGCACCGACGCGGTGGCCGTGGCTCACGTCGATAAACCCTGCTTCCCGTGCCCACCGGCGGTTACCGTCGCACATAACGGCGATGTGGCGTGGTACGGGCTTCCCCTCAAGTGCCCTCACCAAACTGGCCTCGTACAACGGGTAAGTCGCCATGAGGGCAACGCGTTTACAAGCCGCACGAGCACGCTTCCCCGCTTGGCACACTGATGACATCAGCCGGCTTTCGGGCGCGCGGCCATCATCGCAGCGGGTGTTGGGCGGAATAGTCACGCTCATATGGTACGCCTATGCGCTGTGTCCCCTCGTGTGAACGGCACGGGCGAGTTCGTCGAGCGCGCTCACCGTGGCATCCCACCCCATGCAGGCGTCGGTTATCGATTGGCCATATGTCAATGCCTCTTTGCCGTGCCGACGGATCATGTCCTCATCGTGGGCCTGTTTGCCGGGAACCAGGAAGGATTCCATCATCACACCATTGATTCCCGGCTCACCCTCGGCGATCCGTTCAGCAATATCAGCGACGACGGCACGCTGGCGGATATGGTCTTTGCCAGAATTCCCATGTGAGGCGTCAATGGTTACTGCGGGGTGCAGACCGGCTGCCGTGAGCCGATCAGTGGCGGTGAGGACGCTCTCTGTTCCATAATTCGGCCCGGATTCGCCTCCGCGGAGAATCACATGGCCGTCCGCATTTCCGGGAGAGCTAATCACTCCGACGCGACCGTCGTCATCTGCCCCGACGAAACGATGGGCCGCCGACGCCGCACGAATCGCATCAATGGCGTGCTGAATACTGCCATCGGTGGCGTTTTTGAATCCGATAGGCATGGGCAGCGATGACGCTAATTGACGGTGTACTTGGCTCTCAACGGTCCGCGCTCCGATGGCGCCCCACGACACAGCATCGTGGATATAATTCGTTGCGAGCGGTTCCACAAACTCAGTAGCCGTCGGCAAGCCTAAAGAAAGAACGTCGCGGAATACCTCTCTCTCTAGAGCCAAACCCCGGGTGATATCCCCGCTCCCGTCGAGGTCGGGGTCGTTGACAAGCCCTTTCCATCCCACGGTTGTGCGAGGCTTTTCCCCATATACCCTCATGACAATGAAGAGGCGGTCGGAATAACGTCGCGCCTGTTCAGCGAGCCGAGCGGCGTAGTCATATGCTGCATCGCGGTCGTGAATAGAACACGGGCCGACAATAACGAGTAAACGATGGTCCCGCCCGTGAACAATGTTCGCGATCGTTCGCCGGCTCGACTCGACTAACCGACGCGCATCCTCGTCCAACTCAATGTCGTGCCGGATTTCCCGAGGCGACGGCAAGGAACGAACAGGTGAGACGTCAGTAGTCGGAGCATTATGCGATTCGACAGGCGAGGTTCCAGAAGTAGGGCGCATAAGAAAAGTAAACGATCGTAGCTAAGTTCTATTTATCCGTTGTTCCATCTGCTTTTTTCGACCGAGATTGTGTCGATCGGGTTTTATGCTTCAATCGAACTTCCGGAAAACGAGAATTCGCATTGACATCTTGTATGCCCTTTTCGGCCATACGGCGATCGATTTCTTCGGCATCAAAGACGTCGATGCCCTCTTTCTCTGCAAATGCGCGGCGTCGGTTTAAATTTTTAATTCGCTTCGTCGCTGAACGGCCAAGAATAATGACGACGACTAAAAGCGCAATGAGTATAAGAAGGCCCACCGGTGACGCTTTACCGAACTCGGGCCCCAGCGGACCGCCCTTTTCCTGCTGGGCGAGGATCCCACTCGTAGTAACTGCCAGGTGAGTAGACATCGTAGAGAGTTTCGCCCCACCGAGACACACCAACTCTGCTGCTACGTCGTATCCCATGATCACTGCCACTACTCCTGCTCCTTTTTCATGACCGTCCGACTAACCACGCGACGCTTCCCACCACGACCGAATGGCGCGGTAGGTAAACGGCACAGTGGATTAGCCTCGGGAATAGTGTACGTCGTTGCGCCCCACCTGTGACATCACCGTCGAAAAGCGATGTCATCGACATCGGGTACGCTATCGGCGGCGGATGCGACGGTGGGTCCGCTAAAACGATGTGGGCGCGCTATCGCGACAGGCTACTCATCGTCACCCTGGGAATACTTTTGGCGCGCGGCTTCGGACACCATCCCCGGAACATTGTCCGGCTGGTGCTCAGGATCGATGCCAGCAAACAGATCGTTTTCCGGGAGCGCCGTGTCAACGCGGCTGGCAGCCAACTCGAATTCCTCAGTCGGCCAGACTCTCCTCTGATCCTCAGGCGAAACGGCGAACCACCGGCTGTGCGGATCGATTTGCGTCGCATGAGCGCGGAGGGCGTCGTCACGCTTGTGGAAGAAATCTGCCACATTAACCTGGGTGGTCACCCGCTCCATCAGGTCAGGCCACTCGTCGGCCTTGTCGACGCGATCCTGGTACGGGCTCGGTAGTCCGCGGTTAATGAAGTCGTTGTGAAGGGCAAGGAACCGGCTCTTCACGAATCCGTGGGTGTAGTACATTTTCGACACAACCCACGGCTCGCTCTTTTCTGGGTGGAAGTCCGGGTCCCCGGCGCACAACCATGCGCGGACAGATACCGCGTGGGTCTTGATGTGGTCGGGATGCGGGTATCCACCGTTCTCGTCGTACGTGATCATGACGTGCGGGCGGAATTCGCGGATGACCTCAACGACGTCTGCCGTGGCTTCCTCTGTATTAACTAAAGCGAATGAGCCCTCCGGCAGTGGTGGCAGCGGGTCACCTTCAGGCAGGCCGGAGTCGACATAACCTAACCAGCGCTGCTTAATTCCCAGAATTTCGGCAGCTTTGGCCATTTCTTTCTTACGCAATTCAATCATGTTCTCGCGGACCTCGGGGCGGTCCATGGCAGGGTTAAGGATCGAGCCACGCTCGCCACCCGTGCAGGTCAAAACCATAACTTCATTGCCTTCGTTGGCATACCGGGCTAACGTCGCTGCCCCTTTACTAGATTCATCATCCGGGTGCGCGTGAATTGCTAAGAGTCGAAATCCGGTCATGACATATCCTCCGAGTTTGTTAATAAATTAATCGGGCTTGTTGAGCCGCTGGTGTACGAGCTTAATGCGCTCACACTATCGGGTATAACCAAGATATTTGGTACCAGCAAGAAATCCACATAAGGGTTGCAAACAAAGTTGATATCCAGAGTTGATAACACGAAATGGTTGTCACCAGGACGGTGCGATTGCCCGCGACTACCCCATGGCCAAGCTGCAACACTCATTTCTGTGACATATCACTTTTTACGTGGAATGTCGGCGGTTTTCAACTAGCGCTGCGACGCTATCCCCTGCAGCTCTATCATCGGTAACTCCTGTCGTACTATAGGAGACATGACCGACCAGGATTCCCAGTCGCCCACAAGCCAGACCATCGAAGAACAACGTTATGGCTCATCACGGTCGGCATCGATCTCCGGCCAAGTTATCGTTATCGGCGTCGTCCTCGTGCTGGTCATCAGTGGTTTATACATGTGGAATCAGTGGCGCAACGAGTCCTCCCCCGACGTCTCTATTTCGTCGGCAGGTTTTGACCGCCCCAACGATTCACTCCTGAATTTTACTATCGACGTCACGCGTGACGACGCTTCTCGCGCAGCGTATTGCATCGTGACCGCGCTGGATTACGACAAAAACGAGGTCGGGCGTCGGGAGTTTGTGATCCCGTCGGGTGGCGAGAAGACCGAGCGTTTTAAGGTGGCTATTCCCACGCGTGCTCGAGCGGTCGCTGGGAAAGAATATGGGTGCTCGACGGAGATTCCGGGCTATCTCGACAACTCGGACACATAAGCCGCCGTTGCTGGCTTTGAATCCACCATCTCAGTGGTACCATGCACTGCATTATACGAATCGAAGCATTTTATCTTCATGGAATCTTCATAGACCGCAACGATTGAGAGGCTGAATAAGCATGGCTGAGGATACAAACACCCGTTGGCTAACCCAAGAAGCCTACGACCGTCTGAAGAAGGAACTCGACGATCTTAAAGCTAACCGCCCCGTCATCGCTGCCGAGATCAACGAGCGCCGCGAAGAGGGAGACCTGAAAGAGAACGGCGGTTACCACGCAGCCCGCGAGCAGCAGGGCCAAGAAGAAGCCCGCATCGCTTACCTCGAAGAGCTACTCGATTCCGCAACGATCGGCGAAGCACCCTCCCAGAGTGGCGTTGCCCTCGTCGGTTCCGTCGTTCACGTGTACTACGACGGTGACGAGGATGACACCGAAACCTTCCTCATCGGTACCCGCGGTGTTCACTCATCTAACGCCAATCTGGAAACCTACTCCACCGACGCCCCGCTAGGTGCGGCCATCGTGGGAGCTAAAGAGGGAGAAACTCGCGAATACCAGACTCCCACTGGTTCGACGGTATCGGTCACTATTGTTAAGGCCGAGCCGTACGACGAGTCCAAGAAGTAATTCTTTGACGGCCACGTAAAAAGCCCTCCGTCAACAGTCGCCGAGGGCTTTGCTTATTGCTAGGGCGCTAATTCTCGATGGCCTGGTGTCCCGATATCAATGATGTCGACCACCGAGCCATGCTGGCCAACCAGCACCCAACACAGAAAACTGTGGTGGGTCAATGATCCTGCACTAGTCTCTGTTCAGGTAAGCCAACAGGCGGAGGATTTCGGTGTAGAGCCAGACCAACGTCACTGCCAACCCGAGAGCAACACCCCACGCCATCTTCGACGGTGCACCTGCACGTACTAGTTGATCTGCAATGTCAAAGTCCTGCAGGAAGCTCAACGCGGCCAACCCGATGCACAGAAGCGAGAAACCGATGGCTAGCGGGCCACCGTCGGTAAGAGGATTATGGCCGGTGAAGACCGCCAGGAGCATATTGCCGAGCGCCAGAACTAGAACACCGACAAGCGCCCCCAGCATGATGCGGTTGAACTTCGGGGTGACGCGGATGGCTCCGGTCCGGTAAACGATCAGCATCCCAATGAACACGCCGATGGTACCCAACACTGCTTGACCGATGATGGTGCCGGCATTGGCGCCACTGACCATGACGTTCGCGAAGACGCTGGTCAGCCCACCAACAAAGAGGCCTTCGAAAGCGGCATAAAGAAGGGTAACGACGGGTGAGCCGAACTTTTTACCGAACGTCGACACCATGACCATGATGAGTCCGCCGATCGCGCCAACCATGGTCAGCAGGCTGGAGACCTGCGGGTTCGACAGGGACAGCATGTAGTTAATGACGGCGCCGACGATAATGACCCCGAGTGTAATGCTGGTCTTGACGATCACGTCGTCAATGGTCATTCCGCGCTCTGCAGTTGTGCCCTGGGCCTGCTGCTGCATGGTCTGTTGACCGAACTGCTGGGCGTCTTGGCCTTGGCCGAATACGTACTCGCCCTGACCGGAACGGGCTTCACGCTTCCGTTCCTCCGTCAGGGAGCTGAAGTATGGATTTGAACTACGCACGGGGGGTAAATCCTTTCATCGTGCACTCCACTCATTAAGCGTCATCGTGATGACCACTACAAGTGATCACCATATTTGCGTTGACTATCCTCGCAACCACACTGCATCTCAAAGCCACCATGCACTCAACAGGAAAGAATCGGCAGCACCAGCGTTGGCGAGGACAGATACAACGACTCACCACTAAGAGTAACGGACAAAGTAAAAGATGTGTTCCCGCCCCCACCTATTGACTTAACTACCCCGCAAGGGATGACTAATGACGATGATAACGTTTAATCAATTTATCATCTACGGTTGCGCCACATAGTCATCCACCACACCACATGCACCTAAAACGAAATCACACCAACACGTTTAAGGAAAAGAAACCACCATGCACCTTTCCCGCTCAACCGTCGCACTCAGCATCACGGTCGTTGCCACAACACTAGCGCTCGCTGGTTGCTCACCCCACAACTCACCGTCGTCGACATCAACATCGCTCGTCAGATCGTCCATGACGACGTCCCCGTCACCGGCCCCTGAGCCCCCTTCGTCAGATGAGCCAGAGAGCACGGACAGATCCGACGGTGAGAACACAGAGATCAAAGAAGACGAAGTTAAGAACGACGATCAGGACACAGAGAGCGAAGATACGAAGCAGAAGGACGACTACGCTCCAGCCGACAATAATTCCAAGGCCAATTCAACCCCATCGGCTGCGCCAGCTCCGACAAGTAATAACGAGGGCAGCAAGCGGCAGCCCCGCAGAGAAAATGCGCAGCATAGCGAAACATATCAAGTGCAGCCGTGGGAAAAATTTACCGTAAAGCACCCCGTCGTAGAAAACGAACCATGTGGCCCGGACATTGTTCGTGGCGCCACCGGACAAACTGACAAAGGAAAACCACTGCGATGTTCGGACAGCACAAGCCCCACTTGGATTCTCTGGTAAGCAGCCATTTTACACATCTGACCAGCAAAAACTTTGCAAATGTGAATCAGTCGGTTTGTGGTGATACATCAAAGTTGCATCACATCGGCGATTAAGCTATGTTTCACCTGTCACCATCAAACTGGTTGAAAATGCATCCAACAGGCAGAAGTGTGGTGGCTTACCCATCTCTCTGAAAGGACACCGTACTGCTATGAAGAACACAAAGGCTATCCTCGGTAGTCTGGCCCTCGCAGGCGCACTCACCGTTGGAGCCCCAGCTGCACAGGCAGCAGAAGCCCCTTCTACACATGCAGTAACTGCAACGCAACAGGTAGCGTCTGCAACCTCCTCCGATAAACAAAAGCCCGCTAAGCCTCAGGGCGCTGACCACAACTCTTACGTTGCCAAGTGCGCACTTGGCACAATCGGTGGAGCACTTTCCGGAATCTTCACAGGTGCTACTGCTGGCACCGTCTTCGGCCCCGGCGTCGGCAACATCGTTGGAGCAGTTATCGGTGGACTTGGTGGAGGCATCTCCGGTGGCCTAGCTAGTTGTCTACCTGGCGAAAAGAACGCCGCCAAGTAAGGTCACTTTGGCGATCCAATAAGATCGATTCCCATACTGCCCACATGTGGGCAGTTTTCTTTTTGAAAACCGGTTACGCGGTAGAAAGAGTGTCTGCTTAGCCTGTCACCGGTAGGACACACTTTGTGGTATTTCATGGTGCTTGTCCTGATTCCTATGGATGGTTATAACCGGTTGAAATAGCTTTCTCATAGAAGCCTGGTCGCCAGGCATGCTCGTTTACAGATACGACCACCAGCCGATCATTCGTCGCTGATGCTCCCCGGATCTGCTGCGATGGGCACAAGAAACAATTTGATCTATACATTTAATCCACATTTCCAGCCCATGTCTTATAGGCGCCCACACCACGCCAAGAATGTTGGGACCCCTGATGGGCCTAGGTAGGTCTGAACCACTCTGGGCCACTCCCCCGCCTCTCGGCCGATGAAGCCACTGCATGAGATTACCCCCGTGTTGATTCATGCCCCTGAGCCTGAACTTATCGAAAGAATGACGTGGAAGAGAGTGTCAGGAGTTTTGTGCGTGGCTCTAGTTCGAAAGATTTTCACTGACAATTACTACCAAGTCACCGAAGATAAGGCCCTGACCCGAGAAGGCTCAACTAAAACAGCGCGACATTGATGGAAAACCCGGATCTGGTCACGTTACTCGCGAAATGTCACCCTCGACTGGCGACGCCAGTGGCCTGATTAGGTACCTCTGCAAGCATCGGTAGGCGAGAATACTGCCCACACCGCCCACGATGTCATCGATACTTAAAAACTATGGAGCGCACCCCACCATAGCGGGAAATCTCCCACCAACGCCGCCACGTCGGCGACTCTGTGATTCATGATCGCCACCATCGACGACACACACAACACAGCGGGTGAAGCAAAACCAAGCCCCACACACAAACACACAGACCCCCTCCTCTAGGCTGAAGTTGAAAAATTCCATCCATGGATTCACCTGCACGGATCCCCTCAAAGGAGAGCCAATGAGCAACAAGCCAGTGAGCAATCTGAGTTCCCTGCTGTCGGATAGCGCCATCAACCTCGATGCCGCCCCTTCGACCTGGCAGGACGCGATTACACAGGCTGGCGCGCTATTGGAACACGAGGGCGCAATTGATCCCGACTACACCGCCGCGATGATTCAATCTGTCGTCGACAATGGCCCCTATATCGTGGTCGCACCCGGTTTTGCTTTCGCCCACGCGCGTCCCTCCAAAGCCGTTCACCGCACCGCAATTTCATGGCTGCGCCTGCGCAAGCCCCTCCCCTTCGGCCACCCCAAGAATGATCCGGTCCGCCTGGTGGTGGCGCTTGCCGCAGCCGATGCCCACGCGCACACCGATGCCATGAAAGACATCGCACGCGTCCTTGCCGACACCTCCCGCCGCCGCGCCCTCGACGAAGTCTCGTCTGTCGCCGAGCTTCGCGACGTCCTTGGCGGCGCTACCCCGGACAAGTCCCCCGAGACTACAACGACAATTCCGACCGCGCCAGCCACCTCAAAGGACCAGGCTACCGCTGAATCCGTGGAATCCAAGGGCAAGATTCTGACCGTTTGTGGCAACGGGTTGGGTACGTCACTATTTCTGAAAAACACGCTCGACCAGGTGCTAGATACCTGGGGCTGGGGTGGGCTCGTATCCACGGAAGCTACTGACACCATCTCAGCTAAGGGGCGTGCGAAGGAGGTAGATTTCCTTTTGACCTCCGCGGAAATCGCGCGGACACTCGGTGATGTTGGTGTGCCGGTCTACGTCATCGACAACTTCACCTCCACCGCTGAGGTCGACCGCGCCCTGCGCGAGCTCTACGACATCTAACTGGCCAGAGTGCAAAGAAACAAGAACGCACTGAAACCTAGGAAAATACATGAATGCGTTAATTGCGATTCCGCAGTTTATTGTCAATGAAATTCTCTCTGTGCCGGCGTTCCTCATTGGCATCATCACCGCTGTAGGCCTAGCGGCAATGGGAAAAAAGACAGGTCAGATCCTCGGCGGTGCAATTAAGGCAACGCTCGGTTTTCTGCTGATTGGTGCGGGCGCGACCCTGGTTGTCGCATCTCTTGAGCCGCTCGGCACAATGATCCAGGGTGCCACCGGCGCCCAGGGCGTTGTTCCCACAAACGAGGCCATCGTGGGAATTGCCCAAAACGACTTTGGTGGCCAAGTCGCCTGGTTGATGATCCTCGGCTTCGCCATCGCAATTATTTTGGCGCGGATTACTCCAATGAGCTACGTCTTCCTGACCGGTCACCACGTCCTTTTCATGGCTACCATGCTGACAATAGTGCTGGCCAATGTTGGTTTTAACCCCTGGGTTGTCGTGCCAGTCGGCGCGCTGCTACTGGGTATTTTGATGGTGGCCCTGCCCGCTATCGCGCACCCGTGGACACGTCGAGTCACCGGCGACGATTCGATCGCCATCGGGCACTTCGGAACGGCCGGGTACGTGGCGGCGGGGGCCGTCGGCAAGGTGGTTGGTGGAAAGGGGCCGAAGGCGTCGAAGTCGACGGAGGAGCTGAAACTTCCCGAGGGCTTGCGCTTCCTGCGTGACTCGATGGTCGCGACCGCGCTGTCCATGGCCCTGATGTATGTGATTCTGGCGGTGCTGTTCCTGATGACAGCAGAGGAGAAGGAGGCCTTTACCGCATTTGAGGATGGCGCGTCCGGTGTCGGCAATTATCTGATGCAGTCGGTGACGCAGGGCCTGCAGTTCGGCGTTGCGGTGGCCGTGATTCTTTTCGGCGTGCGCACGATTTTGGGCGAGCTTGTACCAGCTTTCCAGGGCATTGCGGCGAAAGTTGTGCCGGGGGCAATTCCGGCGCTGGATGCTCCGATTGTGTTCCCATATGCGCAGAATGCGGTGCTGATTGGCTTCATCACTTCGTTTATCGGCGGCCTTGTTGGCCTGGCTGTGCTGTCGCTGTGGTTGAATCCTGCGTTCGGAATCGCACTGATTCTGCCCGGCCTGGTGCCACATTTCTTCACCGGCGGTGCAGCAGGTGTCTACGGTAACGCGACGGGCGGCCGTCGAGGCGCCGCCTTCGGCGGCTTGGCCAACGGTCTGCTAATTACGTTTCTTCCGGCATTTCTGCTTGGCGTGCTGGGCTCCTTTGGCTCCGCGAACACTACTTTCGGCGACGCCGACTTCGGTTGGTTCGGCATGCTCATCGGCTGGGGCGCGGGCCTGCACGGCGCGGTCGGCATAATCGCAGTGCTCGCAGTAGGCCTCGCGGTGTTCGGTCTTGGATGGTGGAGTCAAATCAAGCTTGTCGACGCCCCCTGGGACCCGACCCCGTGGCGTGAAGGAGGCTTCGGTGGCGGCATTGAATCCGTGGATGGTAAAGAGGCTGATTCCGCTTCTGTGTATGGTGTCGCTGCCGGGAATGCGGTGGGGAACCCTGCACGGACAAGGTCGGCTGGTTCAATGGCCGCAACCCGTTCTGGTTTGACCGATGCTGCACGCAAGTACCCGAAGGTGCTGCCCCCGAAGGGAGCACCGGAGCCTCCGACGCTTCCAGATCTCGAACACTGGAGACAAGAGCCCTAGAGGTCACGGCGCAGATGCCGTAGCGCTCGGAACTTGAATGCCTGAGAGCCAACCGGCGCAGCCGGTGGCCCAGAAAATTCCTTACCGCCAAACCGATGCCCTGCGAGGCTTTTGCTAGCAGCGGCATCATCTTCGCCAGCCTCCCGGCGATTCTGAATACCTTCACCAGGCCGCTTCAGACTAGTGCCTGCAGGCTGTCACAGGTCTTTTTTGGCCAACAAGTTTTACTGTCGACCACAGTGGTCACTAGGGGCGACCATATCGGCTGGATAAAAGTCGAAACCTTCTTAGTGAACTATAGAATCCTAAACACACCGACTGATCTTTTCCCCGACAAGAAGAAAAGGAGTTGTGCCCCCAGTGGGATTCGAACCCACACTGAATGGATTTTAAGTCCACTGCCTCTGCCAATTGGGCTATAGGGGCACCACCGTTGACGGCACACCGAACCACGTCGGTGAGCACAACAGCGTGCATCATCTTACCGCTTAACCCTACAGACACAGAATCGCGTGGTCACGCCTCAAAAGGCACTCTCCGCTTGGCTAATTCCACAATAATTCCGTCCAAAATGTCCTTCTCGCTCACGGTGATCTGTTCAATGCCTGCCGAGGCACGGAAGAACTGCACAATCGCATCAATAATCAACGTTCCTCCACCGATAACATCGGCACGACCAGGCAAAATCTGCGGCCGAGCCTTCCTCTGCTCCACTGTCTCCGCACGAACCGCCGCTGTCATCGCCGAAATATCGTCCGCGTCAAGCGTCGAAAGATGAATCTTTTCTGGAATATAGTCAGGCAAGTCCTGAACCACTGCCGAGACCGTCGTAAAAGTACCGGCACAGCCGACAACTGTCGCCACCTCAGCAAGAGGCAATTCTTCCGCAGCCTCATGCAGATTCTTATCGACGACCTCTCGCGCGGCCGCGCACTCCGCCTCCGTCGGAGGATCCGTGTGTAAAAAGCGCTCCGACAATCGGACACTGCCCATCTGAGTCGACACGGCCCCCACAACGTCACCAGACTTGTCCCCCACGACGAACTCGGTCGAACCGCCACCGACATCAATAACAACAACGGGCCCCCCGGCATCCACATCCATTGTCGCCCCGAGATAAGACAGCAGAGCTTCTTCCGTACCCTCAATCACTTCGGCAACCGTCCCCGGAACAACCCGACCGAGCTCGGCCTTCGTCATGGCGAAGAAATCATCCCGATTTGACGCATCCCGCGTTGCCGACGTCGCAACCATACGGACAGCACTCACGCCATGATCGAGCATCATGTCGACATAACCGTGCAGCGCAACCCGCGTCCGTTCGATCGCAGCTGGCGACAATCGCCCAGAACTATCGACGTCCTCGCCCAAGCGAACAATCGTGTTCTTCCGGGTAACCTCGCGCACAACTTTCCCCGACTGCGCATCGACGTCGGTAATGAGGAGGCGGATGGAATTGGTACCGCAATCCACGGCAGCTAAAGAGAGCGTGCCGGGGGCCTCGCTCGGAGCGTTGCTCGATTCCGCCGACTGAGCCTCGAGCGTCGAATCGGTAGCCATCGCCAGGCTAATCCCCAGTTCCTTTACCGTCGGCCATTGATCCGGGAGAGCAGTCCCGCGCAGCTCATGGTTGTGGGCGAGTGCCAACGCGACGGTCTCGGTTCCCAGGCGAACGGTATCCGGCCCCTCCGCCAGAGCGTAAGCCATGAGAACGTGCAGGCACTTCACCCGATCGGGCATTCCGCCGCCGGAAAAGGAGGTTCCCAAATCCTCAATGCTGTTGCGGACACTCAGGTAGTGTTCGTGCGCCGCCCGGTAATCGGCAGCCAGCTCCTCATCAGTTTTCAGCTGATCGGTCATCCATTTCATGACCCCAGCAACCTCGAGGCGCGACGCCTCCGCCGTCAAACGCGAGTCAGTGAGGTAATACAGGGTCGGAAAAGGGGTACCGTCGTCCAACCGGGGGGCCGTCATCACGACAGCTGGCTGACCATCGGGAGTGCGATATGCCACCTCGAGGGCACCGCGCGGACGCCGTCCTAATTGGTCGGTCATGATGGCCATATCTTCGTCGGACACTCCGGGGAAACTCGTCATGTCCGCTCATTTTAATTCTCCCCCGGGCCGGACCTAATTCCCAGGCCCAAGCTAATTCCCGTTTGCCGGTGCCGGTGCTGGGGCTTGACGGTTCGGATCCGGATCATTCACCGTCGGAACGCCCAATGATGGCGCTTCATCCTCGTGCTGTTCTTTATCCGACGGCTTCTCCCGGACCGAGCTCCACAACTGCGTGTACCACGGATCCTGCTGTTCGTCTTTCTTCGAATCCGATTCCTCCGGGGTACCCGTCGTGATCGAAGGATCGATAATCCGCCAGGCGGTCTCCCCCCGCTCGACCATGCCTAGCCGCAGCCGAGCCTGCTCTTTGACAAAATCATCGTCGTTATACAGATCCAGCTGTTTTTGCAGCTCAGCCTTCTCTTCTTCCTGGTGAGCTATATCAATATAAAGTTGTTGCAACTCACTACGTTGCTGAAAGTATGACTTCAGTGGCGGGGCAACAGTCATCGTCATCGCCACCACAAGACAGGCCAAAATAATCAGCCTAACCGCGGACTGTTGACTCGGAACAGTCAACACCCACTGCTTCCGGCTACCGCCGAAACGGAATTCCCGCAATCGACGTTGCGCACGACGACGCGACTGACGCATCGGCTTAGGCAACGTGCCCTTACGTTCCGACGCGGTATCCGACTCAACACCAGCATCGGAATCGGACACAGTGACACCCTCATCAGGTTTGCCGACCTGCCGGCCATTCATGCGATGGTCGGCAGCCGTTGACGCAGCAGTAGCGCTATCGACGTGATCGCGCTCTCCCCCTGCTGTGAGAGAATCCGATCCTGCCAGCGCTCCTGATTCAGGTGAACGTGCCATAGGCTGTGATCTTAGCCGTTAAAGCGCGGGAAAGCTGAGCGCCCCGCGTAAACGGCAGCGTCGCCCAAGAATTCCTCGATACGCAGCAACTGGTTGTACTTAGCAACACGCTCAGAGCGAGCCGGAGCACCGCTCTTAATCTGACCACAGCTGTAAGCAACCGAGAGGTCAGCGATGGTCGTGTCTTCGGTCTCACCCGAGCGGTGGGACATCATGCTGCGGTAGTTGTTATTGTGGGCCAGCTGCACAGCGTCGGCAGTCTCAGAGAGGGAACCGATCTGGTTGACCTTAACTAGCAGGGCGTTCGCAGCCTTCTTGTCGATGCCCTCCTTCAAGCGTGCTGGGTTGGTGACGAAGAAGTCGTCGCCGACGATCTGGACCTTGTCACCAATCGCTGCGGTGAGCTTGGTGTAGCCTTCCCAGTCGTCTTCCTGTAGCGGGTCCTCGATGGACACGATCGGGTAATTTTCGACGAGCTCCTCATAGACCTTGACCATATCTTCGGCGCTGTGCTCGCCGCCCTCAAAGGTGTAGACGCCCTTGTCCTTGTCGTAGAACTCAGATGATGCAGCGTCCAGAGCGAAAGCGACCTCCTCACCGAGTTTATAACCGGCCTTCTTCACAGCCTCAGCAATGAGATCTAGAGCTTCCTTGGTGGAGCCCACTGACGGAGCGAAGCCTCCCTCATCACCAAGACCCGTGGACAGCCCCTTGGACTTAATGACAGACTTCAAATTATGGTAAACCTCCGCGCCCATGCGGAGAGCTTCGCGGAAGGAATCTGCACCAATCGGAGCAATCATGAATTCCTGAACGTCGACGCCGGAGTCCGCGTGGGCACCACCGTTGACGATGTTCATCATCGGTACGGGAAGTACGTGAGCGTTCGGGCCGCCGAGGTAGCGGAAAAGCTCGAGGTTGGCGGAGCTAGCGGCGGCCTTCGCCGTAGCCAACGAGACACCGAGGATCGCGTTCGCACCCAGGGTGGACTTGTTGTCGGAACCGTCAAGATCCAACATCACCTTATCAACGAGGCACTGATCGTCAGCTTCAAGACCTCTCACTGCCGGAGCAATCTTCTCATTGACATTCTCGACGGCCTGACGGACACCTTTGCCCAGGTAACGGTCGCCACCGTCGCGGAGTTCATGAGCCTCGTGAACACCGGTGGACGCACCGGACGGCACGCCTGCACGGCCGAACGAAGCGTCATCAAGAAGAACTTCAACCTCAACAGTCGGGTTACCGCGCGAGTCTAGAATCTCGCGAGCTTGAACGTCGATAATCTGAGCCACAATGGCCTCCTGTTTGTTCGCCTACAACCTGTTCTAATCCGGGCAACGCTCAATCAACTGACACCATCAACAAACCTGTGGCTAATACAGCACATGATGGCGAGAACGGAGCGCGACCTACCCCTCCATTGTGGCACGATCCCGAGATAATGGCACCCATGATGAAGATCGCTGCACTGTGACCAGCACCCTACAAATCGGGCACAAAACAACAATTATCCTGGTTAAATGGATATTTATAAAGATAAACGGGCATTTTGACGGGCTGGACTGTGTCCAAGAACACGCCCGTAAGTGGCGCTCAGGGTCGCACGAACAATGTATTCGACGTAGCGCGACCACCGCGATCTGCGTAGCACCAGAACTTATGCCGGCTTCTGTTGGAGCGAATAATTGGCAGCAGCTCGCCGCACATCCTCCACATACTGCGCCGAATTGTTGTACGAGCGCACAGCCGATTTCCACCCGTCGGCCGTCGATAAATCACGATCAAAATCGCACAAAAGATCGACTGCCGCGACTGCAGCATCATCAATATTATCCGGGTCAGCCTTCCCATCCGCATTGGCATCAACCCCATACTTCTCCCACGACTGCGGAATGAACTGTAAGGGGCCCATCGCGCGGTCCTTTTCCTTATCGCCGTCCAGTTCGCCATTGTCGGTATCGGGCAGGTTCTCCAATCCGGGAGCACCGTCCAGCTGAACCCCGCGAATGTGTGGCTTGACGTCGCCATTGGAATCAATCGACAGCGAATCAAAATGGTGCCCGTTTGTAGGTACCGTGGCGAGTTTCCACCCAGCCCAGCCCCGCCAGTGTCGTCCAATCTAGGTGGCACTCGGGTTTCGAATGACGAGCCACCACATTCGCATTCGCGTACGCGCTCAAGGCTTCAACAGAAATGCCGGTTTTCTTCGAAATCGGCTCCGCCCAGGTCCGAAATTCTTCCGACGTGCGCGTGTGTTTGGACGTATCGACCGCCGGAGCCGCAACCCCATTCGGCGGCGGAACGTCGGACGGAATCGGCTTCCGCATCAACGAACTATCGGTATGGACGTGGGATACCAACCAACCAATAGCGACGATGACCACCGCCAACACCGCAAAAACAGCAATGAGAGTACGTGCAGATTTCATAACCCAGAACACAGACTCCGATTCGGTGAGATAACGGCATTACAACGACGAACCGGGGTCCTCGTGAGAAGCCGGAGCCGACCATGACTCGTTGGCAGCCGACTGCTCACGTCGTTTCCCTTCCTCCCACAGACGGTTCTGCTCATCCAGGCCAACTGGACGCTCCATCTCCTCGAACAGATAGGGAGCGCGCGTCCGCATCTTATGAACAAACGACGCCGCAACGTGCCCAATATCGAAAGCGCCGCGTCGGTTAGCTATCTCCGCATGGAACAGAACCTGCAAGAAGATATCGGACAGCTCATCACACAGCCGCTTTTCCGACACCAGATCCCCGGCCTGCCACGTATCGATGGACTGGGCTAACTCCTCAACTTCCTCACGCAGGTAGGCAAGAAGAGACTGGTGGCTTTGGCTTTGCTCCCACTCCCCTTGGCGCAACGCACGCGACATCACCGAAATGGCCTCTTCGATCTCGTTGAGAACAGCCTCCGGGATCTCGCTCTGGCTCGGACTGGAAGCGTCGCCTGATTCGGTGGTTTCGTCGACGCCACCAGTGTTTTCGTCGTCAGCGGTTTCGCTATCGGTACTATCACCAACGACAGCGGTCCCGTGAATCACGCCAGCACCGGCGCTCCCTGTGGAACCCTGGTCTCCCCCGTTGCGTTGGTCAGACGAGTAATCGGACTCCCCTGCCGACGAATCCTCTGCGTAATTTGCTTCCGACGCCTCCGCGCCATCCGTCAACTGCGGAATTGCTTTCAACGCAAAGTCGTAATCCGGATACGCCGCCGGGTTGTCCGCATCCATCCCCTCAAGCTCGCCTGAAGCACCAGAGTCCAGCGCATTATTCGACGAACTCGAAGCCAACGCGCGGTCCGGCCGTCGTTGGAAATATAAGGAGGGAGCGACTAACAGTTGGTCACCGCTATGAAGCCTCTCGCGCACCCATTCGTTATAAGGATCGGTGGTGATCAACGTGTCGGTGTCATCCACCACATGGCCGCCTAGATCGGCAATCACCCAACGGATGCGGACAGGGACTTCTTCGGTGTAGCACACGTCATTGCCCACCAGAGAAACAGCGTCGACGGGCAGCATGCCAGGAAAACGAGGATCGAGGACAATGACAGACATGGCTATATATTAACGGACCTTACTTTTAGTGGAATTCTTTTGGTGACTCTTGCCCCCAGTAGTGTCCGGCTGCACACCAGAAGCTACGTCCCGGCGCGGCTTACCCAGCAACGACGTCATCACGTCCGCACACCACTGCAACAATTCCTCATCTTTGACAGCTTGCGCCCGAATACCCCGCCCTTTCTTGGGCGCTGGAACCACAACATTGTGGGTTGTGGCACGGTATTGCGCGCCGGGATACAGCCTGCCCAAACGCACTCGTCCTGAATCGGGCAGTTCAATGGGCGAGAACGAAATAGCGGCCTTGTTTGCGCCAGTTGCCACGACGTCGGTCACGCCACATTCGCGGCACACCATGCGTAACCGGGCGACGGCAAGCAGCCGGTCAATTTCCTGTGGCGGCTGGCCATACCTATCCACCAATTCCGCGCGGACATTCTGCAATGCCTCTTCGTTCTTCGCTTGGGCGAGGTCCCGGTACGCGGCCAAACGTAGCCGTTCAGAAGCGATATAACTCGTCGGGATGTGCGCATCAACGTTGATATCAATGCGCGTTTCCTTGTTTTCCTTATCGCTTCCGTCGATCGGCTTGCCGTCGGCCATCGCCTTGAATGCCTCGACGGCTTCACCAACGAGGCGGACATAGAGGTCAAAGCCGACGCCAGCGATGTGACCCGACTGCTCAGCACCCAACACATTGCCGGCCCCGCGCATTTCAAGGTCTTTCATGGCGACGGCCATACCGGCGCCGAGATCATTGTTCTGCGCAATCGTCGATAAACGGTCATAGGACGTTTCGGTCAATGTTTGCAACGGCGGGTACAAGAAATAGGCATAGCCTCGTTCGCGCGACCGGCCGACGCGGCCACGAAGCTGGTGCAGCTGGGCCAAGCCCATATGGTGGGCATTCTCGACGATCAGCGTATTGGCATTCGAAATATCCAATCCCGTTTCAACGATCGTCGTGCAAACCAACACGTCATACTCGCGGTCCCAGAACCCTTCGACGGTGTTCTCCAGCTGATCCTCATTCATCTGGCCATGCGCCACGACCACGCGCGCTTCCGGAACAAGTTCACGAATATGCTGCGCGGCCTGCTCGATAGACCGCACACGGTTGTGCACGTAGAACACTTGGCCATCTCGCAACAATTCACGACGAATAGCCGCCGCGATCTGCTTATCCTCTTGCACACCTACGTAGGTCAACACGGGGTGACGATCTTCCGGAGGGGTAAGGATCGTCGACATATCGCGAATTCCCGCCATCGACATCTCCAACGTGCGAGGAATAGGCGTCGCCGACATCGTCAACATGTCGACGTGGGAACGCAGCGCCTTGATGTGCTCCTTGTGCTCCACACCGAAACGCTGTTCCTCGTCGACAATAACGAGGCCCAAGTTCTTCCATTGCACCCCTGTCTGCAGCAGACGGTGAGTACCGATCACGATGTCGAACTGCCCCTCGGCAAGCCCGGTCAGGACTTCGCGGGCCTGCTTCGGCGTGGTGAAGCGGGACAGCTGGCGGATCGTAATGGGGAAACCTTCCATCCGCTCGCTGAAGGTGGCGAAATGCTGCTGTGCCAGCAACGTCGTGGGGACAAGGAGGACTACTTGTTTCCCATCCTGCACAGCCTTGAATGCGGCACGGACGGCGACCTCGGTTTTACCGTATCCCACGTCGCCCACAATCACGCGGTCCATGGGGACGGGCTTCTCCATATCCTCTTTGACCGCTTCGATGGCGTTGTACTGGTCTTCCGTTTCCGTGAACGGGAAGTTATCCTCCATCTCCCGCTGCCACGGGGTGTCCGGCGAGAACGCGTACCCCGGCGCGGCCTGACGCTTGGCATAGAGTTGCACGAGGTCAGCGGCTATATCGCGAACCGCGGCGCGGGCCTTCTTCTTGGTGTTCTTCCAATCGGATCCACCCATTTTCGATAGCGACGGGTTTTCACCGCCGACATACCGCGAGAGCAAGTCCAGGCTGTCCATGGGGACATAGAGGTGGTCGGCTGCACCACCTCGTTTCGACGGAGCATATTCCAGGACCATGTATTCTCGCCGGGTCGCATCAGCACCCTTGCCGACGCTGCGCTCCTGCATTTTCACGAATCGGCCGATGCCGTGGGTCTCGTGGACGACGAGATCGCCCGGGTTGAGCGAGAGCGGGTCGACGCGGTTGCGTTTACGCCGTGGCCGGCGGCGCCCATCGCCATAAGCAGCGATGCGGTTGCCGGTGAAATCGGTTTCAGCGACGACGAGCAGGGGGCGGGACGCAGCCGAGGATGCGGCGTTGTCGCTGTCCGTCGGCTGGGCGTCATCGACATGTGGGATAACTAAGCCCCCGTGCAGCACTGCCCGAATGACAGTGGCTTTACCCGGCGCAGGCGGATTTTGAGGATCCGCGTCGGGCGTCACGCCGATTCCTGCTTCACGGAAACGACCGCTCATCCGTTGTGTGGAGGCGGGCGTGAGAGCCGTAAACACGAGCCGGCCACCGTGCGCCACGTGGTCGTGAAGCTCCGACATCGCTTTCTCCACGTCGCCCGGTTTCCCCTTGGGCTGAGGCCCGGTGGAGAAATCCAATTCGAGCGTGGACGACGGCTCCGCACTGCCCAAGAATCCCGGAGGAGCACATGTCCACCAGGACAAACCGTGATGTTCCGCTGTCTTCTCCATGGCCCCCAGTGAACGATAGGCGCTCTGGTCCACGTTCAGATCATCATTACTGCCCTCGGCTTCAGCCAGCGCGGCGGTGTCGATCGGCGACTCCGCCCCCATCGCGGCGGCCTCCCACCCGGCTTTGACAAACTCTTTACCCGTGGCAATCAAATCGTCGGCCCGGCGCTGGACTTTCTCCGGCGACATCACCAACACCGTCGTCGTCGCTGACGGATCCGCCGCGGCCACTTCCTCAGGAAGCGTCACCATCGGACCGTCGAAAAGCACAGGAATAAGGGACTCCATTCCCTCAACGGCGACGCCTTCGCTGATCTTCGTCAGCGCGTCCGCCAGCGTGGCATTCGATGCGTGGGTACGTGCCATTTTCTCAGCGCGGGCGCGCACGCCGTCGTCGATAAGAAGTTCGCGACACGGGTACACGGGGACGACACCGGGATCAAAATTCTCAATTGTGCGCTGGTCGCCGACCGAAAAAGCGCGCAAATCGGAGATCTCGTCACCCCACAATTCGGCGCGCACCGGAAGCTCAGCCGTGGAGGGGAAAATATCCACCACACCACCGCGAACGGCGAACTCCCCTCTCTTGCCGACGAGATCCACGTGCTGATAACCCATCTCGGCTAAGCGAGTGGCAATCCCCGTGACATCGGTGTCCTCCGCGAGGATGATCGGCTCGCGCTCCCCCAGGCCCTTCATGATGGGCTGGATGAAAGACCGCGCTGGGGCGACAACAACACGAATTGGCTGCTCACCGGGGATGTCATGGGGGTGAGCAAGGCGACGAAGCACCTTGAGCCGAGCACCCACGGTTTCCGAACCAGGGGACAAACGCTCATGCGGGAGCGTCTCCCAGGCAGGGAACATGGCGACGGCATCGCCCATCATGTCGCTCAACTCTGCAGTGAGATCCTGAGCTTCGCGGCTGGTCGCGGTCACGATGACAACGACGGATTTTTCGGCGATCGCCCTGGCCACCCATGACCGCGCCTCGTCGATGGCTGAGATGTGCAGCCGCGGTTCCCCCACTGAGGCCAGGACTCCTTGGAGTTTCGGTGATTGCAGCGCCAACTGCACCACCCCGGCCAAGGGTGGCCAACCCATTCCTTCCGACGCGTCCTTCCCTTCGGGCTTGTGGGCTGCCGCACGAGCAGCGTCGGACACGGACGCATCGGATGAGGGTATGGGAGTCTGTGCAGAGGTGTGCGTCATGAGGCTGATTGTAATGGGGAGCCTTGCGGCGGAGTGTGGATACTAGTCGTCGGTCTCGTCCGAAGCCTGGTCCTCCGAGGTGGACGAATTGGACTGCTCCGCGTCCCGCTGTTGCTGCCTGTACACCTCGGCCGGGTCGGCTTCCTTGCCGGCACCAAGCCTGACACCTTGCTGGCCAGCTTCTCCCTCGACGTCCTCGTGGAGGATGGGGTCCTTCTCCATTCCCGCGAGGCCATTCCACATGAGGTTCACGATGTGGGCAGCAACTGCGTCCTTGGGAAACACGTGTGTGTTGTCGCCACCGTTGTCACTACTGTTCTCTGCGGCTCCACCTTTGTCACTGCCGACGGCGTTCGCACCGCTTTCACTGCCGACGCCCATCGAGTTGACGGTCCACCACTGCGCCACCATCGCCACACACCCCATCATGCCCTGGGCGTAGAGCTCCGCCAGACGCTCATCTAAACCATTCCGCTTGAAAGCGTCGGCAAGAATGTGGGACGCGCGATTCACCGAAAGGCCGAGCAAAGTGGAATGGGCGCCATCCTCCGCCGACGAGTGGTCCTCCGCCGACTTTCCATGATGCGATGCTGCCTTCGACTGCGACGACCTCCCGACAGCCCCCACAACAGCGCCGTCGCGAGCGAGGATCCGGAAGCCTTCCTCGTTTTTCTCCGCGAAATCCAGGACCGCGTAGACCGCCCGTTCAATTCGGATACGCGAGCGCCCCTGAACCAGTGCTTCGTCGATAGTGCGGTCGAGGGCGACCATATCTTCGTCGATAACTGCCTGGTAGAGGCCCTCTTTCCCGCCAAAATGTTCATAAATGACGGGCTTGGACACACCGGCGCGCGCAGCGAGCTCTTCGACGCTGGTACCTTCAATGCCTTTTTCAGCAAAGACAGGCCTACTCATAGCGATCAATTGGGAGCGGCGTTCTGCTGCCGACATACGTTGACGTGTCATATCTTCAGGATATCTGGAACGTACCCCCACGTTGTCGTAGTGCCGGAAAAATGTAGATCACGATGATTCGATGGGCGGAGCTGGCACGATGGCTGCGCAATAATTGCACCTCAATCGCGCCTGATCCCGGGGCTGCGAGGGAGGAAGCATGGGCTTGTTGGTGTGTTGTTCAGGGGAAATGGCACTTTGGGCGGCTCGTCGGGTAGAGTAAGGCGCCGCAGCGACGGACATGGTCCTCCTGTGCTTTCTCCCGTGGTGTAATAGGCAACACAGCTGGTTTTGGTCCAGCCGTTCTAGGTTCGAGTCCTGGCGGGAGAGCCACAACTATATGATCGGATCTATCACCCGAATACTCATAAACGATGGGAGAGTCCGTGAGTACTACCCCAGTTGCAGTCATTGTTTTGGCCGCAGGGGCTGGCACCCGAATGAAGTCAGATACCCCAAAAATGCTTCATCAGATTGGGGGGCGCTCACTACTCTCCCATTCTTTATATGCCGCGAAGGGGCTGAACCCCGACCACCTCGTCGTGGTCGTCGGCCATCAGAAGGAGCTCGTTGCGCAGGCTGTTGAAGCTTGGCAAGAAGACACTTCGACGACGTCCGGCGTCGCATTGGCTCATCAGGAACAACAGAACGGCACCGGCCACGCCGTCATGTGTGGCATGGACAGCGATGAATTAGCTGGCTTCACGGGAACGGTCGTCGTCACGAATGCCGACGTTCCTCTTTTGTCGTCCTCGACGCTTGATTCGCTGGTCAATGCCCACACTCATGCACCAGCGGCGGCCGTGACAGTGCTTACCGTGGAAGCGCCGACGCCGACGGGCTATGGGCGCATCATCCGCAATGCCGATGGCGAAGTAACAGCTATCGTCGAAGAAAAAGACGCCACCGAGGACCAACGTCGGATCAAAGAAGTCAACACTGGTGTCTTCGCTTTTGATGCCGACGTCTTACGCAACTCATTGGTCAAGGTAGACACCAACAACGCCCAGGGCGAGATGTACTTGACCGATGTCCTTGGCATTGCCAGGAATGAAGGGCTCATCGCCCGTGGGCACATGGCACACGATCCCGCAGAATTGGCCGGTGTTAATGATCGCGTCCAGCTTGCCGCCGCCGGACGAGTTCTTAACCGACACGTGTGCGAAAAACACATGCGCAATGGGGCCACTATCATTGATCCCGAATCCACGTGGATTGATGTCGATGTCACTATCGGACGTGATGTCACCATTCATCCGGGAACTCAGCTTCATGGCACAACGCGCATTGAGGACAATGCGGAGATCGGGCCCGATACCACCCTCACCAATGTCACCGTTGGTTCAGGGACACAGGTCATCCGCTCGCACGGTTCACATTCCACCATTGGCAGCAATGCCCACGTCGGACCTTTCTCCTACCTTCGCCACGGAACTCATTTGAACAACGAAGGAAAGATTGGGACTTACGTCGAGACCAAGAATGCCACCATCGGCCGGGGTACCAAGGTTCCCCACCTCACTTATGTTGGCGACGCCACCATCGGCGAATACTCGAATATCGGATGCTCGTCTGTGTTCGCGAACTACGATGGGGTCAATAAGCACCACACGACCGTGGGGTCCCACGTCAGGACCGGATCTGACACCACCTTCGTTGCGCCCGTGACCGTAGGCGATGGGGCCTATTCCGGAGCTGGAACAGTGATTACCGATGACGTTCCTGCTGGAGCTCTAGTCGTGCCGGGTACGCGGCAGCGAGTTATCGAAGGATGGGTAGCTAAGAAACGCCCGGGAACTGCAGCAGCTCGTGCAGCAGAGGTCGCGGGAGATGCACAGGGCACAGGATTTGACAACGAGCATGCCGGCGACGAGCGCATCAGCACCCCCGAAAGCACAGGTAAAGTCCGCAACGATTCGGCACCATCCGACAACTCGCCGACCGATAGGACGTAGTATCACTAAGTGCCGGGGATAGTTGGTACGGCCCACTACCCCACGCCTGCAGGGCTAATCAGATTTCTACTCTGACTACCGATTAACGTGATCACCGTGGTCAACACAGAAAGGCATACCGTGAATTCACACTGGACGGACAACCAGAAAAACCTCATGCTCTTCTCAGGGCGCGCCCACCCCGCTTTGGGAGAGCAAGTCGCAAAAGAACTAGGTATCGAACTCACCCCCACCACCGCCCGCGACTTCGCCAATGGCGAAATATTCGTTCGTTTCGACGAATCCGTCCGCGGTTGCGATGCTTTCGTCTTGCAGTCCCACCCGCAGCCGCTGAACAAATGGCTGATGGAACAGCTCATTATGATCGATGCACTCAAGCGTGGATCCGCAAAGCGCATCACAGCAATTCTCCCCTTCTACCCTTATGCGCGCCAGGATAAGAAACACCGTGGACGCGAGCCGATTTCTGCTCGCCTGGTCGCAGACCTCTTGAAGTCTGCCGGAGCAGATCGCATTGTGTCTGTTGACCTCCACACAGATCAGATCCAGGGATTCTTCGACGGGCCTGTTGATCACATGCACGCCATGCCGATCCTCACGGACTACGTGAAATCCAAATACGACACCTCGAATATCGTTGTTGTGTCCCCCGACGCAGGGCGCGTCAAAGTAGCCGAAAAGTGGGCCCAAGTTCTGGGTAACGCACCACTAGCCTTCGTCCACAAGACCCGCGATATTGACGTCGCAAACAAGATCACGTCTAATCGTGTTGTCGGTGATGTGTCCGGGCGAACCTGTGTCCTGCTCGATGACATGATCGATACTGGTGGAACCATTACAGGCGCTGTCAAGGTGCTTCGTGAGGCTGGAGCGAATGACGTCATTATCGCCACCACCCACGGCGTGTTCTCGGATCCCGCTCGCGAGCGGCTGTCCGAATGTGGTGCGCGCGAAGTGATCACCACCGATACGCTGCCGCAAAACACGGATCACTGGGATAATCTCACCGTTCTGTCGATTGCTCCCCTGTTGGCGAAGACCATTTACGAAATCTTCGAAAACGGATCCGTCACCAACCTATTCGAGTAAGCCCCATGTCCGTCGCTGCTTGTCACTGCTCCATGCCTCAGATCGTTGCTACGCGATGAGCGAGGCGACTGGCCGGACAGACGCTTGGCTCCTCCGGCCAATTCTGCTATCCTAGGCCGGTATGTCTCGGCGAGGGTGGCCCGTAACAGTACACACAAAAGTACAGGGTCCCGTTATCGACGCGATGAAAATCTACAGCGGCATACACAAAGCTCGGCACAGCCAGCTCACTGGTATGCGATGGTTCCTACCTCGATACTATTCCGCTTTTTCTGCGTGATTCTCTCTCCGGGGCGCCAGGCGCGCAGATAGTTTCTACACTACGTTTCCTTATGCGCGTTCATCCCTGATGATTGGAGATTATTGTGGCAACAAACATTACCAACCTTGAAGCTTTGCCCCGTCACGAATTTGGCAAGGGCGCTTCCCGCCGTCTGCGTCGCGCAGGCCGCATACCTGCCGTGATCTACGGCAAGAAACTCGACGCGCCCATCCACATTTCGGTGGACTCCATCGAGTTCCACGCCGTTCTGCGTAACAACGGTACCAACGCCATTGTCGACCTCAACGTTGATGGCGAAAAGCACCTGACCATGGTTAAGGCCGTCGACCAAAACGTCCTCACACTTGATGCCGATCACGCTGACTTCTTGGCTATTCGCCGTGGCGAAAAGGTTGAGGTTGAGGTTCCCGTTGTCACCGAGGGTGAGGCTGCTCCGGGCGCCATGCTCATGCAGGATGTTGACGTTATCGACGTTGAAGCCGACGTTCTGTCCATTCCGGAAGAAATCACCATTGATGTTGAGGGCCTGGAAGTTGGTGCCCAGATCACCGCTGGCGACATCCGGATGCCGGCCAACACCACCTTGGTCTCTGATCCTGAGACGTTGATCGTTAACGTGGTCGTTCCTGAGGTTGCGGACACCGCCTCTGACAACGAGGAAAACGCCGAGGGTGACGAGACCGAGGGCCAGTCCGCTGAAGCAGAGGGCAAGTCCGAAGAGTAATTCAGGCCTTTTACCTGGGTGTAACCTGTTATCTCATCAGTCTGGGCAGCCCCTATGGGACTTTCTGAGAAATCCCTAGGGGCTGACACTATTGTTATGAAGGCCGTTTTCCGTGGGTATGTTTTCAACGTCTCAACCACGCGTCGGGAGCGCACCGCGTCGCAGTCCGGGCAGGAGCCAGGGCACTGACTCAAAGCCATTCCTGGTTATCGGGCTGGGCAATCCCGGCTCACAGTATGAGGGCACACGCCACAATGTTGGCCAGAAGGCCCTCGACGAGGTAGCGTCCCGTGCACTTCCCGCCCCCGTGACCTTGTCGCGGCACAAGAAAACAAACACGGATTCGGCGCAGATGTCGCTGTCCGACCCGAACGGTTCCTCTGTCTCGCTCATTCTTGGCCGTCCGCGGTCATATATGAATCTCTCGGGTGGTCCAACCTCTGCGTTGGCTCGTTTCTTCCACATTCCTCCCACGAACATCATTGTTCTCCACGACGACCTCGACCTCGATTTTGGGACCGTTCGCCTCAAACGGGGTGGTGGCGAGGGCGGACATAACGGGCTGCGTGATATCAGCAAAGCCTTGGGGACGAAAGATTATCTTCGGGTGAGATTAGGAATTGGTCGCCCACCTGGACGTACGTCCCCCGCGGACTTCGTCTTAAAAAAGTTTTCGACGCGGGAATCTGTCGATGTGGATCTGATGTGTTCTACCGCTGCGGACGCTGTAGAGCTGCTGGCAACCCACGGGCTGGAGTACGCCCAGAACACGATTCACGGGCGCTAGGTCACGCTGTCTTTACCTGCGATTCCTCAATTTCTGAAGCGTCCGCTTCAGGTTATCGTCATCCAACTCCGCCGTATTGACCTTGCGTAATTGCGCGAAGACATACGGGCACCGCATACACCGCGTCGACGAGTAACAGCATTTCTTCTTTGGCCCTTTTTCCAGGCACTTCGCTACTTCTTTGTGCAGCGCGGTGGCCCCTATAGCCGACGGCGTTTCGTTGAAAAGCACGCCCTTCTTTCGTGCTTCCAACCGGGCGTAATACTGCGCCTCGTAGGCTGCTTCCGCATCACGAAATGGGCACGGCTTCCGTCTCCCGCCGCACCCCGAATCGGCATCACATGGGCGTCGTACGGTCACATCTGCTGAAGAGTATGAGTAAGCACTGACTGCACGCTGGCGTGACGTGCGCTTTTTTCGCTTACCCACAATGATGACCTCTTGAGACTAATTACCTACCTTCACATTTCAGCCATATCCCCCCAGTTCGGGCTGGTTGAACTGACCGCTGTGAGGTTTCCCTTGTGCTCTCAGCCCTAACCATAACACCGGGACGGTAGCCTCTGTAAGAATTGGGGATGAACATTGATCCCCCTATTCTTATCGGCAATTGTTCTTAAAGGTTGGTTGCGCCCTTCATGGGGTCGCCGGCCTAGCACACGCTGTCGTCTCACACGCTTTTCTCCGGAGATTCTCAGCGGAATTCTCAGCAAAACGTCTCTAGGATGAAACGAAAAATCGAACTACTTTCACCTGTCCTTTTACAGGGTCCTGGGGCGTATCAATGTCCCTGAACAACCCATATTCCAATCATCAAACAGTTATTAGTGAGGAGACAGCTCTTGTCCATTCGTCCCAATGCGATCACCGATCCGCATATCAACCGCGGAACCGCATATACATATGAAGAGCGTAAGAAACTCGGACTCACCGGCCGGCTACCCTCGGGAGTGGAAAGCCTCGAATCTCAGGCACAGCGCTGCTACCGGCAATTAAGCCAATTCGAAAACGACCTCAACAAATATCATTACTTAGACGAACTACACGGCCGTAACGAAACCGTCTATTTCAAACTCCTCGTTGACCACCTCAAAGAACTCCTCCTCATCGTGTACGATCCCACCATCGGCGACGCGATTGAAAACTGGTCACAGGACTACCGCCGCTCACACGCTGTATATCTCTCCATCGATCGTGTCGACGAAATTCGCGAGAGCTTCGAAACCCTAGGACTCGGGCCCGCCGACGTTGACCTCATCGTGTGCTCAGATGCCGAAGAAATCCTGGGCATCGGCGACTGGGGAGTCAACGGAACCGATATCGCCATCGGAAAACTGGCCATATACACCGCCGCTGCGGGCGTCGACCCGTCGCGCGTGATCGCCGTCAACCTCGACGTCGGCACTGATAATGAAGACCTCCTCAATTCTCCCTTCTACCTGGGAAATCGCCACGCGCGCGTCCGTGGCGAGCGCTACGACAACCTCATTTCCGAGTACTTGCGCGTCGCGAGCGATATGTTCCCCCACGCGCTCCTGCACTTTGCAGGATTTCGGCCCGTCAAATGCGCGCCGCATTCTTCGCGACAATGCCGACAGTTACCGCATATTTAACGATGATATGCAAGGCACAGGGGCTATTGTCACCGCCGCGGTCATGGCGGGGATGAAGGCAAACAACACCACGTTCGCTGACCAGCGCCTCGTCGTTTACGGTGCAGGAACAGCAGGCACGGAGATGGCAGACCAGATTCGGGCCGGAATGATTCGTGACGGCTTGAGCGAAGAAGAAGCGACACGGCGGATTTGGCTCATCGACGTCAACGGGCTGGTCACCGATGACATGAATAACCTCCCGGATTACCAGCAGACATACGCACAACCTGCGTCGGAGGTGAAAAACTGGGGCAGCAAGGATGGGAAAATCGGGTTGCTAGATGCGGTCCGCCATGCCCAGCCCACCATTCTCATCGGCACCTCGACTGATCATGGTGCTTTTACCGTACCTGTGATCCGGGAGATGGCGAAACACTGCGACCGGCCCATCATGCTGCCGTTGTCTAACCCAACCTCGCGTATTGAAGCGATGCCTGCCGACGTCGTGAAGTGGTCGGATGGGCGTGCTCTTGTTGCGGCGGGGATCCCCGTTGACGATTTCGAGTACAACGACGTCACCTACGAATTTGGTCAGGGCAATAATGCGTTGCTGTACCCGGGCCTCGGGTTGGGTGTCATCGTGTCACAAGCAGATCGTGTGACCGACGGAATGCTGCTGGCCGCGGCCTCAGCGGTTGCCAAGCAGGTGGACGCCTCCCAGCTTAGTGCGCCCATTCTTCCGCCGGTCGAAAATCTGAGGGCATCGTCGTCACGAGTAGCGGAAGCGGTGATCCGTGAAGCGGTCGAGTCCGGGGTTGCGCAAAATCAGCCCGACAATGTCGTTGAGGCGGTTCGACTCGCGATGTGGTGGCCAGAGTATCCGGACAACCTTGCCACGGAACACGAGGGTGACAAGAAATAGGCGAAGCAGCCCCGGTGCGCCGTTTACTCCCCATTCACTACCTGCCTTGAAGTAGAAGATCGACGACGCTGCCGGCGATTCCCCCGCGAGCGTATTCAACGCTCTGACCAGCCCATAATGACATGCAGTCGGTCTCCCCCTTTTTGGTCGCAGCCTTTCTGATGGGTGAGGTGAGCCCATTGACCGCGGGATAAACCGACGGCGCATCGGGGTGGACGTCGATAAAGGCGTTCCGACGCCCGCGTGCTGGCCGCCCGGAATACGCGCGGGTGATCACGGTGTCGTCGGCCGTCGCTGAAATGAGTGCCTGTTTGTAGGGCTCATTCGTTCCCGCTTCGTCGGTCGCGGCGAATATGGTTCCGGTTGCAACGGCGTCCGCCCCGTGGCGTAGCGCCTCCCTCACTTGATCGGGAGTCGCGATGCCTCCTGTCCCGATGATGGCTGGACGCGTCGACGCGTCCGTGTTCGCGAATAGATCGGATACTGCCTGTACAAGGGACATCAATGACTCGGAGCCGGGCTCTTCATCTGGTGTTGTTGTCGCGCGGTGCCCACCGGCTTCCGGGCCCTGAACGACGATGGCGGCGACACCCCGGTCTGCCGCGATCTGCGCTGCATGAGTGGTGGCGACAGTTGCCCACACTTCAATTCCGCGCGATTGAAATTCGTCGACCAATTCCTCGGGCAGAAGACCAAACGTAAAGCTCAGGACATCGGGAACCGAAAAGTTCTCGGCGTGACTATCAACGTCAGAGCGCCCCTCCCCTTGCTGCTCTCGCTGGTCGAGGCGTCGACGTATGACCGCCAACTTCCCCTCCCAGTGGTCGTCAGTAGTCCAGTTCAACTCGGGTTCGGTCACACCGAACCGTTTATAATCCTTCGCCAGCTCATCGCGGTATGCCGCAGCGCGATCGCGATCCACTCCCGAGGGGCTAGGTTGAGGCACAAAAAGGTTGAGGCCATAGAAGGGTTCCGCACCGCGTTGTCGTGCCCGGTGGGCGACGTCGTCAAGTTCTTTGTCTACTGCTTCTGGGGTTTTGTATCCCGCTGCTAAGAAACCGAGCCCTCCGTGGGTGGCGACTGCATCAACCAGCGCCGGCGAGGAGGGGCCGCCTGCCATTGGGGCAGCGATAATGGTTCGGTAGGCTCTCGACTTCACCGTTGATTGTGCGTCTGCTGTCGGTTGTGTGTTCTGGGTCTCATTCATCGCACTGAGAGTACAGCATCATGAACGGGCAGAAAGGTAAAACACTAAAAACACTGCCCCACAGTGGTGTGGCTATCATAGAGCGGTTAGATTAACGACAGCCTACACTGACGCCATTGCGGCAGCCGGACACAACCGGCAAATCAACCCGGCGAAATAAACCAGCCCGGAGACCAGCGAGAGGAAAAGGAACGCTCAGATGAGTACAGTCGCGGAGGAAAGCGCCCGACGCCGAACATTCGCAGTGATTGCACACCCCGACGCTGGTAAATCCACACTCACCGAGGCGCTAGCCCTTCACGCCCACGTGATCGCCGAGGCGGGGGCTGTTCATGGCAAGGCCGGCCGCAAGTCCACCGTGTCGGACTGGATGGAGATGGAAAAAGATCGTGGTATTTCCATCGCCTCGTCGGCCCTCCAGTTCGAGTATCTGCCCGAAAATGCACCGAAAGGCACGGAGCCCTACGTCATTAATTTAGTTGATACCCCTGGTCACGCGGACTTTTCGGAGGACACCTACCGTGTGCTCACCGCTGTGGATGCTGCCGTCATGCTCATCGACGGCGCGAAGGGGCTGGAGCCGCAGACGCTCAAGCTGTTCCGGGTGTGTAAAGCGCGTGGCCTTCCTATCATCACGGTGATCAACAAGTGGGACCGCCCGGGCCGCGCTCCCCTCGAACTCATGGACGAGATCGTCGACGAAATTGGCCTGCAGCCGACACCGCTGTTTTGGCCCGTCGGAATGGCTGGGGACTTCCACGGCCTCGCCCGGCGCGACGCCGACGGTGACGTCACGGAATATATTCACTTCTTGCGCACCGCGGGTGGCTCAACGATCGCCCCGGAGGAGCACTACTCCCCTGACGAGGCATCATCGAAAGAAGGCAACGTGTGGGACACCGCGGTCGAAGAGTGCGAGCTTCTCACCATGGACGGTGCCATCCATGACCAGGAGCTTTTCCTAGACTGCACCACCTCTCCTGTGGTGTTCGCGTCGGCAATGTTGAATTTTGGTGTTCACCAGATTTTGGACCTGCTGTGCCAGCTTGCTCCTGAGCCGGGGCCGCGGAAAACAGATCCCAAGGTTCTCGAATCAGCAGGCAAGGCGACGGGGGCGATCGACACGGAGCGTTCACCGGAAGATCCTTTTTCCGGCGTGATTTTTAAGGTCCAGGCGGGCATGGATACTCATCACCGCGACAAGCTTGCCTTTATGCGGGTGGTTTCGGGCGAGTTCGATCGCGGGATGCAGGTTACTCATGCGCAATCTGGCCGCTCATTTTCGACGAAATACGCGCTAACCGTGTTTGGGCGGACAAGGTCGACGGTCGAAACGGCGTACCCCGGCGACATTGTGGGGCTCGTTAACGCGGGGTCATTAGCTCCTGGTGACACGATTTATGAGGGCACGAAGGTGCAATTTGCCCCCATGCCCCAGTTCGCGCCGGAGAATTTCCGGACGTTACGTGCTCGCTCGCTGGGCAAATACAAGCAGTTCCGCAAAGCGCTGGAGCAGTTGTCGTCAGAGGGCGTGGTGCAGATTCTCCGCAACGACGCTCGTGGCGACGCCGCGCCGGTGATGGCTGCCGTCGGCCCCATGCAGTTCGAGGTCATGCAGGCCCGGATGGCGAACGAGTACAACGTCGAAACGGAAACGAGCCCCGTACCGTATTCGGTAGCTCGGCGTACCGATCACGAGTCCGCCCCGGAGCTCAACCGCCAGCGCGGTGTGGAGGTGTTCACCCGTGATGATGGCGAGCTCATTGCCCTATTCGGCGACAAGTGGAAACTGCAATTCATAGAGCGCGAGCACCCGGAGTTCACGCTCGAGCCAATGGTCGCTGACTAGTCGCGGCCGCACTCACCTCGGCCACTTCATTTACGGCGCCTTATTTACGACGCGAACGTTTCGGCAAACCTGTCTGTTGCCGATACCAATGTCGACGTTGTTTCTTCCTCATACGACGCATGTCCGGACGTCGGTGACCACACGAATGTGGCTTCCGGCCAGGCTTGGTGCAGCTGCCACGCTGTAATGGGCGGGCACACAACGTCGTAACGACCTTGGGCGATAACAGCAGGAATATCGCGGATCTTATCGACGTCGCGCAAAAGCTGCCCTTCCTCGAGGAACCCGTGATTGACGAAATAGTGGTTCTCGATGCGCGCGAAGGCTAAGGCGAACCGTTCGTCTTCGTGGGTATCGGTGGGCTGTTCGTGCAGGTAGGACGTCGATCCTTCCCACACGCTCCACGCCCGGGCGGCGGCGACAACTGTGTCGTGATCGTCCGACCGCAGCAGTTCGTGGTAGACGTCGATGAGGTTGACGTCGGGAAAGTGTGTCATTCCAGCCGGGTTGAGCGGTTCCGGTTTTTTATCGTCGGGAATGACAGAGAGGAAGCGCTCCCACTTGTCCGGGAACATGTAGGCCGCGCCGCCGTTGTAGTACCAATCGAGCTCGGTCCGTCGCAGCATAAAAATGCCACGAAGGATGATCGCCAGGGTTCGTTCTGGGTGGGCCTGGATGTACGCCAGCGACAAGGTGGAACCCCATGATCCACCGAAAACCACCCACTTCTCGATGCCTAAGGTTTCGCGAATCGCTTCGATATCACCAATCAATTCGGAGGTGGTGTTCACCGAGAGTTCTGCGTCGATGTTGGTATCGGGATCGGCCAGGTGTGGGGTTGATTTTCCACATCCGCGCTGGTCAATGAGAATAATCCGGTACTTGTCGGGGTTGAAGAAACGAGCCTCCTTGGCTGAGGTTCCTCCACCTGGGCCGCCGTGAATAAAGACGGCAGGAATGCCCTTCGGATTTCCGTACTCGGCGTAAGCAATGTGCTGGGCGCTCGCTGGGGAGTCAGGATCTACCGGTCGTTCGACGGTTCCCTCATTGAATGGGGTCGTCTCCGGATAGAGACCTTTTTGTACTGTCGCGATCTGGACGTCGTGTGAATTCATGGTTCCCACCTAACCACATTGGCGGCTCATCGCGCGGCCACTGACCAGCTCGCTCGCGTCACTGCCTGTTTCTTGCAGCACACATGCGTTTCACAGCTTTTAAGTAACAATTTTGTTTCGAGAACTTCTAAAAGTTGCACACATTGTGCAACTTTTTCTACTGTGGCTACGTCCTCCTCCTACGCGTCAAAGTAATGCGGTCCGCGTAGTGCTCCTGTAGGAGATAATCACCCCTCTAAGAAAGGCTGGCTACCTATGGCGCGGTTTCTTTACCGTGTAGGCACTGCTGCCTACAAGCACAAATGGCGATTTATCGCTGTGTGGCTACTCATCCTCATAGGGATGGGCGCGGCATCAGCTGCTCTATCATCCACAACAAGCTCCGCTTTCTCGATCCCTGGTATTGAGAGCGAAAAAGCTCAAAACACCATGAAGGAGCGCTTCCTTGGGGCAGAAGACCAAATCACTGCCCCCACCGGCACGCTTGTCTTTCAGGCCGAAAATGGGAAGAAGCTCACTGATCCCGACGAGCAACAAGCGGTCAACGACACTCTGTCTAAGCTCAAAGATGCAGACATTCTGAAGTCTTCCGATTCGATGGTGGATCCTGCTACAGCTGCCGCAGGCACTACTCAGAAGATTACGGAAGTCGGCAAGCAACAACAATTGCCGGATGATCAGATTGCCAAAAATGTTCAGTCGGTCTC
>NZ_QFRA01000086.1 GCF_003243515.1 Corynebacterium kroppenstedtii
GTCCTCTTAACCTTCCAGCACCGGGCAGGCGTCAGTCCGTATACATCGAATTACTTCTTCGCACGGACCTGTGTTTTTAGTAAACAGTCGCTTCTCCCTGGTCTCTGCGACCCTCACCCCTAGCCCGTACGGGCTTCAAGGTTTGGGCCCCCCTTCTCCCGAAGTTACGGGGGCATTTTGCCGAATTCCTTAACCACGATTCACTCGATCGCCTTAGTATTCTCTACCTAACCACCTGAGTCGGTTTGGGGTACGGGCGGCTCGAACCTCGCTAGAAGTTTTTCTCGACAGCATAGGATCACCCTGCTTCCCACATACGTGGTCACCATCACATCTCAGCCACATCACTGACGGATTTACCTACCAGTGGGCCTACATGCTTGGACGGGGACTACCATCGCCCCGCGGAGGCTACCTTCCTGCGTCACTCCATCGCTTACCTACTACACGATCGGGTCACACGCTCCCCACACCAGATGATCCCGAAGGACCGGTTGGCATGGTTCGGGTGTTTAGCATCCCATGGTTCAGTATGGGCGGTTCTTCGCCGGTTCCGGAATATCAACCGGATGTCCATCGACTACGCCTGTCGGCCTCGCCTTAGGTCCCGACTTACCCAGGGCAGATTAGCTTCTTCGCCGGTTCCGGAATATCAACCGGATGTCCATCGACTACGCCTGTCGGCCTCGCCTTAGGTCCCGACTTACCCAGGGCAGATTAGCTTGACCCTGGAACCCTTGGTTATTCGGCGGACGGGTTTCTCACCCGTCATTCGCTACTCATGCCTGCATTCTCACTCGTGTAGCATCCACGACTCGATCACTCGGCCGCTTCACTCGCCACACGACGCTCCCCTACCCAACAACACCCCCGTTAAGGGTCAGTGTGTCATTGCCACAGCTTCGGTGATGTGCTTGAGCCCCGCTACATTGTCGGCGCGGAATCACTTGACCAGTGAGCTATTACGCACTCTTTAAAGGGTGGCTGCTTCTAAGCCAACCTCCTGGTTGTC
>NZ_QFRA01000047.1 GCF_003243515.1 Corynebacterium kroppenstedtii
GTGGATCGTCGTTTCTCCAAGAAAGATGGTTCGCCATGGGCCATTGTCACTATTGAGGACCATAACGGCGCTTCTGTGGATATCCTTGTTTTCAATAAGCTCTATGCATTAGTGGCACCGCTCATTGTGGAAGACACGATTATTAAAGCTAAGGCGCATATTAAATACCGTGATGACCGGATGAGTGTCTTTTGTGATGACCTCACCCAAGCGGATTTGAGTCTCAATGGTGGTGGCAAAGGCAGTCCGCTGAAATTGAAGATGCGCACTGACCAATGCACCAAGGAGAATATTGCCCGGCTAAAGAAAGTTTTAGTCGAGAATAAGGGCGACTCCGATGTTTATTTGACCCTTGTCGACGGCGCCAACTCCACCATGATGGTTTTGGGCAACCACCTGCGAGTTGACCGTTCGAGTTCTCTGATGGGTGATCTCAAAGCCACGTTGGGGGCTGGCATTGTGGCCTAGCCGTTCCGAATGGCTAACTCCCTAGGTCCATAGTTTCGGTGTCGACCTAGGGAGCCTGAGCGTCCTTTACTGGGCTGGCCTATTGTGTTGGCTCATTGTGTCGGCCTATAGCGCAACAATGATCGTTTCCCAGGGTGCTAGCTTAACGCGGGTTTCCTCGTCGTTACCAACGCTTTTATCCTCCGTCGAGTGCTCCAGAGTGGCCTCCGTGTCCGTTGCTAACGACGTTTCTTCTCCTTCCGACGCACCAAACCGGAAGATGACATTCCAGTCGTTAATCTCACTGCCGTGGGGTAGTGGAATATCGGCTGGCTCGTCGGCGAGGTTGATGAAGGCAGATATGGTGTTGTCGCCGTTGGCCTGGGCCGATGCTGTGTTACCCCCAGTGGTGGGGACAGCTGTATTCGTGACCGGGGAAAACCTATCGACCCGGATCCACCTACCGCGTCCGGGTGATTCGTCGACAACCGGCGGGGTTGAGAGCGCACCCGAGGCATTGACGTCGGCTCCGTGAGCTGCAGCGGCAGGGTTGCCACTATCGTCATGCCACGACACTGAGATGGACGCGAAGTTACCTGAGCGAAGGAGAGGGAAATCTTCCCTTAGAGCAATGAGCTTCCGGTACGCATCATGGATCGCCTGATGAGAGCCCTTGGTGAGTTCGTCCCAATCGAGCCGCGCAGAGTCAAAAGTTGATTGCGCAGACGGATCAGGTACGGCATCGTCACTCCATCCCGCACGAGCGAATTCGCGCTTGCGCCCCTCCTTGGTCAATTCATTCAGTTCATCGGATTCATGCGAAGCAAAGAACGGAAATGGCGTGGAGGCACCCCACTCTTCGCCTTCGAAGAGCATGGGCGTGTAGGGAGAAGTGAATACAAGCGCGGCTTTCGTGACTTGCTGCTCCGGCGTGAGATTCATGCTCGGCCGGTCGCCGGCAGCGCGGTTGCCAGTCTGATCGTGAGTCGTCGTATATGTGACAAAGGACGACGCAGGTTGTGTCGCATGGTGGATCGGCCGACCATGTGTCCGGCCACGGAACTGCGAATAGCGGCCATCATGCCAGAAGGCGCGGGTTAATGCCGTAGCAAGAACCTGGGGAGAGCCGAAATCGCCATAGTAGGCATGGTGCTCACCGGAGACCGCCGAATGAATGGCGTGATGGACATCATCACACCACTGGCCGGCCAACCCATAGCCGCCGGCGGCAACGGGGCTCACGATGCGCGGATCATTTTGGTCTGATTCCGCGATAAGCGTGCGGGGAATACCGGTACGGGCTGTCACATCCCGTGCCACGTCGTTCATCTGCTCCAGGATCGGATGGGCACCCGGATCGTTGAACGCGTGAACAGCGTCGAGCCGAAGGGCATCGATACGGAACTCGGTGAACCAGCGTCGGATTGCGTCCATGATCAGGCGCCGAACAGTGTCTGAATGATCACCGACGAGGTTGACCACCTCGCCCCACCCGGTTGAACCGCCTGAGGTGTAGGGCGCGAACGCGCCGCCATAATATCCGTCGGGACCGAAATGGTTATAGACGACATCAAGGCACACTGCCATGCCATGCTGGTGCGCCTCATCAACCAGTTTCCGCAGACCGTCGGGTCCACCATATGACTCTTGGACGGCAAACCAATTGTTCCCGTCATAACCCCAGTTCCGCGTGCCGCCGAAGGGAGCAACAGGCATGAGTTCAATCGTCGTTACTCCCAAATCCTTGAGGTAGGGGAGCTTCTCGATGAGTCCATCGAATGTTCCTTCGGGAGTAAATGTTCCGACGTGAAGCTCGTAGAGGACGGATCCTTCCAAGGGGCGTCCACGCCACTGGGTGCAGTTGAATTCGTATGTCGGCTCCCATATTTCACTGAACCCGTGGACGCCGTCCGGCTGTCGCTCGGAACATGGGTCAGGAAACGGCCCGACCCATTCAATAGCATCGCTATCTTTGGTAGACGTTGTGTCATCACTGGCAGCGGGATCGGTTGTGATGGAGAAGGCATACCGGTCACCGGGATGTGCCGGAATATCGGAGACCCACCATTCCCCGGTGCGATGCAGGGGGTAGATCACTGTGGCGGCGTCACCGGTAAAGTCGTCGGACTCTGTAGAAGTCGACGTATAAAGTGCCGACGAACTATGCCCGCGTGAGCTGGAACTATCCTGTTGTTCATGAGGGCGCCGTACATGAACACGTGCGGCGGTGGTGTCGGGCGACCACAAACGGAAATAGCGTTCCGGCGATGTCGTGGTCTCTGTGGATTGGGCGGGCCTGGTGTGTTCCATATATCTAGGGTAGGGGATTTGTGCCGGGGAGAGCAGGTCAGTTCTTAGCGAGCTGGCCAGCTTTACAATAAAACCTTATGAGCACCCAGCCGTCGTATGTCGTCCCGCGGGATTACCGGGACTACACCACCGAGCAGGAAATCAAACGATCCCGTTTTATTTGTCATCTTCGGCGGGCCGATTCTGAAGACGATGCACGCCAGCATATTGCCGATATCCGCAAGGCATACCCCGATGCCCGCCACCATTGCAGTGCATTTATTACCGCGGCGTCGGATGAAGCTGATGACATGCCGGACAAGGTGAATGCACCATTAATGCTCGTTGAGCGTTCCTCCGACGACGGCGAACCTGCAGGCACCGCTGGCCAGCCGATGCTCAATGTTCTGCGCGAATCGGGAATGACCAACGTGTGTGCAGTCGTCGTCCGATACTTTGGCGGAACCAAACTGGGGGCGGGTGGCTTGCTTCGCGCCTACTCGGATTCTGTGGCGCAGACAGTATCTATCGCGCCGACATCCCGGCGTCGTCGTGCTTTACGCATTACCTTTATTGTCTCTATTTCCGACGCAGGCCGCGTGGAATCCGCACTCCGCAGCGAAGACTGGTCAGTGGAACCCACTGTGTACGGGGCGGGCGCTCCTGAGGACGCACGTCCACTGGATACCAATTCAACGCAGCTCAACGAGGGTAGCGGGGGTAGCGGCAACATCGCGCAGATCAACGTCGTCGTCTCCCCGAGCGATGTCGACGCCGTGGTATCTGCAGTAGCCGCATTGACGCAAGGGGTTTTCAACACCTACGAGACCGGAATAATATGGAGAGAAAACCCCACCTAAGATCTCATGCTCCCAGAAAGTGACGGTTCGGCTGTGAACGGGTCCGTATCTCAGAACCAGACAAATACAATCGGCGGCCGTGATGGTCGGCCCGATCGAGAGCCCGGGCATCAGGGAATTAACCGACGCTCATTCCTTCGCGCCGCAGGAGTCAGCGTCATTGCGGCAGCGGGGTGGGGTCTTGCCGCATGCTCATCAGATTCGTCAGATGATTCCGCAGAGCAATCGTCGGGAGCCAACCAGAAAGGTTCGAAGGGGAAAGACAGCCGGGTTGCCGCAGTAGGAATGGGGGATGGGGACACCCTTATCGCGTTGGGAATTATTCCCGTGATTACGACCTCGTACGGCGTTCAGCCGAAGGCGCTTAACAGTTGGACTAGCGAGGCTTTACAGTTGCGGAATATTCATGACGTCCCCATCGTGTTGGATAGCACTCAAGAAGCGTTCTCAACGTCGGTGCTTGAGACGATTGCCCACCAAAATCCTTCTTTGATCATGGCGATTAATATGGCAGTGGATAAAGAAGCGCATCACCGTCTTTCTGCCATCGCGCCCGTAGCGACGCATTCCGACAAATATCAGGACTATGAAATTCCCTGGGATGAACAAATCAAAGAAGTGTGTAGAGCTGTTGATAGGGAAGGGGACGCCAACAAGCTGATTGACGGAGTGAAAGAGTCCTTCAAGAAATACCGGGACAAGCACTCCGACATCCAGAATAAAAAAGCTGCCATCGTCATGCCCTACGATGGCAAAGTCGCTGTCTACGATGATTCGGCCGGCCGGGGACAATTCATAACGAACATGGGCTACACCATCCCTCAATCAGTTCAAGGGGACGGTTCTGGCGGGCAGAGTTCGGCGTTCTACCATGAAATATCAGCCGAAAACTATGACATCTTTCAAGGTCTCGACAAACTTTTCGTCATTGATTATGCAGGAAAAAGCGAGGCATTTCTCCACGACCCTGTCTTCAGCTCACTCGACGTAGCACAGGAAGGCCGCACTCAAGTTCTTCGGGAAGAACTGGGAACAGCCATGAGCATGCCGAATCCCCTGTCCGTGCCCTGGGCATTATTAAAAATCGGGTGACCATTTCTTCGCTAGAGTGTAAGCATGAGTTCTCAGGTTGATCGATACGTCGCAGCCTCACCCGCACAACGTAAAGCTGATGTGAGAAAATACTCCGCCCGCGGCGCCACCTTCGCCGGTGTCGGAATTATCGCGCTGATTACCAGCGCAGTAGCAAGTTCGACATTTTTCATCATCGTCAGCATGCTCATCGTTGCCGCTGGAGCATGGGATGGCTACAAAGTCATGAGAATCCTCAAGCACGAAGATACGTGGACATAAAACCTGGTCATGTCACCGACGAAACACAGTTCCGCAGCGGACAACACCTCAGCTGTTCGTACCGACATATGGGTGTGGGCTGTCCGCCTATACAAAACTCGCACCGCTGCCACCAGCGCAGTGCGTGCTGGCCACGTTAAAGTCAACGGCAAACAGATCAAACCGGCACAAACAGTCGTCCCTGGCGACACTGTTCGCGCGTGGTCACATCACCGGGAATTCATTGTCGAAGTCGTCAAAACTCCCACCAAACGTGTAGGCGCAGCCGTAGCGCGAGAGTGCTATATCGACCATTCCCCACCGCTACCGTCACCCGAAATACTTGCGTCCATGCCGCGCCGGGATCGTGGCGCTGGCCGTCCTACTAAGAAAGAGCGTCGGCAAATGGAGAAGCTGCGGGGTCGTCGGTAAGGACCGAACCAGAATAGGTGTGGTTGAATATGGGCGCTTAGTTTATTGTTTTCGCTCACTCCAGTACTTGAGCCCGACGGAAGAACGCTAGGGAAAAGATCGCTGAAATAAGGATCAGGATGGCGTCTTGTGCGCGGAATTTCATCTTTCTGCTCCTTCTGTGATGTGGCGGGTATAGCGGTGCCCCACCGTTCCTCAGATCATCTAACGATAATGATGAGACTACGATTTACTTGCCGCACCGAGTCCAGCATCAAGAAGCTTCTTCCACCGGTTGCCCAAGCGGCCCGATCTTGTCTCGCCGTGATCCCCGATATCGACAGTTTTCTTGATGTGGTCCCGCCCGTACCGCGCCAGGAGAACATCGTCGACCATGCGAACTTGCCCTGGAGGAAAATCTGGGTGCATGACCGACCTGACCGCCTCGGCGAGGTCGTTGGATAGTAGCTCGCGTAAGCCGCCGACGTCGGTAATTCCGTGGGCAGCCAACATCGCGTACGCGTAGCGGTAGTATTCGCTTTTCGAGCGGGGGAAAAGCGGCCCAAGGATGACGGTAAGCACGCCCGGCAGAATCTCCGGGGAGAGCGACGCATCGTCGGAACTATCCGTTGCTCGAGGAGTCTGGTTGGCGATGGACGCGATTTGGTCGAATTGCTGGTCGGCTAATTCGATAAGACCGGCGGCAAGAGTGAATGCCCAATCGATCCGTGGATCGCTTCCCGTATTTGGCCCTTTGTAGCGGACATCATGCTCGAACTCGGCCCACGCGTGTTGAAGGACAGTTCGAATTTGAACTTCCATCATTTGCCCTGAGTATTCGGCTAATTCTCGAATCAGAATATTGGTGGAGTCAGAGATGATGTCTGGGATCCGGCAGATGAGATGAAGAGAACCGTAACCGAACCCACCCGCTATTCGAGTTTCAGCTGCTTTGTCGACGACGCGGTCGATCTGGAAGTGCTGTTCGAGTACGCGCCGGATTTCCGGGATCTCAGTGGAGTGAAAAGTTGTTACCCGCACGCCAATGAAGTCGTAGGCGTCATCGAATCCGTGGGGAAAGAACCACTCACCGGTAGCAGTTTTCGTCTCTACCTTGTCTAAGAGACTGGGCAGCGCTTTGATTCGAGCAGTGACAGCGTCGAAAGCTATTCCGGAATCACCAAGGAGATCCTCGATCGTTCGAGCGAATTGTTTCGCGGCAAGTGGGTGCGCGGAAGTCCACGTCGCATATTTCTTTCGTGCCTCGCGCTGCCTCGAGGTTTCCTTGGGCGGCTTGTGGTGGCGGTGGGACAAGGTTGAGTAAAGGTTCCTTTCGTATGCTCCGTGACGACAGTTGATCCGTTATGGACAGTACATGGTCGGGCTAGAACTTAGCGCGGGGATTCGTCGGGCAATGACGGCGTGTCGCGAACAAGAACGGTGTACGGATGCTGGTGGAAGAGGTCCGCGAGAGCGATGTCGCCGCTGTACCGTTCACCCGTAAAACGGTCGCTCCACCGTCCGGCGGGAAGGGATAGTGTCGTGTCTTTCCACCCACCCGATCGTTCGAGTTCGAGTGGCTTGCGAGTCACCAGAACGACGACGTCCACGTCGGTATGACGGCTACCTCGTGCGAAGCCTATGGCGTGATGAGCTGCCGGACCTTGCGCAAAAACGGGGACGTAGGACGCTCCGATAAAGCTATACGGGCGTTCGCGCCGAACCGCTAGTGCCACAGCTGTGACCGCGATCTTGCGAGCCTGGGAATCAGGAAGCAGAGGAATATCGTCGACGCTAGGGCCCTCGGGTGATGACACGTGAGCGCCGAGCTCGACAGCCTCGCGGATTTCTGCCAACGCGGCCCGTCGTAAGTGATAGTCGACGAAACGGCGGTTATCGGGATCAACCAAACTGTCTTCGGGGAACTCAGTGCCTTGATAAATATCAGGTATCCCGGGGGCGAGGAGCTGAAGCAGTTTCCGTGACAGACTAACGATATGCCCAGATGAAGCTATCTTTTGTACAAAGCTGGTGATGAATTCTGCAGTCTCTTCTGTAAACAGCGAGTCAATCCATTCGTGGATGGACGTTTCGAATTCCTCATTGACGTCGGTCCACTCGGTGTGCAAACCGGCTTCGCGCACAGCCTTGGTGGCGTATTCATGAAGTCGATCGATGAGCTGTGAGTCGATCCGTCCCGACGATGGCCACACGCCGATAATGTTCTGAATCAAGAACAGTGATGTCGCCGGATCCGGAGCAGGAGCGCGGGTGGCTAATCCGCTCAGGAACTCGCGGTAGTCATCGGGGATTTCGGTGAGCTCGATAATCCGCGCACGAGTATCTTCACCACGTTTCGTGTCGTGGGTTGTCAGCGTCGTCATGGACCGTGGCCACAAATTTGCCCGCTCGGACTGGAGGAGGTGGAATTCGGCCGCTGACACACCGAAAAGCCCAGGTGAACCTCCTACCTCTTGAAGAGCGACTAACCGGCACGCGCGATAGAAGGCAGTATCTTCAACACCCTTCGCCATGACCGCGCCACACACTTGGGCGAATCGCGTCCAGGCCTCCCCATAGCTCATGAGACCTGCCGTCATGAGGTCGAGGGCCGCGCTCCGCTCGGGATTGTCGTGGGCCATCTTCCGGATAACAGTGGAGGTTAATCGCGAAAGCGATAGGTAATCGGCACGATAGACCGGCATATGGGCAATGACGTCGGTGACGGTCAACGTCAGTTCCTCATCGGTCACATCTCTGCCGATGGTTGACCAGTTGTCATGCCGGATGGCGCGTGCCAGTCGACGCACCTCTGCAGCTAACTCATTTGTTGCGACATCGCGTTTCAGAGCGACGATGGCAGACTCATAACTGTCGGAATCCCAGGTTGATTCAGACCTTTCCTGTGCGATAGCACCCAAGCTTTTTTCGGCAGCACGGTTGATAAAGATGCCGTCTAGTTCACGAAGCGCGTCGTAGCCTGTGGTTCCGTCGACGTCGAGCCGCGGATCCAAAGGCTCAGCGTTGCCAAGGATCTTTTCGATGAGGAGTAAGCGGTGATCACCCACGACGCAACGGAGACGTGACAAATAGCCGAACGGGTCGGCGAGCCCGTCAGGATGGTCGACGCGGACCCCGTCGATAAAACCAGCTGCGATGAGTTTCCGCAGCACCCGGTGCGTATGCTCGAAGACAACGGGATCTTCTTGTCGGATTCCCGCAAGACCGTTCACAGAGAAGAAACGACGGTAGCCGATGACCCCATCGCGCCAATACCGCAGGGCGTAGCGCTGTTTTGAGAGGACGTCGAGGGGGTCGTCTCCTTCTGTACCGGGGCGAACGGGAAAGTAGTTGCCGTAGTAGTCCAGGAGGAATCGGCAGGGTTCACCACTGCCTTCTACATGAGCAGGCGCGTTGTCCTCATCGATGGGGACGATAGTGATGGCATTGATGTCATCGGGGCTGCCGAGAACTGGGATGCCTAGCTTTCCATCGGCCCCGTTGCCAGGGGACCAGTCGATATCGAAATAGGAGTTGAATCGTGATTCTTCTCCGTAGGTGAGGACGTCCCACCACCAAGGATTGTCTTTAGGCGTATCGATACCCAAGTGATTGGGAACGATGTCAATGATGATTCCTAGCCCTTCCTCATGTGCTGCTTGAGCTAATTCCTCGAATCCCTCGCGTCCTCCCAGGGCGGGATTGACTTCGGTGGGATCGATGACGTCGTAGTTATGGTTCGACGACGGTGGAGCGGTCAGGATAGGGGAGAGGTAGAGGTGAGAGACGCCCAGTTCGTTGAGGTAGGGTACAATGGCCTTCGCGTCGGCAAAGGTGAAAGACCGCCCGTGCGGATCTGCATCCGGGCCGCGCAATTGCAGCCGGTACGTGGCTGAGAGTGAACGGCGTGGCATGGTCTACCTCTTTCCTCATTGTCCCGTGGAGGTGGTTGATGTCCACGGTCTTTAGTGTTCTCGGACACCGTAATAGCTGCTAGGTGATGTCGGCATGTAGGCCGTGTGACGCGACAGAGTGCTGTCGCTCGCGCGGATTGTGTCCAGAATGGGCGCAGGTTGGCTACAGCTCGATCCAGGTCTCCACTGTACTTGCTTTTCTGGAAAGACCCAGGGCTCGGGAAAACGGTTGTCAATCTTCCATAGCTGGCGGAAGAGCTCAAACGTGCTATCTGGCCAATGATGTTTTAACCATTGATGGGCACGGAGAAGAGACTGTGTTTCGTTAATGGGGATGGCGATGAGATTTCCGTTCTTGATGCACCCGATCAACGTGGGACGAGACCATTGTTCATAGAGGTAGTCTCTGAGAATTCGCATGAGGATAGGGTGGCTCAACCAGGCATGAGCGTTGGGGACTATCTGGTCTTCATTCGATTGCGGACCCGTCATGGTGCTCTCGCCCCGAGAACGAACTGATGCCTCTAGCTGCGGCAATGAATCGTCACAATTATCGATATCTAGTGGGGGCGGGGGCGGTGTGCGAAGTTCCCACCCGGTTGCACCTGGAATGGTGGTGTCAAGAGAGCGATAGTGGATTCGCAGGCCTTTTTCCGTAGAGAAGAACTCCAGGAAATTATCTGCTGCGCTACCCCACCCGTGATTCGCCGGGCACGTGAGACTATCGCGATCGATGGGCGTCCCGTGTTTATCAGTGAGCCGAGCTACAAGACCTGCACCGAGGTGAACGAGCGCGTCGCGGTAGTGCGAGACCTGAGTCAGTGGTTGGAGCTCGAGTTGGTGGCTCTGCATGGGCGCATTGCTCGGTGAGCTGCTCAGTGTCTCAGTGCTCGAGCGTCTTTGGTCTACAGCGAACGACGAGACGGAACGGGAAGGAAGAAGCGAAGAACTTGCCTGATGAGGTGTCATGCTTCTTATTGACGACGCGACCACCGTATGGTTCCGGGCGATCTCAATATGTGGCGAGGGCCACTATGAGGTGGCGATGCAACACTGCGTGGTACTTTCACACTGTGGTTCTTCCACATTGTGACAAGTCCGCGCATAGAAAAACGGGTAACAACTGCACTGTCACCCGGAATTCCATCACCAATGGGCTGGGTTAGCCCTCGTTTTGTCGCTATTAGCCTGCGATCGAAGCCTTGTAAATACCATCAATCGTGGTAGCCAAGGTGTTGTCGAACTCTTTCTGCGACTGATCAGCGGTCAGTCCCTCGAGGAGAGCACGAGAGAACGATGCGATGAGGCCCTTGTTGCGGGAAAGGCGCTCGTTAGCGTCGTCACGTTCGTAACCACCGGACAGCGCTACAACACGCATAACCTTCGGGTGGTTGATGAGGTCTTCGTAGAAGTTATCGACGGTCGGGATGGAGACCTTAATCATGACCTGCTGGCCCTCAGGAATGTCATCCAGGCCCTTCAGAAGCGCAGCCTTCAGAAGCTCTTCAGCCTCCTTCTTGTCGTCGATAGAGATGGTGACCTCGGGCTCGAGGATCGGAACCATGCCCTTGGCCAGGACCTGCTTACCAATCTCAAACTGCTGGTCAACAACAGCATGGATGCCCTCAGCGTTAGCAGCGTTAATAACCGAACGCTCCTTGGTGCCGAAGATGCCCTTCTCGACGCCACGGTCGAGAAGCTTATCGAGCTCAGGCATGGGCTTCATGACCTGAACGTCGTTCTCTTCGTCGGCCAGACCCTTGTCGATCTTGAGAAGCGGAACGATACCCTTCTTCTCCCAGAGGTACTGGGCGGTAGGAATGCCTTCAATCTCGCGGTCCATCGTCATTTCGAACAGGATGGCTGCGAGTACCTTCTCGGAGGTGAAGGATGGAGAGGTAATCAGACGGCTACGCATAGCGTGGACAAGATCAAACATCTCAGCATCAGAGGAATATGCGTCATCTTGGATGCCGTAAGCGCGAAGCGCCTTCGGGGTGGATCCGCCGGATTGGTCAAGGGCAGCGATGAAGCCCTTGGCCTCAGTCATGCGAGTGGCCTGCTCCTGGTTCATTACAGCTCCTTCTATGTTGCCATCATGGGCAACGTCGATGTCGTGTAGACGTTCTCCGTTATTTGTGGGAGATCATCTGTCGCGCTCTATGGTAGCCCGAAAATGTCTGAATGAACACCGGTCGGACAAAAAATTGCGATCATTTCTGGCGAGTTTTCATCGCCATGTGTGCCGATTACGGCAGTGGGATAAGGGCGGAAGTGGAGTTTGTGACGAGTGTCAGTTCGTTTACGTGCAGTAATGCCCATTCGTAGCTAACCGCAACTAATCGGGCACATTATCGCCCTATTCGGGCATCGTGAAGCATGAGAAAATGTTGTGACAAACTTCACAGAGTTATATGGGATGTAACCCAGGCTATGTGGGTCAATCCATCCCTTTTCAGGCTCCGGTGGTGAGGTTCCGGCCCTCGATCCCTGCGCCTCAATCGTGAGCCTGAAGAACCTCCTCGAAGGAAAACATGGAATCAGGTGTCGATACTTAATTGAGGTCTAGTGCATCGAGAAGCTGGCCTTGATTCCAGATCTCGATCTCTTGCCCTTTTTCCTGAAGCTCCTCAGCACGTTTCTGTTTCGACGTCTTCCCATTCCATTCCCCGCAGACAAGGAGAGTGGTCTTCTTTGTCACATTCTTGCCGACGGTTCCGCCCGCCTGTGCGATCGCTTGCCACAGTTGTCCCTTATCCAAGGGAGAGAATTCACCAGTCAACGTCACGTTTTTGCCAAAGAGCGGTCCGTTGGGGTTGGCGTCCGTATTCGTCTCAGGAATATCACGGGGAGTAGCAACGGATTCCCAGTTGGAAGGTCCACGGTTCCCCCGCGTTTTCCCATTTCGTGATGACTGCTGGTGATCCGACCGCGATCGTCGCGTTTTCCGAAAAAGTGACAGCGAATTGTTTTTCACTGTTCCGAACGTGTAGCCCGCCGATTCGACGACCTCCGCCATCGATTGGACGTCTGATGGCGGCTCAGTGTCGCGAGGAGAAATTCCGCACAAACTCAACATGATTTCGCCACAAGCGCGGGCATCTGCCAGGGCATCGTGATGATGAAATGCGTTTGAACCCGCCGATTGAGCCACCGTCGTCAACTTATAATTCGGAAGCTCGGGGTGGACCGCGCGTGCAAGGAGGTAGGTGCAGGCGAAAGTAATGTTCGGAATGTCGACTTTCTCTGCCCGAGCCGCGTCCCGGAGCGCGACCATATCGAACTTGGCATTGTGGGCGACGATGGGGAGGTTTTCTTTCCTGAGGAGCTCTGCAAGTTGCTCCAACCGGTCATGGCATGACGGCTCATCAGCGACTTTATCAGGGGTAATCCCATGGATCGCGGTGGTCGCCGGCGTGAAATCTGGCCACGCCGAAGGCGGTTGGCACAGCCACGTGTGGGATTCAGCTTCTTTCCCCTCGTGATACACGACGACACCGAATTGGCATATCGAACCATTAGCTTCGTTCGCCGTTTCGACGTCAAAAGCAATAAACGAGGGCGGACGTGAATCTAATGTGCCATCGGCAGCCTGAGGAAGACCACCGTGCGAGGCATCGTTATCCGGTGCGGAAGAGCTACCATCCTGTTTCTTCTCAGTTGATTTCGCTTGGTTGCCTTCTGAGCTGGGACCGGCTGTGCTGTTGCCCCGTTCACCGGTACCACCTACACCGCCAAATGCCGACCGCGAATCCGTCTGATGAGAAACGGCTCGCGCTATACGACGCAAGCTCTCTAAGTCATCAGCCTGCATCGCAGTGAGGGCTTCATTCGCGAAATCAATAATGGATGTGTCGACGGAGTGAGCCGGTGAAAACCGGAGAACGTTAGGTGCGAATTGCGAGCGCTGTCGCGATGTTGGGGGAGTGTCATCCAAAAATAGATTGATAAAGCCCGGTTCAAGTGGGGTGGGGTCGGTCCGTGACCAACCACGAATTGAATCCCGATCTATCTTCGTTTCCGGGTCAAGATAAATCTGTGCAGCGGGGATCCGTGAGATAGTGACCCCGCTTTCACTGATATATGCCGTTCCCCCGAGGATCGGGATTACGGCAACATACTCAGCGTGCGTCGTCTCATCGTCAGCTTGAATTTGCGAAAAACTAGCGTCAGCTGGGATTCCAGTTCCCGGGGAAGAAATATCAGTGTCGGAATTCGTCATGGTGCACTCCACTCTAACCAGTTTTACGCTGAGCGATGGCAGGTAGCCTTATGCCGAATGTTATGCCGAATGACGGCGCCGGCGGCACAGCACGACAACAGATCGGCTCTCAACGGGAACGGTTGATTCGGGCTTGTAGACATCGGGATCATCTTCGGAGAATCCGGTGGGCAGCGATGTATCGACGACGACGCTCCAGAGGCGCGAAGGATCCGTGTCTTCTGGATCTCGCGATGCCTTCACTGCATCATCTTTCGGAAGAGTGAAATCTATCCGCTCATGGTGCGCATTGAAGCACAAGATGAATGAATCATCGAAGATTTTTTGCCCCTGCTCGTCGGGTTCAGCAATTGCTTCTCCTCCGAGGTGCACCATGAGAGACCGTCCGAAGTCATGATCCCAGTCGGCCGTCGTCATGAGCGTTCCGGCGGGTGTCATCCACGCGATATCGCGGTCTTGCACGTCATATCCCAGCGGGCCCCCGGCCAGGAACCTCCGACGGCGGAACACGGGGTGATCATTGCGAAGCTCGATTAACCGTCGAGTGAAGTCAATCAGATCTTTATTGTCTGTTGCCTGGGACCAATCCACCCATGACAATTCCGAATCTTGGCAGTAGACGTTGTTGTTCCCATTCTGGGTACGGCCCATTTCATCGCCGTGGCAGATCATGGGCGTCCCCTGGCTGAGCAGCAGCGTCGTCAAGAAGTTTCGGATTTGCCGGCCTCGCAGCTGGATAATGTCGGGATCATCCGTGGGGCCTTCCACGCCACAATTCCATGATCGGTTGTGAGACTCTCCGTCGCGGTTGTCTTCCTTATTAGCCTCGTTGTGTTTCTCGTTATAGCTAACGAGGTCATGGAGGGTGAACCCATCATGCGCGGTCACGAAGTTAATCGACGCGGTAGGACGTCGATCATTAGCTGCGTAGAGATCCGACGATCCCGTCAACCGTGAAGCGAACTCACCCAATGTCGCAGGCTCGCCACGCCAGAAGTCCCGGACAGTATCCCGGTACATTCCGTTCCATTCTGACCAGATGGCGGGGAAGTTCCCGACTTGGTAGCCGCCTTCGCCCACATCCCAAGGCTCGGCGATGAGCTTGACCTGGCTCACAATGGGATCTTGCTGCACGAGGTCAAAAAATGCTGACAGTCGATCGACATCATGGAGCTCGCGGGCCAGTGTCGACGCAAGATCGAAGCGGAATCCGTCAATAT
>NZ_QFRA01000048.1 GCF_003243515.1 Corynebacterium kroppenstedtii
ATGGCGACTTCCACGAACAGTAGCTGCTATCGCTGTAGGTGCTGCGCTTGCTCTTTCTGGATGTTTAATGCAGGTAATCACGAGAAATGCTTTGGGTACCCCTGATATCCTCGGTTTCAATACTGGTGCCTATAGCGGTGTGATTGCTGCACTCAGCCTCGGCTACACAAGTTTTTCTAGCAATGTCGTCGCAGCAGTTCTTGGGGGGGGACGATCACCGCTGTAACTGTGCTAATACTAGCTTTCCTCAAAGGAACTAGTGGGGGGCGTTTAATCTTGGTGGGCATAGGTATTTCAATGATGCTGTCAGCATTTAACAAATGGTTAATAGCGCGTGGAGAATTAGAAATCTCGATGTCCGCAGCTGCATGGGGTGCAGGATCACTTAATGGTTTGCGATGGTCACAAGTGTTCTACGCGAATATTGCGTTGATTGTATTGATCATTCTGGCACTATGCCTTCGTCGGCACCTCGACGCTCTACGGCTGGGTAACGAGACCGCAGAAGCGATCGGGGTGCCGGTCGCATTTTGGCGCCGGATCATCGTCTTGGTAGCTGTTGCGTTAACCGCAGTATCCACGGCATTAGCTGGACCCATTAGCTTGCTGGCATTGGCCTCACCACACATCGCTTGCATGACAACGAAGTCTGGTCGAACGCCGCTGCTAACAACCGCTGCAGTCGGAAGTTGTTTATTGCTTGCAGCAGACCTAGTTGCACAACGGTTGTTTTCCCCCATCCAGCTTCCGGTTGGTTTGGTCACAGTGACTTTGGGCGGCGCATATCTACTCTGGTTAATACGTCATCAAAAAGTAGGGTGAATTCCCCATTCATGCCCAGAGTCTTCTACCACTTGTCGCGGACTAATCATACCGTGGCAAAACCTATCTTGTTGAGGAGCTTTCCACAATGAACCCACCGCTACACGGACTATTTGCGAACGACACACCAGTTGAGCGTAAGGTCTTCTCGAACAAAGACTCGGCTATAGAGGCCATTGATCTCAACGTCGCTCTAGGGGAACAGTTAATTCTAGATTCGTTAAACGTGAGGATCCCTTCGCAAAAGTTTACTGCCATTATAGGTCCGAAGGGTGTGGCAAGTCGACACTGCTCAAAACTTTCTGTCGAATTCTACAACCTGAAGCGGGGACAGTGCGGGTAAATGGCGTGAATATCGCAAATTTATCGCGTAAAGAGGTATCCCGCAGAGTGTCGCTGATGGCGCAGTCGCCGGAAGCTCCAGAGGGCATCACTGTTAAAGAGTTAGTGGGGCGTGGTCGCTTCCCTTATCAGAGCTGGCTAAGCCAATGGAGTCAAAAAGATGAAAAGCAGGTTACTGCTGCGATGGAGTGCGCTCACGTTCATGATCTGGCTAATGCTCGGGTTCGCGAACTATCAGGCGGGCAGCGCCAACGGGCATGGCTAGCGATGACGTTGGCACAAGACACTTCAGTGGTGCTTCTTGATGAACCCACCACCTACCTCGATATCGGCCACCAACATGGATTATTGAGTTTGGCCGGCCAGCTGAAAAATGGCGGCCGTACCGTGGTGGCAGTTCTCCATGATCTACAGCAAGCAATCCATTACGCGGATTATCTAGTGGTGATGAGTCGTTGCTACAGGTTGTCCCAAGGCAGTGATTTCAGCTGGCCTCATTAGTGACGTTTTCGGGATGGAGGCAGAAGTTGTCCGGGCGGGCGAAGACGGTCAAGTGGTGGTACTGCCGCGCCTTACTTAGAGACACCACTGTCCGATGAGCCAGTTCTCTATCCGACGAGGGTGTCTTTCGGGAGCGTGAGATGACATCTTCTTCCTAGAAGAAAACTATCACCCTTCGGCATGATTTTGAATCGTCAAAGGAAAGGAAGAAGTATGTGGAGTATTGTCCCTGCTTCCCAGGGATGAGTTGGGCCGTTTGCTCAGATAATAGCAGCAGTGTTGTCATCTACTAGCGATGAAGGCATCCGAAGAATATTCTTCACAAGCGAAACTAAGAGTTCGATATCTGTGACGAAGGTTAATCCCCCGCAATCCCAGTACTTTTTTCTGATGGATAGTCGCGCGAATTGACCCAGAAAATTGTTCCTCATCCCAATGAATCTCATTTAGCGCATATTTTAAAGCACGATAGTCCACAAATGCGCGTTCTGTTCGAGAAAGAACCTCCTAACCAAAGGCCGTGGAGAAATCATGGTTGCGGAAAGTCTGTTCTATTTCTTCGTAATTTGCGGAGATGTTTCGCGTCGTGATCATTGAGGCCATCGATCTCAGCCACGATTGATAGCTTCCCGCTTCAAGACCAGCCCCTGGATTTTCCATTAAAGTTTCATATGCTCGCAGATACTCATTGTCAAATTCATTCAGTCGCCCTGAAGGCAGAAGAGACATGTCGTGAATGGTCAGCTGGTCCAACTTCTTGCTAGCTATATAGTCGCACAACTTCTTGTAATAAAATGAAGAGACTGTAGGATCTGCTCCCAGAGGGCGAATATAGAAAAGTACATCTGAGACGATATGGATATGTAGATCTAAGCCCACGACATTCTTAAAGTTTTCAGCTATGCGTTGAAGTGAGATGAGTGTGCATTCTTCAGCAAAGGTGATTGTCGTGGGATGAAACCGCTTCAATTTGTTTCCAATGACACAAAATATCGGGATTACCGCATCTAGCTTACAGCCACCTTCTAAAGCTTTCGTTATGCTCTCTTGCACTGTAGACGAGTTGCGGAAACGCTTTTTCGAGTTAAATCGAAAAGCATGATGATTTAGTAGAGCTCTGGTTTGATCTGTAAATGACTGCGACCATACAATTTAAAGAAATCCTCAGTGTTAAAGTCGCCGAACTTTGAGCACTCGCGTAACAGTTCTTCCCGTTGAATAGGATCAAGTACGGCTGGATTGGTGATTGAAAAGTTTGGCTCAGTCGAGGGCCCAGTCGTAGTCACTTACTGGTTTGGAATCCGACAGCAACTCACCAGTAATGGATACTGTATTTTTCATGTGGTAATCATCCTTGTCGATATACCTAGATTTTAGTAATTTTTAAACTAATGGTGATGTTAATGGAACAATTTTCTGGGTACAACCGGATCGCCAAAATCCAAATATAAAACTTGAGGTCCTACGCAATAGTGTGTTTCTGGTTTTCGCGGTGAGGGCAACTGGGGTTAATAGAGTTGGTAGGAATTTCTTCAACTCACCGATGTGTTGCGCGAGGGTTAAAAGTTCTTGTTCGGCTTGACCAGGGAAGGCAAAGTCTTTAGGCGATACGTTTTCAATATCGCTCAGTTGCAGACTGCTACCCTGCTCATGTAAACAAGTATTTACCATGGAGTGTTTTCTTTGAGCCCCTGCTGTAGGTTTTCTTTGTGTTACCTATACCTTTTACAAAAGGCACTCCATGGGCGAACCGAAAGGATTGGATTATAAAATCAACAGTTATGATTCATTTGCTCTTACGATGTGTTCGATAGCCTCGAGACGCGACTGTAAGGCTCGTTCTTCACCATGCGCGGTAGGAACATAGTAACGCTCGTCCACCACGGCGTCGGGCGGATATTGCTGCGTGACCACACCGCGAGGATCATCGTGTGGATACACATATCCGACAGCACTACCGATACGCCGAGCACCTTCATAGTGAGCATCACGCAGATGTGAAGGAATAGCTCCCGCCTTTCCTTCCCGCACATCCTTGATTGCCGAGTCAATGGCCACAATCGTCGAATTTGATTTCGCCGCAGTCGCAAGGTGGATGGTCGCTTGGGCTAGCGTAATACGGGCTTCGGGCATGCCGATCATCGATACCGCTTGCATCGCTGCGACAGCAGTCTGAAGAGCACCGGGATCCGCCATCCCGATATCTTCACTCGCAAGAATGACGAGCCGACGCGCTATAAACCGTGGGTCCTCCCCCGCTTCCACCATCCGCGCCAGATAGTGCAAAGCAGCATCAACGTCAGATCCACGGATTGACTTAATGAAGGCACTAATCACGTCATAGTGTTGGTCACCATCACGGTCATATTTTACGAGCGCGCGATCAACATTATTGGCGACGATTTCCGGCGTTATGGTTTCGCCATCGTCCAGTGACTGTGCTGACGCCTCCACATAGGTCAGCGCACGTCGAGCGTCGCCCCCCGCCACCGCAATAATCGAGTTCACAGCGTCGTCGTCGATACGAATTCTTCCAGCGAGCCCCCGCTGTGATGAGACAGAGCGATTAATGACCGTGCGTATAGCCTCGTCGTTGAGCGGCTCCAGCTGAACAAGTAATGACCGTGAGAGTAATGGCCCGACGACAGCGAAATTAGGGTTCTCAGTGGTCGCGGCAACGAGCAGCACTGTTCGGTTTTCGACGGCCGCGAGAAGTGCATCCTGCTGGTTTTTCGAAAACCTATGTACCTCGTCGATAAAAAGGACGGTCTGAACGCCGTCGATAAGGGCTTGACGTGCTTCTTTGAGGACGCTCCGAATCTCTTTAACTCCGGAACTCAGAGCAGAAAGCACCCGAAATCGACGTCCCGTCGTGGAGGAAACAAGGGACGCGATCGTCGTTTTACCGGTCCCCGGTGGACCAAAGAGGATGACCGACGAATCCCCTACCCCCTCTACGAGTCGGCGTAATGGCGAACCCTGCCCAAGAATGTGCTCTTGGCCTACAACCTCATCCAAGTTATGTGGCCGCATACGCACTGCTAGAGGCGCTGACGCCCCTGGATGAAAATAGTCCGCCGACGAATCCGTTGAAGAAGAAGAGGTGTCGAGCGGGTTGCCGAACAATCCGGACTGACTCGAGTTCGTGTCATCATCCGTCATATATGGGGTTCCTCATAAGTTACGAGCCGGAGCGCTCCAGATTTCTCACTGCCGTGCAGACCTCTCGGCTAAACGCTGAGACTGCGGGGAATCTGGGATCCTGGCCGCGCTCGGCTAAAGCTCCGAGAGCTTCAAACGTCTGAATAATGTCGCGACGAATGACCAGTTGATCTCGCGTTCGCGCGCGACCATGGAGGATATGCTGTCCCCTAAAATCAATGGACTGGTCCGGATCCGAATCCTCAGAGTCCTTCGTGCCGACGGTTCCACCGGCAGATGCGTTGTCTTCGCCGCTGTCACTGGTGAACCGTACCTTATCGATCAGCGCGGTGAGCCCTCCAGCTTCCAAGATGGCTAGTGACAGAAGTGACCACCCCACCAGGGCGGTGACTATTCTCGCCCGCAAGCGTTCATCGTTAAGGACATTGGGCCACATTCCGCTCACTTCGTGACGCCACGCATCAACAAACTTGCGGCTGAGTTCTCCGTTAAGAGCGGTGCCCTCGGCGTGTTGAGGGAAGCCAGCGATAACGCACGCAACGTCGAAGGTGACATCGCGGAATCCGGCCCACTCAAAGTCGAGATACGTGATCCTGTGGTTTCCACACAGAATGTTGTCGGGTGAGAGGTCGAAGGGAGTAAAGGCCCTGTGCTGTCCCGACGCCAACCGTCGTGATGAGTCGGCAGCAAAGTCTGACACTTCTGCCGGAACAGAAACGCCGAACTTCCCCACCATGCTTAATCCGTAGTCAATGGCGTCAGTAAGGACGCGTCCACGTGCAACGACTAACTCACGGCCGGCTTTTGCTCGGGACATCATGCGACGGAGTAGCGCTGCGAAATCGTCTTCGGCTCCAGCGGTCGCACGATGCATGCGTCCCAAGGATGTTCCGAGCCGCCTCACCAACTTCGCTTTATCGTCGTCAGAGCTGGTGTTCCACACCTCGATCAGATTATCGACGGAACCAGCGTCTGTGGTGACCATCAACCGTTTATCCAGGTCATATGCCAACATGACCGGACCAGGGCGAGATTCGTTAGCCAGCGAATTGGTGAATTGATAGGCGACGATCTCACGAACGAGCGCTGGATCAGGGCCACTCAGCGACTCCGGCGGCAGTTGCTTAATGATCACTGTTCGTTCATGCAAGAACGGGTTAGTAGCGACGCGCGCACGCAAGACTAACGCAGACCCTGCCCCTCCTAGATCCTCTGGATCGGACAGGTGAGGCTGGCCGCCAAGCCTGTTACCCAATAAGTCAGAGGCTGCGCTCATGACCGCATCAGTGGATAGCACTGTGTGCCACTACTCCTTGTCTACGCCGGGACATTCCCGTTCCATCACGTACAGTAAACCCGCCGAAACGCTGTTCGCATGGAAAATCAGTTCTTCGTTTCTTTCTTCTTCGGTTTAGCGTCGATGCCTGATTCTTTCCGCTGTTCAGGAGTGATGGGCGCTGGTGCATCAGTAAGAGGATCGACGCCACCACCGGACTTCGGGAATGCAATGACATCACGAATGGACTCAAAGCCACCCAACAAGGAGACAATACGATCCCATCCGAAGGCGATACCACCGTGCGGCGGTGCACCGAACTTCATTGCCTCAAGGAGGAATCCGAACTTCTCCTGGGCTTCTTCGTCCGAAATACCCATGACATTGAACACACGCTGCTGCACGTCCGAGCGGTGAATACGGATTGAGCCGCCACCGATCTCGTTTCCGTTACACACGATGTCGTACGCGTAGGACAGTGCAGACCCAGGATCTTTATCAAAGGAGTCCATGCACTCTGGCTTCGGGGACGTGAAGGCATGGTGGACGGCGGTCCATGCGGAGTGTCCTAAGGCCACGTCGCCTTCTGCCGTCGCGTCAGCTGCCGGCTCAAAGAGCGGAGCATCAACAACCCAGGTAAATGCCCAATCGCCTTCCTTGATAAGGCCCAGCTTCCGGGCAACTTCACCGCGGGCAGCGCCTAACAACGCGCGAGATGATTTAGCATCGCCGGCCGCGAAGAAAATGCAATCGCCAGGCTTGGCTCCGACATGGTCAGCGATACCTTCGCGTTCAGCGTCGGTAATGTTCTTTGCGACGGGGCCGGAGAGTTGGCCGTCGTCGCCAACGAGAATATAAGCCAGCCCTTTGGCACCGCGTTGCTTTGCCCAGTCCTGCCAGGCGTCCAACTGACGTCGCGGCTGGGAGGCTCCGCCCTCCATGACGATTGCGCCAACGTAGGGGTTCTGGAAGACACGGAATGTGGTGTTAGCGAAGAACTCCGTGCACTCCACAATCTTGATGTCGAACCGGAGGTCAGGCTTATCCGACCCGTAGTACTTCATGGCGTCGGCGTAGGTCATGCGCGGGATCGGGGTCGGAATGTCGTAACCGATCTCTTTCCAAATGGCGGTGAGGATTTCCTCCGCGACGCTAATGACGTCGTCCTGGTCGACGAAGCTCATCTCGACGTCGAGCTGCGTGAACTCGGGCTGCCGATCGGCACGGAAATCTTCGTCGCGGTAGCAGCGTGCAATCTGGAAATACCGTTCCATGCCGCCAACCATCAGCAGCTGCTTAAACAGCTGAGGAGACTGCGGGAGAGCATAGAACGAGCCCGGACGTAAACGAGCCGGAACCAGGAAGTCACGCGCACCCTCCGGCGTCGACCGCGTCAACGTGGGGGTTTCGATTTCGTGGAAGTCGTGCTTCAGGAGCACTGACCGCGCGGCCTGGTTGACATTCGAGCGGAGAACCAAGGCATCATGCTGGGTTTTCCGTCGAAGATCCAGGTAGCGATATTTGAGGCGAGTTTCCTCACCAACCTCCCCGGACGATGACTGATCATCGATCTGGAAAGGCAAAGCCTCCGACGCATTCAGAATGGTCAGCTCATTGACGTTCAACTCGATGGCACCCGAATCCAAGTTAGGGTTCTCGGAGCCCTCGGGACGAGCGTCGACTACACCCGTCACCCGGATGCAGTACTCGCTGCGAAGGTGGTGCGCCTGTGCAGCAACATCAGAATAGCGGAAAACAACCTGCGCCAGACCCGATCGATCGCGTAAGTCAATGAAAATCACGCCACCGTGATCACGACGACGAGCGACCCAGCCACTCAATGTCACGGTCTGGCCTACATGGTGAGAGCGAAGTTCACCGGCAAGGTGTGTGCGATGCACAGGGCAGTCCTTCCAAAATATCCTGAGAGATCTATCACTAGAGTGAGGCGATACCACCTATAAACGGTTGTTGGCGCACTCGGCCCCTCACTCTACCCGATACCCGATCCTATTTGGCGTCCGGCTCTCTACTTCTGTGCAGCATTTGACAGAATATGAGATGTGACGTTTAAGAATGATTTTCAGGCCTCGGGCTCGCGCGCTTCCCACGGTGGTGGACGGATCGCTGCAGGTGGTGGCATAGGCTCCATCGTTATAGTCGGCTTATACCTCCTACTTGGTGGAAATCCGGCTGATCTCATTAATAGCAGTGACGGGGGTGGACACGACCAAGCCAACCGCAAGGAATGTAAATCTGGTGCTGACGCGAACAAATATGATCACTGCCGTGTCGAGTACACAGGCATTTCGCTGGACAGGGTGTGGAGCAGAATTTTGCCGGAACAGGCAAATATCGACTACACCAAGCCGGGCTTAACCCTATTTTCTGGGTCAACCTCGACGGGGTGCGGGCAGGCTAGCTCCTCAACCGGCCCGTTCTATTGTCCCTCAGACTCCACAGCCTATTTCGATACGTCATTCTTCCAGCAGCTGAAAGACATGGGTGGCTCTAACGGGCCTTTTGCGCAGGAGTACGTCGTTGCCCATGAATTCGGGCACCATATCCAAAATCTTCAGGGCACGCTGGGATTGAGCGACTACAACAACCCGGGAGAAGACTCCAACGCTGTCAAGATGGAGCTTCAGGCGGATTGCTACGCCGGGATATGGGCGAACCATGCTGCTCGAAGTGATGACGCGATCCTTGAACCACTCAGTGATGACCAAGTCCAGCAAGCAGTGACTACCGCCCAAGCCATTGGCGATGACGCCATCCAGAAACAATCGGGCCAGTCCGTCAACCCAGACCAGTGGACACACGGATCATCAGAAGAGCGTAAAAGTTCTTTCCTCAAGGGGTATAAGAACGGCACGATGAGCGCGTGTAAACAATCGTTTAACGAATAACACGGTGGCTGCTTTTATACCGTCGACCACCGTCGAATACTGATTTATTAATCCTTAGGAGTTCACTATGCCCGTCCGTGTCCCGACCCCGCACTCGTCGGCTGACTCAGATTCACCAGAATCAGATCGCGATAGGTTGGCTCGCGAACTTGCCATCCTCGTCGACGATTTTGACGGCACGATTACTTTTGACGACGATGTTATCGCTGCGCATTCCCACGAC
>NZ_QFRA01000049.1 GCF_003243515.1 Corynebacterium kroppenstedtii
CACACGACGGTGATCGGGCCGGATAATAAACCGCTTGAGATCCAAATCCGGACCCATGAAATGCACTACAACGCTGAGTTCGGCATTGCGGCGCATTGGCGATACAAGGAGACCAAGGGACACAACAAAGGTTCTGCAAAAGAACTGGACCAGATGGCATGGATGCGTCAGCTTCTGGACTGGCAAAGGGAATCTGCCGACCCCAACGAATTCATGGAGAATCTGCGGTTTGATCTCTCCTCAAACCAGATTTTCGTGTTTACCCCTAAAGGGGACGCGATCACTCTGCCATCAGGGTCGACGCCTATCGACTTCGCCTACGCTGTCCACACCGAAGTTGGGCACCGGTGTATCGGCGCGAAGGTAAACGGCAAGCTTCTCGCGCTCGAGTCGGAACTCCACACCGGCGATCGTGTCGAAGTTTTCACGTCGAAAGACCCGGACGCCGGCCCATCGAAGGACTGGGAATCATTCGTCGTGTCGCCGCGTGCGAAGTCGAAGATTCGTCAGTGGTTCGCGAAAGAACGTCGAGAAGTTGCTTTGGAGGCAGGCCGGGATGCCCTCGCCGCGGAAATCCAGCGGGGCGGGCTGCCCATGCACCGGCTCTTTACTCCCGAATCGATGCAAACTATTGCAGGTCAGCTGAGTTTTAACTCCGTCGACCAGCTGTACACAGCGATTGGCAATAACAACATCACGGCTGGTCGCGTCGTTAACCTGCTGATGGAGCAGTTTGGGGGACAGGAGGAGGCGGAAGATGCCCTCGCCGCCCGCACTCCTTTGTCCCAGCTCAGGTCAAAGAAGAATTCTCGTGCAGATTCGGCGGGTGTTCTTGTTGAGGGCGACGCCGACTACATGGCGAAGCTGGCCAAGTGCTGTACTCCCGTTCCCGGCGACGACATTTTCGGATTCGTGACCCGAGGTGGCGGGGTGAGTGTCCACCGCACAGACTGCACTAATGCCCTGAAGCTGAAAGAAGAGCCTGAACGCCTGATTTCGGTGTCATGGGCGGCAGAGCGCAGTGGAGCTGTCTTCACGGTGACGCTGCAAATCGAAGGGCTTGACCGCCAAGGGTTGCTATCCGATGTCACCCGGGCCGTGTCAGAACAGAAAGTCGCTATCTTAGCGACAAATTCTCACACTGCTGAAGATCGCGTTGCGGTGGTCCGTTTCACGTTCGAGGTCTCTGACGTCAAACAGCTTGGCTACTTGATGACACAGCTAAGGAACATTGAAGGTGTCTTCGACGTTTTCCGGGTCACGTCGGGCGGTTAGAGGCGTCACGCCTGGCACATGGGGCACCAAAAGAGGTGTCTGCCGTCGACCTTGCGCTCGACAATAGTGGTTCCGCAGACGTAGCAAGGGAGCCCGGCACGTCGGTAAACATAAACCTCGCCACCATGAGCATCGACGCGTGGTTCGCGCCCCATGGCCTCAGGCATGTGCTCTGGCCGAACGGTGTCGATTTTCCCCACGCGGAACCCCATCGTCATCGTTTCGACGAGATCATCCCATATCGCATGGAGGTCGTCGTCGGTAAGATCTTTACCCCGCAGCTCAGGGTTAAGTCCTAACCTGAATAGCGTTTCGGCGCGGTAAATATTTCCGACGCCTGCGAAGATGTGCTGATCCATCAGCAAGGTACTAATCGGTTTCGACGACCGTTTGATTCGTTGAAAGCTGCGACTGGGGTCGGCATGTGGGTCGAGTGGATCAGCCCCGAGTTTCCCGATAGCGGCGTCTTTTTCTTCATCGGTGATGAGCCGGCACCATTGTGGACCGCGTAAATCTGCTGCCCGTGAGTCGGAAGCTATTCGTAAACGAACCTGACCGCGTGGCTCCGCGAGGTCAGAGATACGAAGGCTTCCAATGAGACCTAAGTGAATATAAACGATATGTGCTGCTTGGTTAGCCTCGAAGCCAATGAACAAGTGTTTTCCGTGCGCTTCGGCATGCTTGAGCACGGTGTGGTTGAGCTGATCAGCCTCTGTTGCGAATCGCCCCTGTGGCGAGCTAACAACAGTTTCCTGTCCGGCGAATTCGCGGTTCAGTGATGAAGCGAGCCGATGAATGACGTGGCCTTCGGGCATTCCTTAACTTCTTTCAGAGGGGTAACTGCACACGTTGTAATTGGGCACTATAGTGCGTTATTGAAAATAATTTATATTTAGTAATGTGTATTTGCTGGTAACAGCAATCGCAGCCTCGATCGCATAAGCCCTGATCGATCTCCTTTTTCTATGACACAACGGAGTGTACAAGACTTCATTACACTCGATGACGGTCCATTAATGAGAAAGGGCGATATTTAATGACTGCAGCATCACAAACAGTGAAGGGCGTTATCTCCCGGGCAAAAAAGGAGCCCGTTGAGCTAACAGACATCGTTATTCCGGAACCAGGCGATAACGACGTTATTGTATCGATTAAAACCTGCGGGGTTTGCCACACGGACTTGGCGTACCGCGATGGCGGCATCAACGACGACTATCCATTTTTACTCGGGCATGAGGCGACCGCCGTCGTCGAGCAGATTGGTTCACGAGTCACTCATGTGGCCGAGGGTGACACGGTCGTTTTGAACTGGCGTGCAGTGTGCGGAGAGTGCCGCGGGTGTATACGGGGAGAGCCGCACTTGTGCTTCAACACGTTCAATGCGTCGAAACCCATGACACTGACCGACGGAACTGAGCTGACGCCGGCACTGGGAATCGGCGCTTTTGCTGAAAAGACACTGGTCCATGAGAAGCAGTGCACGAAGGTTGATCCCGACGTTGACCCTGCCGCTGCTGGCCTGTTGGGATGCGGCGTCATGGCAGGACTCGGCGCAGCCGTTAATACGGGGCAGGTCAAGCGCGGTGAATCCGTCGCCGTGATCGGCGCTGGCGGTGTTGGCATGGCCGCCGTTGCTGGTGCAGCCTTAGCCGGGGCGACGAAGGTCATCGTTATCGACGTCTCCGATGACAAATTAGAAAAAGCCAAGGAGTTCGGCGCGACGCACACGATCAACCCCACGTCGTTAGCGTCTGATGGCGACGATGAGGAGGCATCTCCCGAAGAGCAACCAGTTGTCAAGGCAGTCAAGGATCTCACGGATGGCTTCGGTGTCGATGTAGCCATTGACGCTGTCGGCGTTCCGCAGACCTTTACTCAGGCGTTCTACATGCGTGATCTCGCTGGCCGCGTTGTTCTCGTTGGTGTTCCAACAACGACTATGAAACTCGAGCTACCTTTCCTGGACGTCTTCTCCCACGGAGGAGTCATCAAGCCATCGTGGTACGGGGATTGCCTACCAGAACGCGATTTCCCGATGTACGTCTCTCTCTTCCAGCAAGGGAAATTCCCGTTGGATAAGTTCGTCAGCGAGCGCGTCGGCATCGATGAGGTCGAGGACGCTTTCGAGACCATGAAGAAGGGCAGTGTTTTGCGCTCTGTGGTGGTGGTTTAACGATGGATTCCTGGAAACTGACAACTGAAGGTCAAAGCGAATCGGGCCTGAAAATTAGCCGGGTCGTCACGCACGGTGTGTTCGCACTCGACGGTGGCGAGTGGGAAGTCGATAACAACATTTGGGTCATCGGTGACGATTCTGAATGCATCATTATCGACGCCGCCCACACGGCCGATCCGATCGTCGACGCTGTCGCTGGTCGCACGGTGAAAGGCATCGTGTGTACGCACGCGCACAATGATCACATCACGGTCGCTCCCGAGTTGGCAAAAAAGCTGGATACGCGGATTTTCGTCCATCCCGGTGATCAGATGTTGTGGGAACAGACCCATCCCGGAGTTGTTCACGAGGACCTCGACGATGGGCAACAATTCAGCATCGCGGACACAGCGATGTCGGTCATTAACACTCCGGGCCATTCACCGGGGTCGTGCTGCCTGTATCTTCCTGAGGCACATGTCCTTCTTTCCGGCGACACCTTATTCGCCGGTGGGCCCGGTGCGACGGGCCGATCGTTTTCATCATTCCCGACGATTATCGATTCGTTGAAGACACGTATTTTGACTCTGCCTGAGCGGACGGAAGTGTACACGGGGCACGGTGATGCCACGTCGATCGGTGAGGAAGCTCCTCATCTCGAGGAGTGGATTGAACGAGGGTACTAGTGGGGGATGTGCTGCCGTGTGACACATTGACCGTGTGCTGTCACGCGGCATTTTCGTATCGCAGCACTGGTTATATGAATATATGAAAAATGCCGACATCGAAGGTGATGCCGGCATTCTGAAGCCTGATCGCGGTGGAGCTTTAAGCGCTAGCTCACTGCAGCACTGGTGATCTTGACTTCCTCATTGGGTGCGGTATTGCCGCTTTCATCCTGAGGCTTTGCACCCTTGTCAGCAATACCATCGATGGTTTTCAGACCGTCGTCAGAAATCGAACCGAACACGTTGTACTTGGGGGGAAGTGGTGAGTCCTTATAAACGAGGAAGAACTGAGATCCGTTGGTGTCCTCTCCTGAGTTCGCCATCGCGAGAGTCCCGCGCTTGTAGTTAAAAGTCCCCTCCTTGTCGCTGTCGGACACAGAGTTTGAGGGGTACTCGTCCTTAAACGTGAAACCTGGGCCGCCCTTGCCCGTGCCTGAGGGGTCACCGCACTGAAGGACAAAAATGCCTTCTGTGGTGAGCCGATGGCACACTGTGTCGTCGTAGAACCCCTGTTTAGCGAGAGACTCAATCGCATTGACCGTACAAGGGGACTTGGAACGATCCATGGTGACCGGAATATCGCCCTGGTTTGTGTGCAAAGTGACGTTCACCGTTCCCTTTGCCGGCACATTGTCACTCTGAGGAAGATCGGCCTGTTTCGAATCAGGCTGGTCCGCCTTGGTGTAGTCACAGGTGACTGAATCGCCATAGTCCGCTTTTACGGCTGGAAGATCCTTATTTTTTTGCTGCTCAGTCGTGGTCGTATCAGCGGATGCCGCTGTGTTGTCGTGGTCATCACCGCCAGACGTTGCTGCCCAATAAATCCCGCCAGCTACTGCAACGAGAATGACGACAGTAGCGACGACGACTCCGAGGGGCCGTGCCTTCTCCACACGGTTACGCTTTTTCAGCTCTTTCTCTAGCGTTGAGAAGGCTTCCTCGCGCCTTTCTTTGTTGGTGTTCACAAACAATCACTTTCTATCAGTCTCGTGAATGACGGTTGGGGCTGCAGAACCATGGTTGCACGTGTTAATAATTGCACGTGATAGGCGGCGACTAGTTTCCCGCTCCGACATCCTACTATGCCTACCATGGTCTTATGACTAACGACGTGACTATCACTATGACCACAGTCGGAGCCTTAAGCACGAATTGCTACATATGTACGCGTGGCAACGAGGCCATTGTTATTGATCCAGGACACGGAGCTCATGCACCCGTTTTATCGTATATGGACGACCATGACCTCACCGTGGCTGGAGTGTATTTGACGCACGGGCATCTGGATCACAGCCGCGATGCGGGAATTATCGCCAACCGTTTTTCAGTTCCAGTTTGGCTCCACGAGGCCGATGTATTCATGCTCGAGGACAGTGATGGCGCCTTCCGGAACATTGATCGCATTCTTGATCATGACCACATGGAGCAGCCCGAACGTGTGGAGCATTACGGGATGGATGACTCCGTCACTGACCCGCACAGCGGCACCTATCCCGAAGTCGCTATTGGCGGGCAGACTACTCTCGAGACAGCCGTCGGCACGCTTACAGTCGTTAGGGCACCTGGGCATTCCCCTGGATCTACCATGCTTTTCCTGGGGGAGACGTGTTTCGGAGGTGACGTTCTCTTCCGCGGTGGCATTGGCCGGACGGATTTGCCCGGCTCTAACCCGCATTCCATGAAATCGACGCTGGCCGACGTCGTTAAGAAACTTCCACAAGAGACCGTGATTCTCCCCGGGCATGGACCAAGGACCTCTATCGAGGAGGAGCTTCAGCAGAATCCATTTCTCCGCGGCTTATAGAAATTGTCACCTCGTTGAGGGGCAGTCACAGAAAACGGGGTCGCCGTCGGTCGGCCAGCCGATTGCCCCTATTCGCTATAGTGTGAATCCGTGAGTACATCCTCGAAGCCACGTAAATTCACTGCTCCCAAAGGCGTTCCTGACTATGTTCCGCCGAATTCTCACGAGTTCAACGCTGTTCGTTCCACTTTTCATCGTTGCGCGACGGTAGCTGGGTATGAGCCGGTTGAGCTTCCGATCTTCGAGGAAACTTCACTCTTTGCTCGGGGGGTTGGGGAGTCCAGCGACGTCGTCACAAAAGAGATGTACACCTTCGAAGACCGAGGCGGACGTTCGATGACGCTCCGTCCCGAAGGCACAGCTGGAGTGATGCGGGCAGTCATTGAGCACGGACTTGATCGTGGTCAGCTCCCCGCGAAGCTGGTGTATGCAGGACCGTGCTTCCGCTATGAGCGGCCCCAGGCTGGGCGGTATCGTCAGTTCCAGCAAGTCGGTGTTGAGGCGATTGGTGTTGATGATCCTGCCCTCGATGCCGAAGTTATTGCGCTTGCGTATCGGTGTTTTACATCTTTGGGACTGACGGGGTTCCGGCTGGAGTTGACATCATTGGGGGATTCCACTTGCCGGCCTGCATACCGAGAAAAACTGCAGGCATTCCTGACGTCGCTACCGCTGGATGAAGAGACACAGCACCGTGCGGAGATTAATCCGCTCCGGGTTCTGGATGATAAGCGTCCAGAAGTTAAGGAAATGACGGCCGACGCGCCGCTTATGCTTGACTATCTTTCCGATGAGGCTCGCGCGCATTTCGAGACGGTCACCGGGATTTTGGATGACCTGTCGGTTCCGTACACGATCAATCCGCGCATGGTGCGTGGCCTGGACTATTACACGAAGACATGCTTCGAATTTGTCCACGATGATCTTGGTGCCCAGTCTGGTATTGGTGGGGGCGGCCGGTACGACGGTCTGATGGCTGAACTAGGTGGCCGCGACCTTTCTGGTGTGGGCTTCGGCCTCGGCGTGGAACGGGCACTTCTCGCGTTGGAAACAGAGAAGAAGACGGTGACCGATGGGAGCCGAGTGGACGTGTACGGGGTGGCTATGGGCGAGGAGGCACACCGACGCATGCCCGTCATCATTAATGACCTCCGTCAATCCGGAGTGCGGGCGGACATGTCGTATGGACATCGTGGTCTTAAAGGGTCGATGAAAGCTGCCGACCGCGCAGGTGCGCGTTTCGCCCTGGTCATCGGGGAAGACGAGCTGGCTAAATCCATCGTGCAGGTCAAGGACCTACACGAAGGTGAACAAACTGCCGTCCCCCTCGATCAGGTCGTCCAGGAAGTTCGTGGCCGGTTATCAGTGTAGGTAGTGGTACATACCCCCGGGGTTCATGATCGAATCCGGGTCAACCGCCTGTTTGATAGCAAGGTGTAAGTTTTGCGCTCCCTCATCCAATTCATGGGGGAGCCACTTGCTTTTAAGATCCCCGACGCCATGTTCGCCCGTAATCGTGCCTCCGAGGGATAACCCGAGGTGAATAATCTGCTCAAACGCGTCTTGGGCACGGGCGCAGGATCCCTGGTCCTCAGCGTCGAAGAATAGGGCTGGATGCGTATTCCCGTCGCCAGCATGTGCAATGGTCGCGATGACGACCCCCGGTGTTGTTCCGAATCTCGGCCAAACCATCGAAGAAATCAGTCATGGAGGAGCGAGGAATACATATATCCTCAATGAGTTGTCCGCCGCCGTGATTCCGCTGGTACAGCTCGTTGGCCGGATGAACCATCCGTCGAGCGGCAACAAGAGCATCGTTGTCTGCGGGGTTATCCGAAAATGCAATGTCGATGGCATTGTGTTTGTCCGCGATCGTTGTGAATTCTTCGGTGTCTTCCTTCGCCGTCGTCGAATCAGACTGCATGATCAGCATGGCACCGACATTCTCGTCGAGACCGAAATCCCCGAGCTCATTGAGCATAGAAATGGTGAGACCGTCCAGCATCTCAAACATGGACGGGCGGTAGCCAGCGCCCATGTAGGCGGCAACCGTTTCTGCAGCGTCGCGTTCTGAGGGGAATGTGGCCACTGCGGTCAAGGGGGTAGGCGGTAGGGAGATTAGTCGCAGGTTGGCCTCGACGATAACTCCGAGGGTTCCTTCTGAACCGACGAAAAGCTGAGCGAGCTCCAGGCCGGCTACCCCTTTGGCAGTTTTGTGGCCGACTCGAGTCAAAGTTCCATCGGGAAGGACAACCTTGAGTTCACGCACGAAATCTCGGGTGACGCCATATTTGACGCAGCACATTCCACCGGCATTAGTCGCAATATTTCCGCCGATGGTCGACATTCCCACGGATCCCGGGTCGGGTGGATACAGTAGCCCGTGCGACCGGAGCGCATCTTTAAGGTCCTGGTTAACAATGCCGGGCTCTACCGTGACCGTCTGGTTGAATTCGCTAATTTCAAGGATGCGATCCATCGACTTCACCGAGAGAAGAATGCAGTTTTCTTTAGCATTAGCTCCACCAGTTAAGCCGGTTCGAGCCCCTTGAGGCACGACGGGGACGCCGTGTTCGTATGCGAATCGGACGACAGCTTGGACGTCGGCGATACTCCTGGCTCTCACAAGGGCCAAGGCGCGACCACTTGTCGGTTGGGGAGCCTCGTCGTGGGAATGCACAGCGATAACATCGTCGTCAAAA
>NZ_QFRA01000066.1 GCF_003243515.1 Corynebacterium kroppenstedtii
CGGCGAACGCGGAGGCGTGGGTCAGTTGACGATAGGCGTTGAGCGAGGAGGCGAACCGGCCACCGGGTCGGGCAGCCCATAGCAGGTCCTCTTGACGGCCCACGGGACGCACCCACGTGAAATCGCCGAACACCGGATCATTGATGAACGCTCCTGCCAGCTCCTCGGTGGTCTCAAAGTCAGGGGACGAGACAGTCGCAGTGATCAGGGCCTGAATCTCGACCTCACGTTCGTCGGCGGCCAGCTCAGTGTTGTAGTCGACGAGCACCTGAGCGGAGTGCTCGATAGACATCAGAGTCGATGCCTGAGTCATCTCACCGCCCTCAACATTGTCGAGCTGATCGACCGTTTGACGGATAGCCCGCTGATTTTTCTGCATCGCAGCGTGACGGGTCCGCGCCACCCCGCGGATGGCCACATCGACCGGTACACCGGTGTCGTCGATACGGCCCAAAAACTCGTAAGCTGGCCAAGCCATCGTGCGGGGCACCTTACCCAGCACGATATGGGACTGGTAGACGGTCTCGCCGGTGTCGGCACCAAGTTTGAGAACACGACGGTTCCACGCCTGGGCAACTCGCGACATATCAGAGACTCGCTTGCCGTCCTCACTGACTAGCAGGTCAGAGGTTGCGGCCTCATCGATGGTCAACTCCCCTAACGCGGCACGCCCAGCTCCATCCATGAGGGCAATTCCCCCCACGGAGGCATCGTCACGCAATCGGGTCGGGTGCCCTGACAGATGATGACGTAACCAGATCTGTTCGTCCACAGTGGCCGGGCGGGGTTGGAACACTGCCGGCAACTGCGACCCGAACTCCTTGGCCTGTCGGAGGGCCCACTCCCGTGCCCCACGGCCGGGAGCGGTAGGCATGAGTCCGGCGGCTTCGGTGATTCTGTTGAGGGCCGCGTTCCAGGCAGTGAGGGTGCGCATTTTCTGGTCTTGGTTGAGCTTGACTGACAAGAACCACACACGCCGGCCCAGGGATGCGATTTCGGGCTGGTCGAGGGTGGCGTCGATTTCGTCGGCCCATACGGGATGTTCGCTCAGGTCGATGCCTGCGGCCATGGCGTCGACGATCTCTGTGGGGTCGGTCCAGGTAAGGGCCCCGTTGAGGCAAAATTCGTGGCGGGACAGGTAGCGCAACAGGTCGCGGTGAGCTGCGGCGACGGTGAGGGAAGCGTTCTCGGTGACGGGTCGCTGGAGGGGAGTAAGTCGCCAGGTGGCCCAGATGTCGCCGGTAGAGGTCCAGACGAGGTTGTCCAGAAGGAATCGCTCGGGGATGGACATCATGACTCCTTTCCGGCGGCAGCGAGGAAAGCTTCCAGGCCGCTGCGGCGTACAGCATTTCCGGCAGGTTGCAGGGGTTTTCTGAGGATGGGTTCAGATTTCGAATGTGGGAAGAGTTTGTGGATGGTATCGGTGTCCTCGGCGAGGGCTTGGTCGAGCAGGGAGGTAGTCGGGGCGTCGGTCATCTCGTCCAGCTCGTCAGTCATGTCGTCGAGAAGGGCAATGTCGGGTGATGCGGCCCACACGGGCGGAGCGGCCAAGGCAGTACGGGATGACTTAGGGAATCGGAGGCTGGCCTGACCTAGGAGAGGTGCATGAGTCATGCCAGCAGGGCTGGTAGCGGCGTGAGTGGTCACACGCCACCAGCCCGACAGCCATGCCAGAGGTGACCAGGTCCAGTCGATGCGACCAACAATGAACTGGGCGAGCCATCCGGCAGCCAGCGCGAAAATGCAGCCGCGGATGGTCATGCCTCCGTCGACGATCTTGAAAACCATCATCGCGGCAGGCACCACGACGCCGACAGCGAGCACCTGGTAGATCGTGTAGGGCCCGCCAGGAATCCTTCGACCTGAGGAATCCTTACCGATAATGCGGGGCTGCTGGCGGGCCTCGGTGTGCCACTGAATATCCACG
>NZ_QFRA01000067.1 GCF_003243515.1 Corynebacterium kroppenstedtii
CACTGGCATATAGTGGCACAGAAAGCGAATAATAGCCCAAGGATGATAAAGGCTTAGAGGGATCCCCTGAAGGAGTCAGTGAAGTGCTGGGAGCAAGCGAACTACCCAAAGGGGCAGAAGAAGCTTGTACTCCTAAAGTGGTCAACGATTGTAAGCTAGAACCCAAAGAGAAACCAGGTAATGCCGAAGGAATCGATGACGAACTTAAAGCAGGTAAGCTAGAACTCAATAAGGGTAAGCCCACAGAGCTTGATAAAGGTGAAAGGGACAAGGGCCCTACCAAAGACAAGCTTGAACTTGGCAGGATAGAGGGCAAAGATGAAGAATACAACAAGGGCAATGAGCTTGAAGCCAAGGGTACCCCACTGCTCATCAATGGCAACAATGAAGGGGTCACGCTCAGAGAAGCTAAAGGCAACAGCGAAGTGGTCAACAAGTAAGAAGGTAAAATCAAAGAGGGGCCCGCTGAGCTTAAACTGCTGCTGGGAACAGATAAAGGAGCAGAACTGCTGCTTAATAAAGGATCTACAGAAGACTGAAGACTGAAACCAATGGGCGGGCCGGAAAGAGAGGAACCCAAATTTGTACTGCTTTGTAAGCTGGTCACACTGCTGGCACTGGGCAAAGTAGAAGGTGCAGTTGAAGAGCTGAGACTGGGTAAAGCAGAAGAGAGCGAGGGTAAGCCAATAGAGCTTGACAAAGGAGAAAGAGACAAAGGCCCTAACAAAGACAAGCTTGAACTTGGCAAGATAGAAGGCAAAGACAAGGAATACCACAGCGGCAATGAGCTAGAAGCCAAGGGTATTCCACTGGAGCTTAAAGGCAATGCCAAGGGAGCGAGTGATGAAATCTCTAAAGGCAAAGCACTGGATAGGCTTTCATACAAAGGCAGAATAGATGAAGGTCCCAAGCTGCTTGCAGGGCTAGACAAAGGCAAAGAAGGCAGAGAAGAACTGTTCAACAAAGGCGTCAAGCTGGACTGTAAACTACTCCCTAAAGAAGTTAGAGGAGCCAAGGAAGGAGCCAAAGAGCTGCTCAACAAGGGATCTAAAGAGCTGGTTAAAGGAACCAACAATAAGTTAGAAGGACCTGAACTGGGTTGAGAAGGGTTAGACTGTCCTGAAGTGAGTAAGCTTAAAGGAAGGGTTGCCGAACTTAATAGCGGCTCTACCGAAGAAGTTGCCAAAGCTTGTGAAGAAATCAAAGACGGGATCGAAGGAGTCAAAGAAGATTGTACAGAACTGCCAATGGGCAATGCACTCGGTAAAGAAGGCAAACTACCGAGTAAGGTTGAAGGTAAACTGGGAACAGCCAGTGAAGGGAATAAAGGGCTTGAAGAGAGACCTAACAAACTCAAGCCTGGCAGAGAGGATTTCATTTCCTCATTAAGGGGGTTATAACCCTGTCCTGGTTCTTTAGTTAAAACAAGATTCTTTGGATAATCGATAGAAGGTTCATAACGGTGATGAGAATGTAAGCCAGCTACCAGATCCACTGCCGCTAAAAGTAGGTTTAGGTACAAAGGATAAGGTTTGGTTTCGCACTGTACGCATTCTGTGCTTTGATCTTGTTCAACCGCGGGTTCTTGTTCGATTACCGGTTCAGATGGATCTTGAGTGTCTACTTGCGGTGTATAGACTTTAGATTGATTATCCTCAGGTTCATCCGCATGAGCTACTCTGATTGGCGCTGCTTCTATAACTGCGCTCGCTCCAAATAGAGATACCAATACTAAAGCCAGTTGTGAATGCTTAAATGTGCGTAATCTTGAATTCATCTTAGTTCCCTTATCTCTGTCAATTTAAAATCAATTTAAAGTAGTCATTGCTACCGTGGATTGCTTGGTTTATTTAAAACCTTTAAATTTTCTTGACCTGTCACACTGTGTTTCATACCAGGCGAAAATATTTACATTTAGTTCCAAATT
>NZ_QFRA01000007.1 GCF_003243515.1 Corynebacterium kroppenstedtii
CTTATTAGCCTCGTTGTGTTTCTCGTTATAGCTAACGAGGTCATGGAGGGTGAACCCATCATGCGCGGTCACGAAGTTAATCGACGCGGTCGGACGCCGATCATTTGCGGCGTAGAGATCCGACGATCCCGTCAAGCGTGAAGCGAACTCACCCAAGGTCGCAGGCTCGCCGCGCCAGAAGTCCCGGACAGTATCCCGGTACATTCCGTTCCATTCTGACCAGATGGCGGGGAAGTTTCCGACTTGGTAGCCGCCTTCGCCCACATCCCAAGGTTCGGCGATCAGCTTGACCTGGCTCACAATAGGATCTTGCTGCACGAGGTCGAAGAACGCTGACAGTCGATCGACATCATGGAGCTCGCGGGCCAGTGTCGACGCAAGATCGAAGCGGAATCCGTCAATATGCATCTCGGTAACCCAGTACCGCAACGAATCCATAATCAATTGCAGCGTGTGAGGATGCCGAACATTCAGGCTATTTCCCGTACCCGTGTAGTCCATATAGTGCTGACGGTCATCATCGACCAGGCGATAATAAGCCGCGTTGTCGATACCCCGGAAGCTCAGCGTCGGCCCCATATGGTTGCCTTCAGTCGTGTGGTTATAGACGACGTCGAGAATGACTTCGATGTCATTGTCGTGGAAGGCCCGCACCATATTCTTGAACTCAGAAACAGCGGCGCCGGGTTTCTTGGCAGCTGCATAGTCTTGGTGAGGTGCCAAGAAGCCGAAGGTGTTGTATCCCCAGTAGTTGCTGAGACCGAGCTCGTGGAGCCGATCATCCTGATAGAACTGGTGGATAGGCATGAGCTCGATAGCTGTCACGCCAAGGTCTTTGAGGTACTTGACGATCGAGGGGTGGGCGAAGCCAGCATAGGTGCCGCGATAATTCTCGGGCACGTCAGGGTGCGTCATGGTCATGCCCTTGACGTGAGCTTCGTAAACAACGGTCTTATTCATCGGGTGCCGCGGTAGCCGATCAGACCCCCAATCGAAATAGGGGTTGATGACGACGGACAACATGGTGTGGCCCAAGCTGTCGTCGGTATTGCGTTCATCGGGGTTATCGATGTCATAGCTGAACAGGGAAGCGTCGCCGTCGAATTTCCCATCGAAAGCCTTTGCGTAGGGGTCAAGCAGTATTTTCGACGGGTCGCAGCGAAGGCCCTGATGTGGATCCCACGGGCCATGGACGCGGTAACCGTAGCGTTGTCCTGGGATAATTCCAGGTAGGTAGCAGTGCCAAATGTGGGCGTCAACCTCGCGCATCTCGATGCGTGTCTCGGCACCGTCACTGTCAATCAGGCAGAGTTCTACCTTGTCGGCGACCTCTGAAAACAGAGCAAAGTTCGTTCCCGAGCCATCGTATGTTGATCCCAAAGGGTATGAGTTTCCCGGCCATACGACGGGGTCAGGGGCGTTATCGGAGGATGCCGCCGACGATCCATCGTTGGCTGTGGCGTCATCTGTGGCTGGAGAAGTTGGTTGCCCGGATATCGTGGGGGCCTCGGGGTCATTATCGACGAGCTTCTCGGAAGCCTGCTCCTGTGTATTTGTCATGACGTTAATTTTAGCGGGGAGGGTGGACAAACCATGATTTCCCCGCGTGAGATTGAGCTATTCCATCGAGGATGATTCGTAATCCTGCATTTGCGCTTGCGCTGAGCAGTGCTCTCCACGCGTCAACTTCTCCGGTGTGCTGTGTCAGAAGTTCGTCCCACTCAGCCGCACGTGGATGGCCTGATGTGGAGGAAGAAGCATCGTCGTCTGCTTGGGATGGTGCGTCACTGTTTCCGCCGTGGCCATCGTCGGCAGTAAAAACTGAGGAAGCAACAATTTTCGACGCCTCCGCCGCTGTTTGCTCACGGATAGCGAGACCGAGGATGAAGGAGATGAGCGTTGTTGAGCCGTCGAGGATTGTGGCCTCGTCGTCATTAGGAAGAGAAGAACGTAGGATTTGCGACAATGCGGAAATAGGATCGTTGGTTACCATTCCTGCTGGTAGTGCCGCAGATATGAGGTCTGCAGCGTCCCGACAACAGATGCACTGTCGATAAAAGCCGGCGCAGAATATAAATGCCTGTCGATACCACTGAGGATGACGGTGTTGCGACGTCGTCGCCGGAACGTCCTTCGATAATCCGGAATCCTGCGATCCTTCGTCGTCATCGACGCTTTTCAGCAGTAGCTCCTTAAGGTCATCCAGAGGGGAAAGAAGCTCGTCAGCCACTCCCTCGAGGAGAGCCTGTTTGTGGGGAAAATGCCAGTACAGTGCAGCTGGGGCGACATCTAAGGTGCGGGCGAGCCGTCGAATCGTAAGGTCTCCTAACCCGTACTCGTGCAGAATGTTTAGAGCACTCTTGATGATCGCCGTCGTTGTGAGCTGCATGCCTTCAAAGATAAACCGTTCGTGGACTGCGTTTCGAGCAAAGTAGCGTAGTTTTTCGCAAAGACGGCAATCGTCGCCGGGGTGTTCGACGTGGGCTAGCTAGTGTCACCAGTGGACGTGTCGCGTTAAGGTGTCAGAATTCTGTGAGAACCCTGGAAGCTTTGGGGAATATGCGGATATTAATAGCGGGAAAGGTAGAATGACCGCGGTATCTTAGTGGTAAAGGAGCTATGTGTCGTGCCAGATGTAGTGTTGTCAGAAGCAGATGAGGTACAGGCTGCGGATCAGGGCGATAAAAGGGGACACTCTCGCGCGCAGGTACGTCGTTGGGGGGCCGCGCTCATGACTGCATCGCTATGTGGGGCATTAGCAGCCTGTTCGCACGGGTCATCGTCGGATGATGAAACGAGTTTCTCGGCAGCTCAGGCATCATCGAGTAGCTCTTCTGCGAAACCCGCATCGTCTGCTGAAGCAACACAGCCACCCGCAACACAATCAGATAACGCCGCGGGGGGTCAGCAGTCCGGTGGTGCGAAACTCGGTGCGGATATCCCCACCGTTCCAGACTCGAATGAAACCCCGTCAAGTGGGCCCAAGCCGATCAACGGAAAGCCCGGTAGTGAACAAGACGTCGAGAGTATTAAGGATGCTCTCGGCCACTATGGGGATACCTCCGGAACCGTGCGTCACTACTACGAAAGCACGAAAGCTTATACGTGCAAGGATCGTATTGCTGCCCATCCGGAAGTGTTCTCTGATGAGAACATCAATTCTCTGCCCAATGAGTCGATTGACAAGATGGGCTTAGCTGGCTCGATCCCGAAATTTAATAACATCTCCAATATCAAAGTCGACGGTGACCGGGCAACTGCCTCAGTAAACACCACATTCAATGGTGCGACCTCGACGGGGACGATGTTGTTCACCAAGGAAGACGGTCAGTGGAAAGTCTGCTCTGACTAGAAATTACCCCCTTGCTGTGTCTCATTGAACAGTGTTCAGGAATGGAATAACCTTGAACTCAACGATGGTGGTTATCCGGAGAATCACCACGGTTATGGAGGTACAGCATTATGTCGGAGAACACGACGCAACAGACAAGAACGAGTCAGTCGTTCACCAGCCCTGATACAGCCTCGGCCGAACAAGACATTTTGGATCTGGCCCGCGAAAAGGTTCTTGAGCGTGGGGAAGGGCTTTCTCAACCAGAAATTGTTCGGGCGATGACGATTTCCGACGATCGTATCGACGAACTCCTTGCTCTGGCACACGAGGTTCGGCTGCGCTGGTGTGGCGACGCAGTTGAGGCAGAAGGAATTATCTCCCTGAAAACGGGTGGGTGCCCGGAAGACTGCCACTTCTGTGCACAATCGGGGCTTTTCGAATCGCCCGTCCGGTCGGCGTGGCTCGATATCCCGGCCCTTGTGGAAGCTGCTAAACAAACAGCAAAGACGGGCGCGATGGAATTTTGTATCGTTGCCGCCGTCAAAGGACCCGACGAGCGCCTGATGAGCCAGCTCGAAGAGGCCATCGCCGCGATTAAGGCAGAAGTCGACATCGAAGTTGCTGCCTCTATCGGCATCCTCACCAAAGAACAAGTAGAGCGCTTGGCGAAGGCAGGGGTCCACCGCTACAACCACAACCTGGAAACCGCGAAGAGCTACTTCCCCCACGTGGTAACAACCCACTCCTGGGAGAAGCGCCGTGAAACCTGTGAGATGGTTCGTGACGCCGGCATGGAAGTCTGCTGTGGCGGCATCGTGGGAATGGGGGAGACCGTTGAGCAACGCGCAGAGTTCGCTGCTCAATTGGCTGAGCTTCGCCCCGACGAAGTTCCCATGAACTTCCTTGATCCTCGCCCCGGCACGCCCTTTGCCAATCGGCCGGTCATGGAATCGAACGAGGTGCTCAAGACCATTGGTGCTTTCCATTTGGCACTGCCCAAGACCATTCTGCGGTTCGCCGGTGGACGCGAGCTCACATTGGGCGACTTGGGCGCAGAAAAAGGCCTCCTCGGTGGCATTAACGCGATCATCGTTGGTAACTACTTGACGACGTTGGGTCGCCCCCAGGAAACCGACGTCGACATGCTTAACCGATTGCACCTGCCGATTAAAGCTCTGAATGCGACTGTCTAAGGTGGCACAATGTCGGAAGTAACCACTGCCCGCGAGGGAGTACCGAAGAAGCCCGTTCGGCGTCGGCCCCGTAAAATTGCCTCCACCGATTTGGCGGATGCTATCATCGCTGGTGACGCCCCTCTGTACGATCCCTTCACCGGAACTGAACTCAGTACCGGCGAAACTCCCCACTATTCGCCGTCCATGAGGGCGGGGCTAGAAGCACCAAGGTTTTGCCAGTTGTGTGGTAGAAGAATGGTGGTTCAGGTTCGTCCAGATGGATGGACTGCGGTCTGCTCGAGGCACGGGGAGCTAGATTCTGTTCTTCTCGATCCCCATCGCTGAATTGACCACGCATCCCCATTATCGTGGCCACCCCTATAATGGTTCCGGTGTTACGTTCTGATCGGTATCGCCGAGCCCTCATCGTTTTGATAGCTATCCTTGCTGTCTTCGCCGCGGGTGGCTGCGTATGGGGAATTTTCATTCCGACGACCACCGCCACCGTAGATAGCGGTTATCTGTCGACCGATCCGACTCAAGATGGACGAGAGTTCACCGGTTTTGTAGCCCTCGTTGCTGGCCTTTTTGTACTGTCGATGGGTAGCGCCCTGGCCGCGTGGGGATGGGCACCACGTTCGCGTGGCCCGCTCATGATATGGCTTCTAGCCATCGTGGCGGTGCTCGGGGGAATTATTTTTATCGAGGTTGGAAACGCTGTCGCGTCCAGCTTGCACCCACTTCCGGATGTCGACGATGTCCATTCCGGCCAAACCATTACGTGGGCCCCTCACATCACTCCAGGAGCGGCCCTTGCCGTTCCACCATTATTGGCGTCATTGACATATTGGTGCGCAGCCGTCGTCGGGAAGAGAGACTTTCCTGATGAAGTACCTTCTCTTGAGAGTCACAGCAGCACGGTAGATTAGCATTACACGAAAGAAGCAGTAACGGCCGTGTCATAGGCCTCGGCAGAACCGAAGGATATCAATGCTCTCCCTAACCGACATGCGTGGAACCAACCCCACTGTTAGTGAACTTCGTGCCACTTTGCCTCGCGGTGGGACCGACATCGATTCCGTGATCCCGACAGTTCAGCCCATCGTTGAGGCCGTGAAGAAAGATGGCGTGGCGGCTGCGCAAAAGTACGGGCAGCGTTTTGATGGCGTTGTATCGGAGAGCATCAGAGTTCCTCGCGACGTGATCACCGACGCTGTCAACTCCCTCGATGCGACCGTGCGGGAGGCATTAGAACACGCCATTGAGCGCGTTCGGCGTGTCCACGCTGCGATTAAGCCCAGCGATAACGTTATTTCCGTCACCGAGGGCGGCGTGGTGACTGAAAAATTCATCCCAGTCGGGCGCGTGGGGTTGTACGTCCCCGGTGGCCAGGCTGTTTATCCGTCGAGTGTCATCATGAACGTTGTGCCGACGCAGGAAGCGGGGGTCGGCTCGCTCGTCGTTGCTTCTCCTCCGCAAAAAGAATGTGGTGGATGGCCGCACCCGACGATTCTTGCCGCATGTGGGCTTCTCGGTGTGGATGAAGTGTGGTCTGTCGGCGGTGCTCAGGCAATAGCTCTCATGGCTTATGGTGACGAGCAGGCAGATGATCCATTGGTGCCGGTTGATATGGTGACCGGGCCGGGCAACATTTTCGTCACCGCAGCGAAGCGCTTGTGTCGTAGCGTCGTGGGAATTGATGCGGAAGCGGGGCCGACGGAAATAGCAATTATCGCTGATTCCACTGCTGATCCGGTTCATGTCGCCTATGACCTCATTAGCCAGGCGGAGCATGATCCGATGGCAGCCAGCGTTCTGATTACGGATTCCGCGTCATTTGCTCAGCAGGTCGATGAAGAAGTAGAGAAGCGGTATTCAATTACCCGTAATACCGATCGTGTTGCTCAGGCATTACAAGGTAAGCAATCTGGCATCATTCTTGTCGACGATATATCTGCTGCGATTCGGGTGGCTGATGCTTATGCACCCGAGCATCTCGAAATTCAGACACATAACGCCCGTGAGGATGCAGCTCAGATCCGTAACGCTGGGGCTATTTTCGTCGGGCCTTTCTCACCAGTTCCGCTGGGGGATTACGCCGCTGGATCAAACCACGTTCTCCCCACATCGGGATCGGCGCGCTATAGCTCGGGTTTATTGACGCATACCTTCGTCAAGTCGGTTCACGTTATTGAATACGATGAAGCTGCGCTTAAAAGCACGGCCGATACCATCGTCGCTCTTTCAAATGCGGAGCAGCTTCCGGCGCATGGTGAAGCAGTACGTGCACGGTTCGAGGACCTTACAGCCGGGAATAAGTAACACTAACGAATTAAAAAGACGGATAGAGCCGGAAGAGCGAAGTATTTTTCGCAACCATACGTGGATAGAAAAGGGGAGCGTACATAGTGGCACCGACGAATGATGACCAGACATTATCACGTGGCAGTGGTGAGGACAGTACCGCCGATAAGTCCCACACATTAGGAGGAAATGTCACGCTTGATGCCCTACCTCTGCGTGAAGAATTCCGCGGGGAAACGGCGTATGGAGCGCCGCAATTGGAGCTCGACGTCAGATTAAATACGAATGAGAATCCGTATCCTCTGTCGCCACGAATAGTTGCCGATCTCGTTAAAAAAGTGGAAAAGGTGGCGTCGGGGCTTAACCGCTATCCCGAGCGTGATTCCATTATTCTGCGCCAGGAGCTTGCGTGGTATGTGTCGGGACAAACCGGTGTAGCTGTGAATGAAGACAACATATGGGCTGCTAATGGGTCCAATGAAGTTCTTCAAGAGCTCTTGCAGGCCTTTGGAGGACCTGGTCGGCGAGCACTGGGATTTACTCCCAGTTATTCCATGCACCCAATTCTTGCCGCTGGGACGCACACGGAGTTCGTCGAATGTCCGCGACAAGAAGCTCGTGGCTTTTCTATTGATATCGACGAAGCGACTGCGGCTATTAAGAACTACCGTCCGTCGGTTGTCTTTATTACGACGCCGAATAATCCGACTGGCGGTACAACAAGTTTGGATAATATTCGGGTCCTGCTGGATGCTGTTTCTGATCCGGACGTTGATGGCATCGTCATTGTTGATGAGGCCTATGGTGAATTCGATGATGGCCCGAGCGCATGTGAATTGTTGAAGGATTATCCTGACCGACTCGTCGTATCCCGAACGATGAGTAAAGCATTTGACTTCGCTGGTGGTCGGTTGGGGTATTTTGTCGCTGCGCCAGCTTTTGTTGAAGCTGTTATGTTGGTCCGGCTTCCTTACCACTTATCGGCATTATCGCAGGCTGCTGCGACTGTCGCGCTCCGGTATTCTTCCGATACGTTAGCCTCGGTGGAAAAAATAATTCGCGAACGTGAGCGGGTTCAGGAATCATTGCAGAAACTCGGCTTCTCTGTTGTCCCGAGTAAATCTAATTTCCTTCTCTTTAAAGTCATTCCTGATGAGTCGACGAATTCTTCTGGTGAAGCGCCCGCTAATGGAGGTGCACCGTCACGTCGCGAGCTCACACAAGCAGCCTGGCAGGAGTTCCTTGATCGTGGAGTCCTCATCCGAGATGTAGGGGTCGACGGATATTTGCGAGTGACCATCGGACTTCCGACAGAGAACGATGAGTTCCTTTCTGCGGCTGGCCAGTATGCGAGTGAACACAACGGGTTACGGTGAACCATATGAGCAATAACAATGACGAGAGTCTGAACCAACAAGAGAAAAATAGCGGAGAATTCCCCTCCCGGCGGGGCCATTGTGAGCGCGAGACGAAAGAATCGCGAATCACCGTTGACATTAACCTCGACGGCTCTGGCATTACTGACATTTCGACGGGGTTGTCATTCTTCGACCATATGCTGAATGCGGTGGGAACCCACGGCAGCTTTGACTTAACAGTTAAAGCAGAGGGCGATATCGACGTTGATGCTCACCACACCGTGGAAGATACGGCCATTGTTATGGGCGAGGCATTACACGAAGCTTTGGGAGATAAAGCCGGTATCCGCCGCTTCGGGTCAAGTTTTATCCCGATGGATGAGACGCTAGCCCAGGCTGTCGTGGATGTGTCGGGGCGTCCATATTGCGTCATGCGCGGTGAGCCCCAAGAGATGATGACTACGGTGATTGGTAATCACTATGCAACCGTGATTAACCAGCATTTCTTTGAATCGCTTGCGTTCCACGCGCGTATTGCTTTACACGTTCGCGTTCTTTATGGACGCGATCCGCATCACATCACGGAGGCTGAATACAAGGCAGTTGCCCGCGCCCTCCGTGAGGCCGTTGAGCCTGACCCGAGAGTTCATGGTGTTCCATCCACGAAAGGGGCGCTGTAAATATGGCGCAGAGCACGTCACGTCCTTCAGCGGCAATCCTTGATTACGGCTCGGGAAACCTTCGATCCGCCGAACGCGCTATAGAACGCGCAGGTGCCGAGGTCACGATTACCGCTGATCCAGAACGTGTTCTTGCCGCCGACGGATTGTTAGTTCCTGGAGTCGGCGCATTCGCAGCGTGTATGAAGGGTTTGCGCTCGGTCTATGGCCCACGGCTAATTGGTCAGCGCCTCGCCGGTGGCCGGCCTGTGCTTGGCATCTGCGTGGGTATGCAGGTCCTTTTCGATAGCGGAGTCGAGTTTGCCGACGGTATTCACGACGAAGCAGAGGCCCTCCCCGTATCGGATTCCCCAGATAGCGGGGGCGCCACGACCTTGGGCCGACGCGTCGACGTCATTCGTGATCCTGAGACGGGACGACCACTGGACCCGACGGTGTCGTCGACAGATATATCTGATGATGGGGTGCTGAGTACTCCTGGTTGTGGTGAGTGGCCAGGAACGGTGGAGCGCCTGACAGCGAAAGTGCTGCCTCATATGGGATGGAACACACTCGACATTCCCGAGGGAGCTCGAATGTTCGAGGGAGTAGCCCCCGATGATCGGGTGTACTTTGTACACTCCTATGCGGCTCAACACTGGGATATGGCATCGGATGATCACGTTGCCCCAGCGAAAGTGACCTGGTCTACGCATGAAAACTGTCGTTTTATTGCGGCGGTAGAAAATGGCCCTTTGTGGGCGACGCAGTTTCACCCGGAGAAATCTGGTTCTGTCGGTGCTGTGATTCTCCGCAACTGGGTGGAGACTTTGTAAAGTTTTATCAGCTGTAGGTGTGATCTCCGTTATGATTCATCTATGGCTTTAACGTTATTACCCGCAGTAGATGTGTCCGACGGTCAAGCTGTTCGTCTCGTTCAAGGCGAAGCTGGGAGCGAAACCACGTATGGTCGCCCCCTTGATGCCGCGATGGCGTGGCAGAATGCTGGTGCGGAGTGGATCCACCTTGTGGATTTGGACGCCGCATTCGGCCGCGGTACGAACTACGAACTGTTGAAAGATGTCATCGAGCGGGTGGACGTTAATACCGAATTATCCGGGGGGATCAGGGATGACGACTCGCTGCGCAAGGCATTAGATACTGGTTGCCGACGGGTGAATATCGGCACTGCTGCACTGGAAGATCCTGAGTGGTGTCGTCGGATCATCGGGGAGTACGGCGACCGTGTCGCCATCGGTTTGGATACCAAGCTCATCGACGGTGAGTGGCGGTTACGTGGTCGGGGATGGGTTTCCGACGGCGGCAATCTGTGGGAAGTCCTTGAGCGCTTGGATTCGGAGGGTGTATCCCGCCTCGTCGTTACCGATGTCGGGCGCGATGGCACATTAGAAGGCCCCAATATTGACCTTCTTCGCGACGTCGCGATGGCCACAGATGCCCCTGTTGTTGCTTCGGGCGGAGTATCAACTCTCGACGACATTCGCCAGCTTGCGGTGTGCGTGGACGAAGGTATTGATTCAGCCATCATCGGCAAAGCCCTCTATGCAGGGAACTTTACCCTTGAAGAAGCATTAGCAGTCGCACAAGATTCCTGATGGAGCCGTTCCTGAGAGGCTTGTGAAAATAGGCACCCCGGGTTATCGGTAGTGAAAGGCTAGGTGACGGACCCGTGATTGAACATTCTGACTTGGTGGCATATCTGTCTATTGCCGAGCGCTTAGTCAAAGACTCTGAAGATCTTTTTTGTGTGAACATCGGTGCCCAGCCTTCTGTCATTAAGAATGAAGATCTTCAGGATTTCGCAACCGATGTTGATCTGTCACTAGAACAGCAGTTTCGCGACCAACTTGTGAAGGAAACTGGGTTCCCCGTTTTGGGAGAGGAATTCGGTTTGAAGGGTGGATCGACGGCTTCCGGGGATGTTTCGGTCAACAGCATGGGCGGCGGTAAGCAGCCCGAAACAATGTGGTGTATCGACCCGGTGGACGGAACGTCCAATTACACCGTCGCCAACCCGATGTGCGGCATTTTGGTCTCACTTATTCATAGGGGAGAACCGGTTATTGGGTTGACGTCGTTACCCCTGTTGGGACAGTTTTATAGCGCTGTTCGCGGTGGGCCATTACATGTTAATGGTGAGCCATTTCCGCCATTGCCGAAAGATGACCCAGAAGTGATCCAAATTGGTTTCGGCTCTATTTTGTCGGGCCGACGTGGTCATGTTCCGCGGCAATATCGCCAGAATTTACTTTTCAGTATCGGTGAATCATATCCGCGGATGCGTGTGACGGGATCTGTTGGTGCCGACTTAGCTTTTACTGCCGGTGGTGTTTTTGCGGGGACCCTGACGTTCAGCCCTAACCTGTGGGATAACGCAGCAGGTATCTGCTTAGTTCAAGCCGCTGGTGGCATTGTCACGAACCTTGATGGTGAGCCTTGGACACCTGGAACAATCGGTCTGGTTGCAGGATCTCCAAGCATTCACTCGACTCTGTTAGCGAGGATCCATGCGGTTCCACGGCCTTCGAACCACTAAGCTAGGTGGTTATGTCGTCGCGTGAAGCGGTTAGTCATTGTGGACGCGTTTAGGTTTACTAGCGCGTGTCTGTTTTACGTGGCAATTCATTAATCTCGTTCGTGAATAATAGTTGCCTTATTGCCGAAAGGCGTTTTCATGTCCGTAGCAGTCCGAGTTATTCCGTGTCTTGATGTGTCTCATGGTCGCGTCGTTAAGGGGGTAAATTTCGAGAACCTTCGCGACGCTGGCGATCCCGTCGAACTGGCGTCCCGCTGTGACAAAGAGGGCGCCGATGAACTGACCTTACTCGACGTGTCAGCGTCGACGGAAGCACGGGGAACGATGCTGGACGTGGTTCGACGCACCGCGGATGAAGTGTTTATCCCGCTCACTGTCGGCGGTGGGGTCCGTAGCGCTGATGACGTCGACCAGCTATTACGTGCCGGTGCAGATAAAGTCAGCATTAATACCGCGGCCATTAAGAGGCCAGAGTTGCTGCGGGAGCTTTCCCAGCGCTTTGGATCACAATGCGTTGTTTTGTCGGTGGATGCCCGGCGCGTTCCTGACGGCGGAACGCCTCAACCGAGTGGTTTTGAAGTTACAACCCACGGCGGCACACGCAGCGCAGGGATTGATGCGATCGAGTGGGCTCGTCGTGGTGAAGAATTAGGCGTCGGGGAAATTCTTCTCAATTCCATGGATAGCGACGGTGTTAAGCAAGGATTTGATAGCGAGCTTATTTCCGCCGTTCGTCAAGTGGTTCATATCCCCGTCATTGCGTCGGGTGGGGCTGGCGAAGCGAGCCATTTTCCTCCGGCCATTGATTCAGGGGCAAATGCGGTGTTAGCTGCGTCGATTTTCCACTTTGGTGATGTAAGCATTTCTGAGGTGAAGAGCGCGTTGGCAGCGGCGGGGCATGAGGTCCGGCATACCGGTCCCGCTGACTACCCGCTGGACCCGTCGATTGCTGCTCGGTTGAAGCGCAACGATAGGGGATTGGTTCCCGCTGTTGTCCAGGATGTGCATTCTGGAGAGGTATTGATGCAGGCGTGGATGGACGACCACGCATTGGCTTATACGCTGGCAACTCGTCGGGGAATATACTGGTCTCGGTCGCGGTCCGAATATTGGGTCAAAGGAATGACCAGTGGTCACGTTCAGAACGTTCGCGAGGTTCGGGTGGATTGTGACGGGGACACGATTCTGCTGAAGGTTGACCAGACGGGCGCGGCCTGCCACACCGGAACCCACACGTGTTTCGATAGCGACCTTGTCTTGACCGATTCATCATCTACACCGGGCGCGGAATTTGCAGACGACGAGAACTCGTCGAACAAAAATCTTGCCGGTGAGTCCGTTAGCACGGCTGAAAAGCCTGAAGACAATGCGGAAGTGAGCGCTTCCGCCCGTTCGTCGACACCCGTCGGGGTTCCGGATCTCGGAGCCGGCCGCACAACGACGACGCGGGAACGGTTCCGCGAATTAGCTGCTCACCACAGAGTTGTGCCCGTAGCGCGCAAAATCTTGGCCGATGGAGAAACACCGCTCAGTGCATACAATGCCTTGGCCCAGGACAAGCCAGGTACGTTCCTCTTCGAGTCGGCCGAACCGGGACGTTCCTGGTCACGGTGGTCGTTTATCGGCACAGGAGCAAGATCGGCACTAACGGTCCGCGATAGGGAAGCTGCATGGTTGGGCACCACTCCTGAAGGTGTCCAGACAGGAGGCAATCCCTTCGGCGCTTTGAAGTCCGTGCTGAAGGAATTGCACACCGACCCCATCGAGGGAATGCCACCGATGACGTCGGGAATGGTGGGGTATTGCGGCCACGACGCGATTCGCTTTATCGAAGATATCCCCGATACCTGCGACAATGACCTCAAGATTCCGGAAATGATGCAGTTCCTTGTCGCGGACATGGTGGCCTTGGACCACCATGAGGGGACGATGTGGCTGATCGCTAATGCGTTCAATTTCAACGGCTCCGACGACAATGTCGACGAGGCCTATGACGACGCCGTCCGCCGATTGGACTCATTAACCGAGCGGTTGAAGGCAGCGCGTGAACCGATGGTGAATAGTTTTACGACGCCCGAGCCGGTCGTCCGCCGTCAGCGCACTGCTGATGAACACATGCGCCGGATCGAATTGTGTAAAGAACACATTCGCGCCGGGGACGCGTTCCAAATCGTTCTGTCACAGCGCTTCGAGATTGACACGGATGTGCGGGCTCGCGATGTGTATCGGATGCTGAAGTATTCGAACCCCAGCCCCTACATGTACCTGATGAATATTCCGTCGGACGACTTTTCGTCGGTGGAGTTCACCATCGTTGGATCGTCGCCTGAGTCGCTTATCGCAGTCGACAACAATGTGGTGACGACGCACCCCATCGCTGGGTCTCGGCCCCGCGGCGCCACAAGGAAAGCTGATCTGCAGCTTGAGCGCGAGTTAGCCGCCGACTCGAAAGAGAATTCCGAACACCTCATGCTGGTTGACCTGGGGCGCAATGACCTGGGGAAGGTATGTATTCCTGGAACAGTCGAAGTCGATGATTTCCGCCATATTGAGCGGTATAGCCACATCATGCACCTGGTCTCTATGGTCACGGGACAGTTGGCTCCGGGCATGACAGCGGTCGATGCCTTCATGGCGGCATTCCCCGCGGGAACTTTATCCGGGGCGCCCAAAACCAGCGCATTGACCATCATTGACCAGCTCGAAGACACGCGCCGCGGCATCTACGGCGGAACCGTCGGATATTTCGATTTTTCGGGAAACACCGATCAAGCAATTGCCATCAGGACAGGGGTTCTCAAAGACGGAACGATGTATGTCCAGGCCGGCGGCGGGATCGTCGCCGATTCGGATCCTGTTGCCGAAGATGAGGAAACGCGGAACAAGGCTGCAGCTGTTTTGCGCGCAACGGCCGCTGCCGAAACAATTGTCGATGTTGATGGCTCTCTGTGAGTTGTCGCCCGCCGAGTTGTCGCCCGCCCGGATTCCGGATTGGCTGCGTCGTCTCCGAAGGCGAGTATCCAAGAGTGACGACGCTATATGCGCTGAGTAGCCTATTGAGTACATGGTGGATGCTCGGCGGCACACCCGACGAGCATGGTGACGTCAGGAAACGAGTGACGATAGGGAACTAGTGCGGTGACGTTAGGGAGAATGAACAATGGGCTCACATGACTCGCGTCAGGACGACGCAACGGCAGCAGCCGCGTCGGCAGAAATCGCCTCAAACCCGACCGATGCGCACGGACACAAGGACGTCAACACGATGCCGACGAACGCGGAAACGGAGACGGGCACGTTGAGTTCTCCTCAAACCAAGCGACGCTGGTTAGGCCTCGCCCTGGTCGCGATTGGGGCGGTGGCTATCGGTGGAACATCACGCATGACCTGGATGACCGTTCACGCCAACGACGATAAACAAGGTGAAGTGACACGCACCCTCGTCGGCTCGACGTGGGCCCCCAGCACTGACGCGATCGCTATTGCCCTCATCGCAGCATGCCTTGCCACCCTGGTTCTTAAGAGGACAGGCCGACGGATACTTGCAGCAGTCTCGGCAGTAATCGGTGCTGCATCCTTATGGACCCCCCTCAATGTGCTCCTCACCTCGCCAAGTACGACGCGCGCGCGGAATTTGCTCGTCAATGGACAAGCAACGCAAAAGAAAAACGATCCGCAGACCTTGACCGAATGGGCCGTCGTCACGGGAGTCGATGTCCACAAAGTAGCGGTCATCCTTGCCCTCGTCGCGTCGGTTATTACCATCGCTGGTGCAATCATTCTGTTCCTGTGGCCAGGAGTAGACACCGTGAAAGGAAGTAAATACGACACCGCCTCAGCCCGGCGCGATTCACTGGCGACGGACCTTGAGAACGATAGAGAATCAGGGCGCGTGCTGTGGGATGCGATGGACGCTGGTGTTGACCCAACACAAGACGATGCTGTTGATGTCGCCCGGCGTCGTGGGCTGCACAACTAAAGTCCACATCTGCGGGGAATGTCAGACAGGCATCATCGTGCCGATTTATGCGCTAGTCAGTGCTGCCTTTAGGATTAAGTACACCGCTGTAACACGGGCTGAGGAGTCGAAGATGAGTTCGGTTTTAGACACTATCGTCGATGGCGTCTTAGACGATCTTGCAACCCGTGAAGCTCGCGTCAGTTTTGCGGACATCAAAGCACAGTCGCATGACACGCCCGCCCCTCGCGATGCCATGTCCGCATTGTCAGCTCCCGGTGTGGGAGTGATCGCCGAAGTCAAAAGGGCAAGTCCATCCAAAGGAAGCCTGGCGCGGATCCCCGAACCGGCCGAACTCGCCAGGCAATACGAAACCAATGGTGCCAGAGTCATTTCCTGCCTCACCGAAGAACGACGCTTCAAAGGCAGTTTGGCGGACCTGGACGCCGTACGAGCAGCCGTCGACATTCCGGTCCTTCGGAAAGATTTCGTCGTCACCCCCTATCAGATTCACGAAGCCCGCGTTCATGGAGCGGACCTCATTCTCCTCATTGTGGCAGTACTGCAGCAGCCTCAGCTTGAGTCCCTCCTCGACCGCACAGAGTCCCTCGGGATGACTGCCATCGTTGAAGTTCACACCGAAGAGGAAGCAGAGCGAGCCATCGCCGCAGGTGCAAAAGTCGTGGGAGTCAACGCCCGCAACCTTAAAACACTCGATGTCGATACCTCCGTGTTTGGCACTATCGCGCCGGGTTTGCCGTCGGATGTGATTAAGGTCGCTGAATCGGGGGTGAAAGATCGCAATGATTTGCTGGCCTATGCTGGTGCCGGTGCGGATGCGGTCTTGGTCGGTGAGGGGCTGGTTACCGCAGGTAATCCCGGTTTAGCGTGCAAGAGTTTGGTCGCTGCGGGCATCCACCCGGCATGTCCGAAGAACCTCGCTGAGTAATCTGCCGTCACCTGGATGCCGTGTCTATGCGAGTGATAAGGCACACTGGTGTGCGTGAGTAACTCAGAATCAGTTCATCGCAATCCGTATAGTGATCTGCCTACTATCGCCGATGTGTTCGCGGACACGACATCGACTGAGCCCGATGATCGTGGCCATTGGGGTGAGTATGGTGGCCGATACATTCCGGAGGCCCTGATGGGGGTCATTACCGAAGTTACCGACGCGTGGAATAAGGCGAGAACTGACCCTGAGTACATCGAGCAGTTGAATGACCTCCATTTCCATTATTCGGGTCGACCGTCGCCCCTGTATTATGCGTCGCGCTTTTCCGACGCTATTCATGCTCGGGTGTATTTAAAGCGGGAGGACTTAAACCACACCGGGTCTCACAAGATTAATAACGTTCTGGGCCAGGTGTTGTTGGCTCAACGCATGGGTAAGAAGCGTGTTATCGCTGAGACGGGGGCGGGCCAACATGGTGTTGCAACCGCTACCGCCTGTGCATTGCTCGGTTTAGAGTGCCACATCTACATGGGGGCCGTGGATGCGCGGCGTCAGGCCCTGAATATCGCGCGTATGCGTTTACTGGGAGCTGAGGTCACAGCTGTCACCATCGGTTCCCAGACTCTTAAAGATGCCATTAATGAGGCGATGCGTTTTTGGGTATCGCATGCCGATGACACGTACTATTGCTTCGGTACTGCAGCTGGTCCCCATCCGTTCCCGCAGATGGTTCGGGATCTCCAGCGAATTATCGGGTACGAAGCACGTGAGCAAATCCTGCATGCGGAAGGCCGTCTCCCCGACGCCGTCGTCGCTTGTGTTGGTGGTGGGTCGAATGCGATCGGTCTTTTCCATCGCTTTATCGACGATTCCTCTGTTCAGCTCATTGGTGCTGAAGCCGGCGGCGACGGTTTTGAGACTGGTCGCCACGCTGCGACGATTACCGCGGGTAATGAAGGTGTCTTCCAGGGCTCGTATGCCGCACTCATGGAAGATGAGGATGGGCAAATCGTCGAGTCCCACTCCATTTCGGCCGGGCTAGATTACCCGGGAGTAGGGCCGGAACACTCGTATCTTCACCATGTCGGGCGCGCCGAGTACCTTCCTATCACGGATGCACAAGCCATGGATGCGTTCATGCTCTTGTGCAAGACCGAAGGAATTATCCCTGCCATTGAGTCTGCTCACGCTCTTGCAGCAGCCCGAGTGTATGCCGATCGGTGGGATTATGACTCAGATGACGGCCCACTTCTGATCGTCAACGTATCGGGCCGCGGCGATAAAGACGTGGATACCGCCGCGAAGTGGTTTGACCTTAAACCCAAGGAGGAGCTGGACTAATGGCGGCATTTTCTTCTGATTCCCCCGCAGGGGCGCTTCGCGGCGTTTTCGCACAGGCCCGCCGTGAGCAACGAGCTGCGTTCATTGGTTATCTGCCATCGGGGTACCCGACGAAACACGACTCTGACGAGTTGATGGCGTGCCTGGCGTCCTATGCGGACGTCATCGAGGTCGGAATTCCGTTCTCTGACCCCATGATGGACGGTCCTGTCATCCAGGAAGCCGGCATGGCTGCACTGAAAGCAGGTTTTCGCGTCAAAGATTCACTCAGCTCTGTCCGCAGGATTACCGACGCCGGTGGTCGAAGCGTTGTCATGAGTTACTGGAATCCGATCCTGCAGTATGGCCCGGAAAAATATGCCGAAGAGCTGGCCGAGTCGGGAGGACTGGGGACAATCATCCCCGACCTCCTCCCCGAAGAATCGGCGCGCTGGGCAGAGGCATGCCACAAGCACGGATTGGCGCCTATCTACCTCGTCGCTCCGTCGACGAGCCCTGAGCGGATGGCACTCACGGTGGGGGCCGGTGACGGTTTTGTGTACGCAGCCTCGCACATGGGGGTCACAGGTGCTCAGCAGTCAGTAAGCAGCGGTGCGCGTGACCTCGTGAATCGCGTGCGGGAGCATACCGACCTCCCCGTTGCCGTCGGGTTAGGCGTCAGCAATGGGCAGCAAGCCGCGGAGATCGCGCAGTATGCCGACGGCGTCATCGTCGGCTCGGCACTTATCTGCGCGGCGAAGGACGGGCTCCGCTCGCTCGAGGCGTTGGCGAAAGAACTCAGCGAAGGGGTGAGGCGTGACTAACGTCCAGGCCACTATTGTCCAGCAGAACGGACTAGTTCCTCACGACGGGGGACTAGGCGGGCGTTCGCCCGATGTGACGCTATTAGCTGCGATTCCGTCACCCTCCCAAGGTGTTTGGATGGTCGGCGGTTTTCCGATCCGCGGATATGCCCTGTCGATCCTCGTGGGAATTCTTGTTGCGGTGTTGTGGTCGCAGCGACGCTATGCCGCACGTGGCGGTAACCGCGAGGTGGTTCTCGACGTGGCGCTCGCCGCTGTCCCAGCAGGCATCATCGGCGGGCGTCTCTACCACTTGGCGACGGATTGGCGCACGTACTGGGGCCCCAACGGAACACCCGGAGATTGGTGGAAGATCACCAACGGCGGCCTAGGAATATGGGGAGCCGTCATTGGCGGTGGATTGGCTGCCTGGGCGGTTCTCCGGTGGAAGCATCTAGCCCTGGCGCCCTTTGCGGATTCGGTGGCACCACCGATTCTGGTGGCGCAGGGAATTGGGCGCCTAGGCAACTGGTTTAATCAGGAATTATATGGTCGGCCCACCGATCTGCCCTGGGGGCTGAAGATTTTTGAGCGCGTCGACGACCACGGTGTCCTGGACCCAGTACTGGGGCATTCGAACGGCCACGTTATCGCGGTTGTTCAGCCGACCTTTCTTTACGAGATGTTGTGGAACTTTGCCATCGCCGCTCTGATCGTATGGATTGACCGCAAGTTCCGGTTGGGTGGCGGCCGAGTTTTTGCGTTGTATGTTGCCGGATACACAGCAGGTCGATTTTGGATCGAGCTTCTGCGTGCGGATACTGCCACGCATGTGTTTGGGCTCCGCATTAATACCATCACATCGGCCGTCTGCTTCGTGTGCGCAGCGATTTTTCTGGTGTGGACGCGGTCACGCCGTCGCGAGACCCCTGAAGAACTTCGGACATAATCGGGCATAAATCTAGGAAAAAGTGATTTTGGTGACCGTATCGGAAAATAATTTTCCCTGGTCACCGACTTTTTTCGTTTTTCGCCGTGGCGCGGTAAAGCTTATTTCGACCGGTTTGTAGTAGCTAATCCGGGTGGAGCGGGCTAACCTGGTGCTCGTGAATAGAAGAACGAAAATTGTTTGTACATTGGGTCCGGCGGTAGCCAGTGCGGAAAAGATCCGTGCTCTGGTTGACGCAGGAATGGACGTAGCACGACTGAACTGCTCACACGGCGTTCACGCAGACCACGAACGGAACTACAAGTGGGTTCGGCAGGCTTCCGACGAAACCGGCCGCGCCGTCGGGATTTTGGCTGACCTCCAGGGTCCGAAAATCCGGTTGGGCTGGTTCAAAAACCATGAGGAAATGTGGGAAACCGGCGAAACGGTGCGCATTACTGTTGAGGAGATCGAGGGTACGCACGATCGTGTATCCACGACGTACAAGAATCTCGCCAAGGACGCTAAGCCCGGCGACCGCCTCCTCGTCGACGATGGCAAGGTTGGCCTGGTCTGCAAGGCCGTTGAGGACAACGACGTGATTTGTGAGGTCACTGAGAGTGGCCCCGTGTCAGACCACAAGGGCGTGTCCCTGCCTGGCATGGATATTTCCGTCCCGGCATTATCTGAAAAGGATATTGAGGACCTTCGCTTCGCACTTCGCTTGGGTGTCGACGTTATCGCTCTGTCGTTTGTCCGTTCGCCGGCAGATGTTGAGCTCGTCCACAAGATCATGGACGAAGAAGGCCGTCGACTGCCGGTCATCGCGAAGTTGGAGAAGCCTGAAGCCATCGACGCCCTGGAGCCCATCATTATGGCCTTCGACGCCATCATGATTGCCCGTGGTGACATGGGTGTCGAGGTTCCGCTCGAAGACGTGCCGATGGTTCAGAAGCGCGCCATCCAGATTGCTCGTGAAAACGCTAAGCCAGTCATCGTGGCAACGCAGATGCTGGATTCGATGATCACGAATTCACGTCCTACGCGTGCTGAGGCGTCCGACGTTGCTAACGCTGTTTTGGACGGCACGGACGCGGTGATGCTGTCCGGCGAGATTTCCGTCGGTAAGTACCCGGTAGAGACCGTCAAGACCATGGCCCGCATCGTGAAGGCTGCCGAGCAGGACGGCTCGGTGCCTCCGCTGAGCCACGTTCCGCGCACCAAGCGTGGCGTTGTGTCTTACGCGGCACGCGATATTGCGGAGCGTTTGAATGCTCGTGCAGTTGTCGCGTTCACCAGTTCAGGCGATACAGCACGTCGTGTGGCTCGCCTCCACAGCTTCCTCCCGTTGTTGGTGTTCACCCCGAACCCCGCCGTGCGGTCGCAGTTGGCTGTCACGTGGGGTGCGGAAACCTTCTTGACACCTGAGGTCAAGACCACCGACGAGATGGTTGCCGAGGTTGATAAAGCTCTGCTGGCTATCGATGGCTATGAGCGCGGCGACACGGTCGTCATCGCTGCCGGTTCTCCTCCCGGAGTTGAGGGCAACACCAACATGATTCACGTTCACATGTTGGGTGAAGACCTCGAAGGCCACGAGCGCTAGATTGTCGGTCCCCACACCGTAACCATTGCGAGATATCGCGATGGCCGGGGTGTGGCGGATGCCAATCACAACGCGAAACCGGGTCGCACACATCATGGTGCGGCCCGGTTTTTCTATGCCTCGCGCTTCGAAACTTTCCCCGCTTACGCGCTACTCCTTGAAAAGGAAGCTCAGCGGTGCTGCCGCAGCAGCCTTCGTCGTCGATGAAATAGTCGAGAGATCGGGGAGGAACGTCGCCATATGGTTGGCGGGGACGGGCGTCTCGTCGCGCTTCTCCCATTGTTCATCCGGGGTGATGCCGGCAGTCCAGAACAAATAGGGTACATCAAAGTGCCGAGGTATCTCAGAAAAGTCCTCCGACGCTGTCCACCGCTCAGCATCAATGGAGGAATCCCCAAAGACGGCATCAAATGTCTCGCGGACATGGGAGAACACGGCGGGATCGTTGTCAGTCAGTTCGCCGTGAGCCCAGTACTCTATGTCCGGCTCGGCGGGGCACCCCGACGCCTCACATTCGGCGCGGATCACTCGTTCGATAGCGCGATAAACATGATCGCGGACGTCGGTGTTGTAGAACCGGCAGTTCAACGTCAGGGTAGCGGTGTCAGGGATGGAATTATTCGTGTTACCGGCGTGGATTTGCCCCACAGAGACGACGGCGAATTCGCCGGGGTCGACTTCCCGGCCGACGATCCCTTGTAAACGAAGAATGACATGCGCCGCAACATAAATGGGATCCACGGATTGATGAGGACTCGACGCATGAGCGCTCGTTCCATGAATGGTCACCGTGATCGAGTCACACGCTGCGAGGGCGGCCCCGGGCATACTCATAATCGTGCCGGCTTTTCCAGGGACAATGTGTTGGCCCAGGCAGAGGTCAGGGCGTGAAATCTCGTCGGCAAGGCCATCGCGGACCATGGCGCCCGCCCCAGCGGTGACTTCTTCGGCAGGTTGGAACAGGGCATGGAAGGTTCCTGACCAGCGCTGACGTGTAGCGTCGAGAATGGCAACCGCCCCGAGCAAAGCGGTGGTGTGCATGTCGTGCCCACAGGCATGCATGACCCCAGTTTCGTTGCCGTCACGCCCAGTCGTGCGGACGGTAGAGGCGTACGGCGCACCGGTATTCTCAGTGACGGGTAGGGCGTCGAAATCCGCGCGCGAGAGAATCGTCGGTCCCTCGCCGTTAGAGATCGTTGCCACGAGCCCGTGCCCACCTATGGGACGCGACACGGTGCAGTTGTAGTGAGATAACCGCTCGCGTATGGCAATCGCAGTTTGTTCTTCGCGTTCAGATAACTCGGGATGAGAATGCATCCAGGTATAGAACTCTTGTTGCCAACCGAGGTCGGCCGGGTTGGCATCAAGCAACTCCGCAATGGCTGCACTGGGGGCACGGACATGAGCGATGGATTCTATATCTGCAGTGCTTGTCATTCTTTTCCTCCATCTTCTGGTGAACCGTATCCGTTCACTGATCGGACGCGATGTGCTCTACCAGTGTAGGCGCACCATGCTCGATAGAGTCAGACAGCAATCTGCCGCTGGGGCACCGGGTGAGTTACTGATAGCTAATGAAGTCCGGGCGAGGTTTAATCGCCATCGTGTCCTTTGGATCGAGCATTGGCTTGTCCTCGTCGTAGAAGTTCTTCCACCCGAGGCTGATCTTGGGGTTCAAATCCTGCTGGATCACGTGCCAGGTATCCAGCTTGATGGATTGCGATCCGTGGCCATCGATGTGGATAACCATCGCAACGTTATCGGTGCCTGGGATCATCTTGTCGCGGTTGCGAATCATATGAACCTTGAACTGGTGAACGACCAAGGGCTTTTGCGGCAGTTTGTTGTCCTCAGTGAGCTTGTCCAGCCACTTAACAACGTCGTTGATTTCCTGGGCATCGACGTGACCGATCTGCTCCATGGGCAATTCGTTGCCGTAGAGACGCCACTCGGGGTCAAGGGCCAGTCCGACATAGGGCTTCTTAAGCAGCTTCTCGTACTTCTTTGCCTGTTCCAGGAGAGTCATGCGCCCAGGCTGAAGGTCAATGACCGCATACCCGCCGGCCTTGTTAATAGCATCAATCCACGGCTCGACGGTGTCGGAATCGATGAAGCGGCTGTAGGAATTGTCCTTTTCTGGTTCCGACGACGCAACAGTCACGATGATTTCAAATGCCGGGATCACAGGCTGATCTGTGAACGCTTCATAGCTCTTGGCCATTTTCTTCGCCCGAGCGACGGATGCATCTTTTCCTTGTTCCCCGAGGCACCCGAGATCGGGCCCGTCGGTGGAGCCGTAAAGTGCGACGATGTGCCGGCCAGGCGTGACGAGTCCACCTCCGCCAGGCTGTTCTTTGTCAATGTTCTTGGCTTTGTCTATACGACGAGAAAGTGTGTCCTTGTCGCCGAACAATTCGCCCAGGGCAATGACATGGTCGTCTTTTTTGACGATCTCGATCGACTCATGGGTAGCGCGGGGGTCGGCTGCAGGAAGTCGAACGACGTTCTGACCGGCGACGGATGCGTTCGTGAAACTTGCGGGGCTCGTGTCGGGAGCGACGAAAACATGTCCGTCAGAGTTTGGCTCCTTGTCTGCTTTGCTATCCGGGTTCCACGGCGCTGTGTGAACTGGGCGGGGAATGTACGGTGCACCATCAGACGTGGTGGGAAGGGCTGAAGTACGTGGTGTGCTGCTGTTCGCGTCCTTTTTTGCATTCGCTGATGGCTTTGACGAACTTGTGGCACTCGACGTATTTTCTGCCGCACGTGCCACCGCTGCCGGCGCAGTCCCGGACCCGTCGCCTTCAATGGGGGCATCCGGAATGATCACAAGGTCACGGAAAGAGTAATGGCCTTTGTCTAATCCAACTGGCCACGAATCAGGCGTCGTTTCGTGAGTTTTCGCCGAGGAAGACAGCGAGCCTAGGGAATCGCCTTTGAGAGTGACAATGTCGTCGACTCCCAATCGATCAAGTTCGGACTCAATGTCTTTGCGGGAGTCGTCCTCGTTAGTCGCGTCGATGAGGAAAACGGGAACTCCAGCACTGGCGGCCAGGTTGCAGGCCCGTGCGCGGGTCGCGGAGTCGGCGTTGGGTCCAGTGACCACAGCGGCTTTTGCCGAGTCTAGGAATGTGGAACTCGTCTTGGTACCCGTGGGATCGTCGCCGATGACGTCTGTTTTGTCCGAGGTCTTCTTTGTTGAGACGGTGTCATTGCCACCACCGCTTGAGCTACTTGAACAGCCGCTGAGGCTTCCGGCTACTTCGGCAGCTCCGAGTGCTGTGACGGCCGCGCCCACTGTCGTTAAGAATGTCCGGCGAGTGACTGGTCGGGCAAAAGGACGTGAGGATGACATGTATTTTCTCCTGCGGGTTGAAACACCAGTGGTGTCCCCATCGTGCGACGACAGAGCAGTGCGTGAACGAGGAAACTGTAGGCAAAACTGTATGCAATGGAACCTTTTAACGGCTTTACCGTATTTACTGTAACAATGCGAAATGTTGTGGTGCACTGAGCTGTGTTGAGAAAGCAGAAAACAGGGGTAGTCGATCACCGAGATACCCCCGTTGTAGTTAGTTACTCAACCGGAAGAACGTGACGGCCTTGCCGATCGGTGGTAAGAGCCAGCGAGGAAATGTACTGCTTCTCACCGGTAGGAGAAGGAACAGCGGACGCGAGAACATCGGGACGTTCAACCATTTCTCCGGTGACACAGCATCGGAAGAGCTCATTCGACGGATTTCCGTGATCATCGAAAAGAGGGGAGTCTACGCCGTCGTCGGTTCGACGAAGATAAAACTGCCCACGGGTGATGATGGCAATTAGTGGCGTCGCAACGACCGCGATGGCGGCTGCAAGAAGTGCCGAGTAGGACTGAATGGTCGCGCCGAGGACGCCGAAATACGCAGCGATTGAGGTGGTGGCAGAAAGTAAGAGCGCCCCGATTCCCACAGGGTTGATAGGGAAAATCATTCCGCGACGATATTCTGGATAGCGGGGAGAAATGCCAAGTACATATTTGTTTATTGTAATGTCAGACGCCACCGTGAAAATCCACGCGATAGCCACGTTGGAATAGAACCCAAGAATGGAGTTCAACATGGAGAACATATTGAATTCCATGAGAGACAGCGCAATACCGACATTGACAAAGACGAAAACGATCCTGCCCGGATAGCGACGAGTTAAGCGCGTATATGCATTGGTCCACGCCAATGAACCGCTATATGCATTTGTGACGTTAATTTTGATTTGGCTCATGACGACAAGGATCACGGCGAGTGTGATAGCAAGCCAGGTCGGCATCATATTCGTGTACATGGCGAAGAACTGGTGGACCGGCTCGCTGGCCGTTCCAGGAGAATCATTGAGAACAACCATGACATAGACTGCAAGGAAAACGCCAATGATTTGTTTGGTGGCGCCAAAGATGACCCAGCCGGGTCCCGAGAGGATGACAGCGGTCCACCATTTGCGTTTGTTGTCCGGGGTTTTGGGCGGCATAAAACGGATGTAATCAATGTTTTCGGCAATTTGTGCTGTCAGTGAGAGGCAGACACCCGCAGCCAACATCATGGATGCGAAATCCGCATGGCCGGGCCCATTTCCGGCGTAGTGAGCAGAAGTATGGACACTCGATGGATGCTGAACAATCAGAACGATGAGGGGCAGCACCATCATCACGATCCACAGCGGATTCGTTGCTTTCTGAATCTTTGATAACGACTTCATCCCGTACATGACCAGTGGGATGACGATCAACGAAGAGACCAAGTACCCGGCCCATAGTGGGATTCCAAGACCCATTTTGAGCCCTTGTCCCATAATTGAACCTTCAGTGGCAAAGAAAATAAAGGTGAACGAAGCGAAGATGATATTCGTGACGACTGATCCGTAATAGCCGAATCCGCTTCCACGTGTAATAAGGTCGAGATCTAGATTGTATTTAGCAGCACAGACGGCGAGGGGAAAACTCGACAAAAAGATTAATACCGCCGCGATAAGAATTCCGCCGACCGCATTCACTGTTCCGTGCGCAATTCCGATCCCAGCTCCGATAGAGAAATCAGCGAGATAAGCGATGCCGCCGAGCGTCGACGCTGCGACTGCCGACGTTGCCCAGGTCCGATAGTGCCGCGGTGCGAACCGGAGGGGGTAGTCGTCACCGAAATTGGATTGGGACTGGTGAGGCGCGGGAGCGTTCTGGGGAGTGACCGGCGTCGTCGCAGGACGTACCGGGGTAGTGTCTGTCATCGTCATAGACACGTAAATTATGGTGCTAATGTCACGAACGCGCTCCCACTGTATGAATATCAGGTGACCTAGGTAAACAACGCGTTACTACGCGGAAATGATCACTAGCGACCCGTGGGGCAACGACGTGTAAAGAAGACGTGTAAAGAATTAGTACTTCCGCAACCGTGGCGCTGGTGCTGAAAGAAGCGTTTCTCGCGCCGCGGTCCACACCCTGTCGCGAGCGATTCGTGTCTCATCAGCAGTGGCAGCAAGGATACGCACCCAAACCCCAGCTTCATAGGGGAGAGTAGATGTAGCCCACCGGGCTGATTCCGGGAAAACGGAGCTCGGCAAGCCTCGGAGCACGTCGAGAAGTTCCCGAGTAGATTGCGGTGTAGGTGCAACCATCCAAACATTCGACCATGCGCCATAGTCACGCATGCCGAGTAGTTGACTACTCGTATGCGGCCGCAACAGTCCGCGATCGATAACGAGGGGCTTGCAGTCCGATTCTCCTAATCGCCTACAGTCATGTGGTTGGTTTGCTCGTGGTTGGTCAATTCGTGTTTCCATGGACAATCCGTCGTAGCGGTGCCACTCACCGCGTCCCAGCCGCCCAGCCACAAGACAATCGCTGACAATCGCGCAGCTTCCTTGAACAGCGGTTATCCTCATGGACAGATGGGCCCGCGACCCTTCATAGGGGATCACGTGATCGGGCATGTATTCGACAGTGCTTCCCAGGCCAACAGTCAGGTTGACGTGTTGTATCGCTAGCCCCACATCCATTCGGTGTATAGGCGTCGCCGTTTGAGTGGTGATAAGAGCCGACGCCGGTGTTGTCTCTCCGACACGAATATCGACGAGGTGCCGGTCGTTATAGGCAAGACCAGCGCCCGTAGTCATGATATAGAGCAGTGGGGTGCCAGGCCGGTGCGGATCCGTGTACAGCGGCTGCATCAGTGCGAGTGGAGCTTTCGCGATTTTCTCCGCCACAACCGATCTATTCCCCACGGGCTTATCCCCAGGTGAGTCCACCTTGGCGTACAGAAAACCAACTTTGCCAGGTGAACCGACTGGAAGTGCTCGGTGGTCACCTGACGTGGGATGACTGCGAAGCTCCCCGGCGATCCTCGGCGGAATGGGAAGCGTAGCTGCTGTGTCGAAGAGAGAGACAAAAGTAGGGGAGGACGTATCGCCCTCGACTGTTGTCTGGGGTATCACGCCCTACCCCTGGTGAGCTTTTCGCTGTGTCTCCACAAACTCAGCAAGCTCGGAGAGCCCGTCACCCGTTAGCGCGTTTGTCGGTAACACGGGGAGACCACCGCGCACCTCTTTTGCGTCAGCTACCATCTTGCCCAGATCACAATGGACATAGGGTGCAATATCTGTCTTATTGATAATGAGAAGATCCGATTCCGTAACTCCCGGTCCCCGTTTCCGAGGCATTTTGTCACCTTCTGCCGTGTCAAGAATAAACACGTATGTTTCCACAAGCGCCGGTGAAAAAGTAAGCGTTAAATTATCGCCACCCGATTCGAACAACAAAGTGTCGATATCGGGGAAGCGCTCCACCATCTCTGCCGCCGCCATCAAATTCATCGTCGGATCGTCCCGGACAGCCGTGTGAGGGCAGGATCCTGTTTCTACCCCGACGATTCGCGCCGGGTCGAGAATTCCATCTAATTCCCGACGAATGTGGTTGGCATCTTCTTGGGTATAGATATCATTCGTGATGATCCCTACGCTACGACCGTGCTCGATCAACGTGGGCACCAGTGCCTCGATAATTGCTGTTTTCCCTGAGCCGACTGGACCGCCAAATCCGATGCGATAAATCGAGTGCTGGTCGTGTCCGGGTTCATTATGTGCCATAGCGAAATCCTCACAATTCGTACTAGTAATAATTAATTAATGAATAGTCGTGCAGGAGCAGATTCATGTGCTGCACACGCAACATCCAAAGCAGGGCTTAGTGTTCCTATATCGTCAACGGATGAATCGCAACACATCTTTACGCATTCGGCGATGTCTGGTCCCACCTCACTCACGACCTGTTGCGCACTGATATGGTCAGCCACGCTTAAACGAACCGCTGCGGAACAGGCTCCAGCTGCGAAAGAAAACAATTCACAGGACACCGCCATTTCCTGAGACAATCCATTGTGATGGTGAATAACTCCAGCGACTATTGCCTGGTTACCTATTACATTTCCTCTGCGCATGTCGCTGATCAGTATTCCTAGCGGTGTGTCTTCAGTGGGATGCAACACATCGTCGGCCATCGACAATAACTGCTTGCCGACGCGCACACTCCCGCGTCGTGCATTGTCGCTAGGTTTTGTTGATAGCAGGACCTCGTCGATCATTCGAAGCGTCCCCGTTGTGAAGTGCGCAGAGATACTTGTGGGCATTGTGGCCGACGATGGTTGCCGCCAGTCCCGAGCCCACGTCCACGCTAAGGCCGTCGCAATGCCGTCGGTAGGGGCAACGACGTCGGTAATAAGCTCGCGAACGGTATCTGTGAGAGAAGCGCCGTCTAGCCAATGGCACTGAGATAGTCCTTCTAGCCCGTGGGAGAGCGTGTACATTCCCGAAGGAAACGCCGTGTCTGTCCATTGAAGGGCTGATAGGAACGCGGGAAACACGGATGGCTGTCCAGAACTATCAGTGGTGTTCACGGTTGCGTCGAGATTATTGGAAGAAGACATGATTCAAAGCTGTCACCGATGTGTCGCGTTAGAATAAGTAGTGCAGTTGAGCTAAGGGAAGCTTGTTAGCGGGCGCTATGCTGAGCGGTTCACCGTCGGCCCGAACCTCGTAAGTATCGGGGTCGACGGTGATCTCCGGTAGCTCAGAGTTCCTCACCATGTCTTTCTTTCCGATGTGTCGGCAGCCGTGAACGGGCAAAACTGTGCTGGTGAGGCCCAGCTTGGCGGGCACACCGTCGTTAATAGCCTCGGAAGACATGAACGTGATCCGGCTGTGGGAAAGCGCGTGACCGCGATTGCCAAACATGGGTCGGTACACGACTGGCTCCGGAGTGGGGAGAGAAGCATTGGGGTCGCCCATCAGGGACCAACAAATGTGACCGCTGCGGATCACGAGCTGTGGCTTTGCAGCAACCGACGACACCGGCCACAGAACAATGTCCGCGACTTTTCCGACTTCCAATGACCCGATGTAGTCGTTGACCCCGGCGGCGATCGCGGAATTGCACGTCACTTTAGCGACGTAGCGGAGGACACGATGGTTGTCATTACGGGAGGTGGACTTTGCGTCGGCCTCGGAGTCTGTTGACTCAACGGATGCGGATTGCCCAGGGCCTGGTTGGCGATCCTCGGGGAGGGGGCCGAGCTCTGCTTTGCAATGGTGTGCAGTTTGGAAAGCACGGGTCCAGGTCTCCCCAACACGTCCCATCGCTTGCGAATCTGAACTGAAAATTGAAATGACCCCTCTATCGTGAAGAACCGTTTCAGCAGCGATAGTTTCGGGTCTGACGCGGGATTCCGCGAAAGATACGTCCTCCGGAATGTCATGAGACAGATGGTGACAAACCATCACCATGTCGAGGAGCTCTTCGGCACTATTGACCGTGTAGGGGAGAGTGGGGTTCGTTGACGCGGGGAGCGCCGAAGGCATTACCGTCACACGGAGGATATCGGGTGCATGGCCCCCACCAGCGCCTTCGGAGTGGAAGGTGTGAATGGTTCGGTCCCCGATGGCATCGCGAGTGTCTTCGAAGAATCCGCTTTCGTTTAGCGTGTCAGTATGGATGGCAAGCTGAACATCGTGCTTGTCGCAGACCTTGAGAGCGTTATCAATCACGGCTGGTGTTGCTCCCCAGTCTTCATGAATCTTTAATCCTGCGGCCCCAGCTGCAATTTGCGACTCTAAAGCTTCGGGAAGCGAGCCCGATCCTTTGCCAAGCACTCCGATATTGACCGGCATATCGTCGGCAGCTCGCAGCATCATGCCGATGGAACTTTCTCCCGGCGTGCAAGTAGTTCCTTTTGTTCCTTCGGCAGGACCGGTTCCGCCGCCGAAAAACGTCGTAATTCCGTTTGATAATCCTTCTTCGGCTTGCTGAGGAGAAATAAAATGGATATGCGAATCAATCCCACCGGCAGTCACAATTCGGTGTTCGCCTGCGATAACTTCGGTGTTGGGCCCAATGATTAGCTGAGGGTCAACGCCATCCTGGGTATGCGGGTTCCCTGCCTTGCCAATTCCGACAATTCGCCCATCTTTAATCCCGATATCGGCCTTAATAATCCCCGTCATTGCATCAACGATGAGCGCGCTCGTAATAACAGTGTCGACGGATTCTGCATCAGAAGCTTGAGGGTCCTGTGCCATCCCATCTCGAATGGCTTTGCCACCGCCATACACCGATTCGTCCCCATACGATCGCGAATTAGCGTCATCAGTTAATTCGATAATGAGGTTGGTATCGGCTAGCTGAATGCGGTCGCCCGTCGTCGGGCCATAAATGGAACCATATTCCGCTTTGGAAATAGAGTACGGTCCTCGGTCGGCGGGCAACTCGTCGTCAGGTACAGATTCTGTTTTAAAACCGCGCTCCTGTGCGCGCTGGAAACCCCGCTCACGAATGGCAGGATCGTCGAGGGCACCTTCCGCCAAAGCACTAAAGCCATGCAGGATTCTGCGCCCACCAAAATCAACTAATTGAACTTCTTTCGAATCGCCGGGCTCGAATCGGACAGCTAATCCCGCTGGAATATTGAGGTGCATACCCCATGCCCGATGACGGTCGAAGAGTAGCTCGCGATTGGCTTCGAAGAAATGGAAATGGCTTCCCACTTGTACGGCTCGGTCCCCGGTATTGGTGACGCGTAGCGTGAGTGTCCTTTTACCCGGGTTAATAGTGATTGTTCCGTCGTCGTAGATATATCTATTTGCAGTGCTCATGATGTCCTCGTGATGGCGTGGCGATTTATTGTTCTAACGGCCCTGAGACGAGCCCGTTTCGTGTTCGTGAAGGTAGTTGTGTGAGTGGTCGTGGGAATGCGTATACGAGTGCGTATGGGGGTGAGGGTGGTGGTGTGAATGAGTGTGACTGTGTGGGTGACTATGTGGATGTGAATGCGAATGGCTATGCCCGCCCTCGCTGTCATCCTCATCATGCGCATGGCTATGAGCGAAGCCCGAATCATGATCAGCCCACAGTGCCTCTTCCAACCCCACGACAGGGAAGAACTGGCCACCCTGGCGTGATGACGGATTGTCAGAGGATTGATTGCCATCAATGCCATGAGCTGCATCGTTCCCCGCCGAGGAATTGAATACGTCAGCAGCAGCGTCGCGAGCCCGAACAACATTTGTCTCAATCAGCACTGCGAGCGCTGACGGTGACCATAATGAGACCTCGTGATAGCTTCGTCCATCAGCTTGATGACCGTCCTTATTTGGTGGCAGAAGGTCTGTTCTAAGAACGACGATTCGCTCCACCTCGGACTCGTTCGCCTGTTCGTTCATCTGGTCCTCGAGGAGAATCTCAGCACGGTGAATAGCCTCGGGAAGGCTCGGAGCCGCTCCATCAAATGCCACAGAGGTCTCAGAATTGCTGTACTGCCATGCCAGCCGAGCATCACGAAACAGATCAGCGTCGAAAAAAGGATCTAAGGCTACTGATACGAAGACGTACGAATGGGCTGGATGGGAGCGCATGTTTGCGCGTAGAGCCGATACGCGTGTCGTTGAGTTCCCGATCGGGTCAGAAAGAATCACTCGCGCCGAGGGGCGCCTGTGTTTCCACCATTGGATTGCTTGCGCTAGTGCTGTAATGCTGTGGAGGTCTCGTCCTGCGGTCATGGGGATGATGACAGTGGGAGGCTGATCATCGGGCGAGGTCGACGACGAATGGCCATCGGCGTTTGAAGGATCCTCGTGATGTGCGGCAGTGAGAGCTTGAGCTACTTCACTTGTTGAGTGAGCGAGAACGATCGGCTCGAGATTATGACCGCGTGGCATAGCACCATGGGGCGCTGAGCTCGTTCCCACTGCGTGTTTGTCAGTTACATCGACTAGACGGAACTGATGGAGTCGGCTGGTTGCTTCGCGAATGAGCTCGTCATTGTTGGCTTCGGCGCCACAAAAAAGAATGATCATCGGTAGTTCCCGGCGCGTCTAGTGGCGGATGGGGTCGTGGACGGAGACGAGTTTTGTTCCGTCGGGAAAAGTCGCTTCTACCTGGACCAGAGAGACCATGTCTGGGACTTCGTCCAGCACCTCGTCGGCAGTGAGGACCGTCGTCCCGATGTGCATTGCTTCGGCCACGCTCTTCCCATCGCGTGCTGCTTCTATGACGGCGTCGGAAATTAGAGCAATCGCTTCGGGGTGGTTGAGTTTAACACCCCGTTCCCGTCGGCGTTGAGCCACTTGAGCTGCAAGAAATACTAATAATTTATCTGTCTCACGAGGAGAGAGATTCATTGATATGGCTCCTTACGCGCGCAACAAAGCTCCGGGTGTGATGTGTACAACCCTGGCTCGGCATGATGGTCGCCACTCACTCTGCCATCATGTGAAGAATGAATCGTTGGTTTTATGTTGCGAGTATGTAAATCTTTACCGAAGAGCCGGATTGTATTTCAGTGAATTACGGCGGTACGTCAATTCCCCAGCGATACGAACTGAATCAGCCAGTCGACCTTCCTCGCGCAATTGGCTAAGCCTTTTCGACATGCGCTGCCGGATATTTTCTGGCGAAATGGTGTTCAGATATACCTTGGTCGATCCCTCGAAACCGGCAAGGTTTGATGCTCGCCATTTGATCATTACTCGCCATGGCATAGGGATATCGAGGTCAATTGGTTTGTGGTGCCATTCCTCGTTACACGGAACGTCTGAGCCGGTTGCCGCGTGGCATGCGTGAATGAGGTCGCTCATGTCCCGCATTTCTTCTTCGCTGAGCTTCCACGGTTCACAGGTTGCTGATCGAGAGTAAATCTCGATAGTCGGGTAGCGGTGCCCGAACCCAGCGAAAGCGATGGCATGGGTGTTCTCAGCGATGACTAGATTGTGATAGCCGGCGTAATCAACGGCCCATTCGTTGTACATATTGGGGTTGGACCGTAGCCGCGCGATTTCGAGTTCGGCTTGCGCGCTTCGCTCGTCGATAGCGACGAGTTGCTTGTGCAAGTGGTCGAAACTTGCCCCCGCAGGCTTCAGCCAGTTTTGGAACACGGCCACATATCGTGCGTAGCGGTTGCGTGAATAGAGGTCACGCATTGCGTCAGCAGTGAAGTTGATGAATTGGTAGTGCTCTTCCGGCGTTAGCGTGCCGCTGGAGGCGAGTTGGCGGCTCGAGGTGGCGTCGTCAGTGAAGTGCCGACGGGCCACGATGACGTCGTGTCCACCAGCAAAATAGGCGGGGGCACGCTTGAGAAGTTCGGTCTCTGGCGTGTCCTTGATTTCCGATTCCGGTGTTCCCGCAGAGCGCAGACGTGTCGCGATAATGTTCAGTACATGCTGCCTTCCGGCAGGTTCGCTGAGGTAATCGTTCATGTGCGTTGAGGTCTCCGGATCCATCGCGAATCCGTGGTTTGCGCGCCAATATTCGTACCCGAGAATCTCGAAGAGGTTAGGAACGCGCCGGAACTCGGCGACTGAGTCATCTAGTTGACCCTCTTTTAAACGGTAGAGGGTTGTCCACTTGTTATTGTCGACGACAACTCGCGCTTTCTCCGGAGGAGTCTCTCTGTATCGCGCGGAACAAAATGCGCACTCATGGTCGCGATCGTGCGCAGTGACCGGGTGCTCTTCTGGGGTGGGGTGCGAGATTGGTCGGTTCCCGCGCCCGGGTACAGTCCACACTTCGGTTCCTATAAAAGGGTTGACCTGCTTGATGGTTCCATCGGCAAGAGTTGTTAGAGGTGCGAGAGGCAGGGCGACAGGAGTACTCACGAGCGAAAACTTTAGCCGGTGGATGACATGATCGCGACCCTGGTTCCCGACGACATGACGGAGCCGTTTCGTCGCTCGTGCGTACGTCGGTGTTTAATTCGCGCTTATGTCGGTGTTAAATGAGCACGGTTGCTAAAACATTGTTGGACAGTGTTGGTCATTTCTTGTTTCGTCGGAAAAAAGAAGAAAAGACAACGGCTAAAGACATTAAAGGGCGATGAACAGTGGATACTGAAGGTCAGCAGCTTATGCCCCACGAGCGTGACCCCCGTATGGGGATCGATGCGGATGCGGTGTTGCGCGTGGGTGAGATCTTGCTCTCTGCTGGGACCGACGTATATCGAGTTATTCGGGCGATGAAACGCACGGCCCGGTCCTTGGGCTTCGATCGGTTCGACGCGTCGATCACGATGTCGAGTATCCGCTTTACCGGGCGCAGAGGGAATAATTTCCGAACGGAGATCAGTACTTTAGAGAAGTACGGCGTCGATTCTTCTCTTATTGAAGCTGTCGAAGATCTGACTCACCACCTTCCCTCTGAAATTACCGCAGAGTGGGTCCACGAAAAGCTCGATAAAATAGAAAACAATCGACGAAACAGGTGGAGTCGGGTTGCACTTGCCTGTGCTGCGGCGGTGGCATGTTCGGCGTTCGCAATTTTAAATCGGTTTAGTTTTGATTCGGCTGTAGCAGTTGCTTTTAGCGCTTTGTGCGGCCAAACAGTAAGGATGTCTTTTGCGCGTAAGCGTTTCAATCAATTAGGGACGACGGCAGTTTCGGGCATAGTTGCTTGTCTGGTGTATTTCGGTTTAAGCCAGCTCTTTTTTGTGACTCCCTGGGGGCGGTCAGAGCAGACTCTGGGCCAGGGCTATGTGGCGGCTATGTTGTTCTTGATTCCAGGATTTCCGCTGTTTACTGCTTTGGTTGACCTGGCCAGATTAGATATCGCCGCGGGGTGGGAGCGCTTTGTTTACGCTTTCGAGATCATTGTTTCAGCAACCATGGCGGCGTGGATTGTCTCCGCATGCACGGGTCTTGAGCCGTCAGTGCCGGCTCAAAGTGGGACGACCGAGTGGTCATGGCTTATCGTTGCCGGAATAGCCAGTATTTGTGGTGTTGCCGGTTTCGCCATGCTTTTCAATTCATCACGACGAATGATTGCTATTGCAGCGGTAGTGGGTGCGATTGCGAACGTCGTTAAATTTACCTGCTTATTCATAGGAATTCCGACGCAGGTTGCGGGGTTAATTGGGGGACTGTGCGTCGGATTAATAGCTAATCTAATTCGTGATCGCTCGTATATTCCACGTATCACGGTGACGATACCGGCAGTCGTCATCATGATTCCAGGGACGGAAATGTTCCGAGGAATTTATTACCTTAATGACGGCAATATTAACGACGCGCTCACTCACACGGTGACAGCATCGTTGCAGGTTTTTGCCATTGCGGCGGGTCTGGTTATTGCGCGGCTCGTTGCCGATGACTCTTGGGCTCGGCATCGGTATATCGATTTTGCGCGTCGTCCCGATCATTCGGCTGATTAAAAGGTGCGTAAGCATACCTAAGAGCGAAGTTACGACGGTTGCGAAAATGCTGGTAGCAGGGGAGGTGGCTACAACCGAATGGGGGATGAGTTGTGGCCGGTAAAAGCCGTGGTGGCGGAGGTTATGGAGCCGTAGTCACCCGCCACTGCTTAATGAGTTTAGCTGCAGATTCGCTGTGATTTCTGTTTGGTGATGCTATCATTTTAGAATTAGTCGTCCCTTGGCACCCCTGGAAGAAGGAAAAATGAAATCTCCGAAGAAGATCGTCGGTTCGCTTGCTTTGGCTGTGTGTACAGCAGTAATGGGAGCTGTGGCATCTACACCAACTGCTAGCGCTCTTGAACAAGGTGACAAATACGTCGCATTGGGTGACTCGTACGCTTCGGTGGGTTCATTGACCACTCCGCAGCTCACCAAGAACCCGGGGTGTGTGGCATCCACTGATAACTACGCTCACAAATTGGCTCAGCAACGTGAACTCCAACTGGATGACGCAACATGCGCGTGGGCATTCACGTTCAACTAAGACTTGCCTCAGAACCATGCCCTTCCATTCTCTGCCTTGACGGGACAACGCGAGCGTGTCACGCCCGATACAAAATTGGTGACTCTCACACTCGGTGGTAACGACGCCGGTACAGCGTTTGCCTTCCCTGCATGCTTCTTCCGGGCTGTGACCGGGCTAGGCGTGGACTGCCGAACGAGCACCCAGGCAATCATGAAGCAGTCGATTTACGGACCCGGTCCTGACGGCCGTATCCTGCTGCAGCGTGAAGTTGACATTATCAACGACATCAAGCACCGCGCTCCGAATGCGGAGGTCGTGATCACTGGATACATGAACGCTGCGAAAGCCGACATCTGGTGCCTCAATGATGGTGTCGCTACCCGTGATGAACGTGCGTACGTTGCAGAGACCATCGACGAAGTGAACAACGTCATGAAGGAAGCTGCTCAGCAAACTGGCGTGAAGTATGTTGCTCCTCCGAACGAGGAGAAGGGTTGGTGCGATGGTGGCATCGGCAGCCAGTCAAGCAGCTCGTTGCTTGGTCTGCCCGATAACACGCTCCCCATCCACCCAACCGCTGCTGGTCAGCAACGTATGGCCGATGCGATCTCTGCACAGGTCTAAATCAGGTAGAAGTACAGTCCTCTAACTATTCGGGACTCAACTCGCGGTAGTACAGGATGTGGAACTAGTTTGGTTAAAATTCCCACCCTGACCGGCCGATTTCTTTGTTGAAGTAGGGTCCCGTATACTTCTTCCTCGTGTTCGTCGGAGACGGTAAGCAATCGCATCCGCCGGACCTCAGCCCCGGTAGCCCAATTGGCAGAGGCAACGGATTCAAAACCCGTCCAGTGTGAGTTCGAGTCTCACCCGGGGCACTAGTCTTTTTCACCGTTTTACCAGCGGTTTTTAATGGGGGATCATCAATAGCTTATTGCTTCACAGGTCTGTTTTACGAGTGATAACAGTCGCAGCCTCCGCCCACACGATATCGATAGCGCACCGTTCTGTTCCATTTCGTACGATGGGATCATGAACAATGAGTTGCCTTGGGTCGTTTCCGTTCAGGAACTGCAAAAGCTCCAGCACGACTCCGCGGCCCACGAAAATCAGCGAAAAGCCCAACGAGAGGCCGCTCGTCGGAAATCAGAATGGATCCAGCGTGCCTTGGCACATCCAGATGACCTCTCCGAAGCAGAGCGCCGTCGTCTCGAGGAATATCTCCGCGAAGAGGAAGAGGCTAAGGATCTATACCGATCGCAACCGTTGGCCTCATGCCCCGTCGTTGTTGCCGATGTGAGGTGGTACCTGGATGGACGTTCAGGATATGACGCGTACAAGAAGGGTCACATCCCAAACTCGGTCTTCATCGATTTAGATAGCATGCTCGCCGGACCGGCTTCGAAAGAAGACGGAAGGCACCCACTGCCCTTGGAGGAGAGTTTTGCTGCAGCCATGGAAGTCAGTGGAATCGCGGATGACACCGTGGTTGTCGCTTACGACGACGCAGGCGGAGCATCTGCGTCGAGGTTAGTCTGGCTCCTGCGTGCCAGTGGACATCGAGCCGCTGTCATGGACGGAGGTCTCAACGCATGGATCCAGTATTGTGAACAGGCGCATAACACCGACGAGAACGGGCAGGGGAGCGGACAGTTGGCTGAACACTTCCTTGATGACGGTGACGATGTGACCGAGCCTGAGGAAGCGGGAGCTTTTACCGCAGAGCCTTTCAACGCCGAATGGCTTGTCTCTATCGATGACGCGGCATCGGCCGCGGGTGAGGGAGTCGTCATTGATGCTCGCGCGCCAGAACGCTACCGAGGGGATAATGAACCGATCGATAGTCGCGCTGGGCATATTCCAGGAGCTCTCAACTTTTTCCACGGTGATTTCGTTGACGATAAAGGGTATTTCCTTGACCCAGACCAGATTGTGTCCCGTCTGAATGATGCTGGCGTCGAGAAGCAGGAGGGACAATCGTTGGCGGAATCACCCATTGTGTACTGCGGATCTGGAGTCACCGCCACTCATGAGATCGTGGCCTTGGCTCATGCGGGAATTCAGGCTCGGTTATATCCCGGATCGTGGTCGCAGTACTCGGCAACCGATCGGCCGATCGTCCAGGGGGCTGCGCGGTAAGGACCTACGCGTACGTCGTCGCATGTAAAACCGCCGTGTTTTACGTCGTATTTTAAGAAGAATAACCACCGACCAGCCAGAGAAAATAAGAGCGAAGGAGTCCTAGTTCATGGTGTCTACCAACGAGGTTGAGGATACAAAGAAGAAGTTGCTTCTTCTCGACGGCCACTCTCTGGCTTTCCGCGCCTTTTACGCGTTACCGGCCGACAAATTTACTGATTCGTCAGGTCAGCATACGAACGCTGTATATGGTTTTATATCCATGCTGGTGACCCTTCTCGAACAAGAGAAGCCGACCCATATCGCTGCAGCTTTTGACCTGGCTGGTCCCACTTTTAGGTCTGAAAAATTCACTGACTATAAAGCCCAACGCCCGGAAACACCTCCAGAATTTAAAGGGCAAATTGAGCTCATTCGCCAGGCATTAGAAACGTTTGGAATCACCACCGTCGATTACAAACGATACGAAGCCGATGACGTCATTGCGACGCTCGCCACCCAGGGCCACGAGCAGGGCTTTGATACCTATATCTGCACCGGCGACAGGGATTCACTACAACTCGTTACCGATGACGTGACCGTGCTGTACACGCTCCGCGGAGTCAGTAATCTCGCTCGGTTCACTCCCGGCGCTGTGGAAGAAAAGTACGGGGTGACCCCGACACAATATCCGGACCTTGCAGCTTTACGGGGCGACACCTCTGACAATATGCCAGGAGTACCCGGGGTAGGGCCTAAAACCGCCCAGAAATGGATAAATAAGTACGGGTCACTTAATAACTTAATTGACAATATCGACGACATCGGCGGAAAAGTCGGTGATGCACTTCGGCGGGATATTGACACTGTGATTCAAGCCCGCGAGCTGACCGAAATGGTCCGTGACCTCCCCATTAAGTGCAGCCCCGAGGACTGCGAAATCCGCCCGTCAGCAAGAAATGACGTGAACGACTTCTTCGATGACGTTCAGTTCGGGATGAACCTCCGAGAGAGGGTTTTTTCCGTCATTCCGACGCAAGGCGGTTCGTCGGACGCCGGCAACCATCGTGAGCGCGTGTCTTATGAACGCGTAGGCCTGCAGAAAGGGGAGGTCGGTCACTGGTTAGAGGAAGCTACTGATCACAACCCCGCGGGGGTCGCAGCGCTGGGAAGTAAACTCCCATCTTCGCCGAGCATGAAGGCTCTAGCGATCACGCAGGGTAAACAAACGGCGATCATCAACATGAGTCGGACGACGGATGATGACCGCGACGCGTTGAAGGAATGGCTTCAGGATCCCCAGCGTCCGATCGTGGTACATGATGGTAAGGGACTTCTCCACATGTTGAGTAGCGAGGGGTTGACCGCTACAAACATTGAGCACGACACGAGGCTCGCCTCGTACTTAATCCATCCTGACTCCGGGAGCTTCGATCTGGAGAGCGTCGTACGACGCCGTCTTGGGCGGGATCTCTACGACAGCGACGTTGTGTCATGGGAGGAAGAACACCGTTCTGGGCGTCAAATGTCGTTAGAAGTGGGGGATCTGTCATCGGGCGGTGAGGACGACCGGTCGGTTACCGGGGTTCCGTGGCCTGAGTGGGTCAAATTGGCTGACCACGCGGAAGCACCTCTTGAGCTTGCCGCTGAACTGGCGAAGAAGCTCGATGAGGCGGGTTTGTACTCAATTTACGAAAACCTTGAAATCCCGCTTGTCTCGATCTTGTTCGGCATGGAGCGCGCCGGAATCAAGGTAAACAGGGAGCGCATGACGGCGTTGAGGGATTCAACGGCCGAAAAATTGGCCAAAGAAGTTGAGGAAGCCCGTGCTCTTGTCGACATGCCTAAATTGAATCTAGGAAGTCCGAAACAATTACAAGAGGTCCTCTTCGATAAACTGGAACTTCCTAAGACAAAGAAAACAAAGACGGGATATTCGACTGCAGCTAAAGCCATCGAACGATTAGCTGAGAAGCATCCGCACCCGTTCCTCGACCATCTTCTGGCGCATAGGGAATATCAAAAAAGGGTCAGCACTCTTGATGGGTTAATTAAAGCGATCGCTTCAGACGGGCGTATTCACACGACTTTCAACCAAACTGCGACTGCCACGGGGCGTTTGTCCTCGACAGACCCTAATCTTCAGAATATTCCGGTCCGCACGGAGGAGGGGCGGCAAATACGTGCGGCCTTTGTCCCAGGTGAAGGGTATGAAGCGTTATTAACTGCAGACTATTCGCAGATCGAAATGCGTGTTATGACGCATCTCTCGCAGGATCGAGGCCTCATTGAGGCTTATCGCAGCGGTGAAGACCTGCACAATTTCGTCGGTTCGCAGGTTTTTGATGTGCCGGTCAACGAGGTAACCCCTGAGTTACGACGGCGAGTCAAAGCGTTGAGCTATGGCCTTGTCTATGGACTGTCGGAATATGGCCTCTCACAGCAGCTGGATATTTCTGTAAGAGAGGCGAAGAAAATTATGGTTAAGTATTTTGAACGGTTCGGCGGTGTGCGGCGCTATCTGAATGAAGTTGTCGATCGCGCACGGAAAGATGAGTATACGTCGACCATGCTCGGGAGAAGGCGCTATTTGCCAGACCTCGCCAGCATGAATCGGCAGGCGAGAGAGAATGCCAAACGCGCAGCTCTGAACGCCCCGATTCAAGGTACCGCGGCAGACATTATTAAGGTCGCGATGATCCGAGTCGATGCTGCGTTGAAACAAGAAAAATTGGCATCACGGGTGCTACTTCAGGTTCACGATGAGCTCGACGTCGAGGTCGCGAATGGTGAGCTTGAGCAGGTGAGAGGCATTATTCAGAGAGAAATGGATGAGGCTATCGAACTTGCTGTCCCGCTCGAGGTTGGAATGGCAGTCGGTGTCGATTGGAATGAAGCAGGCCATTAGCAGCCTTCCACCAGCGGAAAGTTTGCCAGTGCAGGGAAAATGAGATAAATTTTAGGACGCGCGTGTGTCCGCCTCTTATTTCCCTTTTCTTATCGACGTTGACTCGGTTGTATATGGTCGCGATATTCCAGCTGGCGGCCATGATACGGCCACGGGAACACACTGCCGGTAGGAGAAGTCAAGAGGTTAATCATCTGAAGAGCCTTCGCGAAACGGAATGGCTCTTTGCATGTGTGACGCGTTCGTTCCTGTCCGTTTTTCGATTACAATCCGTTTCGGAGCACTTAACATATGCCCACTTCTACAACCCCTCAGGTAGCCGTCAATGACATTGGCTCCACTGAGGATTTCCTCGCTGCCATCGACTCCACCATCAAGTACTTCAACGATGGTGACATCGTCGAGGGTACTGTGGTCAAAATTGATCACGATGAGGTTCTTCTTGATATTGGATACAAGACGGAAGGTGTCATTCCTTCACGTGAGCTGTCCATCAAGCACGAAATCGACCCCAACGAAGTAGTTGAGGTCGGCGACGAGATCGACGCTCTCGTTCTCACCAAAGAGGACAAAGAAGGTCGTCTGATCCTGTCGAAGAAGCGTGCACAATACGAGCGCGCTTGGGGCACCATCGAAGAACTTAAAGAGAAGGATGAGCCCGTCACCGGCACCGTTATTGAGGTCGTTAAGGGCGGCTTAATTCTCGATATCGGTCTTCGTGGGTTCCTCCCCGCTTCCTTGGTTGAGATGCGTCGCGTGCGTGATCTTCAGCCTTACATCGGCCAAGAGCTGGAAGCGAAGATCATCGAGCTCGACAAGCACCGCAACAACGTTGTGCTCTCCCGTCGTGCATGGCTCGAGCAGACCCAGTCCGAGGTTCGCTCCGAGTTCCTGCACCAGCTCCAGAAGGGTCAGGTCCGCAAGGGCGTCGTTTCCTCGATCGTCAACTTCGGTGCATTCGTCGATCTTGGCGGCGTAGACGGTCTGGTTCACGTCTCCGAGCTGTCCTGGAAGCACATCGACCACCCGTCCGAGGTTGTCGCTGTTGGCGACGAGGTCACCGTCGAGGTCCTCGATGTCGACATGGATCGCGAGCGTGTCTCCCTGTCGCTCAAGGCCACCCAGGAAGATCCGTGGCGAGTCTTCGCCCGCACCCACGCCATTGGCCAGATTGTTCCCGGTAAGGTCACCAAGCTGGTTCCGTTCGGCGCGTTCGTTCGCGTTGAAGAAGGCATCGAGGGTCTGGTCCACATCTCCGAGCTGGCAGAACGCCACGTGGAAGTTCCGGATCAGGTCGTCAACGTCGGCGAAGAAGTCATGGTCAAGGTCATCGACATCGACCTCGAGCGTCGCCGTATTTCCCTCTCCCTCAAGCAGGCCGACGAGGACTACACCGAAGAGTTCGATCCGTCGAAGTACGGAATGGCCGACTCTTACGACGAGCAGGGGAACTACATCTTCCCCGAGGGCTTCGATCCCGAGACCAACGAATGGCTCGAAGGGTTCGAAGAGCAGCGGGCCGAGTGGGAAGCTCGGTACGCAGAGTCGGAGCGTCGTCACGAGATGCACACCGCCCAGATCGAGCGTCACCGTGCCGGTGCCGCAGAGGCAAAGGAAGCCGCAGCCTCGGGTTACTCCTCCGAGTCTGAGGGTGACTCCGCTCCAGCTGAGCAGAGCGCCTCAGACGACTCCGGTTCCTTGGCTTCTGATGAGCAGCTTGCTAAGTTGCGCGAGAAGCTCGCCGGTGGCGAAAACTAGTTCCGGATTGATAACACGTTCGGACTAAAAACAGGCTGTTAAACCCAGCTTCACAACCACAGACTCGTTGTTGTGGTTCTTCCCCCTATCCCGTGTGGGTAGGGGGATTTTTGTCGTCGGTGGTCATTATCAAGCCCGATAGTGTGGTTTGTAACTAATAGCCACAATTTGTGGCGAGCCTCACAAAGAATCGCTATTAAACCAAGCATATAGGGGGTACGATAATCTCGGACACAGTCCGAACAGACATAATCGGACATAAATGCGAAAGGATTGTGATGGCTTCGCAAACCGAAACCACCTCACGGTTCATCCTGGATAATATCGGTGGGGCGGATAACATAGCGTCAGTGACGCACTGTGCGACTCGCTTGCGGTTCCAGTTGAATGATCGGTCACAAGCGAATACAGAAGCCCTGGACGAGAATGGATCAGTACTAGGTGTTGTTCCTCAGGGGGACAACGGGCTGCAGGTCGTCATGGGGGGTGCGGTCGCCAATTATTTCCAGGAGTTGATCAAGCTCCCGGGGGTTGCGGAAAGTGCTGAGGGCGGCGGCAATCGGCAAAAATCCTCCAAGAAAGAATACGGAGGAGTCCGCGGAAAGTTTGGCTGGGTCGACTACGCATTCGAGTTCCTCTCTGACACGTTCCGGCCAATTCTGTGGGCTCTCCTCGGTGCTTCACTGATCATCACGATTCTCGTCCTCCTCGACACGATGGGGATCCAGGATTTCCGTGCAGAGAATCGACCGCCGACGTACCAGTTCATGCACGCCATGTACCAGTCGGTGTTCTACTTCCTGCCGATCATGGTGGGCGCAACAGCTGGTCGGAAACTAGGCGCTAACGAATGGGTTGGCGCAGCTATTCCCGCTGCCCTCATGAGCCCAGAGTTCATGAGTCTAGGTAACCGCGAAGACGTCGTTCACGTCTTTGGCCTTCCGATGGTGTTGAACGAATACAGCGGTCAGGTTTTCCCGCCGTTGATCGCGGCCATCGCGTTGTACTGGGTTGAAAAAGGTCTGAAGAAGGTCATCCCTGAAGCGGTCCAGATGGTGTTCGTGCCGTTCTTCTCGCTGATCATTTTGATCCCAGCCACAGCATTCTTGCTTGGTCCCTTCGGTATCGGCCTGGGTAACGGTATTTCAAACGCTCTTAAAGCCATTAATGACTTTTCGCCGTTTATTCTGTCCGTCGTCGTTCCGCTGTTGTACCCGTTCATTGTGCCCCTTGGATTGCACTGGCCGCTGAACGCCGTCATGATTCAGAACATCAACTCCCTCGGCTACGACTTCATCCAAGGCCCCATGGGTGCCTGGAACTTCGCGTGCTTCGGGTTGGTTGCGGGCGTTCTCTACCGTTCGTTCCGTGAACGCAATAAGGCCATGAAACAGGTCTCGCTTGGTGCTTTGATGGCTGGTCTTCTTGGTGGAATTTCCGAACCGTCGTTGTACGGTATTGTTCTTCGATTCAAGAAGACGTATCCGCGGTTACTCGCTGGCTGTTTTACAGGCGGCGTGGTCATGGGCATCTTCAACATCAAAGCCAACGCCTTCGTCTTCACCTCGATCTTGACGATCCCGGCATTCCAACCCTGGCTCGGATACACTATTGGTATCGCCGTGGCGTTCTTTACCTCATTCTTCCTGGTTGTCTTCTTCGACTACCGCTCAAAGGAAGAGAAGGAAGAAGTTCGGGCAAAGATTGCCGCTGATGAAGAAGCAGACAATGCGGCAGCTGCTAACCAGACCGAGGGAGCTTCGGCTTCGTCTGCAGCATCTTCTGTTCCAGCCGGGGCCGCGGCAGGATCCGAAACTCAGACTGAGTCATCGCAGGCCCAAGCGACGTCGACTACGACGAAGAAGAAGCGCCCAGTTCTCACGGAAACCTCAGTACTGGTTGCTCCTCTCGATGGAGCCATTGTGCCCTTGAAGGATGTACCCGATCCCGCTTTCGCAGCTGGAGCAGTAGGCCACGGGGTCGCTATTGAGCCATCAGGCGATACCATTTATAGCCCCGGCGACGGAAGGATCCTCGCTGTCCAAGGACACGCGATTGGCGTCAAACTCGACCTCGGTGTGGATCTCCTCGTTCACGTCGGTGTCGATACGGTCGAGATGAAAGGCGAAGGCTTCGAGTCATTCGTTAAGCGCGGCGACCGCGTATCGGCCGGACAAAAGCTCATGACCTTCGACAAAGAAAAGATTGCGAAGGCCGGTCACCCAGATGTCACCCCGGTTCTCATCACGAACTGGAAGAGGATAGGCGGAATCGTCACGATTGCCACTGGCGAGATTTCGCATGGGGAAGACCTCTTGAACCTGGTGCCAAAAGAAAGCACACAGGACAAGGAATCTCAGGGAAGTAAAAACCAAGACGTGAAAGCGTAAGCCGCCCTCGCGGACCACCACGTTTCGCGTATTGAGATAGATAACCCCCGGCATAGGATGTCCACGATCTAGTCGATTGTGGAATCCTGCCGGGATTCTTTGCGTGTGCCGCCGTTACAAGACGGACCGCTTAGATTTCTGACAATTGAGCAGTCACATTGATCTTCGACGAATCCTTCGCACTGCAATAGCGCAAATCCCATGAAAGCCCGTTTGAGTCGCGTTGCGGATGGCGGTAGGAATATGCCGCCAGGACGGCGGGAAGGATGATCGGCTTACCGAACTCCACGGTGTAGCGCGCCCGAGTAGGGATCTCGTCCTCGACGACGCTCAATAGTGAAGCAGCGCTCCACATCCCATGAGCAATGGTCGCCGGGAAGCCGAACGCCTTGGCCCCCAACCTGGAGACGTGAATCGGGTTTTTATCGCCCGAAACATTGGCGTAGTTCTTAATGTCCGAGGCCGACACTCGAATGATCGCCGTCGGGTCCTCAGGAAGATCAACGCTCATTCGTGAATAGTTGTCATCAGGGAGTTGCCCCTCGGGAGCTTTGCCCTTCGACAGCATGGTTGATCGTTGCCGCCAGACCACGTCGTCGGGTCCCGACGAGCGACGCACCTCGGTGATGATGTCTATCAACAAACCTTGGCGGTGACGTCGCAACGATTCCGTGTACACCGCCACATCGATGTTGTCGGTCACTGTGATGGGGGAATGCTGCTCGATGAGGTTGCGTATATGAATAGTCCCGACTGCCGGAAATGGAAAATCCGGCGAGTTCATTGCGCTCATCACGAGAGGAAATGTCACCGCATACGGATATGTCAGCGGCACGTCGTTGCTGATACGAAGGCCGCACGCAGCGCAGTATTCAGCAAGGTTCGTGGAATCGATCGTGACCCCATTGACGCGATACTCATGGGACGGGGCGGTGGCCGCCGAAGGCTTGCCACTCGACGAACGTTTTGAAAGGAACGGGACGCTGGGAAGAAGTCCGCGCAATGCTCGTCGGTACTCATCCCCAAGCGATGGGATTCTGTCGAGCTCAACAATGGCTTTCTCTCTCGGAGAATCATTGTCGACGCCGTCAGTGGTCCCTGCCGACTGGGGCGCGGTGCTGGGCGTCGTTCCGGTGGAGGTTCCGTTACTAGATGATGCGTTCACGTTATGCCCCCAAGACTGACTGTCCGCACACGCGGATAACGTTGCCGTTAATCGCTTCCGACGCGGGCGACGCGAAGTATGCAATCGTCTCTGCAACGTCAATGGTGAGTCCACCTTGCTGCAAAGAATTCAGCCGACGCCCGACCTCGCGGGTAACAACCGGAATCGCCGCGGTCATCTGCGTTTCGATGAAACCAGGTGCGACTGCGTTAACAGTGATTCCGTGGCCAGCAGACTCCGAAAATGAGTCAACGAAACCAATGACTCCCGCCTTGCTGTAGGCATAGTTGGTTTGTCCCCTGTTGCCGGCAATGCCCGCCATCGAGGAGACCCCGATGACCCGACCGTTGTCGTTGATGGCCTCGAGCTCGAGTAGGCGTTCGGTGATTGTCAGCGGGGCAGTGATATTGACCGCCATGACCGATTTCCATCGAGCGTCGTCCATCCCAGCCATCGTCTTGTCGCGGGTAATTCCGGCATTGTGGACGATGATATCGATACCGGTCTGATGCCGTTCTTTGACATGGCGCGCAAGGGTGTCGGCCGCGTCGGGCGCAGTCACGTCGAGGCCGAGGGACGTTCCGTTGACCTCATTCGCGGTTTCAGCCAGCGCTTCTCCCGCAGCGGGAATATCGACGCAAATCACGTGGGCGCCGTCGCGCGCGAGAGTTTGCGCGATCGTCTTTCCAATTCCGCGGGCTGCACCCGTGACGACAGAAGACTTCCCTTTGAGAGGCTTGTCCCAGTCAACCGAGGGAGATGGGGCTTCGTTCAGCCGGATCACCTGAGCGTCGACGTACGCGGATTTCCCGGATAGCAGGAATCGCAACGTGGATTCGAGGCTACTCAGTGGGGTGTTCGGCTCGGTGTAGACCAGTTGTACAGTTGCACCCCTCCGCATCTCTTTAGCCAGCGACCGAGTAAAACCTTCTAGTCCTCGCTGTGCGACGCGCGCCGCCGCAGTTGTCGTGGTCTCTGGGTTATGCCCAATGACGACGATGCGTGCACATGGAGCTAGCTTTCGAATGACCGGATTCACGGTTTCATACAACTCGAGCGAATCGGCAGGGGTGGCGAAGCCTGTGGCGTCGATAACGAGGCCAGCGATTTTCCCATCAGTCGCGGGGGAGCCGTCGTCTCGAGTTCCGATGATGGTGTACGTCGGCTCGAGAAGCTCCCGGATGGAGGATGTTAGCGACCCGGATCCCGTGACGATGATGGGCCCGTTGACAGGGGGTTGGCCAGGCTCAAACCGGCGGAGTTTTTCCGGTTTAGGTAATCCAAGTTTCGACGCGAGCAGCGATCCTGCCCCCGAATTGACGAACTTCGCGTAACTGTCAGCCATGGAAAGGTCCCTTCGTGGATACGTTTTACGAGTTTCTGTTCAATTAGCCTACGGTGAACATACACAATATGAGAGAGTTTTAGTGATATGAATCTCAGAGAGGGGCAACCTATGACTCGTAAGGTAGCAATTATCGGCGGAAACCGTATTCCGTTCGCGCGTTCGAACGGGCGGTACGCGAATGCGTCCAACCAGGATATGTTGACGTCCACCATCGATGGATTGGTGAGCAGGTTCCACCTGCAGGATGAGCGTTTAGGAATGGTTGCCGCGGGAGCAGTACTTAAGCACTCGCGCGACTTCAATTTGACCAGGGAATGTGTCTTTGGGTCGCACTTGGCGTCGGATACGCCTGTTTTTGATATCCAGCAAGCGTGCGGCACGGGGCTTGCTGCAGCGATTCAAGTGGCAGATGCGATATCGCTGGGACGCATTGATTCCGGCATCGCTGGTGGCGTTGATACAACTTCCGACGCGCCAATCGCGCTGAATGATGACCTCCGGAAGCTGTTGATTAAGGCCTCTACGGCCAAAACGACGGGGCAGCGGCTCAAGCTTTTGGGGAAGATTCGGCCGCAACTGCTTGTTCCTGAGCAGCCACGTAATGGGGAGCCCCGTACGGGCCTGTCGATGGGGGATCATGCGGCCATCACTGCGCGTGAGATGGGAATTTCCCGCCAGCAGCAGGATGAGTTTGCCGCTTCAAGTCATCAGAAACTTGCTGCTGCTTATGACGAAGGTTTCTTTGATGATCTGATCACGCCGTACCTGGGGTTGAGCCGAGATAACAACTTGAGGCCGGATTCCACGGTGGAAAAACTGTCAAAGCTCAAGCCTGTGTTCGGTAAGAAGGATGCCGAACGTCACGGTGTGCGGGCAACCATGACTGCCGGTAACTCCACACCGCTTACCGATGGTGCCTCTGCGGTCTTGTTAGCGTCCGAGGACTGGGCGGAGCAGCACAATCTCCCTGTCAGGGCACATCTTGTTGACTCTGAAACTGCCGCCGTCGACTTTGTTCATGGACGCGGGCGGCTGACGCCCGACGGGCTGTTGATGGCCCCGACCTACGCGGTTCCGCGGTTACTGCGTCGTAATGGTCTGACGCTCCAAGACTTCGATTTCTACGAGATCCACGAAGCCTTCGCCTCCCAGGTGCTGGCGACGCTCGCTGCGTGGGAGTCTCCGGAATACTGCTCGCAGCGCTTGGGCTTGGACGAGCCGCTGGGTGCCATCGATCGTTCCAAGTTGAATGTGAAGGGTTCGTCTTTGGCAGCCGGGCATCCGTTTGCGGCGACCGGTGGCCGTCTCTTGGCGACGGCAGCCAAGCTGTTGGAGCAGAAGGGATCCGGCCGCGCATTAGTATCCATTTGTGCTGCGGGCGGTCAAGGTGTGACCGCGATTCTCGAACGGTAATCGTCGTTCCTACTTGACATTTATCCACCAAGCAGGGAATCCGTTTTCGGTCTCTGAGGCTGTGCGCAGTCGCGGTAGACAAGGTAGTGGCCTTGACAGTTGAGCAGCAGTAAAGGTTCCGACGACGCCAGCCTTGGCGGTCATGGATAAGAAACACATGAAAGAGTGAGCAAAAGTGGTTGTGGTCGGTCTGACGGGCGGTATTGGCTCAGGTAAATCCACTGTCGCAAAGAGGTTGTCTGATCACGGAGCGATTGTCGTCGATGGCGACAAAATAGCCCGTGAGATCGTACAGCCGGGAGAACCCGCTTTATCGGAACTCTCTGAAGAATTCGGTTCCGACATTCTCATGAGCGACGGGTCCCTGGACCGTAAAGAACTGGCCCGGCGCGCGTTTGTGTCCGAGGATCGCACGAAGGCGTTGAACGCTATCATGCATCCACGAATTCATGAGCGAGCATATGAACTCTTTCGTGCTTCTGCCGACGCGTCAATCGTCGTGTTTGATATGCCCTTGCTGATCGAGAACAACCTGGACCGAATGTGTGGTTTGGTTGTGGTCGTGACTGCCGACGAAGACACGCGAGTTCAACGTCTGGTGGCGCATCGGGGTTTCGACGAAGATAATGCACGGCAGCGAATCAGGGCACAGCTGTCGGACACAGATCGAGCTCCATCCGCCGACGTCATTGTGGATAACTCAGGCACGCCCGATCATCTTCTGGAGTCGGTGGATAGATTATGGGATTGCCGTTTGGCTCGATGGGGTTGCGTGCCTGAACAGGATGAGAGCGGTACCTGTGAGACGGATGGTCCCGTGCTATTCCACCACCAGGGCCGGCAGCAACGCTTCCGACGGCGGGTTGAATGGGTCTTCGGTTCTGAAGCAGACGTTGAGTTTGGTGGGGATCCTGATAAGACACTGTTCGCATCAGTATCTCAGCACGCTCCCAGCGAAGGAGGCTCCGGTGGAGTGGATGAGAGTACTCGTGAAAAGCTTTCATGGCTGGGTTTTAGCCGCCAGTCGGGGAGCGAAGCCTTCCAGAGCGAGGCACGCCGCGCGACTGATGACACCGAGCGTCCCCTCGACGTGTGGAGGAGCGGGGACCCTATTGACCCGGCAACTATCCGCTTGTATCCACGATGGATGGGTTGATCTCCGGACTGGCTCTGCTGCTTAGTTGGGATTGTTGGTGATCGTTTCCACAGTCTAGTGCGAAACCGCGCCATCGGGGAATGAGGGTTACACTCGCGGTTATGGCATTCGCTGCAGAACATCCCATCCTTTCGCAATCAGAATTTCGTCCAGTCGGTGACATTGAGCGGACGAGCAAACCTTTTGAGGTCGTTAGCGATTATGAGCCTGCGGGAGACCAGCCCCAGGCCATTAAGGAAATTGATGAAAGGCTTCGTCGCGGTGAGCGCGACGTTGTTTTGATGGGGGCGACGGGTACAGGGAAGTCTGCGACGGCCGCGTGGCTCATTGAGAAGCAACAGCGACCAACATTAGTTATGGCCCCGAATAAAACTTTGGCAGCTCAGCTAGCCAATGAGCTCCGGCAACTGTTGCCGAATAACGCGGTCGAATACTTCGTCAGTTACTACGACTATTACCAACCAGAAGCCTATATCGCGCAAACTGACACGTATATCGAAAAAGATTCCTCGATCAATGAAGATGTTGAGCGCTTACGACATTCAGCCACGTCTAATCTCTTGTCACGGCGCGATGTTGTTGTTGTCAGCTCGGTGTCGTGTATCTACGGGTTAGGGACTCCGCAGTCGTACTTAGATCGATCTATCCCTCTTCGCGTCGGAGAGGAAGTCGACCGAGACCAATTCCTCCGATTGCTGGTCGATGTCCAATACACGCGTAATGATGTTGCATTTACACGCGGCACATTCAGAGTTAAAGGAGATGTCGTCGATATTATTCCCGCCTATGAAGAGGTGGGCGTTCGTGTCGAATTCTTTGGAGACGAGATTGATAGCCTTCATACGATCCATCCTTTGACTGGCGAAGTGATCGATACTCACGATCAATTAAGAATTTTCCCGGCAACTCACTACGTGGCCGGATCCGAGCGTATGGCGAAGGCTGAGGAAGCTATTAAAGCGGAGTTGAAAGATCGATTAGCAGATCTTGAAAATCGAGGGAAGCTTGTCGAAGCTCAACGGTTGCGAATGCGAACAGAGTTCGATCTGGAAATGATTGAACAGGTTGGGTTCTGCTCAGGAATTGAGAACTACTCACGCCATATCGATGGGCGTGAAGCAGGTAGCGCTCCGGCAACGCTGATCGACTACTTCCCAGAGGACTTCTTGACGATCATCGACGAGTCCCACGTCACGGTTCCTCAAATCGGTGGAATGTTTGAGGGTGATGCGTCGCGCAAGAGAAACCTCATTGATTTCGGCTTTCGCCTACCGAGCGCCATCGACAACCGGCCTCTCACCTGGGATGAGTTCGATGCACGTAAAGGCCAATGCGTATATATGTCTGCTACCCCCGGCGACTATGAGTTGGAAGCCGCGGGTGGTGAATATGTCGAACAAGTCATTCGCCCCACAGGTCTCGTCGACCCCAAGATTGTGGTTAAACCCACAAAGGGCCAAATCGATGACCTCATGGAAGAAATCCGTCAACGAACAGACAAGAATGAACGAGTTCTGGTCACGACGTTGACCAAGAAAATGGCTGAAGATCTCACGGATTACCTGGCGGACGCCGGAATTCGCGTTCGTTATCTCCATTCGGACATCGATACCCTGCAGCGCGTCGAGCTTCTCCGGGACTTAAGGCTGGGAAAATACGATGTTCTCGTCGGAATTAACCTCTTGCGAGAGGGGCTCGATCTCCCCGAGGTGAGCCTCGTTTCCATTCTTGATGCCGATAAAGAAGGTTTCCTACGTTCCACGCGGTCCTTAATTCAGACCATCGGCCGTGCCGCCCGAAATGTCAGCGGCGAAGTCCACATGTACGCGGATACTGTCACCGATTCCATGGCTCAGGCAATTGACGAAACTGAGCGGCATCGGGAAAAGCAGATCGCATTTAACAAAGAGCACAACATTGATCCTCAGCCCTTGCGGAAGAAGATTGCCGACATTCTCGACCAGGTCTATGACAACGAGAGCGAAGCCGACGACCCCGAGGCTGCTGGTGCAATAACTGCCGAAGACGGTGCACAAACGTCTGCGAACGCGAATGGTCAGAAGGCCCAGTCAACCTCTTCATTAACATCCGACGCTGCACTGGCAGGAGACCAAGAACCGGATTACACGGAAATGACCCGCGATAACCTTGTTCGTCTCCGCGACGATTTAACCCGACAGATGGGCGACGCCGCGAGAGACCTGAAATTCGAACTCGCCGCGCGTCTCCGCGACGAACTTGTTGGCATCAAGAAAGAACTCAAGGAAATCACCGAAGCCGGGATTGAATAGTGTCAACAGCCCAGTGGCTTCAGCCTGCACAATGTCACTGAGTGAAGTACAACGAAGTGACGTACCATAAAAGCTAAGGTTACTGTCGACATCGTCGACAAATGAGGTTGGGAAGGTAGAAATGAGCAAATACTCGACAATCGTTGTTGGTACAGACGGGTCTCAGTCGTCGCTTCTCGCAGTCGAGCGAGCAGCCGAAATCGCAGCGGCCTTGGACGCCACAGTAACCATCGGTTGCGCCTACTACGAAAACCAAGAAGAAGCCTCGAAGACCCTCCGCCAAGATTCCGTTACCGTCCTTGGCGACGACCCCGCACGTAAGAACCTAGAAAGCGCGGTAGAAGCGGCGTGCCGGGTCGGTGCAACCAACATTGAAACGGCAGTTCGGAAGGGAACACCGGTCGAAGCGCTCATGGCCATCGTGAAAGAGGTCGACGCCGATCTCCTGGTGGTGGGAAACCGAGGAATTAACTCTCTGACCGGACGATTGTTGGGATCGGTTCCAGCCGACGTGGCTCGTCAATCAAATTGCGATGTCATGATCGTCCACACGGTTGACTAAGACTTAGCTAAAACATGATGTAGACGAAGCCGGTACGTCGTGACTGGCCGGGATTGGCTCCGAGTCCACTACACCTAATTGGGTGCCAAAATAAAGCGTCCCCTTGCCGTGGGGTTTCTTCGTTATAAGATCGACGCATGCTCCCCACAAGATTGGTTCGTAGTACCCGCCGACGTTTGTATGGTGCTGTTTTAGCAGCATCGATGGTGTGTGTGCCGGCTTTGCAAGCGCCACAATCGTTGCCCCGTGCGTCAGCTGCTCCGGCGGGGCAAGCGTGTGCCCCATTTGCGAATGCGGCTGTGAAGTGCCCTGTTCATTCTGCCGCCATGAACCGAGACATTTCCGTAGTCATCCGGCCCTCGCATACTGCCAATAATCCGCGTGTGGTCCAGTTCCTTGGCGGCATGGGTATTAAAAATGACACGAATGAGTGGCTGACCGATGGGCACGCTTTAGAGCACTTGGACTCCGCGGATGCCACCTTGGTGTTCCCAGCGGGGGAGTCGGCAAGTCTGTATACCGACTGGGATCATCCCACTGCTGATGGCAGGGTATTCAAATATAAGACTTTTCTTTCTGAAGAATTACCCGCATATCTTGCCACCAATTTCGGGGTTCCAGGTGGGGGAGCTGGGCATACTCTAGCCACAGGCATCTCGGCGGGAGCCTGGGGTGCAATGAGCTTGGCAGCTCAACGCCCCGATTTTTACCGCAGCGTTCTCGCCATGTCCGGTTTCTACGATTCCAGGATGCCCGACCAGTGGTTAACCACCGACCTCCAGCCTCTCCTGACGGAGGGCGTCAACACGGTGCCCTGGTTCAATCTTGCTAATCGACGGGCGGCTAATCCATCGGAGAATCTACAGAATTTGACGATGCCTATCATCGTCACGTCGGCTTCAGGTGTGATCAATCCTCTTGCTGATTACGGCGATAACCTGGTCGGCGCCGTCACTGAAGGTATCCCCATGGAAGCTGGGGCGACCGTCCAAACCGCGGAATTCGTCGCCCAAGCTCGCGCAGCAGGGGTCAATATTGACTACCGCTTGGATCCTATAGGCGTTCACGGTTGGGACACGTGGTCAAGGATGGCCTGGGATCAAGGTGTGATGAATCAAGCGCTTTCGAACATCGGCTGACCCGAGTACACAACGGTGAGACCCTGGGTCGCTCGTGTTGCAGCAACATAGAGATCCTGAAATCCTTGGACCGCCGTATATGCAATATCTTCAGGTTCGATGATGACTACTTCATCAAATTCCAACCCCTTCGTGTCCGACGGATCCAAGATACTCACTGATTGATCGAGGTCTGATTGTTGTACAGCCTGGTTGATGCAGGATTGAAGATCAGGGTTGTTTGCCGCAATGACAATCGCAATAGTACGTTCTGACGATATTGCTCCTGCAACATCAGAAATGACATGTTGCAGTTTGTCGACAACAGGGGCTCGAACGCGACCGTGATCCGAATCTGCTAACTCATGGTCCGTGCTTTCAGCCTTAGTGGCACGGCATGAGTCCAGCTCGGGCATATAGACCATCGTGGGCTGTCGGCTATTCGAACGAATAGCAGTATCGGACGACGTACCAGGCGCCACATGATGGCGTATGTGGTCAACGACGTCGGTGATCTCTTTGGGAGTCCGGTAGTTAATCGTCAGCCGATGATGGTGCCACCGCGACTGGACGAACGGCTCCAGCGTGTCCGACCATGACTCCACCCCAGCGGGGCTTCCTGTTTGCGCGGTGTCGCCGACCAAGGTCATCCAGTGGTTGGGGCATCGACGCATCACCATCCGCCACTCCATCGCGGAGAGCTCTTGCGCTTCATCGACGACGACGTGCCCATAGGACCACAGTCGGTCTTCCTGAGCACGCTCGGCCGTCGTCCGATCATCCCGGACACGTTGGCGTTCCGCCAGCGCAGCAGCATCGAGAATGTCGTAGGCCATGAGTATTTCGGGATCGAACTGATCATCAACGTCTTGGGACGCCGAGCCGGCCAAAATATCGAGGGCGTCTTGCGCCTCAGCTATGCGTTTGGATCGCTCGAGCTCTTCCTTCGCTCTCTGCTCGTCGACATCAGCAAGGCCAATAATCGTTGCGAGCTCATCCAGAAGAGCAGCATCTGAGGTGGAAAAGCTCCGCCCGTCCGCTCTGCGGAGAGCCTCACGCGTGAGATCGTCATAATCATTGGTCGCGTGCTGCAGCGCGCTCTCGTCACTGAAGAGGGTTGCAAGCACGTCGATGGGATCCAGCTCGGGCCACAGACTGTCCATCAATTCGATGACTGCAGGCTCCTCTTCCAGGTCTTCCCGCAGCGCAACCCGGTCACCGGCGTCAAGGAGATTATTCCCGCCTAACGGGTCTTCGCCAATTTGATCGGCGAAGGCGTCGGCGAGAAGGTCTAGGAATTTGTCTTGGAAAATACCGCGAGCCTGGTTGTGCGCTTTTCGCGAACGACGAGCTCGTGTTCGCGCAGCTCGAACCATCGCGGGCGTGACGTCCAAGTGATGCCCATCCACACTTAACGACTTCGTTTCGTCGGGAACGAGCTGATAGTTCTTCACGGCATTAGTCAGGATCTCCACCATTTCAATGGATCCTTTGACTTCTCTACTGAGCTCAGAGTCAATTCGTGACGACGTAACCCCGGGATAAAGATCCCCGATAGTCGACAGGACAACGCCACCTTCGCCCAGCGTCGGAAGAACGCGGGAAATGTAGTCAATGAACGTCCTGTTGGGCCCAATGACTAACACGCCGGTGGGAGAGAGGACGTCTCGCCATGTGTACAGCAGATATGCGACACGGTGGAGGGCAACTGCCGTTTTCCCAGTTCCGGGGCCACCTTCCACAACCGTGACTCCGCGGTAAGGATCGCGGATGATGGTATCTTGCTCACGCTGAATTGTTGCGACGATGTCGGTCATATGCCCGGTGCGGGCTGCGTTGAGCGCTGAAAGCAGAGGGGATTCATCGCCTGCGCCGCGCGGGGATGAGTCCGCGTTAACGCCATCCGCGTTGAGCGTTTCAGCGTCAAGATACTCGTCAGTGACTCCCGTTACCGTGCGTCCGTTCGTCCGCAAGTGGCATCGTAGGGCCACACCTTCCGGGTGTGCAGTCGTCGCCAAGTAATAAGGCCGTGCCCCCGGGGCGCGCCAATCCATGAGGGTTGTCCGATAATCGTCATCCTTATCGGACAACCCGATCCGCCCGATATAGCGTCGATCCAGCTCAGGGTTGTCAGGAGATGGGTTTTCCGGTTCCTCGCCATCGGTTTCGACAACATCGATACGGCCGAAACACAGGCCAATTTCGGCTGAGGACAGCATGGTAAGCCGATCATGCAACGTGCTATATGCCGTTTCTCGCTCGACGAGGCCACGAGGATCATGAGTACGCCGGCGTAGAACTGAACTCAGTTTCTCCTCAGAGAGTCGACGCTCACGATCGACGTAGGTGAAGAGTGAGTCGAGAACACGCTGCTCGTAGGCGATGGCGGATTGTTCAGAGTCGGTCGTGGGGGTTCCCACATTCTCTCCAATAAACGTAGGGGTCTTTCGAAGTAATCATCCGTGATGGAGCTACCCCATGGGCGTGAGAACTGTTCGCCCACGGGGTAGGTTGCGTTGATCACCACCCACGCTCACGCCATTCGGCGAGATGAGGATATTCGGCACCCAGTGTCGTATCGTCCCCATGGCCCGGGTGGATGCAGGTTGACCCATCATACACATCGAAGAGCTTGTGGGTGACGTCGTCTAATAAACGGTTGAAGGCCTCTGGTGACGACGTTTTTCCGACCCCGCCGGGGAAAAGAGAATCGCCAGTGAAAACGTGAACGGGCGCTTTAACACCGAGCGAAGATTGCGGGTCAAAGGCTATGGCCAGGCCCTCACGAGTGTGGCCATGGAGAGTAATGCCGGACAAGTGAAGGCCAGCTAGCTTCTCACTGGCGAGGTCTAACCTTTCTCCGTCCTTGGCGACGCGGTCAGCATCGGCAGGTAAATCAGGTGCATCCCCGGCGGACGCATGATGTCGTGCCCCAGTCTGCTGGAGAACCTCTTGGAGGGCTCCGACGTGATCATAGTGTGAATGCGTAGTGATAACGTCCGTTATCTTCACCCCCGCGGCATCGGCGAGATCAAGGAGAAAAGGCGCGTCAGTTGCAGCATCAATGAGGACCGCATCGTTATCCACTGCCAGGAGATAACAGGAATTGTCCATGGATCCCACAGAGGTTTTGATAATGGATACGACGCTTGCCTCGGATGACGTGGGTTGTCCATCGCGGGTTTGAGGCGGGGCTTCATAGACTAATCGTTGAGCTTGCTGAGGGCCGTCAATATGCCCTGTGTACGAGCCAAAAACTATATGCTCGTTGGTACGAGCTGCCGCGTTATCTGTGTTTGCGTGTGACGTTTCCGAGTTTTCTGGAGTGTTGTCGGAAGTGCTCATGCGTCCACCCTAGGTCTTTTTCGTGACGATGTGTGCGGGGTGGCCTGTACTGGTCGTAGAATAGCGCGGTATTCGTTTCACAAACCATTAATGAGCGATATAAGAAGGGAAATCTGTGGCAGATCGACTGATCGTCCGGGGAGCCAGTGAACATAACTTAAAAGGTGTTGATATCGATTTACCTCGAGACGAACTCATCGTTTTCACGGGTTTATCCGGATCCGGTAAATCATCCCTTGCCTTCGATACGATTTTTGCTGAGGGGCAGCGTCGTTATGTCGAGTCATTGAGCTCTTATGCCCGTCAGTTCCTTGGACAGATGGAGAAACCGGCGGTCGATTTTATTGAGGGACTCTCACCAGCTGTTTCCATTGACCAGAAGTCAACGAACCATAACCCGCGTTCAACGGTGGGGACGATCACCGAAGTTTATGATTACCTCCGGCTTCTCTATGCGCGCATTGGTATCCCGCACTGCCCGACCTGTGGTGCGGTTATTGAGCGCCAAACACCGCAACAAATTGTTGACCAGATTATGGATATGGAACAAGGACTCCGATTCCAAATCTTGGCCCCGGTTGTGCGGACACGAAAAGGGGAGTTTGTTGACTTATTCGAGAACCTTTCAGCACAGGGATATGTTCGCGTCCGCGTAGATGGAACGACTTATCACATTTCCGATGTCCCTAAATTGGAAAAACAGGTCAAACATAATATCGAAGTTGTTATTGACCGTCTGTCAGTAAAGCCGACTCAGAAGCAGCGGTTAACTGATTCCGTCGAAACCGCATTGAATCTCGCTGATGGGGTAGTCATCTTTGATTTTGTCTCCTTAGATGATGATCATCCTTATCGTTTCCGACGTTTTAGCGAGAAGATGGCATGCCCGAATGGTCATCCATTAGCTATTGATGAACTGGAACCGAGAACGTTCTCGTTCAACTCGCCATACGGAGCTTGTCCCGAATGTGATGGGTTGGGGAGCAAGCTGACCGTTGATGAATTATTAGTGATTCCTGATGATACAAAGCCACTGGTCGAAGCCATCGCGCCGTGGGTGAGTAACCATTCAACCTTCTACTCGAAAATGGTGGAGGCAATAGCCCAGCAGTTGGGGGTTTCTCCGAGCACGCCGTGGAAAGACCTGACCGCGTCCCAGAAGCGGACGATCATGCATGGGTCGAATCATCAGATTTCCATTCGTTATCGCAATGCTTATCGGAGGGTAAGGAAGTATAGCGCGCCGTTTGAAGGGGTCATGCCATTTCTTCATCGGCGGATAGACCAGGCAGAGTCTGATTCGCAAAAACAGCGGTTCACGGCATATATGCGTGAGGTGCCTTGTCCGAAGTGCCATGGAGCTCGTTTAAAGCCCGAGGTCCTCTCGGTCAAGATTGCTGGAGACTCTTCGGATGGTACCAATCAGGAGTTATCCATTGCGGAGCTTAGTGATTTATCTATCTCTGACGCTTCGGTGTTCTTAAATTCGTTAACGCTCTCCTCCCGTGAGGAAATGATTTCCGGCCGAGTGCTCAAGGAAGTGCAGGCGCGACTGACTTTCCTTCTCGACGTCGGACTGGAGTACCTGTCACTATCTCGTTCGGCTGGAACCCTTTCAGGTGGAGAAGCCCAACGTATTCGCTTAGCGACGCAGATCGGTTCAGGTCTGGCGGGCGTCCTCTACGTTCTTGACGAGCCTTCGATTGGCCTCCATCAGCGCGATAATCAACGATTGATCGCTACTCTGGAACAGCTTCGCGATCTTGGAAATACTCTCATCGTTGTCGAGCACGATGAGGAAACGATTCGTACAGCGGATTGGCTGGTCGATATTGGTCCTCGTGCTGGTGAATATGGTGGGGAAGTGGTCTATCAGGGCCGACCGGATGGCATCGAGAAGTGTAAGAACTCGTTAACCGGTGACTATTTATCCCGTCGACGGGTGTTGGCCGTTCCGGACAAGCGCCGAGAACTTGGTAAAGACCGTCACATCACAGTCATTGAGGCTAAGGAAAATAATCTTAAAAATATCGATGTGTCTTTCCCGCTCGGTGTTTTGACCGTCGTCACTGGGGTATCAGGGTCAGGTAAGTCGTCTTTGGTGAATGGTGTTCTCGCATCGACATTGCAGAGAGATTTGAATGGTGCCCGCGTCGTTCCAGGCCGTCACCGTCGGATTGAGGGGCTGGATCAGCTGGACAAGTTGGTGCAGGTTGATCAGAGTCCGATCGGCCGGACACCGCGGTCAAATCCTGCGACATATACGGGAGTTTTTGACAAGATTCGTAATCTTTTCGCCGAAACACAAGAGGCAAAAGTGCGCGGCTATAAAGCCGGTCGCTTTTCATTCAATGTTAAAGGTGGACGGTGCGAAGCATGTCGAGGCGACGGGACAATCAAGATTGAAATGAATTTTCTCCCCGACGTGTATGTTCCGTGTGAAGTCTGTCATGGCGCGCGGTACAACCGGGAAACTCTTGAGGTCAAATATAAGGGCAAAAACATTGCCGAAGTCCTCGATATGCCCATTTCTGAGGCTGCCGACTTCTTTGAACCGATCACCTCTATCCACCGGTATCTCGCGACTCTTGTCGACGTCGGTTTGGGCTATGTCCGTTTGGGACAGTCGGCAACGACGTTGTCCGGTGGTGAAGCGCAGCGCGTTAAATTAGCTTCCGAACTGCAAAAACGCTCTCGTGGGCGGACGGTTTATATCCTTGATGAGCCAACGACCGGGTTGCATTTTGAAGATACTCGGAAACTCATGCTCGTGATTCAGGGGCTCGTTGACAAAGGGAACTCCGTCATCGTTATCGAGCACAACCTAGATGTCATCAAGATGGCAGATTGGGTCATCGATATGGGACCAGAAGGTGGTGCTGGCGGTGGACGTGTCGTTGATCAGGGGACACCTGAAGATCTCGTGGAGCGTCGGGAAGAAACCGGTTCCTATACCGCGAAGTATTTGGCCGATATGCTCCCTGGAAAGAGTAATTAATTAGAGCTACAGCCGAGATACAGACCGGTCGGTCTAACTGATTGGGATTGGGGTTTCTATACTCGATCCCATGAAAATCTTGAAACACATCACTGAGGCAGTTGGTGATACGCCCCTAGTGCAACTGCAGTCTGTTGTTTCGGATGGAGCAGGCTTAGTTGCTGCCAAAATTGAATACCTTAACCCGGGCGGAAGTTCTAAGGACCGCATAGCGAAAAAGATTATCGATGCTGCGGAGAAAGAGGGAAAACTCAAGCCCGGCGGAACCATTATTGAACCGACGTCAGGAAACACCGGAGTCGGTTTAGCGATGGTTGCCCAAGAGCGCGGATACCAGTGCATCTTTGTTTGCCCCGACAAAGTGGGAAAAGACAAAATTGATGTCCTTCGTGCCTACGGTGCTGAAGTCGTTGTCTGCCCGACGGCCGTAGAGCCCGATAGTCCTGACTCGTATTATTCGGTGTCAGATCGTCTTGTTTCCGAAACGCCCGGAGCCTTTAAACCCGATCAGTATTCCAACCCCAATGGGCCGGCTAGCCATTATGAATCCACCGGCCCAGAAATTTGGCGGGACACTGACGGGGAAATTACTCACTTCGTAGCGGGAGTGGGCACCGGTGGAACAATTACGGGCACGGGCCGTTTCCTCAAAGAGGTTTCGGACGGAGCAGTCAAAGTCATTGGTGCTGATCCCGAGGGCTCGGTCTATTCGGGTGGTTCCGGACGCCCGTATCTCATCGAAGGAGTCGGTGAGGATATGTGGCCCGACGCCTATGACCGCAGCCTTCCCGATGAGATCATTTCCGTGACTGATGCTGAAGCCTTTGCGATGACGCGTCGCCTAGCAAGGGAAGAAGGTCTATTAGTCGGTGGATCGTCGGGAATGGCTGTTGTTGCCGCAATAAAGGTTGCTCAACGGGATCCGGACGCCAAAATTGTTGTTCTTTTGCCTGATGGTGGCCGGGGATACTTAGGCAAGATTTTCAATGACGAGTGGATGCTTTCGTATGGTTTTGATACCGGACGCCCCCGTGAACAAGAAGAGCCGACGATAGCCGACATCCTTCGTCGTAAGAATGATTCAGCCTCGTCGCTTCCCGCTTTCGTTCATACTCACCCGAATGAGACCATCCGTGATGCCATCAATATTTTGCGGGAATTCAACGTATCGCAGATGCCAGTCCTAGGGGCCGAACCTCCGGTTGTCGTGGGGAAATTCGTGGCGCTGTCACTGAAAGAGGCCTGCTACGAGCTGTGTACGAGGATGGTCATTCGTTGTCCGATTCGGTCTCGTCCGTGATGGAGGACGCCATGCCCCTCGTCGGCGATCAAGAGCGAGCATCTGAAGCGATCAAGCAACTAGAAAGTGTGGATTCACTGATGGTTCTCGCTGATGGTGTTCCGGTTGGAGTGGTAACTCGTCAAGATCTGCTTGGCTTCGCCAAAAAGTAAAGCATACAAAGAGCGAAGCCTAGTGGGAATAAAACCAATATGTTCTGAAGAAAGGGAAAAGATGAGTGACATAGAAAAAGGAGACGCTCGAGACCGAGGATTGGAGACGTCTGCCGTTCACGCAGGGTGGACGCCGGAAGCTGCAACTGGAGCAGTTAACCCACCTATTTATGCAACGTCTACCTATGCCCAAGACGGAGTCGGTGGACTGCGCGGCGGTTACGAGTACTCCAGGACGGGAAACTCAACCCGCACTGCATTAGAAAAAGCAATCGCTGAGCTAGAGCGGGGCAAGTATGGGCGTGCCTTTGGCTCAGGAATGGCGGCTAGTGACGCAGTTTTGCGGGCTATGCTCAAACCCGGCGACCACATCATCATCCCCAATGACGCGTATGGCGGAACATTCCGTCTCATTGACAAGATTTTTGCCAAGTGGGGGATCGATTACACACCGGTGGCAATTAACGATCTCGATGAGGTGCGATCCGCGCTTACTGATCGGACGCGGCTGGTATGGGCTGAGTCCCCAACCAATCCACTGCTGACCATTGCGGATATCCCTGCTCTGGCTAAAGTCGCGCACAGCGTGAACGCTCGGTTAGTGGTTGACAATACGTTTGCTACTCCGGCTTTGCAGCACCTGTTATCCCTCGGCGCAGACATCGTCGTCCATTCGACCACGAAATACATTGGTGGGCACTCTGATGTAGTCGGCGGGGCAGTAGTGACATCTGATCAAGCCGTCGATGAGGAGGTCGCTTTCTTGCAGAATTCTGCTGGTGCGACTGCTGGGCCCTTCGATTCATTCCTTACTTTGCGTGGACTGAGGAGTCTGCCAGTCCGGATGGAGCGACACAGTGCGAATGCACAGGCCATAGCTAACCGATTGGCTGATCACCCCGCGGTTAAAGAGGTCATTTATCCAGGGTTGGAGAGCCATCCCGGGCACGCGGTTGCCGCTGCTCAAATGTCTCACTTTGGTGGCATGGTCTCTCTTCGCCTCGCTGACCACGATGCGGCACAGCGTCGTTGCAAGAACACATCGGTCTTTACACTCGCCGAATCGCTTGGCGGAGTTGAATCACTGATCGAGCATCCGGCAGCAATGACCCACGCGTCGACAGCGGGATCAGTGCTGGAAGTTCCTGATGACTTGGTTCGACTTTCGGTTGGTCTAGAATCTGCCGAAGACCTTATCGCTGACCTATTGCAGGCACTTGACTAGCTACCACACCTGGTCAGTAGCGCATCTTCGATCGACGCATTCCTGGATGGCTTAGCTAAAGATTTGGCACTCATCCACGAGCCTGCTATCCTGATCGACACGACCGTCCGACGTGGTGGAAATCCACGCGGGCTGCAAGCGGAGGATGCTCCCACCACGTGACCGCCGAAAGGTTGGACTCTGGTAGAAGGTTACCGATAAGTTTTGGCTTACGCTCAGAACTTATGTGTTGAGCCTTGGTGGCATCCCCGTCTTACAGAGTGGATCTGTAAAGCGGGGATTCTTTTATGGCGCAGCAAAGGAACCTACGCCTCAGGTGTTGGCACTCGTGCGTTATGCGCACTCGTGAAAATGCCTGTGAGTCCGGTTCAAAGGTTTATCCAGCGCTTGTAGCACGTCAGTGCGGCCAGACCAGTCAATGTTCATCCCTATTGAGGAGTCTCACATCAGCGCTGAAGCTCGCATTAATGAGCGAATTCGTGTCCCCGAAGTTCGACTCGTTGGCCCTAGTGGCGAACAGGTTGGAATCGTGCGTACCGACGATGCTCGCAAGCTCGCCTATGACGCCGATCTTGATCTTGTCGAGGTTGCGCCACGTGCAAAACCGCCTGTGGCCAAGATCATGGATTACGGCAAGTACAAGTACGAGCAGGCACAAAAGGCTCGCGAATCTCGCCGCAACCAGCAGCAGACCGTCGTCAAGGAACAAAAGTTCCGGCCCAAGATCGACGATCATGATTATGAGACTAAGAAGGGCAATGTTGTCCGGTTCTTGGAGAAAGGCTCCAAGGTGAAGGTCACAATCATGTTCCGTGGTCGCGAGCAGTCTCGTCCGGAATTAGGTTTCCGGTTGCTCGAGCGCTTGGCTGATGACGTCGCCGATGCCGGCGTCGTTGAATCTCGGCCTAAGCAAGATGGTCGCAACATGACTATGGTTCTCGGTCCTGTGCGTCGCAAAGGTAAGAAGTAGTCCTTCTCACAACTACGGGGCAGTGCACGAACTGCTGAGGGATTCCCGTGCGTTTCTTTCGGCGAGTGCTCTGCCCAGTGTGGCGTGAGCCGGGAAGTCGTAGATCGATTCACGACGATCTCGGCAGCGTGCAAGACCAACTCATTCAATTTGTGCAAAGGAAAATCGGCAGTGAAGCAGAAGACCCACAGCGGAATTAAGAAGCGCATCAAGAAGACGGGCTCCGGCAAACTCCGCCGCGAGCAGGCTAATCGCCGTCACCTTCTCGAGGGCAAGCCATCGACCCGCACCCGTCGTTTGAAGGGCGATACTTCCGTTTCCCGTAACGACACCAAGCGCGTTAAGCGGCTCCTGGGCGAGGGCTAGAAATCACCCGCTCGATAACACCCCCGACTAGATAGAAGGAAGTAACACTGTGGCTCGTGTGAAGCGTTCAGTTAATGCTAAGAAGAAGCGTCGCGAGGTCCTGAAGTCCGCCAAGGGCTACCGCGGACAGCGTTCTCGCCTGTACCGTAAGGCTAAGGAGCAGATGCTCCACTCGAAGACTTACGAGTTCCGGGATCGTCGTGCGAAGAAGGGTGATTTCCGCAAACTGTGGATCACTCGTATTAATGCAGCGGCCCGCCAGAACGACATGACCTACAACCGCCTCATCCAGGGTCTCCGACTCGCTGGCGTGGACATTGATCGCAAGAACCTCGCTGATCTCGCAGTCTCGGATGAGCAGGCATTCTCCGCATTGTGTGCGGCTGCTAAAGACGCTTTGCCCGAGGATGTTAACGCCCCGGCGAAGTAGTTTTTAGCTTCCCTCGGCTCCACACCATCAGCGTATGTCATCGCACTTTTCTGTGATGGTCACTGCTAGGACATCGTGGGGCGGGGTATGTTTTTCCGTCGCTCCATTGAGAGCGACGTTTTCTTTATATTAAGTGAAGTCGGGTCAACCACAAGATTTTTGGTTTCCTGAGAGAATTTTTGGCTCGATGCACCGCCCATGGCGGCCCGCCGTATTCACAAGTATTGAAAAGAATTGCTGAGTGATGTGCGATCACGTGGATAACATTTTCCAAACGTCTACCGATTATCCCCATCATCGTTTAACCAATGATCGACCGGATCAGGTTTTTACGGTACGAACTCCGAGGATTATCGCAGCCCGGAAGCTACTTAAATCGGCTGGCCGACGTAAAGAAAAGAAGTTTCTTGTCGAGGGCTTCAATGGCGTAGAGGGGGCTTTATCGGCGGGTGTCGCCAAAGAAGTGTTTGTGGCCTATAGTGCCTGGGACAAGTTTTCCACGTTACGAGAGTTGGCGCGCGAAAAACGTATTCCGGTGAGCGTAATCGATGATAAAGCTGCTTCAGCCTTATCGGAGACAGTAAGCCATAGCGGAGTATTCGCCACGTGCCAATTACTCTCCACATCAGTGGAATCATGCATCAACCGCGTGCGACGTGGACGTGGCCTCGTCGCCGTCGGAATTGATATGTCTGATCCGGGTAACGCTGGGACTTTTATTCGGACGGCTGATGCCGTTGGTGCGGACTGCGTCGTATTTCTAGGAAATTCGGTTGACATTCACAATGGCAAGACGGTGAGATCAGCGGCAGGGTCGGTATTTCGCATACCCATTGGGCGTGAGCGAGACATACAAAACTCCCTCGCCGATTTATTGTCAGGAGGATTCCAGATAGTAGCGACGACTATCGACGGTGAAACCTCTCTCGACGACGCTGTCGATGATGCTGCTCAATGGCGCATTCGGCGTGCGCAGATGACAAAAGACGCGGGAGGAACAGACGATACGGGGGCATCGTCAAACCCCCCGATGATGACTCGTCCTAGCGCCTGGCTTTTTGGTAACGAAGCCCATGGGCTGTCAAAAGATGTTGCCGACTTTGCCGACGTCAGGGTCCGCATTCCGATCAGAGGAAGCGCTGAGTCGTTTAACGTTGCTGGTGCTGCTGCGATTACGCTTTATGAGGCTTCACGCGCTCTTAGTTCGTCCCAAGGTATTGATAGACTCTGAATCAGATTATCGACGTACGTCACTGGTTACTCGTGAAAGGTTTCACCTCCGTGTCAGAAATTGATGTGTCCGAAGCGTCACTGAATGCCGCCGCTGATGCTGCGATTAGTGCATTTGATCAAGCGACGACGCTGGACGACCTAGCACAAGCACGTAAGGAGCATCTCGGGGATTCCGCTCCCATCCCGCTGGCACGACGATCGCTAGGTTCCCTGTCGAAACCAAAACGAAAAGACGCCGGTCGGGCAGTGAACAAGGCTCGTGGGCGCGTCGAAAAGTGTTTTGCAGAACGCAAGGCTGTGCTTGAGGAAGAACGTAACCAGGCTGTACTTCGGTCCGAGCGCCTGGATGTCACGATCCCGTCAACGCGTCGGCCCGTCGGAGCGATGCATCCGATCACTCAAATTTCTGAGCACATTCAGGATATTTTCGTCGGCATGGGGTGGGAAATTGCCGACGGTCCCGAGGTTGAGGCCGAGTATTTCAATTTCGATGCATTGAATTTTGTGCCTGATCATCCTGCGCGAACGCTGCAGGATACATTCCACATCGCTTCGGAAGGCTCGGGCCAGATACTTCGTACTCACACCAGCCCGGTGCAGATGCGGACCATGTTGTCCCGTGATTTGCCTATTTATATCGCTTGCCCTGGACGGACATTCCGCACGGATGAATTGGACGCGACTCACACACCGGTCTTCCACCAGGTTGAAGGCCTAGCGGTGGATAAGGGCCTCACGATGGCGCATCTCCACGGAACGTTGGACCATTTAGCGAGGGTCTTGTTCGGGGAGAATACTAAGACGCGTTTCCGGACCAATTATTTCCCTTTCACTGAGCCTTCCGCGGAAGTCGACGTCTGGTTCCCAGAGAAGAAAGGCGGAGCAGGTTGGATTGAGTGGGGCGGTTGCGGAATGGTGAACCCCAACGTTCTACGAGCCGCCGGCATAGATTCGGACGAATATTCAGGTTTTGCATTCGGCATGGGGCTAGAGCGGACATTGCAGTTTAGAAATAACCTTCCGGACATGCGTGACATGGTTGAAGGAGATATCAGGTTCACCAGGCCATTCGGGATTCGGGCATAGCCTCCGCATCACTATTTCGTCTGCTATTCATCTTTCTTCTTTAAGGAGTCTTCCATGTTCATGCCCCAACGTTGGATTACCGAAATCCTGGACTATACAAATCCCGGCTGGTCAGTCACGCCAGAAGAGCTCGATTCTGCCTATGTTCGTGTTGGGTTTGAAACTGAGGGTTACGAGACGATCCCCGAGACGACGGGTCCACTTGTCTTAGGCCAGGTGGAAAAAATTGAGGAGCTTGAGGGGTTTAAGAAACCTATTCGCTACTGTGATGTCAACGTTGGCAAAGCGAATGGTTCGGGCGAGTTCCAACACATTATTTGTGGGGCGCGAAACTTTGCTGAAGGCGACATTGTTGTGGTGGCCCTGCCTGGCACAGTTCTTCCTGGCGATTTTTCTATTAGTGCCCGCAAAACGTACGGCAAAATGTCCGAGGGGATGTTGTGCTCTGCGATGGAGCTTGGGCTTTCACGGACTCAGAACAAAGGAATCATCACTCTGCCCGCAAAGGCGGGACAGCCCGGCGACGATCCCCGGCCTTTCCTCAAGCTCTCCGACACTATTTTTGATGTCAACATCACCCCAGACCGTGGTTATGCCCTGTCGGCCCGTGGTCTAGCACGAGAAATTGCATCCAGTTTTAACCTCACGCATGTCGATCCCGCTGACGATCCTGCAGCCGCGGAACTACGTGTTCAGGTGCCTGATGTGTCGGGGGACGCTATTCCGGTCGATGTTCGTAATACAACTGACGTCAAGCGTTTTGGAATCCGTGAGGTTCGTGGAATTGAACCGTCGGCGGCGACTCCATTTTGGATGGAACGCCAACTGATGCTGTGTGGCCAAAGACCAGTGAATTTGCCGACCGACGTCACCAACTACGTCATGTTCCTGTATGGCCAGCCCATGCACGCATTCGACGCTGACAAGATCAAAGGCGGCTTAACTGTACGTGATGCGAAGCAAGGCGAAACACTGACCACGTTGGACGGGGTCGAAAGGAATTTGGATCCTGAGGACCTCGTCATCGCGGACGAGACCAGAATTCAGTCAATGGCTGGTGTGATGGGCGGTTCGACGTCGGAAATTAGTGATTCGACGACGTCCGTCTACCTCGAAGCTGCGAACTTTGATGCGATGACTATTGCGCGGACATCGCGGCGTCACAAACTCTCGTCCGAGGCTTCCCGACGCTTCGAACGTGGTGTCGATCCCGCATTGGTAGAAGTTGCTCTTGATACCGCGGCGGCGCTCATCGCTGGGATCGCTGGGGGCGAGATCGCGTCCGGGAGGACCCTCATTGGCGACGTTCCCACTATGCCGACGATCCAGATGGACGACGATTATCCGTCACAGATGGCGGGCGTCGATTATCCGAGTGGGACTGCGGAGAAGCGTCTGAAGGAAATCGGATGTGCTGTGACTCAATCTGAGGAAGGCGAGGGCGAAGCTCCGCTGCTCTCCGTTATCCCGCCGACCTGGCGTCCTGACCTCACGATGAAGGCCGACCTGGTCGAAGAAGTTCTGCGTCTGGAAGGCATTGAGGACATTCCATCTGTCGTTCCTCAGTCGCCGGCAGGTCGTGGGCTCACCCCTCGGCAACGGCGGCGCCGTGCAGTAGGACATTCCTTGGCGTGGAGTGGATACACCGAGACTCTACCCAGCCCCTTTATCGCAGATGACACCTTTGAAGTTTGGGGCCTGGAGAAGAATGATCCACGGCGGAATGTCGTTAAGGTTCTTAATCCGCTGGAATCGGGGCACAGTTCACTGGGGACAACGCTGCTTCCGTCTTTGCTGGAGTCATTGAAACGCAATATCGACCGTGGTCAAGCCGATGTTTCTCTGTATGGTGTCGAACAGGTTTCCTTTGATGAGGGCAATGGTCCATCACCCATGTTGGATGTGTCGGCCCGACCCAGCGACTCTGAGGTTCACGCACTTATCCATTCGTTACCGAGCCAGCCATTGCATGTAGGTACTGTCTCGTCAGGATTGTGGACGAGCAATGGTCCGTGGGGTGCGGGCCGTCCCGTGGACACGATGGATGCAATTGAGTCCGTACGCGTGGTCGGGCGTGCCGTGGGTATCAACTTCGAGTTCGTGAATGTTGACCATCTACCCTGGCATCCGGGTCGTTGTGCTGGAGTTTTCTTGCAAGGATCCCCGAATTATGAGCCTGAAAGTGTAATTGGGTTCGCAGGGGAGCTTCATCCTCAGGTGTGCGAACGTTTGGGAATTCCGCCGAGGACTGTTGCCGCGGAACTTGACCTGGATGCTATCCCGTTCGTCCGTGAGGCAGTCTCTCCTCAGCTCTCCCCGTTCCCGGCAGTGCTCCAAGATGTCGCGGTCGTCGTCGATAACTCGGTGCCTGCAGAGAAACTGCGTCGATCGTTGATGACCGGTGCAGGGGAGCTGCTGGAATCGATTGAACTCTTTGATATTTACCGTTCCGAGGCATTGGGCGAGAACAAGGTTTCAATGACCTTCGCGCTGAAATTTAGGACGTCGGATCGGACTCTGACCGAAGAGGAGTGCAACGAGGCCCGGCAAGCGGCAGTGGCTCATGCCAATGAGGAGTTAGGGGCTACCCTCCGTAGCTGAATAATTTGCACACGAGTGCATATATAAGTACTGTCCGTCATATGACAGTTTCAGTGGCAGTAGCCGGAGCGACGGGATACGCGGGCAGCGAGATCCTCAGGCTCCTTCTCTCCCATCCTCAGTATCGGGCCGGCGCTATGACCATTGGGGCATTGACAGGCGCTTCGCATGCAGGTCAAAGTGTTGAAGCCCTCATGCCCCACTTGGTGGAATTGCGCGGACGCACCATTGAAAAGACTGAGCCCTCACGCCTGGCTGAGTATGACATCGTGTTCCTGGCGCTGCCACACGGTCATTCAGCGAAGATCGCGCAATCTTTACCGGATGAAACGCTAATCATTGACTGTGGGGCTGATTTCCGTCTCGCAGATGAAAAGCAATGGGAAGCGTTTTATGACTCTTCTTATGCGGGCTCATGGCCGTATGGAATCCCCGAGATGCCCGGGCATAGGAAGAAAATCGCCAGTACTCGGCGCATTGCCGTCCCCGGATGTTTTCCGACCGGCGCGACGCTGGCTGGACTTCCAGCCTTGACGTCGAAGCTCATCACCCCAGAAATCTCCATTGTTTCTGTCACGGGTGTGTCGGGTGCTGGTAAGAAACCCTCAGTGAGCATGTTGGGGTCAGAAACGATGGGGTCTGCGAGGGCGTATAAAACGGGTGGGAAACACCGCCACACCCCAGAAATTATTCAAAACTTACAAGAAGCGTGTGACGAGCCTGTTCAGGTATCTTTCACTCCTGTTCTTGCGCCGATGCAGCGAGGAATATTGACGACTGCATCCGCTCCAGCATCGGAAGAATTGGTAGCCCTGACTGAAAAAGATCCTAGCGCAGCACAGGACGCAGTCAAAGCGGCATATCGATCGTTCTATAGTGATGAAAAATTTGTCGTTGTTTTAAACGGCGATCAGCAACCGGCAACTCAATCCGTGTTGGGATCGAACGCGGTCCATATCCAGGCCGAATACGATGTGGCAGCCCAACGGGTAGTCGTGACCTCAGCTATCGACAATTTGGTTAAGGGAACTGCCGGAGCTGCTATCCAATGCATGAATCTTGCACAAGGGTGGCCGGAAGATTCCGGACTGAGCATTAATGGGGTTGCACCATGATTCCAGGGCACTAGGTTTCGTAAGGTTTTCGTACTCCACATTATTGGGTATTTATTTAGTGCTTGTACATGTTTAGCACCGGATTATTTATTTTTAAGGAATAGTTGTGTCATCACTGGGGATCACCGCGCCAACAGGGTTTCGGGCTGCATCGACCACGGCAGGTATTAAGGCATCAGGCAAACCTGACATGTGTCTTGTCGTTAATGACGGGCCGCATGATGTAGCAGCAGGGGTATTCACCCGAAATAAAGTACGGGCCGCGCCTGTCGAGTTGACGAGTGCCAACATTAGCGACGGCCATCTACGCGCCGTAGTTTTTAATGCCGGTAACGCGAATGCGTGTACAGGTGAGCAGGGGATTAAGGACGCGCGTGATATGGCGTCCGCTGTGTCCTCATTTCTGCACTGTGATGCTCACGACGTGGCTGTGTGCTCGACTGGGATCATCGGCGATCATCTCCCCATGGAGTGTGTCAACGCGGGGATTGATGCATTAAGCCGTGGCATAGATTCGACAAATGCTTCGTCGGACGACGCTGGTACAGCTGCGGCAGAAGCAATCATGACGACCGATACTGTCCCCAAACAGGCAGGCTATGTGGGAGACGGGTGGCGGATCGGAGCAATGGTTAAAGGAGTGGGAATGATTTCCCCTTCCTTGGCTACGATGCTCTGCTGCATCACTACCGACGCGGTCGTGGACGTCGACACGGCCCGCGATGCACTGCGTGGAGCAGCCTCAACAACGTTTGATCGCTTAGATATCGATGGATCGACCTCGACGAATGACACGGCCTTACTTTTGTCGTCGGGCGCCAGTGGTGTTTCACCTAGCCCGGAAGAGTTTGCGCACACGCTTCATCAGGTCTGCAATGACCTTGCCTCACAGATGCAAAGCGATGCTGAGGGTGTGACTAAACGAGTCTCGATAAAGGTCATCGGTGCTGCTAACGACTCTGAGGCGCTGGTCGCGGCCCGAACCATTGGACGCGACAATTTAACGAAGTGCGCCATGTTCGGTTCTGATCCCAACTGGGGCCGTGTGCTAGCTGCCGTAGGAATAGCCGACGTGGAGATGGATCCGCATGGTATCTCGGTGTCATTTAACGACCATGTGGTGTGTAGGAATTCTGCAGCTGTCGAGGGAAGTTGGGACGTCGATATCTCAGGTCCGGATATCTCCGTGGTCGTCGATTTAGGCACAGGGAGCCAAGGAGAGGCCACTGTCCGTACCACCGATCTTTCTTTCTCATACGTTGAAATCAATTCAGCGTACACAACGTAGGCGCGTATCGCTGTCGAAAAATCAAGGTCAGATCTTTATATTGACTTATTTACGATGCGCTCGGTGATTATGGAATTAGTGATGATGAAATTAATGCATGCGAGTGAGGGAAAACAATCATGGTGAGGTCATTAACTGCCGCGTTAACTCCAGAAATGCGGGCACATACTTTAGCTGAGGCTCTTCCGTGGCTCACTCATTATCGAGATACCATTGTCGTTATTAAATATGGCGGTAATGCCATGATTGACGATGATTTAAAGCGCGCTTTTGCGGAGGACATGGTTTTTCTTCGGACCGTCGGCGTTAAGCCAGTTGTCGTCCATGGTGGGGGACCACAGATTAACGAAATGCTTTCGCGTCTAGGGCTTGAAGGCGAGTTTAAAGGTGGATACCGGGTCACCACTCCGGAGGTGATGGAAGTTGCCCGCATGGTTTTATTCGGGAAAGTGGGCCGAGAACTCGTTAACCTTATCAACCAATTTGGTCCTTATGCCGTGGGTACGTCAGGTGAGGATGCGAGCTTATTTACTTCTCGGCAACGCTATGCCGCCGTAGATGGAGTTCAGGAAGACATCGGATTAGTCGGCGATATTGTTGATGTCGAGCCATCTACGATTTTGGATTTAATCCAGGCTGGGCGGATTCCAGTCGTGTCGACCATTGCGCCGGGTAACGACGGTCATGTGTATAACGTCAACGCGGATTCTGCAGCTGCCGCACTGGCGCAAGCCCTAGGAGCTGAGAGGCTACTGGTCTTAACGAATGTCGAAGGACTCTATACCGAGTGGCCAGATAAGGAATCCCTCGTTTCAAAGATCACGATCTCTGGAGCTCGTTCAGTGTTTCCCCGGTTGGAATCCGGCATGATTCCGAAGATTGAATCTGCGGTCGAGGCGGTTGATCACGGCGTCAAAGCGGCCAGCATTATCGATGGCCGCATTGCTCATAGCGTGCTTTTAGAGTTATTGACCTCGGGCGGTATCGGTACGATGATTATCCCCGATGGTGAGGATCCTGTCGTCCGTGCTGATCACCTCATTTATCGCCATTCTTACGGGATGGATGAAGAAGGAATCGTTTATGGTGCGGATCGTCGTCCCTACAGAGGGGATGGCCCGCAGAAGCCCACGGACCCCGCTTCCGCTCAGTGATCCCAATTCAGTTTAAAAGCTCTACTTCGTAACGCCTCCGGTGCTCTCCACAAATCTGATGTATCGAAAGTTGTGACATGAATAATCCCGTAGAAGTCGATAGTCCCAATCCAGAAAAGTCCTGGAAAAACCGTTGGTCGTCGACGATGATGAACAATTATGGCGAACCACCATTGCAATTGATCAGCGGTCGTGGGGCACGAGTGAGGGATTCCCAGGGGAAAGAGTATGTCGATTTTCTTGCGGGTATCGCGGTTAATTCACTGGGGTATGGGAATGAAAAAATAGCGAAAGCCGTCGCCACTCAAGCGAGTAGCCTTACCCACACATCAAACCTTTTTTCCAATAAGCCATCATTGCTTTTAGCCGAAAAGTTGAAGGAACGGCTGTGGGAAGGCCGTCGTGATGAAAAGGATCACGATGCAGACAGTGATCGCACTATG
>NZ_QFRA01000008.1 GCF_003243515.1 Corynebacterium kroppenstedtii
ATACGGTCATAACCACATCCTTTGTTTGTCACCAGCCTAGCAAATCCAAATAAGACAAAAATTAACCCACCGCGGGAAACTAGCCCGCAGTGGGTCGATGAAGGAACGGGAATTACCTAGTCATTGGACTCGAGCTGGCCGGCGGGTGCCGCAGAACCACGTGAGTTCAAATCCTCCAACTGGGATTCGAGGAAGGTCTTCAGGCGGGTGCGGTATTCGCGCTCGAAGGTGCGGAGCTCTTCGATACGAGCCTCCAGAGCTTCCTGCTGCTTCTTCACGGTGGTCATGATCTCCGCGTGTTTGCGCTCGGCGTCGCTACGCAGCTGATCTGCCTTCTCCTGAGCCGACCGGACCTGAGCCTCCGACTGTGCGGTGGCGTCGGAAATCATCGTCTCCGACTTCTGCTTAGCATCTGCCATCATGGCCTCGGACTTCTGGCGAGCCTCGGCGATCATGGAGTCCGACTTCTGCTTAGCGTCATTGAGCTGGCTGGTGGAACGGGATTCCGCATCGGCCAGCGTTCGCTTCGAGGACTCGTCAGCGTCGGAAATGGTCTTGTTGGCTGCAGTACGAGCCTCATCCAGCATGGACTGGGATTCCTGACGGGCGTCGTTGGTGAGACGATCCGCCATCTCCTGAGCCAGGCTTAGGACGCGAGCTGCCTGCATGTGAGTCTCTGCGGTGGCCTCGCCGGTCTCGCTGTCGGTACCAGGGACTGACGAAGCAGCCTGCGCGGGCTGTTGCGGCTGGCTTTGCTTCTCAGACTCAAAGCGAGCGCGAGCATCTGCCTCGGCCTGTTTGCGAGCCTCGACCAGCCGTGCTTCGTACTCAGCTTCAAGGTTCTGGCGAACTTTCTGCTCAATGTCTCGGCGGAGTGACTGTTCCAGTTCACTGCGGACCTGGCTCCCAACCTCCGCACGGAGAGCGCCCTCATCAACCGAGGACCCAGCACTTGGTGCCGATGCTGCAGAAGATGAAGCAGCATCACGAGACTCTGTCGAGTTGCTTTCTACGGCACTCTTGAGTTCAGAGTTTTCATCAAGCAGCTCACTGAGAGTGTCTTCGACAAGGTCGAGGAACTGGTCAACCTCATCCTCGTTGTAGCCACGCTTGCCGATCGGCGGCTTGCTGAACGCTACATTATGCACATCAGCGGGAGTCAGCTGCATGGAAATTCCCTTCACTTTCATACGGAACGCCAACCGCCGTCCACCGCACGCGGTGGACTCGGATACCATCCCGAGTTTCTATCTGTCTCTGGAAACGCAGTTGTGAGATCTACTTTAACTTCATTGATAACGCTTTACACGTTACATCGCCGAGAAATGTTCTGATCACAACAGCCCCGGCAACCTCAGCAGCTCGTAGCTACTACCGATTAGCCGTTGCTATCTACTGCGACCCCAAAATATTCGATTAACGTCGTTAGTCTACCGCACTATAGCGCATATAGCGTATCAAGTGTCCCAATTTTTTCGCCAGTTTCACGAAAAGCTGGCCACTCACGCGGAATTAGTACAAGCCGAACACGCCGGTCGGTCGGAATATCATCGCAATAACTTCCAGCGCGAAGAACAAAACGAGGACTGATAGGTCCAGGCCCACGCCGCCCCCAAGGTTGAGGGGAGGAATGAGTTTTCTCAGAGCTTTGACCGGCGGGTCTGTGACAACAAAGAAAGGCTCCGCAGCCAACGCAAACCACCGCGGAGGCCGCCAAGACCGGGAGAAACTGGCGATCATTTCAACGACGATCCTGACAATCAGGATGAAAGAGTAAATCCGCGCGATCGTATAGATAGTGAGCGAAAGAGCAGTCACACGTGTCCTTTACCGCATTAACAAATAATTTCGATTCAGCGTACCGGACTGACGGGGCTTAGAGAGAGTCGGGCTCTTTCAGCTGCTCTTTCTGCTCGTCATCCAACCTGACGCCTTTCGGAATCAGCGCAAACTTGCGCGGAGTAAGTTTCTCGGTCCTCGCGTCGAGCGCGATCTGAATCCCCGCAGCAAAGTCGGCAACACGCTGCGCCTGGGACTTTTCCATCGCGGATACGTCGTAAACAACGATGTCACCGTTGCGGAATGCCTCCCCAATTTGGTGGGCTTGCCGGAACGAGGCCAGGGTTATCCGCACAATCTCGGGCTCACGAGGCGTCTCTGTCGTCGTTCCCCGGGATTCCGGCGTCGACGAGGAGTAATAGCGGGATCCACCGTAGCTACTCCCCGACCGATAACCATAGGAATCGCGGGAATAAGAGTCGGCGTGGCGCTCGCGCTCTACGGGGCGATCGTCGTAATCGTCGTAGTCCTCGTAATCATCGTCATAATAACTATCGCGTTTATAGTCTTCTACAGGCTGAAGGCCGAAGAATTCTTTTACTTTATCCATTGAGCCGGCCATAGTAAGAGTCCTTCCTCCGTTGATATGCTCACAAAGTTACTGGCCTAGAGCCAAGAATAGCTGTTCCGACACGCACAACTGTTGATCCGGTCGCAATCGCATTTTCCAGATCGCCCGACATCCCGGCCGACAAACCCCCGCAACCACCGTACTTCTGGCGAATGGCCTCAGATAATTCAGCAGCGCGGGCAAAGACCTCTGCTGAATCATCATCCCGCGGCGGCACCACCATCAGCCCCTCGAGAGTGAGATACTGCGACGAATTGATGGCGTCTGCGAGGGAATCGAGATCATTTTCCTTCGCTCCCCCTCGCGACGGATCACCGTCGGCACTCCACTGAATAAAAACTGGGAGCTGATCGACGTTCTCGTGCTCACTACTTACACGGTCACCGGCGTCTAGAGCGCGCTTCACACCGTTGTCAAGACCATGAACAATTTTGAGCCGATCAACAGTATGAACCCGGTGAGCCCACCGTGCAATGTGATTGGTCTTCTTCGACTGCACCTGGCCGATCATGTCGATATGAAGACCCACTCCATTTTCGCCGAGCCGGCGGGCTTTATCACGCGCTTCCTGCTCACGGTTTTCACCCACCACGGTGACCCCACAGTCCGCTAATGCCTGGAGGTCCTCGTAGGGGTGAAACTTTGTGACCGGCAGTAGCTCAATATCTTTAGGATCTCGCCCTACTGACTCAGCTGCGCGTGCAATGCGACGGGATACCTCGTCAAGGCGGGACGACAACTCCGCTTTCCGTTCGTCGTAGGTAGCCATCACCAGCCCATTCCTTTCCAGCTACTCACATTATTTGCCTGCCAGCGACCTCTTCGCCGGTCAGCCACGCACCCGCTTGTCGGCGACGGCGACGCGATCTTATGTCCACGCCTCCGACGGCATCCACACTGCGGCCGCCTGTCTACCTGTCGTGCCCTCACGCCTGTACGAGAAGAACGTTGCATCCTCACTAATCGTGCACCGGGGATCCGCATCAATTACTGTGACGCCCATACTCATCAGTTGACGAACCAACCCTCGTCGTAAATCAAGACTCGGAGTTCCCCATTGCGTGGTGCTCGATGACCCGGGCAGGTGCTGCTCTACATCACGGACCATATCAGCGGGCACTTCATACCGTTCTCCCGACGCGGCCGCGCCCATCAGTGCGTGCATGTGTGCCGACTTGGCTCCACAGTGGATCATCGTTTCCACCGTCGCTTTGACGATCCCGTTGCGCGCGCCCAATCGACCCGCGTGAACGGCGGCAACAATGCCGGACACGTCGTCAGAGAGGAGCAACGGCACGCAGTCCGCGGTGAGCACGACCAAGGCTAAGTCACGTTCGGTCGTGACCATCGCGTCCGTTGCCTCGATTGGGCTTGTCATCGAACTATTAACGACAATAACCGTCGGGGAATGAATCTGTTCCATGTAGAGAACACGATCCATGGGAAGACCTAGAACCCGAGCAAAGTGCTCGCGGTTCTCGGCGACGGCAGCTGGGTCATCGCCGACGTGATCGCCGAGATTGAATGATTTATAGGGCGCACGGGAAACCCCGCCGGCTCGCGTAGTCATGACTTTGCGAACGCGACGGGGTTTTGGAGTGGGATTGTTAATCGTCACGCCATCCTTCTGTTTCTTTACGACTTCTTTCCGATGACCCGGATTCTTCACGCTGGCCCGGATCCTTTTTAGGAGAAGGGCAGATCCAGATCGTCATCGTCGTCGTCAAAGTCGTTACGGGAGTCATTCCCCCGCTGCGGCTGTGTGCCACCACGCTGCAGATCGGACTGTTCCTCAGAGAATCTATGCCGGCTACCGGAGGTGAAAAGTCCGCGGTTCGCCTCAGACTGGTAGGCGCCACCGCTGCTCTGGGGACGCCCAGCAGATCCGTCGGACTGTCCATAAGGCTGCCGGGAGCCGCTATCCCCTGAGCCGCCAATTGGTTGCGACCCGGCGGACGCTCCGAAACCGCGGTCCGCAGAGCTGTGCTCACGGCGCTGGAAGGAGGACGTCATCTGCTCACGAGCGCCCGCGGAACCCGAGAATGAGGCACTGGCCGGCTGACCTGCGAAGACGTCACGCGCATTCGATTCCCGTGGTGCCGGCGTCGTTTGGGAATTCGCCGGCTGGGCAGCATGTGCACCGCTTGATTGCTCGGTGCTGTCGTCAAACCCAGTAGCGATCACGGTGACTCGAACCTCGTCACCGAGGTTTTCGTCGATAATCGTTCCAAAAATGATGTTGGCGTCATCAGAGGCCAGGTTGGCAACAACATTGGCTGCATCATTGACCTCGAAGAGGCCGATGTCAGATCCGCCCGCGAAGGACAACAAGACACCGTGGGCGCCCTCCATGGTGTTTTCCAACAGAGGGGAACTAATGGCCAATTCGGTAGCTTGAGCGGCACGCCCTTCACCACGAGCCGCACCGATCCCCATCAAAGCTGAACCGGCATCCGACATGACTGAGCGAACGTCAGCAAAGTCAACGTTAATGACACCCGGGGTGGTAATCAGGTCGGTGATGCCTCGGACACCATTGTGGAGAACTTCGTCAGCCTGGCGGAAAGCCTCCATCATCGAGACGTTCTTATCGCCCATCTGAAGCAAGCGGTCATTCGGAATGACAATCAACGTGTCACACACGTCGCGCAAAGCTTCGATCCCCTCAAGAGCCTGCTTCGTCCGGCGCGGCCCTTCGAAGGTAAACGGACGGGTCACAACACCGACGGTCAACGCACCTTGTTTCTTCGCAATGCTCGCGACCACCGGGGCGGCACCCGTTCCGGTTCCACCACCTTCACCTGCGGTAACGAAGACCATATCCGCACCCTGCAGGGTGGATTCAATCTGGTCACGATGATCCTCAGCAGACTTCCGACCTACCTCAGGGTTGGCGCCAGCCCCCAGGCCACGGGTCGCTTCGCGGCCGATGTCAAGCTTGACGTCCGCGTCAGTGAACATAAGCGCCTGAGAGTCGGTGTTCACGGCGATGAACTCGACTCCCTTGAGGCCATCTTCAATCATGCGATTGACAGCGTTGACGCCGCCGCCGCCAACGCCAACCACTTTGATGATGGCGAGGTAGTTATCCGATGTCGTCATGGTTGTAGGGCTCGCCTTTCGTTACACGATCTATCGCTATCGAACTGTACGGTCTGCGCAAAGACTACAGGATGTTGCCACCTTTATTGCAGAGGCGCAACGGCCCGTAGCAAAGAATTTTATTTTTTACGTTTCTATAATGCTTGTGAACAGACCAAACACGTGGTGACTAATCCATTCGGCGTGTCGCAAGTCTAAACCTTAACTTTAGGCTTTACCTGCAGTTATGGTTCACACTAGTCCTTGACCGAGACCTGAGCCGGGTTGGAAACATCCCATACACGTCCTTCTCGCTGAAGCACGGCCTTCGTCGCTTCTGCTTTAGACGACGCATTATTACTCGTTCCCCATTTCACTGTTTTCTCGTCTTTGAAAACTAACGAAATGTTATTTTCATTCTGGGCATCAATATGATCAATATCGCCGACGATACCCGGCGCGTGCTCGTGAACAGCCTGGGCGACGTGTGCCACTGCACGTGCAGTCTCCTCGTCGGGAGAAGTGTTCCCATCCAGCTTCAATGCCCCGTCCGGATGCGGAGAAACGTCGAACTCGCGCCCGTTATCGTCGAAAAGATGATCGCCATCATCGTCCACATAAAACGCGACGGTTGCTTCCTTTACCGAAATCGAGATAGTCCGCGGCCAGGAGCGCTCCACCGTAGCCTTCGTGACCCACGGCAATCCGACAACATGTGACGCTGCGGCATGAGTATCAATCCGGGTCATATTCTGGCCCTCATGGATCCCCGAGGCGGCAATGATGTCCTCTTTCGAGGTCTGCTCATTACCTTTAACGGAAAATGAGGACACGGTCAGGATGGGAGCGGTGCGGAGAACCACCGCGCCGACCAAAAGGAGAAGCACGATGATGAGGACTGCTCCCCACCACCGGCGGCGACGTCGACGACGGCTCTCACCCTGAGATTCTTTACGGCCACCGGAATGAATGACACGTGAGTGCTCCCTCTCTTCGTCAGAGTCGACGGGGGAACTAAAGTTGTCGATGGGTACGCTGCGCCCCGGCTGTCTGCCTTTAGCGCCAGCGTTTTTACGCGACGCTTTTCGTGAGCCTCTCACTAGTTCTTCCTACTTACCTCTCACCCAGGTCACGTTGAAACCTACTGCAGGGGTTCATGCAATGCTGCAGCAATTGGATCTGCCAGCATAGTCACTGTTCCTGCGCCCATAGTCAAAATGATGTCGCCGGGCCCCGCGATGCTGCTCACCATGCGAGGAACCTCGTCGACTCGATGGGCGGCGTGCGTCGGAATAGTCATCTGGTCGATGATCAGATCACTCGTCACCCCAGGAATGGGCTTCTCACGGGCACCATAAATGTCCATCACGATGGCCTCGTCGGCGAGGGACAAAGCCTCAGCAAATTCCGAAGCGAATTCCTCAGTCCGGGAATACATGTGGGGTTGGAAGACGACAATCACCCTGCGCTGGTGGCCCGCCACGGGATCCATCGCCCGGATCTTTTCCCGCGCCGCGGTCAACACCGCCCGCACCTCGGTCGGGTGATGGGCGTAATCGTCGTAAACTGACGCTCCCTCACAATAACCATGCGCAATGGTCCCATGTGATTCGAACCGACGGCGCACGCCCTGGAAGCCGTTGACACCACTCACGGCGCGCTCACGGTCAGCCCCGACAAGAACCGACGAGACAATTGCAGCGACAGCATTGAGAACCATGTGTTTTCCGGGGATATGCATCCCAACACGGTGAGTGCTCGTATCCGCCTCATTCGCCTCGCCACCCGAGTTCTCAGCCGACGCATGTGCGGGTAGGGAAATACGGATCAGTGCATCCGTGCGGTCAGGCTTCGGGGTGATCTCTGTAATTTCGGCACCCACCGGGATCGACGGATGGCGTGTACATGCATCACTCGTCCCATACCCAATAACGTTTATTCTGTTCCCTTGTTGGACAATCCTCTCACCCAGTGCCGCAGCGTGCGGGTCGTCCACGCAGACCACCAGATACCCACCGTCGACGATGCGGTCCGCAAACTCATCGAACACGTGAATATACGATTCTTCGGAACCATAAAAATCGAGGTGATCCGCCTCAATGTTGGTCACCACCGCAACATTGGGAGAATAGGTCAACAACGACGCGTCGGACTCATCTGCTTCAGCAACGAACACTGAGCCCGTGCCATGATGCGCGTTCGTCCCGGTCCTGGAGAGCTGTCCTCCCACGGCGAAACCGGGATCCATCCCTGCCTGCTGCAGCGCAATCACTGCCAGCGACGTGGTCGAGGTTTTTCCGTGAGTCCCGGCGATGAGTAAAGCATCGTGGTCAAGCAGGAGTGCGCCTAAGACGTCGGACCGCGTGACCACCGGGATTCCCCGTTCACGGGCGCTCACAAGCTCCGGATTGTCCTGGGGAATAGCAGCAAACGAGGTCACCACACATGTCGGCGTATCGCCCGTCAAGTCCAGGTTCTCCGCCTTGTGCTCCGTAGCAATCAATGCCCCGGCGGCTCGTAAAGCCAAGATGGTGAGCGAATCTTTCATGTCCGACCCGGTGACCGTATATCCGCGGTCTAACAAGATCCGGGCCACCCCAGACATGCCCACACCACCGATGCCCACCATATGGACATGTCGGAGTTCATCGGGGGTTATTGCATGTGCCGGATTGACGCGTCGGGCATGACGCTCTAGGTGCATGGTGTGCCCAGCATTCTTCGTGTGCCCGGTAGGTTCGTCGTTATGTGCCACTACTTCGCTCCTTGACTGTGAACAGGTAATTACGGGAACAGCTACATGGACATCATCGAGCTGCTGCAATAACGCGTCGAGCTATGTCATCGGCGGCATTGGGGTTGCTGCTTTTGACCGTTTGCTCCGCCATCACCGTTAAGACATCAGGGTTCGTGATCATGGGAATCACCTTGTCGACGATGGTCTGGCTGGTGAGGCCGTCGTCGTTAATGAGTATGGCCCCGGCGTTGTCCACGACGGGTTGAGCGTTCAACGCCTGCTCACCATTGCCATGCGGGAGTGGCACGTACACGGCTGGAAGTCCGACAGCGGACACTTCCGCGACGGTCATTGCCCCGGACCGACAGAGAATCATGTCTGCGGCGCTCAACGCCAAATCCATCCGCGAGATATAGGGGACGCCAATGTAGGGCGGAGTTCCATCCTGGTGATCAACGTCTATTGAGTTTTTCTTCCCATAGGCATGGAGTACAGAAACCCCCGCCTCCCCGAGTTCACGTGATGCACCGGATACCGCGTTATTAATGGACCGTGCCCCCTGGGACCCGCCTGTGACCAGCAACACTGGCGCATCGGGATCAACACCGAAATACTCACGGGCCTCTGCGCGAAGTCCTGACCGGTCGAGCGAGCTGATCTCTGATCGGACCGGAATCCCCACGACTTCCGCGGAAATACCTGATCCTTCGACGGCAGCTAGTCCTTGTCCCCCTAAGCGAATTCCCAGCTTATTGGCCATACCGGCTCGCGCGTTCGCCTCATGCACGAAGAATGGGATGTGGAGGGATTTGGCCGCGAGATACGCGGGGGCCGAGACATAGCCACCGAAACCGATAAGAACGTCGGCGTTGACATCGCGCAAAATGTCTTTTGTTTGGTTGACCGCCCGACGAACACGGTGTGGAACAGAAAAGAGTGTTTTATTAACTTTGCGTGGGATTGGTACTGGGTCAATCATCCGTAGGTCATAGCCACGTTCGGGGACGAGAGTTCCTTCGAGACCCTTCGTCGTCCCTAATGCTGTGATCCGTGCAGAGGGCACACTGCGACGAACCGCGTCGGCAACTGCCATCGCAGGCTCGATATGACCGGCAGTGCCACCACCAGCAACAACAACGGAGAGCTCTCCGTCCGTATCCTGTGACCTCTTCATACACCCACCTCAGGAATAGCGCTACATCATCGACGTAGCCTTATTTGTGCCTTAAAAACGTGCCTCATTCATATTAACGACGAGTCCCGTCGTCGAACGGTCCAAAGGAACCATTCGTCGTACCGTAATCAGATTGATATGTACGCCGACTGCCGTTTCGGGACTGCCGACGAGGCGCACGGTCATGGGCCCGTTCCCTTCGTTGGGTCGCGGATCCCGAGCTTGGCTGCCTATTGCCCTCGATACGTCGACTGCGGGATGACCCGTTCCGGCGAGTCACGGGCTCTCCGAACCTTTGAACCTCGTGGTGTCTGTCTGAGAGCGAACCTCGTCGCGACGACCCCGAACGGCCACCGAATCTCCCTCGCGCACCGGCACTCTTCCGAGAACCGTTACCATTCCGCGATCGCGGATCGTCGTCGTCAACCCACGGGCCTCGACGCAACGTTGAAGGATCAAACGCACGCGGTTCCGGGAATCCCAGTAATTTATCGACGACGGGGCGGCCGTAGGTCTGTATCGATGAGACTGTCTCAGGCTCATGTCGGGCGCAGTTAAGAAGCAACCCCATCGATACCAATGTGATGATGGCCGACGTTCCGCCGGATGAAATCAACGGCAGCTGAATACCGGTGACGGGAAGAAGCCCCGTCACGTAACCAATGTTGATAAACGCCTGGATCACAATGCCTGTGGTGACCGTCGCAGCCATGAGGCGAAGGAAAGGGTCCGCCTGGTTTAACGCGATGCGCATTCCTACCCAGCCCAAGAGGGCGAAGAGAAGGATGACGATGCTGGCACCGAGGAATCCCATTTCTTCACCGACAACGGCGAAGATGAAGTCGTTTTTCGCCTCGGGGAGGTAAAACCACTTGGCCCGCGATTGGCCTAGGCCCTGTCCCAGGAAAGAGCCGTCGCCCAGGGACAAAAATCCCTGGTAGCTCTGGTACGCCGTGCCTTGTGTATTGGGGAACTTACCGAAAAGGGTTTCTCTAAACACTTCGACGCGGTTGGACCGATATCCGGCCGTCAGGGTCAGAAGAACAGCGAGGCCCAAGCCACCGGCGATGATCGTCGTCGTAACCCACTTGGGCACACCCACAAACCAAGCCAGAGCGAGGAAAACGATCATGACTGACGCGACCATGCCGAGGTCGCGTTCGAGGGCAACAAGAACGATCACGAGCACCACGATCGCGGTGAAAAATCCCAGGACCTCGCGGATTGACCGCGCGTATAGCGCCCGCTCGGAAAGGACTGCAGAACCCCAGACCGCGATGGCTAGCTTGGCGACCTCTGATGGCTGAATGGTGACGGGCCCTAGGACGAGCCATGATTGGGATCCCATCTGCTGAAGACCAGTTCCCAGGCCTGGAATCAGAACCAAGATCAACAGAATGACCGCGAGCCCCATAGCCCAGGGCGAAATTTTCTTAATGGTGGCCGGGGACATTCGGATAGCGAAATACAGACCGACGAGGCCAACCACGACCATCCCGGCTTGTTTGAAGAAATCCGTCCACACACTGTTGGAATCTGCCAGCGACGAGGCCATCGAACTCGACAGCACCATCAAGAGTCCCACACCGGTCAGAATCGCTGTGATTGCGGCAAGGATGTAGTAGTCAAACTTCGGCGTTGATGTCGCAGCATCAATTTTGCCGACGACTCCTTCCCACCATGATCGCGCACGGCGGGACCTCGTTCCTTGGTCAGATTTCACTGTCACGATCCCTATCCTTCTTTACCGCGCCCATAACGACGAGCAGCTTCAGCGAAGAGGTCACCACGCTGGCTCATCCCCGTGTACATGTCCAAGCTAGCGGCAGCGGGCGCGAGAAGCACCGTGTCACCAGGTTGTGCCAACCGGGACGCTGCCTGGACGGCTTCATTCATCGCGATCACTGGGTCGGTCGACGTAATGACGGTCAAAGGAATGCGGGGATGAATGGTAGCGAGACTCTGGCGAATGATCTCTCTATCCTGCCCCAAAACAACCGCGGCCGAAATACGGTCGGCATTCTTGTGAATGAGATCATCAATCTGGGCGCCTTTGAGCTGCCCACCTGCAATCCACACGCATGACTCCACCGCACTTAAAGCCGCGTCAGTCGCGTGAGGATTGGTCGCCTTCGAGTTGTCAATCCATCGGATGTCTCCAGCTTCATAGACGACTTGTCCACGGTTTTTTTCCACGACGAAGGAAGACAGCGCTCGAGCTATGGCGTCTGGTTCCACACCCTGTGACCGGGCAATGGCTGTGGCCGCGAGCGCGTCCGCGACGCCAGCCGGGCCGGGGGGAGAAATTCTTGTCGCATCTGCAATATCCACGCCCTCTGAGTCGGCGGGGACGCATGCACGATCAACGATCCTGCCGTTGATCACCCCAACTTGCCCTGCGCTGGGCTCACCCATCGTGAATTCGATAACCCGTCGGGCCGGAGTGTCACCGCTGGAAGAGGTTGAAGAAAGTTCCATGTACCGCTCAGCTTCGCGGCACACACGCTCATCATCCGCATTGACGACGATGACTGGTCCTCGGTACACCCGCGCTTTGTCCGCCGCGTAGACGTCCATCGAGCCATGCCAGTCAATATGGTCTTCTGCGAGGTTTAAGACGACACCAGCGTCGGGGGTGAGCGTCGGCGACCAGTGAAGCTGGAAACTGGAAAACTCCGCAACCATGACACTGACCCTCGAAGTCTGTGTTAGCGCAGTCCCTACTGCTACCCCGATGTTGCCCACTGCTTCAGCAGCTGCTCCGGATTCGGCCATCATCGATGCGAGCATCGACGTGGCGGTTGTTTTACCATTCGTCCCGGTGACGGCTAACCAGGTGCGTGGTTCTCCAAAACGGCCGTCACGATCGGCACGCCAGGCGAGTTCAACGTCACCGATGACCGGGATTCCTTGCTCCTGCGCGTCGTGCAGCAGTGGCGTGTCTGGCCGCCATCCTGGCGACGTCACGATCAGCGAGGCTTCGTCGAGACGAGAATGAGCCTCGTCGACGGTCATCGCGGATCCGCCGTGGCGGTCCGCAAGCTCATTTGCTGCAGTGAAGTTGCTATCGATGATGCACACCGACCATCCGAGTTGTGTGGCTAGGTCAGCTGCGCCTCGACCCGATACCCCAGCGCCAGCAATCCACACTGGGCCTTGAGGTTGAGGAAGATATGACGATGATGTATGGACGTGAGACATAATGATGTTCTCTTTCCGTATGGGGTCTCGGGTTTGATTAGGTCCACCCTAACCAGTCAGCGTAAAACATACTCACCCCAGCGACGGCGAACATCGACGTGAGCAGCCAGAAGCGGACGACCACGGTCGTTTCCGCCCATCCTCCGTTTTCGAAGTGGTGGTGGATGGGGGCCATACGGAATGGCCGTTTGCCTGTTGACCGGAAACTGACAACTTGAATAACAACGGAGATCGTTTCCGCTACGAACAAAGCGCCGATAACGATCATCAGCAATTCGGTCCGCGAGGTCACAGACAAGCCGGCAACGAGTCCGCCCAGGGCCAACGACCCGGTGTCACCCATGAAGATTTTCGCCGGGGCTGCATTCCACCACAGGAAACCAAGGCACGCGCCCAATCCGCACGCAGCCAAAATGGAGAGGTCTAGGGGGTCTCGCACCTGGTAGCACGCAACCGATGCGTTAGAGGCACACGAGTTACGGAATTGCCAAAAGGTCATGATGGAATACGCAGCCATCACGATCGCAGTTGTTCCTGCAGCAAGTCCATCGAGACCGTCGGTAAGGTTCACTGCATTCGACCAGGCGGTCACCAAAATGTAGATGAACAGCAGGAATATGAGGGTCCCAATGATGCCGCCGCCAATTGCGATATCAAAGGTATCGATGTCACGGACGAAGGATAGCTTCGTCGAGGCGGGCTTCAGACCATGCTCATTGAGGAACAAGAGACACAGCACCCCGAAACCGATGGCGAGAACGGCCTGACCCAGCAGCTTTCCTTTTTTGTTCAAGCCAAGGTTCCGCGCCTTCGCCAATTTGATGTAGTCGTCAAGGAAACCAAGGAAACCCATCCCCACTGTCAGGCCGAGAACTAACAGGCCTGACGCCGTTGGTTTGTAACTCGACGGAGTAAACACAGAGGCAAGGTGCGCAAGAAAATACCCACCGACGATGGCGACGATGATGGCGATACCACCCATCGTGGGAGTTCCGCGCTTACGCAAATGCGATCGCGGACCTTCCTCACGGATTTCCTGTCCCAGGCCTTCGTCGGAAAAACGACGAATCAAGATCGGGGTAAAAAGTATTGCAATAATAAAAGAAACGGCGCCGCCGATGATGATATGAACCATTACTCTCCGTTCCCTTCATCCTGACCGGACAAAAGCCCTTCCGCGACTCTCCACAGTCCATCTGAGTATGAAGCCTTGATGAGGACAACATCGTCCGGACGAACTGACGACCACACATTATCGACAGCTGCATCGACATCGTCCACGTGGGTGACATCAACGCCCGAATCCTTAGCCCCATGCGCTAAAGCCCGCTGGTTAACACCATTGCCGACGACAACAACGTGGTTGATCCGGTGGCGGCCCAGTTCTTCACCGATCGAGTAGTGCTCGTCGGTGGCGGAGGCTCCCAGTTCACCCATCTGACCTAGGACCGCCCAGGATTGGGCACCTTCGCGCGCCTGACCAGTGGATGCCAATGCGGCGATTCCTGCCCGCATCGAGTCGGGATTCGCGTTGTACGAATCGTTGATGATGGTGACGCCGTCGCGCCGGTTGCGCACATCCATCCGATTAGCGCTGGCCGCGGTGTGGTGCGAGAGCGCAGTGGCAATTTCATCCGCGGACATTCCGACGGCGAATCCGACGGCTGCGGGTGCGAGGGCATTCGTAACTTGGTGTTGCCCATAAACCTGAAGCTGCACGGGGGCAGACTCCCCCGTCGGCAGCGTCAAGGTAAAAGACGCCCGAGTAGAGTTATCGAGGACGACATCAGTGGCGATCACAGCATCATGTACGCCATCATGGTCGCTCAAGTTATCCGCGCCTTGACCGGTGCTTTCGCCAGACTTCACCGAAAACGTAATCACACGCGCCAAGGTCCGTGGTGCCATCCCCGAAACCAATCGATCATCGGCGTTGAGGATCGCAACGCCACCGTCCTCGGCCGACGGCAAGGCTTCGACGAGTTCACCTTTGGCTTGGGCAATGGCCTCGCGGGATCCGAATTCGCCCAAATGAGCAGTACCCACGTTAAGAACTGCTCCGATCGTCGGCGGTGCAATCCGTGCTAAATGAGCGATGTGGCCGATTCCGCGGGCACTCATCTCGGCCACTAAGAATCGCGTCGATTCGGTGCATCGCAAGGCGGTGTAGGGGTGCCCGATTTCGTTATTAAAGGACCCCGGTGGTGCCACCGTCTCCCCTTGCGTCCGAAGAATCGTCGCAATCATGTCTTTTGTCGATGTTTTACCGGCGGACCCCGTCACACCGATAACTCGTAAGCCATGGTGAGCAACTAATTCGGTGACCGTGTGGTGGGCAAGCTTGCTGAGGGCAGCCAATGCCGCCTCGCCTTCCCCATCGCGGTCATATTCCAGCGCAGTGGCATTAGTTTCCACGTGCTCTACGTGAGGAATGATGACGGCAGGTACACCCATATCACGTGATAGCAGGGCGAGAGTAGCGCCGTCTTTAATTGCTTGGGTGGCGAAATCGTGGCCATTGACTCGGGCACCCGGCAATGCCAGAAATGCTGAACCAGGGGCAATCTTCCGCGAATCGAATTCGACGGGCCCCGGTACTACCGCGTCGGGGTCAATATTGACAAGATATCCGCCGGTAATATCCGCGAGACGCCCCGCCGTCATGGGAATCATGGTTGGCTACCTCTTTCACTACGCCCGTACATGTGATGGCACATAACTACTTTTATTTCTCCACCGAGCTACTGAGTTTATCGTCGATGCTTCGCCGCGTTTCGACCCGATCGTCAAATGGATGAGTTGTATCACCAATCAGCTGACCAGTTTCATGGCCTTTACCTGCGACGATAACTGCGTCACCGGGCTGGGCCCATTGGATCGCTGCTCGGATCGCTTCTCTACGATCACCGATCTCACGAATGGTAGGCCGATGCTCCGAACCCTCTGTTTTTACTTTATTGCGAGATTCGTCCGTACCGTCAACACTTGCATGGTCAGCAACTTCCTTCGCCCCTGCCACTACTTGTTGGCGTATCGAGGCTGGATCTTCACTACGCGGATTATCATCGGTGACAATAACTAGATCGCTACGTAGCGCTGCTTCACGTCCCATGATGGGGCGTTTTGAATGATCCCGATCTCCGCCGGCCCCGACGACAATGGCAATCCGGCCCCGCACATGTGCACGAAGCGTATCCAAGACGGCAGCAATTGCCCCCGGCTTATGGGCATAGTCCACGACGGCCATAAAATCCTGGCCACAATCAATACGTTCTAATCGGCCGGGCACGGTCACAGTGGAGAGCCCCTCAATGGCGTCCTCGGCTTTCATCCCGGTCTTCACGAGGAGCCCCATCGCCAACATCGCATTAGCGACGTTAAAACGGCCAGGCATCGGTATATGCAGTGTCATCCCGTTCGCGCCGAAGCCGTACAGCTCGGCCGTCTGCACACCGTTATCCATGACGGAGGAAGGCCCAGCCCACACATCCGGCTGAAGCGATGCGTCGTGTTCCGACGCAGCTTCCGTCGACACCGTGAACGGATGAGGCAGCATCGTCGCTAATCTCTGTCCCCACGCGTCATCAATGCATACGACGGCGGTCTCCGCATGCAGGGGCGAATCCTCCTTAAACAGCCGCGCTTTCGTCTGGAAGTAATCCTCCATCGTGGGGTGGAAATCCAGGTGATCCTGGGACAAATTAGTAAATCCCGCGACGGAGAAATGAGTTCCCAAAACACGACCCAACGCAATCGCGTGACTGGAAACCTCCATCACCACGTGCGTCACGCCTCGCTTTTTCATCATGGCGAAAAGTTCTTGAAGATTAGGGGCTTCGGGGGTGGTGAGAGTCGAAGGAACCTTCTCCCCATTAATCCTGGTACCCGTGGTACCGATCAGCCCGGTTGAAATGCCGTGATGAAGGAGAGCAGCTTCAACCATGTAACTCGTGGTGGTTTTCCCTGCTGTCCCGGTGATACCGATCACTGTCAAGTCGCGGGAAGGGTGATCATAAACAGCCGACGACACCGCCCCGAGCACGGCACGAACATCATCAACGACGATAATCGGCAGCTCCTCACGCGTAACCTTCTCTACCCCATCGTGATCAGTCAAGACCGCTGCTGCTGACGAGGAGTCCGCAAATTGTGCACCATGGACATGGAGTCCAGGCACCCCGGCAAAGAGCCCACATTCTGGCAAAGCCTGAGCATTAAGCCCAATATCCGTGACGACTAGGTTCGGGTCATCAGCCCGAATGAGGCGGCCACCCGATATTTCCGCAAGTTCTTGCAGCGTTGCCATGACAATCTCCTTGATCACGATCTAGACGGCGAAGGATAACGCGATAAACGATGCTTCCAACAGTAGAAATCTTGAGCTACCCTGCCTGCAATAAGAGGGTGTCACTTGGTTCTTTCGACGGCGGAACGTTGTAGCGGTTAAGCGCCCACGACGCGATGTCGTGGAACAGCGGCGCTGCCGACTGACCACCTTCACCATGAACGCCACGGGCCGGGTTGTTCAGCATGATGGCAACAACGAAGCGTGGGTCGTCGGCCGGGGCAATCCCGGCGAATGTGATCCAGTACTTCGAATTGGAATATGCACCGGTGTCCGGATCAACCTGCTGGGCTGTTCCCGTCTTACCTGCAATTTGATACCCGTCAATAGCCGCGCCGGGTCCTGTACCCTGCTGGTTTCCGCTGTCCTTCTGGACAACCCCGCGGAACATGTTGCGGACCGTTCGTGCCGTCTGGGCACTCACCACCCGCGTTTCGCTGGGAGCATCAGTGGATACTTCTTTTCCGTCGGGGTCTTTGATGCTCTTCACGATTCGGGGTTCGATACGCACCCCGTCATTGGCGATGGTTTGGTAGATGCTCGCCATCTGCAGGAGGGATGTTGAAAAGCCCTGGCCGATGGGGAGGTTCGCAAATGTACCGGCCGCCCACTGTGAGCGCGGAGGCAGAAATCCGCTGGTCTCATTGGGTAGCTCGACTCCCGTCGCCTGTCCGATCCCGAATTTATTCAGATAATTATTAAACGAATCCGGCCCGACCCGCTGCGCAAGCATCAAAGTTCCGACGTTGGACGACTTACTGAAAATACCTGTCGTGGTGTACGGAGTGACGCCGTGGTCCCACGCATCCTTGACAGTAACGCCGGAGTCGTTAATTGACCCTGGTACCTGCAGGACTTCGTCAGGAGTGGTTTTCTTATCCTCAATCGATGCGGCGGCGGTAATAACCTTGCCGACCGATCCCGGTTCGAAGGGGTTGCTTATCGTCCGATCCCCAAACTGCTTGCCTTCTTTGAGCTGCTTCTCGATGTCGCCGTTCGGGTCAATCGTTCCCGTCGTAGCCATGGACAATATGTGGCCTGACTTGGCGTCGAGCACCACCGCACTAGCGTCCTCTGCACCGGAATTGGCCTTGGCTTGTTCCAGACTCTGCTGCACGAAAGTCTGCATGTCGTTATCCAAGGTCAGCTGATAGCTATCGCCATCAATCGCCGGGTGCTCGTCCCGACGAGAACCAGGGATTGCCATCCCTTGGGCAGCAATATCGACAGTGTAGCTTCCGTTCGTCCCCTGGAGGTCAGAGTCCTGCGAGAGCTCCAGCCCGAACTGTCCCGATCCATCCTGACTTAACTTGCCAAGAACATTTTCGCCGATAGCGCCATTCGGGTACTGGCGGACGTCTTGTCGCTCCGCAGTGATCTCCGGGTACTTCTTAACGATCTTTTCCGCTTTATCCGGATCCACATTGCGAACCAGAACGGAATAATCATCATCGGAAGTTAATTTCTTTTCAATATCCTCCGACTTCACATCATCCGCTTTGTCGTCATCACCAATCATCCGAGGAAGATCGTCGGCAATATCCTTCATCCGCTGGTCAGGATCTGGATAACTATCAGGGTTAATCTCATGCCGCTTCTCCATGAAGCTGCGCAATTTGTTCGGATGCACGGACAGCAGTGACGATTCCATGGTGTAGGCAAGATTCTCACCATTGGTGTCGGTGATAGTCCCTCGTCGGGCCGGTTCGGCGATTTTTACCCGACGCTGTTCCTGGGCCTGCGACGACAAGTTCGGCCCGATAATCAGCTGGACCCATACAAGACGCAAAATAAGGACGATCAGTAAAGCGATAATGATCGCCCGGAGAAGATTGAGGCGCCGCATGGCTGCCTTGGCACCTGTTATTAACGATGTCCCCGCCATGCTGTTACGTAGCGGTGCATCAGGAGAGCTCCCTGTTCTGGGATTCCGAGGCCGACGAGATGAACTGTTACTCATGGATTCTCCGGTCCCCCTTCTCATGCCTCATTTACCTGATCACCACATATCTTCTACAGATTACTGCCGCCACCTCAAGGTGGGCGATGTTCCGCACTCACATCCGGAACCCTCGCAAAATAGTACACAAGCAACCTGACACATCCGGTTCACCTCACACTGCCCAGCCTGACCTGCGACGATCCACAGATCGGATTATTCCCGGACAGTCCTAGGGAATCGGCACGGCAGCATCGCCAGCCAGTGCAGCTGCCGGCGCAGGGTTGGCGCCTTCCGCCTGGTCTGCAGGTAATGGGGCTTCGCGGTCAAGTCCTTCACCCTGACTAACAGCCTGGTTATCGCCCTGCGCCGCTACTGCCCCAGCCGTATTGTCCTGGTACGGAGCCAATTGCGCTGGTCGGTTGTTGTCACGGCCTGACGAGGAAGAAGACGTTGCAGACCTTGACGTATTTTTCGTTTTCTCGGGATCCGACGAGGCCTTCGCCTTGGGATCCGCTCCGCTATTAATGTCGTGAATCTCGTGAGTCTTTGAAGGATCGGCGGCCCTATTCTCAACCACGGAACCGTCGGGATTGACGGTCATAATCCCCGGCTGATCAGGAACAACCATGCCGTCCTCCGACGCCTTCTTGGCAACTTCTGAGTCCGAGCTCGCGTTCTTGACGTCGCGATGCAGTCCTTCCAACTCGTTATCCAGAGTTGTCTTCTGATCTTTCGCCTTCTGAATGGCGAACGACTGCTGCGTCGTCACTCCAGAAAGGTACATCGTGACGCCCACGCCGACGCCGATAAACAAGATACATACGACGATGAACTGGATCGTGGTCCTCTTGACTCGTCGTTCTTCGGAAACGACACGTCGGCCTCGGACGGAAATGACCTGACGTGAGCCCATTCTCTTCGCGGCGCTCGTCCTCTTTTTCCTCGCTACGGACGTACTCGAGGAGCGGAGGTTATTGCTCTCCCGACGCGACCGAACCGGCGTTTCTGCTCGTCGGTCACGTGAGGCGGTCCGCGTCAATGTCGCCGTAGAGGCACGCCCCGCGGTGTCGACGTCATGGTCGTGGCTTGCCCGTCGAGCTGTTGTTCCAGCTCCTGTCAAGGTAGTCATTGTTCTCCTTCGACGTCTTCGCGGTGTGAAATGCTCTGTTGTGCGGAAGAGACCAGCTGTTCTCTTCCAGTTGGGTGGGCCTCGTGCCGGGATTCTGATCGAGCTGAATATGTGGTGGATGATCCCGAAGCCCTCACCGAGGTACCGCCCGGCGGCGGGCTCGAGTGCGAGTAACCCGTTCTCTCTACGGCACGGACGCGGACCGAATGTGCTCGCGGATTCTTATTATTCTCCTGCTCATCGGCCTTTTCCGAACCCCGCGTCACCAAGTGAAAATCGGGGGCACTGTTGGGCAGATCAATAGGAAGTCCCGGAGGGGTCTTCGATTCGGTCAGCTCCGCCAGTTCCCTCTTCACAATTTTGTCTTCAAGGCTTTGGTAGCTCATGAACACTGCCCGGCCACCAAGGTGGAGGTAGGAGCAGACTTTCGGAATGACCCGACGCAGAGCATCCAGCTCAGCATTGACCTCAACGCGCAAAGCTTGAAAGGTCCTCTTCGCCGGATGACCCCCATGACGGCGGGCAGACGCCGGAATTGTTGCGTAGATAAGGTCCACTAACCGCTGCGACGTGGTCCAGGGTTCTTTCTCACGCTCACGAACAATGGCACGAGCGAGAGGCCCGGCGAAGCGTTCATCACCGTATGTTTTTAAAATGCGAGCCAGCTCACCGTGGCTATACGTATTAAGGACATCGGCGGCAGTTTTGCCCGTCGACGTATCCATCCGCATGTCCAGCGGGCCGTCGTCGCGGTAGGTAAAACCCCGGTCCACCTGATCTAGCTGCATCGACGACACGCCAAGATCAAAGAAGCCGGCGCTAATACCGTGCGCGTGGAAAGCGTCGACAACTGGATGATCAGCATCGTCTAATGCCTCATCGAAGTTGTCGAAGCGGGCGTGAACTGGGTAAAACCGGTCCCGAAATCGGGACAGCCGCTCAGTGGTTCGAGACAGTTCCTTCTTATCGCGGTCGACCCCGATAACCATTGCCCACGGGAAACGCTCAAGGAAGGCTTCGGTGTGGCCGCCAGCTCCAAGGGTGCCGTCGAGAATGACCGATAGCGCCGAGCTCTCTGATGATTCTGCGACCGTGGGAGCTATGAGCTCAACCATGCGTTCCAGCATGACGGGAACGTGACCATGCGTACCAGTGTGGCGGTCGGCCATTGTCCCCTCTTTCATCGTCGCGGTCAGAATAACGTGTGGTCGTGTCCGTGGAGAGGAATGTAAACAGGGCCCTACCCGCTCAGTGCCTGGTGTTGGGGAAGTACATCAGGATCCAAACGGGCAGAGGCCTGCACACATTCCTTACACTCGCTGTAGATCTTTGCGCCGTTCGACCAGATCAGGAGGTGAACTAAGGATTCCTTAGAGGAAATCCATGAAGGCAGCATCGTCACCGTTGGCGTAGCTTTCTTCATGTTCGGCTTGGTACTGATTCCACGACTCCGCATTCCAGATTTCGACGAAATCAACAGAACCAATCACGACGCATTCTTTGCTTAACCCCGCGTAGCGACGATGATCAGGCGAAATAGTTATTCGCCCATGACCATCAACGGATTGTTCATCCGCGCTGGCCGCTAGGTTACGCACAAATGCACGAGCCTCCGGGTTAGTTCGAGATGCAGCAGCGGCCTTACGAGCGCGTTCGAGGAACACGTTGCGTGGATAGATGGCTAATGAATGGTCTTGGCCTTTCGTCACCATCAAGCCCTCTGCTAACTCATTGCGAAACTTTGCCGGAAGAGTCAAGCGTCCTTTGTCGTCCATCTTGGGGGTGAAAGTACCGAAGAACATGACCTTCGGACTCCTTCCCTCAACATCGACGACCCACATCCAGTCGATTGCCGTGTCGTTATCAGCGCCGGCCGCCAACAACGACAGTTATCTACAGAATTAGTGCGACGAACTTACCTTGTCCGCCATTGGCACCCACTTTAACCCACTCTGCCCCACAACGCACCATTGGCACGACGCTTTCAGCAAATCTTTAGCTTTTTTTCATTATGACAACGCGACCCAATCACAGGCAACACTTGTGATACTACGCCATTTTACCCTTTTGACGTGCGTAAGTACCTGATAAATTGACATAACAACCGACGCTGGAAACGCCGATCGAACCTCTTGACGGGCCGGCACCATCCAGCCCCAGTGAGGGCACACCCGAGATAACAGAGCGCAATGAGCAGCAAGAAAGCACGCGATAGTCGTGCCACTTTAGGCACATAAGTTCATTCAGTCCCCATCAGCCAGAGAAATAACGTCATTTTCAGCAAAAAGCTGAGAATCAGTGAATTGAAGTGGGGCAAAGTGGGGGATTCTTGAGAATTGGCCCGAGGCATAAGAAAAAGCCCTGGTAGTGAGCTTGTCCACTTACCACCCGGGCTACAGTGTCTTGTTAGACAGTTTTACGTTGTTTGGAAAGCCTTTCGCCGAACCTTCAGCCCCCATACGCGAAACTCGGTTCACATATAGGAACCACGGCGAACATTAGCGCTCGAAACGTCGACGGAAATTCTCTTCCACACCGCCCGGCCGGCTACTCAAAGAGGATTTACGAGCTTTCCGCTGCTTTTTCGCCGCTTTGTCAGAACGATCCCCCATTGCGAGTTTCGACGAGCGGTCACCGCGTAATCCGATCACACCAGCGGCAAACATCACCAAGAAACCGGCGACCGACATCACGACAAACCACAAGCTCAGTTGCGAGAGAGCTATACCGCCAACAAGTAAGACGAGGCCAAGGATCAGCAGAGCAACGACTTTGACGAAGGCGCCACCACGCTGGATTGACCCGACGTTTTTACCAAAGTCTGGGTCTTCCTGATACAGAGCATTCTCGATTTCGTCGAGGACACGCTGCTCTTGCTCTGAGAGGGCCACAACTCCTCCATTTTCCATGAAAGTACCGTTTTCTACCTGGCATAACGCTGCAGGCGCCAAAACAGTTCCGTTTATAGCTTCATTGTAACCACCATGTACCCCCATTTCTCCACCCCGGTGCGCGAAACCATGAATGACGTCGCTCCCAACCCCCGGAAGGCGCTACCCACACCCCTTTTGAGTCAACCTCGTTAAGGCCTCCAGGCTTTAAGCGGCAGCCGGTATCCATGCATACCGGTCATTCACAGCAGCGCGGAAATCCAAAACGAGCTGCTCAAAATGCTCAACATAAGCAACCGTCAGGGACGGGGACAATCCCAACCGGACTCGTTCCTTAATAGGCGAATACTTCCGGAAGACATCCGACCACGGGGCCAGCTGCCCGCCATAACGGGCAAGCAGGGTCCACGCATCGCCCTTAGGCTTCCTTTTTCGGCTCGCAATAGCATCCTCGATAACAGCTCCAGCGAGGCGGAGCGCTGCGTAATAAGAGTCCAGCAAGCGCCGTTCCAATTCATCTTGGCTGACGTCGTCAGTCTTGTTAGCCAGCAATGCATCCGCTTTCCTGAGAAAACTTACCGTTGCCGCGTTCATCATCATCTACTCCTTGGAGCCTTCGTCTCTACACTTTCGAGCAAGCACTGCGATTACCGAACAGCGTCGCTACCCAGTGATGTCTTTGTCGAGCGCCTATTTCCTTGTTGACACTTGACACACTACGAAGGGGTGCGGACATAAGAGTCGAACAAAAGCAGAAATTTCGAACGTATATTCGAAATTTGCGGTAGGTAATTCCCAGCTTCTCCCGGTTAACTCCCCCGCCCCGGTTCGCGCGTGGTTTCATTAAAGAATGCCCATCACTTTCACGACGTTGACCGCAGCGCAATTTCGTCGACGAGTCCCCGAAATGGTCTCTATTTATATCCGTGCGATGGGCTACAGCTCCACTATCTCGGGCGCGCGGCAGTCGGCATGGAACACGCACTCGCGATATCTTGGCTTCCACTCCGTGGCTGCAATCGAGCATCCTGCAGGGGAAGAACCAAACCCTAAAGATCCCACACAGCCCATCCGTGGTTTTATCTACGGCTATCGAGGCGGCAACGGACAGTGGTGGAATACGCAGGTCAAAGCAGCTCTCATGGTTGCCGGGGTCCCGCCGTCGCTACGTATCCAGCTTCTGGACAACTACACGGAGCTCACCGAAATTCACGTGGATCCGTCGTGGCAGGGTAACAATATTGGCGGACGCTTGCTGACTATTTTTGCCAGCAGCCTCACGAGCCAGCGGTTGCTTCTTTCCACCCCCGAAGTCACCAGTGAAAACAACCGCGCATTCCACCTCTACCGACGACTAGGATTCACCGACGTCGTTCGCAATATGCACTTCCCCGGTGATCCGCGTCCGTTCGCAATCCTCGGCAGCCGGTTGCCCCTCGGGGACAGCTCATCACTAATTTAATGACGCACCGTAGAGGTCATCGAACCGCGTCATGACCGTGATCAGTCCCCCACGCCGGAGCCATCCCTAAATTGTGCAGCACTTCTTGTGTCGAGCAAGCAAAATTCAACGTCATAAAATGCAGATCTGGAGCACCTTCACTGATCAGACGCTCCGCCATGGCCGTCGTATGAGCGATCCCAATCTTCCGAATGTCCTGACGGACACGAGGATCAGAGGGATCGCCGCTAGCAGTAGCTTTTTCCAGACGTTCCTCGAGATCTGCCGGAACACGGCACCCCGCCAATTCACGCTGCCTGCGAAGAGACTTCAAGGAGGTAATGGGCATGAGCCCAGGAATCACGGGCTTGGCTCCATGAACCGGATCTGCCGCAGCGAGACGATCACGAAGACGCAGGTAATACTCAACATCAAAGAACATTTGAGTAATGGAATAGCTAGCACCCGCCCTGAGTTTCGCGATCGTATAGGCGGTATCCGAATCCAGATCGGTGGCACGATAGTGCTTATCAGGAAACGACGCGATGCCAATCTCAAATTGTCGTTCCGTGTCGCACTCTTGGATGAGTTTGATCAGGTCGATGGCATGTTCCAAACCACCAGGCGTCGAAACCCATTCGCCCGTGGGGTCTCCTGGCGGATCTCCGCGCAGCGCCAAAATATTCGTCAGGCCGCATTTCTGGTAGCTTGCGATAATTTCCTTCAGCTCGTCCACCATGTGCTGCACCAAGGTCAGATGAACGAGCGTCGTTAATGGAGTGTGTGCCAACTCCTGGCCGATCCGGATAGTACGGCTACGGCTAGAACCGCCTGCCCCATAGGTCACCGACACAAAGCTCGCACCAAGATCGTGAAATGTCGCCGCAGCGTCATTGAGGCGACGTTCCGCAGCGTCATCACGCGGGGGCATAAATTCCACGGAAAACGGCACAGGGCCCGGCGTCGGCAAAGAAATAGCCTGGGAAACCGGGACTTGTTGATAAATAGGCCGAGGTGGACGATTCGTGGGCGTATGCGCCGAGTTGGGCGAGGACATAAATAGGTATCTTAGAAAAAGAAAGGTGCGACAACCAGTAAAACTGTCAGGTAATGGCGCGAAAAATACGTCTGTGTTGAATCCACGGTGTTGGTCATGGTGATCAACCAGGTTAGCTCGGCGCGTCCATGGTGCCGTGTAGTTTTACCTTTATGCTCCTCAACCGCCCATACCCCATACGTGAATCGTGAGTGAGTTCGCTATCGTGACTGATCAAATAGGTGCTACACCATCTATGCCGCGGTCTATTGACGACGTACCAGGCTGTGTCGTCGCGCACCTTAATGAGTTCTTCATGGCGCGTCAGTCAGCCATGAAAGCCATTTCCCCCGTGGCAGACGAAGCAATGACCGCTCTCACCGATTTCACGATCAACGGTGGCAAACGTATCCGGCCAACATTTGCCTGGTTGGGGTGGATGGGTTCCTTGCAGTTGACGCTCTCGGACGCAGCAGAACACCCAGAGGCCGACGCTGTTATGCATGCGGTCTCCTCGTTGGAGCTCTTGCAGTCCTGTGCTCTGATCCACGACGACATTATTGATTCATCGGCAACACGACGCGGAATGCCCACAGTTCATGAGCACTTCAAGCAGTCGCATTCAGCCCAAGCGTGGCATGGCCGAGGGGAAAACTATGGGAATGCGGTCGCGATTCTCATCGGCGATCTAGCCTTGAGCTGGGCAGATGACATGTTTATGGAGGCTGCATTACCTCCAGCCCAGCGCGATCGTGCGTGGCAGCCCTGGCAAGATATGCGCACGGAAGTGGTCTGCGGCCAAATCATGGATGTCACTGCGGAGGCTCAGGGGGACGGTTCGTTGCGTACAGCAGAGCGGGTCAACCGATATAAGACGGCGGCATACACCGTGGAGCGCCCGCTCCATATTGGGGCCGCTCTGGCAGGAGCTCCGCAGGATACGGTGACAGCCCTGCGCACTTTTGGACGTGACATTGGTGTGGCGTTCCAGTTACGCGATGACCAGCTAGGCGTTTTCGGCGACCCCGAGATTACTGGGAAGCCATCAGGGGATGACCTGCGCGAAGGCAAGCGCACCACCTTACTGGCTCTCACGCTGGACAATGTCTCGGAGTCGGATCGCGAGACGGTGGAATCTAGTTTGGGCCAATCCCTGAGTGAGCAGGACGTTGATCATCTTCGGACGATTATTAAAAAGTCCGGCGCCTATGACCGCATAGAAAAGCAGATTGATGACTTAGTGACGTCCGCGGTCCACGCACTCGCCGATGCGCGCTTATCTGACGACGCCCACCGTGCATTGAGGTCGATGGCTATTTCCTCGACGGAGCGCCGTCGATGAGCACATCGTTTCTTTCTCATTACTTGTCGACGCCCCGGTGCGCGGTATCAGGCCGAACAGACCGTGTTGTTGTGGTGGGAGCTGGGTTGTCTGGCCTGGCTGCGGCGGTGTTGCTGGCTGGTTCCGGGCGTTCAGTAACGGTGATCGAGAAGGCGGACCACGTGGGCGGTCGCGCCGCAACCGAGACGATCTCTACTCCCCTGGGAGATGTCCGCGTCGATACGGGCGCGACGGTGGTCACGATGCCGTGGCTCGTCGATGAGATTCTGGCATCGGTGGGACTGTCGACGGGTGACCTCGCGCCTGACTTTTCATATCAGCGTTTGTCCCCGGCGTATCATGCATTGTTTTCATCGGGCCGGCATCTGGACGTCTTCGCTGAGGGAGCTGCTGATCAAGATACTCAGGAGACTACTGGCCGGGGCGAAAGCCGGCTGGATGCCGAGATTCGTCGGTTTGCCCGGAACAAGTTTGACGACACACACTGCCCCAGCAGCAACGCTAACCGCGATGAGTTCGCTGAATCCCGTGTGACGGGCGTGCGGGGATATCGCCTGTGGGCAGAGTCAATATTCGAGGCGTGCTCTTCGCATTTGATGAACGCCGATTTCGATTCCGTGTGGGACCTTGTTCGCACCCGTGAATCAGCACTGAGCTTGGCGCGAGTTATGCGTCGTGGCGGTTTCGGTTCCTTAGGTCGAGCAGCCGATCGCTATATTTCCGATGATGAACTTCGGAAGGTGTTTTCTTTCCAGGCGCTGTACGCAGGGGTCCCGCCCAAGAAGGCCCGCGCTGTGTACGCAACAATTTCCCATATGGATACCGGGATGGGGGTCTTTTATCCCACTCATGGACCGCACGGGTCGGGGGTCGGCGCCCTGTGCGACATTCTCGCCGCAGCACTCAAACAGTCGGGTGGCGAGCTCATGCTCAACACGCAGGTCACCTCATTGAGCCGTGCCTCTCACGGAGCCGGATCCTCCAGAACCAATCCCGACAGAATTCACGTGGTCGAGACCACCCAAGGACCGTTACCTGCCGACGTCGTTATTACGACATGCGACATCCCTGAGCTCGACGCCATCTCGGGCCGCCAGGGCCGACGGACAATGAGATGGTCCCCTTCCGCATTCGTGATGCACGGAGCAATCCCCCGTGAGGTAACACGCCACTGGCCTGGTGGACACCACACCATTTCTTTCGGGAAAGAGTGGGATCGTACATTTTCGGAGATCACCGCTCCTCATGGCCGTGGCCGCCTGATGTCCGATCCTTCGCTCTTAATTACCCGCGCTGCCTGTTCAGCGCCGGATTTAGTCTCGACGTCGACGACGTCGCCTCATGTTCCTATCGAACCGGTCAGTGTTTTGGCACCGTGCCCCAACACCGAATCAGCCCACATTAACTGGACGTCATTAGCCGCTGCTTATCAGGAGAATCTCCTATCCGTCCTGGAGAACCGCGGCTTCGAGGGCATCCGTAAGTCATTCGCCGTCGGGAAAGTGGATACACCCGACACATGGTCTGCACTCGGGTTGGGCGCAGGAACTCCTTTTGCCCCCGCTCATCTTTTCCGGCAGACGGGGCCATTCCGGTTCCGCAACTTCCCCGTGCGTTCGTTCTCTAACCTGATTCACGCTGGTTCAAGTACGACGCCTGGCGTTGGGGTCCCCACTGTTATCCTTTCAGGAGCGCTTGCAGCTGCTCGGATAACGCGAGGTGATCATCCATGAGCACCCCTTCACGCACGAACCCACTGCGTCGACCACTGTGGTTGGGGACGGTCGCGTCGATACTTCTGATGGTGTCGTCATGGAGTTCCGGAGCTCAGCGCACCCGTGGGGGAATCATCCGGATGCTCAATCTGGACTGGATCATGTACGGCCATGTCAAGAACATTGGCTTCATCTTGTCCTGGGTCGCGCTGGGACTGCTGCTGTACTGCTGGTGCCTGTGGGGTCGAATTGTTTATCACGAAAAGACCGCCATCCGTGAATCGGTAAAGACGCTGGTGGGGTGGATAGTTCCTCTTCTCTTCGCTTCCCCGATGTACTCGCGCGATGTCTATTCCTACCTGGTCCAGGGAGCAATGGTCCGCGATGGATTCGATCCCTATAAAGATGGAGCCGCCGTCAATCCCGGCCCGATGCTGCTGGAAGTCAGCCCAGATTGGAGAAACACCACCACCCCATACGGGCCACTTCATTTATGGATCGGCGACGGAATAACAACCCTGGTCGGATCGAATATCACCATCGGCGTTTTTCTCTACAAATTCATCTCCGTCGCAGGATATGCCGCTATTGCTTGGGCAGTGATATCGATTGCCCGGCATATCGGCGGGAATCCCGCGGTGGCCCTCTGGCTCGGTGTTGCCAACCCAGTTGTCTTCCTCCATCTCGTGGGAGGCATGCACAATGAATCGGTCATGGTTGCCTTTTCCTGCCTTGGGCTGGTTCTGGCTTTACGACGCCACCCACTGTGGGGTGCGCTGTTCATCGGCATCGGTTTTTCTCTGAAGGCGACGGCCCTCGTAACCCTCCCCTTCCTCATCTGGATTGCGATGCGACAACGAGGAATTACCCCCTCCACATGGTCACTCCACGACCCCCGGCGAACATTGGCGTCGCTGAAGAAAGCCATCCCCGCATTCGTGTTCTACGGAATCACAACTGTGCTGATCGTCTGCACGGTATTGACCCCCATTACGTATGCCTCGGGGAGCTCGTGGGGCTGGGTGTCTCAGCTCAGCGGGAATACGAAGGTCATCAACCTCTTAGCGCTCCCCAGCTTCCTGGCCCAGTTCACGGCCGCTTTCGCAGCCTCGTTCTTCCCCGGCGCGACATTCAACTCCGTGCTGTCGACCTACCGGAGTATCTCGATGATCATCATGGTTGTACTCCTGATCGTGGTCTGGTGGCGATTCCGACAGACTCCGCGCCGGGCCATTGAGGGCGCAGCATGGGCGTACTTAATTACGTGCATCTTTAATGCCGTTACGCTGCCGTGGTATTACGCTGCTGGCGTCGTTCTTGTCGGTACGTTCCGGCCATCACCACGGGTTACACACTTCACTGTTATTGCCTCGCTCATCGTGGCGGGATCCTTCACCGGGTCTGGCAACAATTGGTTGTACAGATGGTCCTGGATGTGGATCGTGATAACGGTCGCCTTCGTTCTTTATTTCGCCGTGTTCCGAGGGGACGAATCAAAAACCCATCGCTTGGGCACGACGCATGACCTCGCGAGCTAGGTGACCATGAAGTGCGTCGATAGGCCGTCCCGGCAGGGTGTCGTCGTCGGTAAACAGGTAGTTCAGTATCTCATCATTGGAGTACCCGCCGTCGGACATGAGAGCAATGAGACCGGGGACGTGCTTATTGATAGTTATGCGCCCACCGGGCTCGGGGTGGCCCTCGTCGTTAAGCCCGTTAAAGAATCGGGCTGGGATTTGCCGCTGGTGATCACGGTCAATCGCGATAAGCTGGCCTTTATTAATAAGATCCCGAACCCGGCTGACGGGCTGGTGGAGATAGTCCGCAACCTCTGCGATCGGGAGGACGATTTCGCTGGCGGATAGGACATCGGGAGTTCTTGAGTTACTCTTCACGGTTTATACCGTAGCTGACAATCCCTAGTAATTTGGTGAGTGGAAAGCATCGGGCCGACACAACGGGCTAAGAGAGGACAACGACCACGTGCCTACATTGAGCCATGGAGATCTGGTTGACCGCCGTTATCGCGTGCAATCACTTATCGCTCGTGGCGGGATGGCCGCGATTTATCGGGGCATTGATGAACGTCTCGATCGACCAGTGGCGCTCAAAATTCTTGATGATCGTTTTGCTCACAATGATCAGTTCCGCACCCGGTTCGAGCGAGAAGCGCGAGCTGCGGCACGGTTGTCCCATCCATCGCTCGTTAATGTGTTTGACCAGGGTGACGATGGCACGAGTGTGTTCCTTGCCATGGAGTTGGTCGACGGTGGCACCTTGCGCGAACTCTTGCGTGAGCGTGGCCCGATGCCCCCTCATGCGGCGACAGCTGTCATGGAACCGGTCTTGACTGCCCTCGGGTTAGCACATTCTGCTGGGCTAATTCACCGGGATGTGAAGCCCGAAAATATCCTGATTAGCGACGATCACCAGGTGAAGCTTGCTGATTTTGGGCTGGTTCGAGCGACGGCTGAATCCTCCTTGACGACGACGTCCGTGATGATGGGGACTGTGGCCTACTTGTCCCCGGAACAAGTGCGGGGCGGGAGCGTCGATGGCCGAAGCGATGTCTATTCGGCGGGTATTGTCCTCTACGAACTTCTGACGGGGACGACACCTTTCCATGGCGATACATCGCTGGCCACGGCCTATATGCGTCTTGATCACCCTGTGCCTCCTGCCTCTGAGGCCATTGATGGCGTTCCGGCGGAGTTTGACCAGCTAATATCCAGGGCCACCGCTCTAGCCCCTGAGGATCGTTTTGCTGATGGATCGGAGTTTCGCACGGCGGTCATGCAGGTTGCCGACGAACTCCGGCTCCCCTTGTCGTCATTCCGTGTTCCGGTTCCGATCGATTCTGCGTCGCACCGGTCTCGGGACGCGGCTCGGGAGGCTGAATCAGCGCAAACATCCAACGGTGGGGATAGTGGCGCGAGGCAGAATATCCCTCAGAGCGCCCCTGACGATGAGGGAAAAACGGCCATCGTCGGAAATGTAGGAAATGCCACCCCACCCAGGGACACGGTTGACCAAGAGGGTTATGCGGGCACCGATTGCTCGACGGCAGTGTTGTTTCCGGATTACGAGCCGAACCGGTCAACCGGTGATATAGCCTCCACGCGGATTGATTTTCCGGAACGGCAGCCGGCGGAACCGGAGCCTCCCCATGTAGCCTCGTCGTCGGGAGGAACTGCGACGACTCCGGGGGCAACTGCTAGTCACCGCACGTCCGTGGCGCATGACAAACCCCAGGTGGGAAATCACTCACGCCTTGGCTGTGCTTTATGGACCATTGTCGCGCTCATCCTCGTCGGCGCGGTCAGTCTTGGAGCGTGGTGGCTGGGATCCGGCCGGTATGGAGAGATTCCGTCGGTGACTGGCTCTGACGTTTCAACTGCGCATCACGAAATCACTGAGGCGGGTTTTGAGGTCACTGAAAAGACGGAATATTCCAATACCGTTCCCTCGAAGACGGTTGCGGCGTCGTCACCTCATGCCGGCAAGCGAGTAACAAAGGGAACGACCGTGACATTGACCGTCTCTGCGGGTCGTCCGACGGTTCCGGAGATTCCAGCAGACCGGTCAGTGGAGGCCTACACACGGGCTCTCTCTGAGCGGACGTTGTCTACGAAGACAACGAAGTCTGACTATTCTTCTAACGTCCCGGAGGGGCAACTTCTTTCCGTCTCCCCTGCTCCGGGGAGCACGGTCGGTGCGCGCTCTTCGGTAACGCTCACTGTTAGTAAAGGCCCTAAGCCTGTTTCCATCCCCGATGTCTCAGGAAAATCCGAAGATGATGCGCGGCATGAACTAGAGAAGGCAGGTCTTCATGTCGGTGACGTCTCAACGGACGACTCGGCAACCGACCTCCGACAGCGGGGCAAGGTAACTCGCACCGAACCTGGTGAAGGAACGGAAGTCAACGAGGGCTCGACGGTCAACCTCTTTGTTGCCCCGGATGTTGCGGTTCCACAGTTGATTGGTTCTACGGTCAAGGAAGCTCACGCAAAGGCAGAGAAAGCTGGGTTGGAGATCGACGCTGGCGATGCGAAGAGCAATGACCGTGTTCTGGTCCAAAATCCCTTGCCGGGTTTTTCTGCTGAGCGTGACTCGGTGATCACTGTCAAAACTGTGAAGACTCTCTAGTCAGATGAGCTCGAGCTTGTCCATGTTCTCGAGTACTATATCCACGTCTTTGTGATCATTTTCAGCGCAGCACACCGCGTGCCTACGCGTTATAGCTTCTTGTCATGAAAAGGGCTTTCGTGTGTCCCACCATTTAGACTCCGCTTCGACGTCGGCACGTTCTGAGTTTTCCGCGTCTTCCGAAAAAGACCAGCCATCACAGTCAACGCAAACAGACCCTGCTGAGGCCGCCGCGCCCACATCCCCGTTGAGTGAAGCAACGTTGAACGACTCAACGTCGGATGAATCACACGCCGACGACGGTGCCTCCTCGGACACCGTCTCGGAGACAGTGGCAGCTAACGGCAGCGTGAGAGTTACAGCAGCAACGGAGGCTGGCGAGACCTCGCGTCGGAAGTGGGACCGGAAAGCTCTCATCATCGCCGGAGCCCTGACTGCTGCATTTGTGATAACCCGAGCCGTGATGTGGTGGCTCGACCACCACATCGGTGACTACTGGATGATCGACACCCCGGTAGATTATTACTTCAAAGGCCTCGACGACCCAGGTTCCGGGGCCATGCAAGAGTACCCCGTACCGGTCATGTGGATGGTCACCGTCTTGAAGTGGCTGACCATGATCTTCTCCTCCACCGACAAGATCACGGTATCCATCTGGATGTTATTAGTCGTTGACGTCGGGTTTTTTACATGGCTTACCGCCAGTCGACGCTGGTGGGGCGCCGGGTTCTGGGTTCTCTTCGGGCTATTCTTCGGGCCTTTACTGTGGACCCGCTGGGATATAGTCCCCGCTGTGCTCGTAGCCGCTACACTGGTCACGCTTGTTCGACACCCGAAGGTCTCAGGTATCCTCTTGGGGTGCGCGACCATGATCAAACTGTGGCCGGCAATCATCGGCACAGCACTCGTCGGCTGGCGGAGAAGCCGACAGACATGGCAACGTATCGCGTCGTTCGCAGTCACGTGCGTCGTCATTGCAGCCCTGTCCGTATGGGGGCATGGTTTCCACCGCATCACGTCGGTGTTCAATTACCAAGGTGATCGTGGTCTCCAAATTGAATCCATTCCCGCAACTGGTGTCATGTGGGCTGCCCACCATGGTGAAGACGCACTGAGCATTTCATATGCGGCATCACAATCGTTTGAGGTGTTCGGCCCGTCGGTGTCTCGATGGGAGACGTTCTCGACGATCCTGACCGTCATTATGGTCCTCGTCTGTGTCTACCTGTGCATCTCCGCGTTAATCGGAGCGAATGGTTTCCGACGCATGTTCCCTCGCGCCGCGGACAGTGCATTGACACCGCCCCAACAACGCATGCTTGTCATTGAGAAAACGACCGACAATGGCTGGTCAGCGCGTCGCTCAGCATGGTTGGCGCTGATCATCATCGGGGCCGTGCTGATCTCAAACAAGGTGATGTCTACGCAATACGTTGTGTGGTGGGCTGCTCCCCTCGCCGTGTGCCTTGATTCAGTTCATGGCAGTCCGGCGTCGGCAAGCAAACAATCAGCATGGAGTCTACGGATAGCTGGTGGCCTCATGCTGGTCATCGGCGGTTTATCGCAGTGGATCTATCCCATCGCCTATAACTCGATAATCAGCAACGACGACAACCCTTCGGTCATGATTCTGGTTGTCCGTAACCTGCTGATCATCGCGGTTTTCCTCATCCTGGTGGTTGGTTTCGCTAAAGAGCCTTCTGTCCGTCTTGTTCGTCTTCGCGATATCTCCGACATGGTTCACCGACGGTACGCCCGCGGACAGTGGCGGAACATCACCATCGAACGCACGCCTATGTCCCGGCGATATCACGGGAAACATCGACTGCGTCGGCTTGTTATCACTTCCCGTAAACCAAACCGGGTCAATTCGGACGACGACGAGGTAGCGCGCATTGAGTCCGACGACTCGGCACAAACTGCTCATGAGAATGTAGATAAAGATACGTCGACGGCTGTTGCTACCGAAGCAGATATACGTGCAGATACGGCCACTGCTACAGAAACGACGCAGCACGTGGACGAAGCAGAACCTGATACGCCGTCGGTCGGCGACGAAGCCGCTACCGATGAAGGAGCCACGGACGAAGAGGCCGCGGCCGAAGACGAGGAGGAATCGCAGAAGTCATCGCGACCGCGTGCGTGGCAGGGTGTTGGCCAGCGTATTCTTAATTCCGAGCTCACAGGTGTGTGCCTGATCGCGGTGGGGGTCTATGCGTTAGTGCAGACCATCGTGGGTATCGCATTGGCCTACAACGCAAAGCTATTTAATTCGACTTTCTCGGACCAGATTCAATCATGGGATGCCCAATGGTTCACGAGAATTGCTGAATTCGGTTACCGTGGGGGCGAAGCGATTGACGGGAACCCGCCCGAATTCCGCACAGTTGCTTTTCTTCCCGGAACACCATGGTTACTACGAGCCACCCACGCCATAACCGGATTGGATTGGGCCGCGGCTAGCTTGCTGATGAACGCCATCATCGGCGCCATCGCCACATGTTTACTCGCCACTATCATCCGTAAATTCACCAGCTCACTACTTGCAGTGGTGCTCGCTGTGGCGGTCTTCGCTGGGTTCCCGATGTCAGTGACGTACATGATGGCGTACTCGGAGGCACTCTTCGCGCTCTGCACGTTCCTGTTCATCCTCGGCTACTTGAACAAGGACTTCCCCCTCGCTGCGACAGAGGTGTTCATGGCCTGCCTCGTCAGAATGACCGGGTATGACCTTGCAATTGCATTCGCAATCGGGGTTTTGCTGCATCATCGCCGCAATGTGCGCGCATGGATTTGTGTTGCCATCGCTCCCCTGGGCGGAGCTATTTACATGCTGTGGGCAGATCATCTTGCGCGGGACACGGGCGGCTACTTTGCCGTTCAAGAGGACGGTTGGGGAACACAATTCGATATCGGGAAGACCACACTTCATGATCTGCCGAGGCAGATTTTCGCCCTCGAGGGTGTTGTCCCACTGTGGGGTTCGCTAGCGATCCTGGGCACGCTCACCCTAACCATTGTGGGGATTGTTAGGCGTTTCCCTTTCATGATGTGGCTCTGTGGCACAGGGGTGGGCCTCAATGTGATTCTGTCGTCGGGGTACTTCCACTCGCGACCGCGCCTACTGCTCATGACTGGCGTGCTACTGACTATTTGCATGATCGTGACGACGGTTCGGCGATGGCCAATCCTGACCACGGCCTACACCGTCGTCATCGTCTGGGTCGGAGTGTGGCTGTCCGAATACATGCTGACTCAGTGGGCCTACGCCATTTAATCGTAAGTACGTAGACCACAAAAGCGGTGGAGCGGTCGTATGCGCCACCCCACCGAATGAGCCTTAATTACGCAGCATCTCTGCAACCAGGAAGGCTAGCTCCAACGATTGCTGCGTGTTCAACCGTGGATCACATGCCGAAGCATAGCGGCCAGGCAAGTCCACATCAGTGAGGTCTTGCGCACCACCCACACACTCGGTGACATCCTCACCAGTCAGCTCAATGTGGATACCGCCGGGGTGCGACCCTATCGCCCGGTGGACCTCGAAGAACCCTTGGACTTCGTCGATAACACGGTCGAAGTCGCGCGTCTTGTACCCGTTTGAACTCGTGAATGTATTGCCGTGCATAGGGTCACACTGCCAAATCACTTTATGACCAGTGGCTTCCACGGCCTCGACGATCGGTGGCAGCACCGTCCGAATCTGGTCGTAACCCATCCGGGACACCAAAGTAAGACGCCCTGGACGTCCCTTGTATCCCTTCACGTGACCCGGCGCGTCGTCCGCCACATCAGGGTCGAGCTTCTCCACATAAGCGACCGCCTCTTCAGGCGTCGTCGAGGGTCCAATCTTGAGTCCCACTGGATTGGAGATCAAGGCAGCGAGGTTGACGTGGAAATCGTCGATACCCCGTGTGCGTTCACCAATCCATACTTCATGTGCTGAGAGGTCGTAAAGGGCTGTTTCTCCAGCTGGATCCTGGCCCAGTCGCAGCATGGCACGCTCGTAATCCACGACGAGGGCTTCGTGGGAGCAGTAGATATCGGCCGTGTGCAAGTTTGAGTCTAAGACCTTACATGCCTCCATGAAGCGCAGGCCGTGATCAATTTCTGATGCCAGGGCTTCATAGCGCGCGCCCGCCGGGGAGGTCTGCACGAATTCGCGGTTCCATTCGTGGAGTTTGTGCAAATCCGCCGTCCCGGATGCCGTCAAGGACCGCACGAGGTTCATTGCGGCGGCGGCGTTCGCGTAGGCGCGAACCATCCGAGCGGGGTCATGACGACGAGCTTCTTCGGTGGCTTCGACGCCGTTGACTAAGTCGCCTCGGTAATTCAGTAGACCTTGGCTGTCGTAATCAGAGCTGCGGGGTTTGGCGTATTGTCCCGCGATTCTCGCCATTTTGACGACTGGCATTGACGCACCGTAGGTCAACACAACAGCCATTTGGAGCAGGGTTTTTATGTTTGCGCGAATGTGTGGTTCGGTGTTGGATTCGAATGTCTCCGCGCAGTCCCCGCCTTGTAATAAGAAGGCTTCGCCGAGCGCGACATGTTGCATCTGCTCTTGAAGTTTGCGGATTTCCGCAACCACGACAATCGGGGGTACAGACTCCAGGATCTTCCGCACGTTGGAGGCGTCCCGCTCATTCCAGGTAGGTTGTTGGTAGGCGGGGCGGGAGATCACATCTTGCCATTGTTCTTCTAAACCGCCAGGTAGAGGCGGTAAATCAGGGAGGTCATTAACCGGTAAATCTATTGTCCAGCTCACAGGGGCAAAGTCTAGCGTAGCTTTGCGTTATGTACTGAAAAGCCAGTGAGTTACCCCAGAATGGTGACGGCTGGCCCTCGTGACGGCTGGCCCGCTAATGTCGGCCTCTACTTCAATTCCATTCCTGTTTTTTCTTTAAAGACCCGCGCACACACTTTGAACTTGGCGACGTTGTGCCGCGCATCGGCTAAGGCGTCATGCGCGTTTTCCGGGACAGGAGGCAGAGCCGGCCGGCCGACGAAGACCCACGCGTGCTTCATCTCTCGCGTGAACCTGGGGATATTCCTCGGCAGATCCTGCATAATGCCCCACAGCTGAACCAAACAGATGTGGTCATACGCCCCCACCCACGCCCACAAGCGAACGTGGTCGTCGTCGCCAAAGAACTCTTCTAAATCGTGCCGGATGGTCGATCTGTTTTTCCATAGTGGCGACGACGGGTTCGGGAGATGAGGTAACACGTGCTTCTTCACCCACGGATTGGCGCGGGAGAGATCGGCGTCGGTAGATACTGCGTAATATTCGCGGCCGTCGCTGGCAACAATGCCAATAGAGACGAGATCTATGGTCTGACCATCTTCAATAAATTCGGTGTCATAAAAATAATCCATATGACAAGGTTAGTACGTCATGGATAACGTGTTCAGGTTGTTCTTTGTCTAAACGACGGTGGCCATCGTCGGCAAGAACCATCAATATTGACAAAAACCAACCGGGGGTGCCGATCAGTAAGGTTCTGCGACGATAGGGATGCCAGGTAGACTGTGAGGCCATGCGTGTCCGCAGTAGTTGTGAACGAGTTGTACATTTTTTATCTGAGACATGGGTGGGCCGGCTCGTGGTCACCGCCGTTCTCGGTGTCGTTCTGTACTACCACCTCTTCGACATGTTTGATACCGGGGAATTCCGTTATCACATCGACCTCGATGTATATCGTTCAGGCGGGCAGGCTTTTGTCCGCGGTTTTGGTCTCTACGACCGCGATTACCCTGTACAAGGCATTAATCTTCCGTTCACCTATCCTCCCCTGGCGGCCATCCTCTTCAGCACGCTGACATGGTTTTCGCTCACAACCGACACCCTGTTAATGGTTTTCGCGACGGCAGCGATGACCTGGTGGTGCGGTGCGGTTCTGATTAACCACTTCACGCAACCTGCGGGCACATCCGGTGCCGACGGTAAATCGGTTCAACCGGCCACGAGCAGCTCTTTTAGACGGGCGGGGTGGCTGTCCTACATGATCCTTCCGTTGGTTCTCCTAGGTGAACCATTTACGCACACATTAAGTTTCGGGCAGATCAATGTTTTCCTTATGGCCCTCGTGCTGCTGGATACCGCGGTGAAACGTACCCGCTGGCCTCGCGGAATCTTTATCGGATTAACAGCTGCCATCAAGTTAACGCCCGCCGTGTTTGGCCTCTTCTTCCTCGTCAAAAGAGATTGGAAATCAGCCATCACCTGCGCCGTCTCTGGGGTGTCGTGGACCGCGATAGGCTGGGCAATTCTCCCCCACGATTCCAAAGATTATTGGACCGTCGAAATACACAATCCTGATCGGATCGGGGGGTTAGCCTATGCCGGCAACCAGTCTCTACGAGGAATGATCGTCCGCTTTACCAATGACAACACTCTCCAGTCTCGGTGGTGGGTTGTCCTCAGTGTGCTGACATTTGGACTCATTGTCACTGCCATGCTGCGGCTGATAAACACGGCATCGAAGCTTCGATCCGATCTCGCTGATCCCGGCGCGGTCAATCGGCTTTCCGCCACCGGCCCCCGCTATGAAGGTCAAAGTTTCACCATCGCATTAGTGGCTGCCACCAGCCTTGTTGCTCTCCTGCTCTCCCCTGTCTCGTGGTCTCACCACTGGGTCTGGTTCTTGCCATTCGTCATTGTGACTATGAATGCGGCCTGGAATTCCCGGCACATTATTCCTCGCTGGCAAAACAATGTGCTGTGGGTTGTTGCGGTAGTGGGTTTAATGATCTCCACGGTCACGCCATTCCATTGGTTCTTCCCCAACTCGGATAACCAGGAGCTTCAGTGGTCTTGGATTCAAAAGATTGCGGGAAGCGACTATGTTCTGTGGGGTTTCCTCTTCCTGATTGCGATGGCATTATTCCCACGAGCTTTCACCACTGAGAAAAGCTAGTAGCCTGTGGCTTTCTCATTCACAGGGTTCCGACGTCCACCACGCCCGGCCGACACAGCCAACTGCGACAGGGAAAAGTCCACACACACCATCGATGGCCGACGAGTGACGCAGGGTTCGGGCCAAAAGCCTGGCTCAACTGTATGGGGTTGGGTCCTCGTAGGCGGATTGTCATGTGTATCGCTGTTCTTCACGTTGTGGAAGCTACGTTTCACACGTGATCTAGACTGCGCCACCTATTCCGATGATGGCGGTCGATACAGTTTCCACCTAGGCGGCTCATCAGGGTTAGCGCTCACTCCCCGGAACCTGGTTGACCTCGAGGTTTACCGAGCCGGTGCCCGTGCGATTGTTCATCATCACGCGCTGTATGACGGCACTTTCCCAACTAGCGAGCGTTCTCTCCCCTTCACTTATCCCCCTTTTGCCGCATGCGTGATGGTGGGGCTACTTGTTCTACCCACCGTCGTCGGGATGGTGTGTCATTCTGTGCTGTCCCTTGACACACTTCTTCTCACAACCGCAATTCTCACACGAGGATGGAAAAGCCAGTGGCGGTATCTCGCGGCCGCCGCGGTCGTCGTATCGGAACCGGCCCGTGCGACGCTGTCTTTCGGGCAGATCAATTCAGTGTTGCTACTCATGGTTGTGGTTGATTGGTGGATTCTTTCCGAAGCTCCACCAGGGTCCCGACGTCGCGCAGTGGCAGGTGCGCTGACCGGATGTGCCGCTGCCATCAAGCTAACTCCTGCCGTTTTCATTCTAGTTCCGCTTCTTCGCCGGGATGCCTGGTCAACAGCGCGGTGTGCGGTCGCCGCGATGGTGGCAACTGGCGTAGGTGCGTTAGTCGTCCCCCATGACACCTGGGTTTACTTCCGTCATGTGTTGTGGTCGACGGATCGGATCGGCGACCCGACGATTATTTCCAATCAATCGGCTAAAGGGACGTTGGGACGACTCGCTACGTCACTGGCTGACTCTCATGCGGCTGCTGGTGCGTCGCGGCCAATGGCCCTCGTCTGGGCGCTAATTGTGCTTGCCCTGGCGGCTCTCCTCATCGCAACGAACCGTTGTCACCAATATGACGTCCAAAGTTCAGGCCAGATCAAAACTGGTCGAGCTATTCTTCCCTCGGCAGTGGGGCTTTTCGGCCTCCTCGCCTCACCGGTCAGTTGGACACATCACTGGGTGTGGGTCTTACCGGCCATAGTCGCCCTGTTCACCATCACTGGGGGCAGTAATCTTCCCGCCACGACGCGTTCTGATGCGGTGAATTCTCCTCACAGCAGTCAGCGTTTCAGGTCTCGTCGAGCCAAACGGTATGCAATACTAACTGGGACCGGTTCAGGAATTTTCCTCATGGGAACTGTATGGTGGGCGCCTCTGATCTCACGGTGGGTGGATGCCCCCAGATCAGAGGTTTTCGCCCAGACGCTCTCCCATGGTGGGTTCACCGATAACGTCATGGGCACGATCTTTTCGGTGTTCATCGGGTGTCTAGAAAATAGCTATGTGGTGTGGGCTGGATTCGCATTTGTCGCCTTGGCTTCTGTAGCCTGGTCACCGGCCCAACGACGGAGGAGAAACACACGTACATGTCAGCTTCATCGGTGACACGTCTGTCTCATTCACGTCGTAGCACACCCGCTACCCGTAGTGTGGCAAGCAACACGGCAGACTCGACGTCAGCACCTCACGACAGTACAGAATCTCCCTCTGCTGGTGCGTCGTCACGACCTGAGTCCGAGGTTGCACCACGAAGTTCGGATAGCGCAGTGACCGTGTCGAGAACTGACACGGCAGAAACACCCGCACCGCGCAAGAAACAAAGACTCCTCTGGCCGGACATCGGCAAAGGCATCTCCATCTTGGGTGTGTGTTTCCTCCATGCCACGATTTACACCCCCGACGGCGTGTACACCGCCGCGAACGCGGTCAATGACTGGTTGGGCCCGGTACGCCTGCCAATGTTCTTCATGGTGTCAGGGTTGTTTTCGTATAAGGTCCGACGCCAGACGCTCGGAGAACTCTGGCATTCGCGTCTCCGATTTTTGCTGATCCCTTACATCGTGTGGGCACCCCTGGAGCTCTGGTCCAAAATGTGGGCCAACAATTTTGGGATAGATACTCACGAAATTGTCACGTCAGTTATCCACGGTGAATGCGGGCTCTGGTTCCTCCACTGCTTGGTTCTTTTCACCTTGGCCGTCTGGGTGACAAAATGGTTGCCTGATCATTGGGCGCTGGTAGTCAGTGTTCTTCCCTGGTTGTGGCAGATGTCAAACCCTGTCACGCCGACGCAGTCGCACATTTTCAACTATATGCCGGTCTATTTCGTCGGTGTCTTTATGCGGCCGGCATTACTGGCGCTCGCGCGGAAATGGCGGTCACCCTGGTGGTGGGGAGGAAGCTTCGCTCTCTTTTGGTGCACCAAGGTGGCTTATTCGCATTTCGGTGAAAGCTACGATCACCTCGTCAAGATCGGAATTGCTCACAACGACGCTGGCCAGCTCGATGTCCTGTTTTCGTCCATCCGAGCACTGGGAGCACTTCCGTTATCAATCTTGGTTTGTGCGCTCGTGGCACAGATCCCCCTCCTAGCGCGCCCCTTGCAATATATCGGACAGCGGACTTTGGTCATCTACCTCTTCCACATGACCGCGATGAACCTGACGTGGGATCGTGCTCTCTATGTCTACGGCATCCGTGAGGACGTGACCAACTCCAGTGACACCGTCAGAATGGCGTGCATTCTCGGGCTCTTCATCCTGTGCCTGGCGTCGGGTTGGGTCGTCGAGCAGTGTAAGCGCTTGCCCGTCGTCGGCTGGACGATTCGTCCGTCAATCCCCTTTTTCCAGTTCCGCCTCCGGGAGCGCAAAGCAGCATCGGCATCGTGATAAGCCACCATCGACGATGACGTGATGGCTAGGGGATTCCGTTGAGGTAGCCGCCGTTGACACGGCCCACTATCGGCCTGCCCCCGTTGGACGAGACCAGCAAGCCAACGGCATCGCGGCACAAAAACCGTCGTCAAACTGGTTACCCCGCGAGGAACGGGGTCTTACTTAGGCTCGCTCCCTCGCAAGTAGCCTTTCCCCTCATTCAAGGCAGCTTTCACATCCGCTGCATAAAAGTCATGGACATACTCCTGGCCACCGAGGTGATGGAGAGACTCCATAATGTCGTCGGTAAATGTCCTGAGGCGCTCGTATTCGTCCTTAATATGCATGTAGTCCAGAGGATCAAGCGGCTCCCCCACAGAGACTCCGACGCGAACCGGCCGCGGGAATAGGGAGCCAATCGGGTTAGCTTTCCGCGTGTTGATCATTGCCACGGGATAAACCTTCTGCCCCGACTCGAATGCCAACCGAGCGATCCCTGTCTTTCCGCGGTATAGCCGGCCATCAGGCGACCGGGTTCCTTCCGGGTACATGCCCATCAAGTCACCACGGCCAACCACCTTCAGCCCCGCATTCAACGCGTCCTGAGCTGCCTGACCGGATGAGCGGTCGATGGGGTACTGCCCCACCGACGAGAAAAACCAGGCCTGGATCCGGCCAACGAGCCCCGGCGTCGTGAAATACTCGCTCTTAGCAAGAAAAGTGATCTGGCGTGGGCATAGCAGCGGAAGATAAAACGAATCCATCACCGAGAGGTGATTGCTAGCCAAGATCGCTGGACCCTCCGAGGGGATCCGGTCGATGTTCTTCGTAAACGGCCTGTTCCATACCCGAAGAAAAGGACCGAAGAGAATGTATTTAAATGTCCAATACCAGCGATTATGCATGACTTTCCTTGAAGCTATCTCGAGCCAAATCAGCGACCCCAATCATACCGGCTTCCGCCCCTAATGTTGCCGTTTTGATCTCCGCGAGTGGCCGATGCCCTGCCCCCACCACATTATCGGCATAAGCCCGAAGAGCACGGGGCATAAAAAGGTCAGAGTCCGTAGAAACGCCACCCCCGATGACGATCAATGACGGGTCGAAAAAGTCCTGGACCATGGCCAGACCTCTGCCCAACCACAGGCCAAAATCATCGACCACAAGTTTCGCTAGAGGATCCCCTTCCCGGGCAGCAAGGGAGACATGCCGGCCGGTGATCTCATCCGGACGTGTCCGGTAGTCGCGAAGTAAGTCAGAGTCTAAGTCAGTATGGGAACCGATCATTTCGCGAGCGGTCGTCGCCATTGCTGTCCCGGAACAGTAGCGCTCCAGGCAACCCCGCTTACCGCATGAGCATTGACGGCCATCGGGAACTACGCAGATGTGACCAAACTCGGGCGCGGTACCGTACGCTCCCCGATAGATTTCGCCGTTCACCATCAACGTGCCGCCAATGCCGGTTCCGATGGCAAATAGCACCCAATTGTTCTCGTCATAGGCGCTGCCGTAGCGATACTCGCCCCACGCGGCAGAATTAGCATCGTGCTCCAAGCGGACGGGGAGACGGAGCCGCTCCTCCAGACGGTCGACCACCTTCGCATCGCGCCAGGGAAGGTGGGGGGCGTACCGCACTGTTCGACAGTCCGGCGTCAAGAACCCGGCTACTGCCATCCCTACCGCAGCAATGTGGTGCCGGCGCTGTAAGTGTCGGACAATCTGCACCACACCGTCTTCCAGCGCATGTGATGAAGCCGGGGTCGGGATTTGCTCCGAATCGATGATTATCCCCTCGTCGGTAACAACCGCACCACGCAGGTTCGTACCACCAATATCAAAGCCGACAGTAAGCGGTCGGACAGAAGCGTGATCGGACATCAATACCTTTCGTTGAGGACCGCCGAAGAAAGAATCGTCTCAGTCAGTGGATAATGGCCTACTTCCGACGACGTAACTGGCGAACGGCTAACTTATTCAATCTAGCCCGTCGAATAAAACCTGGGCCAATTGCGGCCCTCTCACGGACCACGACCACTCCTTTTCGATGTATTCGCGGCCCTTGTGCCCCATCGCTGCAGCGCGTTCTGGTTGAGCAAGCAGCCCCGCGACGGCATCCACAATCTCATCGACATGTCGGCCATTGACGACGATCCCCGTTTCCGAGGGACGGACTGTCTCTGGTGCTCCACCACCGTCTCCTGCGACCACAGGCACGCCGCATCCTTGGGCTTCAAGGAAGACGATACCCAATCCCTCGACGTCCAATCCGCCGCCCAGCGTGCGGACTGGCATCGCGAAAACATCAGCGCACCGATAAAAATCCGGTAAGACATCGAAGGGAACAGGCCCCGTCGTGATGAGCGAATCACTGACCCCAAAGGCTGATGCGCGTGCGATGAGCGACTTTCTCCCTTGACCAGGGCCAACAATGAGAAGCTTCGCTGAAGGGATACGCTTCCGGATGCCGGGGAGAGCTTCCACAAGCATGTCTTGCCCTTTTCGAGGCACAATTCGCGAAATACATACGACGAGGGGACCGTCACCCAACCCGTATTGCAGACGGAGGCGGTCACCCGCCTCCCTATTCGGCGAAAACCGGGTGATATCGACCCCGGGTTGGAGCGATGACCACGCTGGGTGAGGTCCGAAGGCGCGACGTGTTCGCATCTGGGCATATTTGGACACGTAGGTCAGCATGTCGACGCGGGAACCGATCAGGCGAAGGACTTGCCGCACCCCTGGGATCATCGACCAGCCAATTTCGTGGCCATGCGTCGACGCCACGATCCGTCGGGCACCCGCTCGACGAGCAGCTGAAGCCATGAGGGCAAGTGGGGCGCTCGCACCGAACCACACAGTGTCAATTGACCAGGCGCGAATGATCTCGTGCATCCGTCGGGCTGTCATTGGGGTGGGCAGCATAACCCGACGCGGCCAACGAATGATGGTGAACGGAGCATCGCGGTCGAACACCTGGGTTGCGTTTTCGTCCTGGGTGGAGGCGAAAACGATCAGTTGGTCGGGGTCGAGTGCCTGAACAAACTCGTGAAGGTACGTCTGAATCCCACCCACGGTTGGTGGGAAATCATTGGTGACGAGCAAGACCCGACGAGAGTGACCCATGGGCTCACATTCTATGAAACATCGCTGCTCTAGTAGCGACGGGCCCCGTACACAGGCATCGAGTTCACTCCGACAACCTGTACAGGGATGCCGTAATCGGCAGCGTGGACGACCTTGCCATTGCCGATATAGAGACCGACGTGGGTGGCCCCTGGGTAGTATCCGATGACGTCACCGGGTTGAAGACCGTTCATGGATACGGGCGTTCCACCAGCCATCTGAGCGCCGGACGTGCGAGGAATAGTCTTCCCCATTTGGCGGTATGACCAGTACACCAGGCCTGAACAATCGAACTCGTTCGGCCCGGCCGCACCCCATGAGTACGGAGCACCGAGCTTCGATAGGGCCGCGTTGACAGCAGCGTTAGCCGATTGCTGGGCGGCCTTGATTTGGTCCTTACCCATGCGAATCGGGTTGTTCTTATCTTCCCACCGCCGACGCTCTTCAGCGGAGAAGTTATCGATCGCAGCCTTGATTCGAGCAGTCTGAGCTTTGAGCTCGTCCTGCTTGGCGAGCAACTCTTTTTCCTGCTTATTCAACTCATCGGAAGCGTTCTGAGCAGCGTCTTTGGCTTTTGCGGCAACATCTCGCTCTTTGTTCGCCGCACTCGACACACGTCGGTACTGATCGAGCGTATTCTGCCGTCCGGTGGCAAGGGCGCTGATATACGATGCCCGGTCGATAGCGTCCTGCGGGTTCGCCGCACCAATATAGGCAGTGGTGGGGTCAATGCTGACTTGCCGGTAGCGCGACAACGCGATCTGATCCACCTTGGAGCGAATAGCGTTAGCTTTATCCGACGCCGTCCGTGCCGCGTCCGATTTGCTATCGACGTCGTGCTGAGCTTTCTTCAGCGTTTGATCAGCGCCTTTGATCTTTTCTTCAAGCTCTTTAATTTTTTCCGACGTCTGCTCGGCTTCGCGCGAAACCTCAGACATCTGCGCGAAAAGATCGTCTTTATTCGCCGGTGTCGCCGCCGAGGGGGCAGGATCGGCATAAGCAGGAGTCTGGCCGACTACCGGAATAGCAAGAAAGGCTGGGAGGGAGGCCGCAGCTACCACCATTCGAGTACACCGCGACGGCAAAACCATACTGAGACGCACGTGGATACTTTTACCAGTTCCGCGTCAAAAAATCACCTTGACCAGTCAAAATGTTAATAAAGTTAACCGTGTGGCCAATGCGGTTAGCGTACATCGAGGTTAACCGATCCTATCGACGTCTGCCCATGCCGAGCGAAGCAGCACCGAGCCCTACAGATCCCGTCGGTTCTTTATATAGCAAAAAGCGCCCAGATCACCTGGGCGCTCTAATCCTCAGCTGCGCTTAAGTAGCTGGAAGGTTGTTAGCCGCTATAGCCGGCCGCGTGCAACAAGCTCGTGCCGGGCTCAACAGCTCGCGTTACGCGTAGCGGGCAGCCGAGTAGGCCTGCATGGAGCTCAGCGGAACGACAGACACGGTCTGACCTTCCTGAGGAGCGTGGACAACATTGCCGCCACCGACGTAAACACCGACGTGGTTTCCGCCGTAGAAGCCGACGATGTCACCGGGCTGCAGCGCGTCGAGCGCAACAGGGGCGCCGCCCGCCAGCTGAGAGTTCGAGGTCCGAGGGATGGCTATGCCGACCTGGTCGTAGGCCCACTTCACGAGGCCCGAGCAGTCAAACGCTGCGGGGCCGGTGGCTCCCCAAGCGTAAGGGGATCCCTGCTTGGACTGAGCGGCGTCGGCAATCTTCTGGCCAACGCTACGCAAGGTCTCGATCGGATCGATGGCCGGAGCTTCAGCCGGTGCGCCCCCAATGTTTGCGGCGGTAGCGTCGGCGTTCGGGATGTTAGCCTGCGACATGTAGTCGTGGATCTGCTTGTTTAGCGCTTCCTGTGCCTGCTGAATCTGATCCGGAACAGTGACCGTGTACTGAGTGTTAGGAATCTGAACTTCAGCAGCAGATGCGTTGGCAGCGCCTGCGATTGCGGTAGTCGCGCTCAAACCCACAGCAGAAACTGCAGCAATTTTGCGGCCGGTGGAAGCGCTCAAGCGGCTACGGTTAGCCATTCGTGTTTCTCCGATGCGTGTCGACGGTCAGATCTCAGGCGGCACCCGCCGCTCTGTAATGTCTCGAAAAGGTTACGAAATGGATACGCTCTATGTCCAACTCGAAACCCGGGCAGAGGGTTCATTCACCCCAACCACCATTCTGCAACCGAAACGTTATTTTCGAGCCGCCTTGTACACCACCATGATCGCCTTAACTTACAAGACCCTCTTGCGCTGGGGAAACGTCGCAACATGAGAGCAATTAATCGCTCTAAGGCGCTCCGGAATCTCACCGCCAATAATCCAAAATGTGATATCTATAACAGTTTTGTCATGAAACCTCATCGCTCCCACAGAACTCACGCGTTTCAGCCGTGAATCGGTCACAACGGACCTACATTTCGTCGCTACTCGAACTATGACTCTCCCCGTCTTTGTCACATACCTCTGTGTCCCATGAGCGTTGTACCCTCTCACTGTGAACCGCGCCCGCACATCACTCGTCCCACAACATGGTGACTCCGTGAATTCAGACCACCCGTCATCTGACGCGCAGGCACATCTCCCCGTTTCTCCGACAATCAACCAGGACATCGCTGACTCCCTGATCGTCAACACGACATTCGTCGTGGTGGACCTCGAAACCACGGGTTTATCCGCGCACAAGGATCGCATCATTGAAATCGGCGCCGTGAAAATTCATGGTGGCGAGGAAATCTCCCGCTTTTCTACCTTCGTCGATCCGGGTCGGCTCATCCCCCCGCTCATCACGAACATCACCGGAATCAGTGACGATGATGTTGATGGAGCACCAGAAGAAGCCCAGGCAGTCAAGGATTTCCTCGAGTTTGCACGCGGATCGGTTCTCGTCGCTCATAACGCCCGCTTCGATATTGGGTTCCTCCAAGCTGCATCGATGCGCGCACACATCACGTGGCCACAGCCAACTCACCTGTGCACATTGGTTCTTGCCCGAACGATGCTGGACCGCTCTGCCGTCGGGTCATTCAAACTGTCGTCTCTCGCGCGTCATTTTCACGCCACGACGACCCCCACGCACCGCGCGCTCGATGACGCCCTCGCCACAGTCACTGTGTTCCACGGCCTTCTTGAGGAGCTCGGTTCCCACGACATCATTCATGTCGGGGATATTCCCACGCGCCCCGGCCGAGGGGCCGCTGGTGCGTCGGTCTCCCAATCAGCGACTCCCGATGTCACGTCGATTTCTCCATCCCCCAACCGCTACCGCCACCTCATTGAGAACGTCCCCTCGACCCCAGGCGTCTATATTTTCCGTTCACACTCTGGTGAACCGTTATATATAGGTACAGCAGTGAACCTCCGGCGTCGGCTCAGACAATACATAAATGGCAATGACAAACGGCGCCTGATCCCGCACCTTCTCCCCCAAACTCGGAATATCGACACGATCGAATGTGCTCACGGCTTTGAGGCGGAAGTTCGCGAAGCAACACTAATCGCCCGATTCCGCCCGCCGTTTAACCGACGTTCTAAGGAACCGCGGCAGTATTGGTGGATTTCCGGCGCGCGTCCGCGTGCGCACGACGTCTCGCGGGCCACGATCTCGCGCGATCCCCGTTCGCATAACGCTCTCGGCCCGTTTCGGACGCGCCAAAAAGCGACGACGGCGGCGCGGTTGCTCGGTATCGGCGCTCCGACTGCATCCGGGCTCCCCGTCGACCAAGCCATCCATTGGCCATCGTCGTTATCGACCGCAGAGGAACGCATTGCTGCCTTCTTAAACCCTGACGGAGCCTTAGATTCCGACGGCGTTGCCACTCCCGGCCCGGCTGACCTATCCGATGACATCCCCACCGGCGATCATTCATATCCTGTTCAGCCCCTCCAGGAGAACAGCCGAAGTCAAGGGGATAGACCTGACTACTACCAGCAATTGATCAATGTGGTCACCGACTTGGCATCGGACGGTCGTTTTCAACGCGCAGCTCTCACGCGGGATGCCGTTGCAGCCTTGTTATCGACGACGGCTACCGCGCAGGCCTACCGCGCTCTCGCCGGGACTCCCGAGATGAGGTTGACAGCGCCTGATGGCGAAGGCGGGTGGAACCTTGCGGTCGTACGTTACGGGCGGCTGGCGAGCGCGGGGCATGTTGCCAGAGGGGGCGCTCATGGGAACGCGGTGGATTTGCTCGTCGCCCATGCCACGCATGTTGAGCCGGATTCTTCCCCCCTTGGGGGCGCGAGCATTGAGCAGTTACGCGTGATCCGACGGTGGATGGAAAAACCCGGAGTGCGGCCAGGTCCTGATTGTGAGGGATGGTTCATGCCGGTCCTGGGCGCTGGGCGATTTGCCGCCTGGATAGATAAAGCCCAGAAAGCCACCGAGAGCTAACGGTTTAGTCATACGCGAAACCCCGCTTCCCTGTTAAGGAAAGCGGGGCGAGTGACGTGCGCGTGAGATTACCTTTGCACACCGCGGTGCGGGGGCCGAGACTCACCGCTCGGCGGACCCACTCCATGGAATGCCCGGGTTATTACTTATCGTCGTCCTTATACTGCTCACGGTTACGCGCCTGCAGCTCTTCGAGCATCTCCTTCTGTTCGCGCTCGTTCTCGTGCTCGATCTCTTCCGCACGGTCCGCAATATCTTGCGAATCCGGCGTGAAGAACGTGCCGCGACCCGGGTGGCCGGAGTAACCAAGCTGGTTCATCTGCTTCGGAACCGGGGCACCTTCGTATTCAAGCGGTACGGCGTGGCCGTGCTCATCAACCGGGCCTAGCGGCTGGTGAACTTCAATGAACCCACCCGAAGGCAGAACTTCGATGGTACCGGTTGCCACACCATGTTCCAGAACCTCACGGTCAGAGCGCTGCAAGCCGAGGCAAATACGGTACGTGCAGTAGTACACGATCGGCGGAACGATAACGAGACCGATACGTCCAACCCACGTCATAGCATTCAGTGAGATCTGGAAGTGGTAAGCGATCAGGTCGTTCATACCAGAGATGGTCAACAGGAAGTAGAAGCTGATGGCCATCATGCCGAGCGACGTACGAACCGGAACATCGCGGGGGCGCTGCAACAGGTTGTGGTGCAGGTCGTCGCCGGTGAGCTTTTGCTCGATGAACGGGTACGTAACCAGCAGCACAACCAGCACGAGCAGCATGATCGCTACCCAGAAGATAGCTGGGATTGTGTACCGCCCGATGTACAACTCCCACGCAGGCATGACACGTGCAGCGCCATCTGTCCACAGCATGTAAATATCAGGCTGAGAACCTGCTGACACCTGAGCCGGGTTGTATGGACCCAAGTTCCAGATCGCGTTGATCTGGAAAATGCCACCGAGCAGAGCCAGAACACCGAAGGTGATGAGGCCAAAGCCGATACTCTTGACGGCGAAGACGGGGAGAATTCGCACGCCCACGACGTTGTTCTCGGTACGACCAGGTCCGGGGAACTGCGTGTGCTTCTGGTACCAGACCAGGGCAAGGTGCGCAGCAATCAATGCCAGCAAAATACCCGGAATGATGAGCACGTGGGCAATGTACAGACGGTCAATGATGATGTCGCCCGGGTAGTCGCCGTTGAACATCATCCAGTGCAGCCAGGTACCGATGATCGGGAGACCAAGGATGATGGCCGACATAATACGGAGACCAACACCTGACAGGAGGTCATCCGGCAACGAGTAGCCCATGAAGCCCTCAGCCACCGACAGGAGCAGAAGCACACAACCAATAACCCAGTTGGCTTCGCGTGGCTTACGGAATGCTCCGGTGAAGAAGATGCGGAACATGTGCACCGTAATAGACACGGCGAACATTAGGGCTGCCCAGTGGTGGATCTGTCGGATGAACAGACCACCGCGGACCTCGAAGGAGAGGTTAAGGGCTGTCTCGTAAGCGCGGGACATTTCCACGCCGTTGAGCGGTGCGTAGGCACCGTCGTAGATGACCTTGCTCATCGACGGGTCGAAGAACAGGGTCAAGTAGGTTCCGGAAAGGAGGAGGATGACGAAAGAGTACAGAGCAATTTCGCCAAGCATAAACGACCAGTGGGTCGGAAATACCTTGTTGATCTGGCGCCGAACCCCGGAGGACATGGTGTAGCGGTCATCCATGTTCCGCGCGGCTTGCGCCATGTGCGATGGATAAGTCTTAGTGGTCATGAACGACGCTCCCAGAAGGCCGGGCCGACGGATTCAACGAAGTTACCCTTTGCGTAAAGGAATCCCTCGTCATCCACAGCAATGGGCAGTTGCGGAAGAGGACGTGCAGCTGGGCCGAAGACTGGCTTGCCGTAGTGCAACGCGTCAAACTGTGACTGGTGGCACGGGCAAAGAATTCGGTTGGTTTGCTGCTCGTACAACGATGTCGGGCAGCCAATGTGCGTACAGATCTTCGAGTAGGCGTAGTAATCGCCGAAGTGGAAGTCTTCCTGCCCCTTACGCTGGATGGCGCGCTTGGCGTCACTGTGGCGCAGACGAATCAACATGACTGAGTTACGCGAACCATGGATGGATTCCATGTGCGCCTCGTACACATCGGCGTTCTTATCGTATTTGTCGTGATCGTTGACGACATCCTCGAGAAGCGGGAAGACCGTTTCCATGGCCCCAGCGTTCAGATCCTCAGGGCGAAGCCGCACCAAGCGGGTAACGCCACGAGTCTCGTACGCCTCGCCAGTAGCCTCATAGCCACCTTCGTGCTTTTCAGCTGTGACGCCGGTGTCGCGGCCTAGGTAAACTTTCTTACCCTTCTCCGTAAGGGTCCAACCCGTCGTCCACAGGGTGCCATCGCCCTGGACGTCCATGCCTTTAGCCTTGGGCTTCCAGGGGTTCTTAATCATCCCGCCGATCGGGAAGGTTAATGCGAGCCCTGCGGCAACAGCGCCGGTTCCCATGATGCCTTTAAGCACCTTGCGGCGACCAAGGGTCGATGTTTCCCAGGAATCGTTGAGCAGAGCCACGAGGGTCTTCTGGTCAACTTCATCCGACGGGCCGTCGTGACGACGCTGAACGGAAATTTCCTCGGGGATGAATTTCTTGGTGAACTTGACTGCTCCGATGCCGAGGCAGAGGATCGCCAAGCCCATGCACGCCCCGAATAGCGGAGTGTAGAGGGAATAGAGCCACAGGCCGTCCTCCCCTAGCCCCTTGTACTTCCAGGGCCAGAACAGGTAAACAGCGATAAACGCGATGGCGAAGACTGCGCCTAGGAGGAACCACAAGCCGACGCTGAGCGCGGCGCGTTTTTCCTCAGGGTCGTTGGCCATGGGGAAACGCTGTTTACGGTAAGCAACGGTAACGTCGTCAAGCTCGGTGCCGAGGCGAGCGAGCTCGTCATTGCTCATGGCGGCTAGCTCTTCGGACGTGTATTTCTTCGTTATCTTGTCACTCATGACCGCGTTCCAATCCATAGTGCCGCGCAGACCATAACGGTGACGCCGCCGATCCACATCAACAAACCTTCAGTGACTGGACCAATACCGCCCAGACCGTATCCGCCCTGTGTCGGGGTGTCCTGCTGAGACTTAATGAAGGCGATAATGTCCTTCTTCTGGTCTGAGGTCAGTTGGCGATCGGAGAACTTCGGCATGTTCTGAGGGCCGGTCAACATCGCCTGGTAGATCTCTTGCTCATTGGCAGGATCGAGATCAGGTGCGTATTTACCACCGGAAAGCGCACCGCCCTTACCGGTGAAGTTGTGGCACGATGCACAGTTCAAACGGAACAAATCAGAACCGCGAGCGACGTCCTCAGCCTTGATGTTTCCGTCGTAGTGTTCGCCACGGAGAGACTCCATAGCGATGTTCCCGTCCTGGTCGTGGACGATGTCCGGTCCACCACCGCGGGACTGCACGTAAGCTGCCAAAGCCAGCGTCTCTTCTTCTGAGTAACGGGCTTTCTTACGCTCAACCTGGGCTTCGTTGCGGGTCATCGGCATGCGGCCGGAGTGCACCTGGAAGTACACAGCGCCTGCGCCAACACCGGTGAGTGCTGGGCCACGGTCTTTGACGCCCTGGAGATTGGCGCCGTGGCAGGTGATACATGCAACGTCGTAAATATCTTTACCCTGTGAGACGAGGGCTGCCTGGTCTTTATCAGCGTTGGCAGTCTGAGCGTCAGGGGTTAGGGCATCAGCGAGAAAACCTGCGCCAGTAAGGCCGAGGGCCAAAGCTGCCGTACTAGCAAAAGTACGACGTAACTTTCGGCGGCCACGGACCTTCTTGGCGTGGCGCACGGTGACGGTTCCGGTCTCCACCGCGGAACCCGACAACGTGCCGGAATTGTTGGAGTTAACCATCATTTTCCCTTTATGTCGTCATGGAAAGTGAGGGCGGTGTGGTGGCCAATAAGGCCAGGCCCGGCCTACTGAATGAAGTAGATAGTGATGAACAGCCCAATCCACACAACGTCAACGAAGTGCCAGTAGTAAGACACCACGATGGACGCTGTCGCCTGGGCGGGAGTGAACTTGGCTTTGTAGGTACGCAAGAGCACGATCCCGAAGGCCAGGATCCCGGCGAAAACGTGGACAGCGTGGAAACCGGTCGTGATGTAGAAACACGAACCGTACACACTGTGTTGGATCGTTGTTCCGTCAAGGACGAGGTGCGTGTATTCGTTGACCTGACCAGCCAAGAACACGAGTCCCATAACGGCAGAAAGGGCGTACCAGCGGCGAAGGGCGAAGACATCACCTCGCTCTGCCGCGAACACGCCCCACTGCGCCGTAAACGACGACGCAACCAGGATGATCGTAAAGAACAAAGCCAGGGGCACGTTCAGTTCGACATCCGCCGGGGGCCAATCTCCGCCGGAATTTGCGCGCGACACAAAGTACATCGCGAACAGACCAGCGAAGAACATCAATTCCTGGGACAGGAACACAACAGTTCCGACACTGACCATGTTGGGGCGGTTCAGTGTCGCAACACGCTGTGGTGCTGCCATACCTGAGTTTCCTACTGCGCTCGTCACGAATGTAATTATGACTGACAGCCCCCTCCAAGGTCACTTTTATACTTCGGCAAGTATCAGGAACTCTTAAAATCCCAGCTCAGAACCATGATGAAATTAGGGGGGAACCCTTATTGGGGGTAACGGGAACTTTAACCCGCTTATTACCGACGGCCCCTTTTGCGGACACCTGTCTCATGGTGCAGATCGAGCAAACCATACGGAGACAACCGTCGGAGATAACCCCTTTGGAGACGACGTCCTGGGAGAAACAGCGCTCCGGTATCGTCATAGAAAACGTATTAAACATATCAGTACATGAGCATGGAGCACACATGACGACGAACTGGGTTGACCTTCTTAACCACATAGCCGACGGGCGCGATCTCACCTCCGATGAAGTCTCAGCTGCGATGCACTCCATCATGAGCGGAGAGGCATCGCCCGCAAAGTTCGCCAGCTTTATCTACGGAATCCGGGTCAAGGGAATTACCCCGACAGAGCTCGAGGCGGCCGCATCGACAATGCTGGACTTCGCCCAGCCGGTTAAACTACCGTCCTCCCCCAACGATGGTCGTGGGCCTGCCGTCGACATTGTCGGTACCGGCGGGGACGGAGCCCACACAGTCAACGTATCGACGATGGCGTCGCTTCTGATTGCCTCGATGGGGATCGACGTTATCAAGCACGGAAATCGCGCGGCGTCGTCGAGCTCGGGCGGAGCAGACATGTTGGAAGCTCTCGGCGTCCCGATTGACCTCTCCCCCGACGACGTGGCGCACATGCTGAGCCAGCACCACTTTGCCTTCATTTTTGCGCGCACCTACCACCCAGCAATGAAGTACGCGGCGCCGGTGCGCTCGGATATCAAGGTACCTACGCTGTTCAACCTTCTCGGCCCCATGACGAACCCGGCCCGGCCGACCGCGGGGCTTATCGGGTGTGCGTTCCCTGAGATGACCTCTGTCATGGCGAACGCGTTCGCGCGACGCGGTGACACTGTGCTCGTCGTTCACGGGCAAAACGGATTAGATGAGTTTTCCGTCTCTGGCCCCACCGACGTGTACGTCACACACGATGGTGGCGCCAAACGCTACAAGTTCGATCCTCACGATTACGGATTCTCCTACTATCCGGTGAGCGCAATCCGGGGTGGCGATGCGGACACCAACGCTCGTGTGGCTCATCAATTGTTCTCGCTTGACCCCGTTGCCGATACGCCGACGACCCCGCTCCCCTGCGACATGAGTGCAGCGGAAAACGCCGTGCTTTTCAGCGCTGCTGGGGCACTAGTGTCCGCGCAAGGGTTTGGCAAGGAATCGTTCCGCGATGCAATGGGTGAGGCGCTCGACCGGGCCAAGGCGGCATTACATGATGAGGGAACTAAAGATCGTATCCAGCGCCTCATTTCAGAGAAACGCCCATAGCAGAGCACTCCACACACAACGACGGCTAGCCTGAGGCTAGCCGTCGTTGTCTAAGACAGCAAAGAGCACCCGTGCCAGGAAGGATGCACGGGTGCTCTTTGTGGATGGAAATTAGCTGCGGGGCGCTAACCCCGCCGAGTACGGACTAGTGCTTTTCCACTGGTGTTCCGTACTGCAGGTTCAGTTTGACTGTTGCCCAGACGGTGATCACGGCGCCAATGCCGATCATCCAGTAGGCCAGGAAGACGACACCATAGCCGAGAACAGCAATGCCGCATGTCATGGCGAAGGGCCAGATGGAGTTGGGGCTGAAAAAACCGAATTCTCCGGAGCCATCAACCTGCTCTGCTTCCTCCCAGTCCATCGGCAGAACATCTGAGTGGCGTTCTGTGATGTGGAGGTAAACGCCGAGCATTAACGTCATCAAGGCGCCGAGCAATAGTCCGGCTGATCCTGCCCATTCGATACCGCTGATGTAGCCGTTATCGTTGATAAACTTGGTGGCCAAGACGTAGATCACAGTCATGATCACAAGGAAGACTGTGATCGCGTAAAACAGTCGCGATGAGGATTTCATAACGGTGTACTCCTAGTTCTATGACTGCTCGGCTTGGTTGTTGTCGACGTAGTTGTCGTTGGCCTCGCGCGTATCCTCACGCCCAGGCAGGAACGGGTGGGTTGAGGTTGCGTACGGTTGCTCGCCGATCGCCTTCAACGCATCAGCATTCGACGCGCTCGGACTGTCTTTGCGGAAGTTCATGTAGTCACGGAACTTATCCGGGCTGACAACACGGATCTCAAAGTTCATCATGGCGTGGTACGTACCGCACATCTCAGCGCAACGTCCGACAAACGCGCCTTCCTTATCGATCTTCTCGATTTGGAACTTGCGGTTGGACTTGTTCGCTTCGGGGTGCGGGAAAGCGTCACGCTTGAACAAGAACTCGGGAACCCAGAAAGAGTGAATGACGTCAGCTGACGCAAGGTCGAACTGAATGGCTGTCTGGGATGGCAGGACCAAGACAGGAACCTCGTCAGTAGTTCCCACCGTCTCGATCTTGTCAAAGTTCAGGTAGGACAGATCGCTCTTCGAATTGCCGTGAATCGGGTTTGAAGCGCCCTCTTCGCCACGGCTGCTGCTTTCGATCTTCTTCGTGCCATCAGCAGCGGCCTGAGCGGAATCGTCTCTACCCTCGTAGGTGTTTCCACCCATCAAGGAGCCATCGACCTCGTTATAACCAAATTTCCAGTTCCACTGGAAAGCGGTGACATCGACCTTAACCTTCGGGTCTTTGTCCATCGCTGTGACCTTATCTTCGGTCTGCACAGTGAAGAAGAAGATGACCATCACGATGATGATCGGGACTGTGGTCAAAACAAGTTCAAGCGGGATGTTGTACTGCGTCTGACGCGGGAACTCTTTTTCACCCTTCTCCTCTTTCCGCTTCGCACGGAATGCAAAGGACGAGTAGAACATCAAGCCCCACATGATGATGCCCACGATCCAAGCTGCTACCCAGATCCACACCCAGAAGTTCCCAATTTCCTTGGCTTCAGGGGTGATGCCGTCGGGTACGCCGAATCGCAGGAGCTTAAAGAAGCCGTTATCGGGCGGCGCTACGCTACATCCGGACAGCAAGTAGCCACCGGCTGCCAAAACGCCAGCTAGTCCTAGCTTGCGCGACCAATTGCGCATTTTTCGCTGTTCCACGTGTGTTTGCCTTCCTGATCCACACCAGGTTGAAAAAACGCTGGGATTCATTCCTCTTTTAGCTAGGGTAATCCATAAAGAGGGATAAACCATCATGGATAGGCGTCAAGAGTTCCCACCAGACTGGAAAAAGCTGCCAGTTTTACCCCCGGGACTGGCCGACGTCGGCAAGCATTGAATCGTAGCTTTGTTCGCTAGCGTTCGTCGTTAACGATTTACGCTGGTATTTTCCTGTCAGAATTGTCAGCATCCTCACAGCTTTTCTGTCGCGTGCGTTACGTCATCAGGAAACTGTTATTCGCGTCACAATTCCCCTACATTGGGTCAGCCCGTTGTCCACTGGATGAACAAATACTGGCCCGCCGCCGAAGCAGCTCGCACTTTCCTGCTCCACACGACTAGAGTCGAGGAGAATTCCGTCGCTAACACTGTCTACCCAGAAGAAGTCACATATCAGGCTGTTCGGATCGGACTGGTCAGCGTTGTGCGGATATGTGAAAGGTATAGAACAGAAAGGCCTTATTGAATGTGCGGTTTGCTCGGACTCATCGCCGCTAGCGGAAATGCGGAGGATTTTGTTCAATCCACTGGTTCATCACTGACTTGTATGCGCCACCGTGGCCCGGATGAGGATGGCACCTGGAATGACGCCGACGTGGTCTATGGATTCAATCGGCTGTCCATCATTGACCTCGCACATTCCCATCAGCCTTTACAGTGGGGCCCGGAAAGCCAGCCCAACCGGTACGCGCTGACCTTCAACGGCGAAATCTACAACTACAAAGAGCTGCGCTCCGAGCTGAAGGACAAGGGATATACCTTCGCCACCGACGGGGACAGCGAAACGATCGTCGTCGGCTATCACCACTGGGGGCGGGACGTTGTACACCATCTTCGTGGAATGTTTGCGTTTGCTGTGTGGGACTCGGTGGACAAAACGATGTACCTCGCTCGTGACCAGTTCGGCATTAAACCCCTCTACTGGGCAACTACCGACAAGGGCACCCTTTTTGCCTCAGAGAAGAAATGCCTACTCTCCATGGCGGGCAAAGCTGACATCGATCTGTCGCTGGATAAGCGCGCGATCGAGCATTACATGGACTTGCAGTATGTGCCCGAACCTGAGTCCCTGCACACCGGGATTCGTCGGCTGGAGTCCGGTTGCTGCGCGACAGTGAAGCCCGGTGAAAAGCCGGAGGTACATCGCTGGTTTATTCCTCGCTTCCCCGAGACTTCGGTGAACAAGGAGAATATCGATTCCGAGATTTCGAAGATCGAGCATGCCCTCGAGGATTCCGTTGCTAAGCACATGCGTGCCGACGTCACCGTCGGATCCTTCCTGTCCGGCGGAATTGACTCGACGGCCATTGCGGCGCTCGCGAAACGCCACAACCCGAACTTGTTGACCTTCACCACAGGTTTCGAGCGCGAAGGGTATTCGGAAGTCGACGTTGCCGCGGAATCCGCGGAAGCCATCGGCGCCGAGCACATCGTGAAGGTGGTCTCCCCCGAGGAATTTGCCGAGGCGGTCCCCCGCATCATCTGGTATTTGGACGATCCAGTGGCAGACCCGGCCCTCGTCCCCCTGTATTTCGTCGCGGCGGAAGCCAGGAAGCACGTCAAAGTTGTCCTCTCTGGCGAGGGCGCCGACGAGCTCTTCGGCGGATACAACATCTACCATGAGCCGCTTTCTCTTGCTCCGTTTGAGAAGATCCCGTCGTTTGCCAAGAAGGGTCTGCGGACCCTCGCACAACGCCTCCCCGATGGGGTGCGAGGCAAGTCGTTGTTAGAACGAGGCACCACTCCTCTCGAGGAGCGTTATTACGGTAATGCCCGCTCCTTCTCCTTCGACCAGCTCCGGCGCGTAATTCCGTGGGCCAAGAAAGAGTGGAACCACACGGACGTCACGACCCCGATTTACGATAAGTCGCAGGGATGGGATCCGGTAGCCAGGATGCAGCACCTTGACTTGTTCACCTGGTTGCGTGGCGACATCCTGGTCAAGGCTGACAAGATGACCATGGCGAATTCCCTCGAGCTCCGTGTGCCGTTCCTCGACAAAGAGGTCTTCAACGTCGCGCAATCATTGCCGACGAGCATGAAGCTGACTCATGGCACATCGAAGTGGGCATTGCGCCAGGCGATGGAACGCATCGTCCCCCCGCACGTTCTTAACCGCCGGAAGCTTGGATTTCCTGTCCCAATCCGACACTGGTTGGCCGGCGACGAGCTCTACGGCTGGGCAGAGGACATCATCACGTCATCGCAGGCCGGTGAGATTGTCGATCTAGGAGCCACCCGCTCCATACTGGAAGAACACCGTTCTTCTATGACCAGCGGATCTGGCCCTGACCATTCCCGACGCCTGTGGACTGTGTTGGCATTCTTAATCTGGTACGGAATCTTCGTGGATAAATCGATCACCCCGGACATCCCAGAGCCGACGTATCCGGTTGAGATGTAAAGCGGCGCCCTGACCTCAAGGGTGTCCTTTACATAAACGGCGCCCCTTGGATACACGAAAACGCCGGCCACAGCTCACTGTGTGGTCGGCGTTACGTATTTATTGCGAGCAGCCCCGTATCAGTTGAACGAGTCTCCGCACGCGCAGGATCCCTTGGCGTTGGGGTTATCGATGGTGAAGCCCTGCTGTTCGATGGTGTCCGCGAAGTCGATCGTCGCGCCGGTCAAATATGGTGCACTCATGCGGTCAACAACCAGGTTTACGCCGTCATAGTCATCGACGAGGTCACCGTCTAAGGTCCGATCGTCGAAGAAGAGCTGGTAGCGCAGGCCAGCACAACCACCTGGCTGCACCGCGATGCGCAGGGCTAATTCGTCGTTTTGTTCTTGGCTCAGCAGAGACTTTGCCTTAGCTGCAGCGGCATCAGTCAAAATAACGCCAGTTGTCTTCTCCGGTGCAGTCATGCACTTCTCCTAACACGAAACAGGATGCTCTCTGAAGCTACCTCAAATGATTAGTGGACACTACCGTACTCCACATCACAGCAGAACGCACTGTACAGCTAAATTATTTCACAAGGCATAAGAGCTCCCATCGTCGCGCACATCTGACACCTTGGGCACACCTACCCTCGCCTTATTCACAGGGTCGAACCCCTTTTCTTATATCCTTGATCGCGTGAAGATGCCATGGACAACGTCGAAAGAAAATCAGTCGAACGATGGCTCTGCGTCAGAATCATCGACGACGAAGTCATCACGGTTGAACCGTAAACGTAAAGGGTCAGTCAGTGTCACTGCCGGTGGTAGCAAACCTGCCTCAACCAGCAGCAGCGCAGCAGACGGGAAGTCCTCCGACAGCGATAGCAGCGATGGCCAGTCGCAGGATCGCTCCACCCCCAAGGGATATACGCCACCGAAAGGCCACGCCACACCTAAACGCAATGACGTCGAACGCCAAAAAGGTGTACGCAAAACGGCCTATAAGGCGCCTGAAACTCCTGCGGAAGCGCGTAAACAGCGCAAAGAGTTGAAGAACTCAATGAGCAAGGAAGAGTACAAGGCGCTCAAGCGCAAGCAGCGAGACGAACGCGCACGGGAACGCGAGCGGAACCGTGAACGCATGATGAGTGGCGATGAACGCTACCTCATGGACAGGGACCGCGGCCCCGAGCGGCGGTTGATCCGCGACTGGGTTGATTCCCGCCGTCTCTTTGCCAATACGTTCATGCCCATCGTGGTCGTGCTGCTTATTCTGATGTTCGTCACGACCGCGACGCGCAGCTATCTGCTCAATAATCTGCTCTCCATGGTGGGGATGATTCTGCTCATCCTGATCGTCCTCGATGGTGTTCTGTCGGGCCGTCGGGTGTCTCGTTTCGTTCGTGAACGTCACCCGGATACTGCTCTATCGACCTGGTCAATGGGCTTCTATGCCTTCTCCCGTGCGTCGATGATCCGACGGTTCCGTACCCCGCGCCCGCAGGTCAACATCGGCGATAGCATTTAACGCCCGCTTATAAAACGCACGCACTGCATAGAATCGTAAGCACTGCCCAAGATGAAAACTTTGGTTCTTGGTGGAGCCCGGTCAGGTAAATCTGAGTGGGCGGAGCACCTGGTGACACCCCCAGATTCCGCGGCGTCTCACGACGATGTCCATGTCACTTACGTCGCGACTGCACGGCCATGGGGTTCCACCTTCGACGCCGACTTCGCTCGCCGGATCGAGCGCCATCGTGCACGCCGTCCATCTTGGTGGCACACCGAGGATTCACGCGATCTCGTCGACGTCCTCACTGAATCGTCGGACCAGCCAGCCGCCCGTCAATCTACGATCCTTGTCGACGATCTTGGCACGTGGTTGACCCACGAACTTGCTGAGGTAGGCATGTGGGATGCCGAGTTCGGGTCGGACAACTGGAACAAAGGATTACACGCCATCGGTGCCCGGCGCGACCGACTGATCACCGCTTTGCGCCACGTTCCGGCAGATGGCCCTAATCTTGTTGTTGTTAGCCCTGAGGTTGGAATGGGCATTGTCCCTAGTTATCCATCCGGCGGTGTCTTCCGGGACGAGCTCGGACGGCTCAATGCTGATGTTGCATCGGTATGCGATCGAGTTGTCCTTGTGGTCGCTGGGTGTGCTCTCGACCTCCGGTCCTGAATACTCCGATGGCAATGCTTAACACCGACTATAAGTAGAGAGAAGCAACAGTGAGCGATTCTTCTTTTCCCCTCATCTCTCCTCCCGACGAACACGTGTATGCACGGGCTCGTCAGCGGCAGACGGAACTGACTAAACCCGCAGGCTCGCTGGGGCGATTAGAAGACTTGGGCTGCTGGATCGCCGCTTGCCAAGGGCAATGCCCACCCACACCGCTTAACGACGTCACCACGGTGGTTTTCGCCGGCGATCACGGAATAGCCACGCACGGAGTCAGCGCTTATCCGACGGATGTCAGCGTGCAGATGGCGTCGAATATAGAGTCCGGAGGCGCAGCAGTGTCCGTTCTCGCGAAACGCGCAGGCACCTCGGTCCGCGTAATTGACGTCAGCCTGAATAGCGGTTCTGAGACCGATACTCATATCCGTGACGGCAGTGGGTCGATTGACCGGGAAGACGCGATGACCCGCGATGAGTACCGACGTGCGCTTCAGGTGGGGATCGACGCTGCTGATCGCGAGATTGACTCCGGGGTTGATCTGCTCATTGCCGGCGATTTAGGCATCGGAAATACGACGCCCGCCGCAGCGCTGATTGGTGCCCTAACCAATACTGAGCCCGTCGTCGTTGTTGGGCGCGGTACCGGAATTGACGACAATGGCTGGAAACGGAAAACTGCGGCAATTCGGGATGCGATGTATCGCGTCCACAATATTCATGATGAACCCGCCAGCGTTCTCCAATTCATTAGCTCGCCAGATATAACAGCGATGGTTGGCTTCCTCGCGCAGGCAGCTGTTCACCGCACACCGGTTATTCTCGACGGGATCGTTGTGTGTGCAGCGGCCCTTGTCGCCGAAAAGCTTGCGCCGGGCGCGAAGCAATGGTGGGTCGCCGGCCACCAGAGTGTTGAGCCCGCCCAAGAAATTGCGCTGCGCGAGCTGGAGCTGACCCCGGTCGTTGATTTGGGGATGCGGCTCGGCGAGGGCTCGGGGGCAGTCGTCGCGCTCATGATCGTCAACGCAGCCGTGGACATCATCCGCAATATGGCGACGTTCGACGAAGCCGGCGTCTCGACAGCCTCAGACGCTGAAGACCCCGGCACCGAAGAATAATGTCTGGTAAAGCAGGGTTTTCGAGTGAGCAGCCCGACAACCCTACCCACGGCCACGCTATTCCCGAAGGAATATCCACAGCATTTAGTTGGTTAACGGTGCTGCCTTTCCGCGGTTCCCGCGTTTTCGACCGCACGACGGGCCGTCGGGCAATGCTGGCTATGCCACTAGTGGGACTATTCCACGGACTGGTCGCGGGGTGCGTGTTCACACTGACGTGGCTCCTCCAGGTGAACTTCGGCCACACCCTGGACCTCTGGGTCGTTGCATTCGTAATCGTCGCCTTGTGGGAGTTCGGCACCCGGCTCATGCATATCGACGGTTTGAGCGACGTTGCCGACGCGCTCGGCAGCTACGCCCCGCCGCCGAAAACTCGGGCCATTCTTGCCGACACCAACGCGGGTCCGATGGGCGTTGCAGCGATCGTGTTCTCCGTGGCAGCCCAGATCATCGGGGTCCACACGATCATGCAGGGGACGGGCTCAACGGATCTCAGCGATACCGGCCACTTCCCCGCTTTCCACTTCCCTACATCTGCCGTCGTCGGACTTATCCTCGTGCCGACGGTCGCGCGGATCAGCGCTTTAATCCTATGCACAGAGGGATACCGCCCAGCAAATCCCTCGGGCTTCGGCGCGCTCGTCATCGGAACCGTTCCGAAGCTCGGTACAACCGCATGGGTTATAGCAGTAGTCATCTCCGCATTCGTCGGCGGAGGAATTCTCTGGGCACTGATAGCACTCGCAGTCATCGCCTTAGCGATACCGTGGGCACGTCATTGCAGCCAGCGGTTCGATGGCCTGGCCGGAGATTGCCTTGGGGCGACGATCGAAATCGCGACCGCAGCAACCGTCGTTCTCTTCAGTCTGACCGTTTGATCACTATGCATAAAGCCCCGCTCACTCACACGTGGGCGGGGCTAGCGCAATAAACGCAAATCGCTTTTTACTTCACCAGGTTTTACTCCACCAGGGTGTAGCGCCAACCGTGGGGATCGTCGACGGAGCCATGCTGGATCCCCGTCAAGGTTTCACGCAGTTCCATCGAGATCGGACCTGCTTGTCCACCGTTGATCGTGAATTCCCCTTCGTTGGACTTCACGGTTCCCACCGGGGTGATAACGGCAGCGGTACCGCAGGCGAAAGCCTCGCTCATCTCTCCGGACTGTGCGGCTTCACGCCACTCGGCCGTCGAGATCTTCCGCTCTTCCACGGCCATTCCTCGATCTTCGGCCAGCTTCAATAACGAGTCACGGGTCACGCCGGGAAGCAAGGAACCGGATAATGCGGGAGTAACCAGCTTCGCATCCTCGCCAGTGCCATAGATAAAGGCGAGGTTCATTCCACCCATTTCCTCGACATAGTTCCGCTCGATGGCGTCCAACCAGACAACCTGGTCGCAGCCCTTTTCCTCTGCTTGCGACTGGGCAGCCAAGGAGGCCGCGTAGTTACCGGCGAACTTTGCAGCTCCCGTACCACCGGGGCAGGCGCGGACGTAGTCCTCACACAGCCAGACCGTCACCGGTTTGATGCCGCCACTGAAGTACGAGCTAGCCGGCGATGCGATCAGGTAAAAGCGGTACGTCGAGGACGGGTGAACTCCCAGGCCCTTCTCGGTCGCGATCATAAACGGGCGCAGGTACAGCGCTGATTCGCTTCCCGCTTCAGGAACCCAGTCTGCGTCGATCTCCACCAGCTGATGGAGCGATTCCATAAATAATTCTTCCGGCAGTCCGGGCATTGCCAATCGCTTGGCCGAGTTCTGCATCCGTCGGCAATTCTGGTCTGGACGGAATGTGGCTATAGAACCATCTGGCTGACGGTATGCTTTGAGTCCCTCGAAGATCTCCTGACCGTAGTGGAACAGCGTTGTTGCTGGATCCAGGGTAATCGGGCCGTATGGGACGACGCGAGGATCATGCCATCCTTGCTCCCCGTCCCAGTCGATAATCACCATGTGGTCGGTAAAGTTCGCTCCGAAGCCTGGGTTCGCGAGCACGTTGGCGATGGCCTCGGGGGATGTCGGGTGTGGATTTTTTTCTACGGTAAAAGTCTTATCAGCCATGTTTCCTACTGTAGACCCTCCCCCATATCCAGGTAACTTTAGCCAGATTTTGACGGGCAAGGCGCGTCTGGGGACAAGCCACGGTATTGTGGGAGCACGTAAAGTCATGCCGTAATCAGATCCTCATGACACGTTTCAACGATCAGCGTCACAGATCTGCGTTGACTTCTTAACTATCGCTTATTTTAGAGGAGACTTCCACCATGGCGTTCTCTGTTGAGATGCCCGAACTCGGCGAATCCGTCACCGAAGGCACGGTCACCACGTGGCTCAAACAAGTAGGTGACACCGTCGCTGTCGACGAACCACTTCTGGAGGTTTCGACTGACAAGGTCGACACTGAGATTCCTTCACCCGTTGCTGGTGTGTTGACAAAAATTATTGCCGACGAAGACGACACTGTCGAGGTCGGCGAAGTCATCGCAGAGATCGGTGAAGAGGGCGACGACACCAGCAGCGACGACAGTGGCGCATCGGAGTCCTCCGATTCTGACGCTGGTGATTCCGACCCTGAGGAGAAGAGCTCTTCAGAGGGCGAGCAGTCGCAGAAGTCCTCTGATTCTGGTTCGAGCGGTTCTACTTCTGGCGGGGCCACTGACGTTGAAATGCCTGAACTTGGCGAGTCCGTCACCGAGGGAACCATTACCCAGTGGCTTAAAAACGTCGGCGACGAAGTCGAAGTCGACGAACCACTGTTGGAGGTGTCCACCGACAAGGTCGACACCGAAATCCCGTCCCCTGTTGCTGGCACCTTGGTCGAAGTTCTTGCTGAGGAAGACGACACCGTCGACGTCGGATCCGTCATCGCCCGCATCGGCGACGCCAACGCGGCATCCGGCTCCTCCGACGACAAGAAGGCTGAGGAAACCAAGCCAGAGGAGAAGTCCGAGCCTGAGCCCTCTAAGAGCGAGAAGGCTGGCAAGGCCGAGGAGACCAAGGACACCTCGAACTCCGCCACCAGCTCCGAAACGGCATCGCCCAAGGCATCGTCCGCCAGCGCGCCCGATCGGGAGGAACCCGCTACTCGCCCGTCAACCAAGGTCAACAACGGTGGAAAGCTCCCGTACGTGACCCCGCTGGTACGAAAGCTGGCGGAGAAGCACGGCGTTGATCTCACCACGGTTGAAGGCTCCGGAGTCGGTGGACGAATCCGCAAGCAGGACGTTCTTGCCGCCGCCGAGAAGGCGAAGGCTGCACCGGATACGTCGTCGGCAAGCGGAAGTGCAGACAAGAAGCCGACGCAGGACGGCCCGCGTGCAGCGTGGTCCACCAAGCGCGTCGATCCAAAGAAGGCAGAGCTGATCGGCACGACCCAAAAGGTCAACCGTATTCGCTCACTGACCGCATCGAAGACGCTGGAATCCCTCCATTCGTCCGCGCAGTTAACGCAGGTCCACGAGGTCGATATGACCGATATCGCTGCACTGCGCAAGGCGTCGAAACCCGCGTTCAAGGAGAAGTACGGGGTTAACCTCACTTACCTCCCCTTCTTCGCGAAGGCCGTTGTCGAAGCGCTCATTTCCCACCCGAATGTCAATGCGTCCTACAACGCTGAGACCAAGGAAATGACCTACCACGACAAGGTCAACCTGGGGATCGCCGTTGACACGGAAGCTGGCCTGCTCTCGCCGGTCATTCACAACGCTCAGGATATGACGTTGCCGGAACTGGCTGCAGCAATCGCTGACATCGCCGACCGGGCACGGACCAACAAGCTGAAGCCGAACGATCTCACCGGTGGCACCTTCGCCATCACCAACATTGGTTCAGAAGGTGCACTGACCGACACCCCGATCTTGGTACCGCCGCAGGCAGCCATGATGGGGACCGGCGCGATCGTAAAGCGGCCGTCCGTCGTCCCGACGTCCGACGGTTCTGAAGCGATTGCCATCCGCCAGATGGTGTTGCTGCCTCTCACCTACGATCACCAGATCATCGACGGTGCAGACGCAGGGCGGTTCATGACCACCGTTCGCGATCGCCTCGAGACAGCTAATTTCGAGGGTGATCTTGACCTCTAAATCCTGATTGCTGTGACACACGGGTCCGCTCTAACTCTGCGCGACACCGTGTGACCAGCACGTCAGCGTCAACGTGTGGCCGGCCTCATTTGGGGGCCGGCCACACGCGTACGATCAACCACATGAGTTATCAGCAAGGATCCATTCGAGCTGTTGACAGCGACTACGACGTCGAATGGCTTGGACAAGTTGACTATATGGAGATGTGGCATCGACAGGCCAAATACGCTCAACAACGGGCTGATGCGGCTGGGGCCACACGTGACGAACCCGACCGTGGCGTCGACAAGTTGTTGTTCCTCGAACACCCCGCGACGTACACAGCGGGGAAACGAACACAACCCGAAGACCTCCCTGACAATGACGACACACCGCTCATCCGCATCGACCGAGGAGGACGCATCACCTGGCACGGCCCAGGGCAGCTGGTGGGATACCCGATCATTCGGTTAGCCCAACCGCTCGATGTCGTCGATTATGTGCGACGCCTGGAAGAAGCACTCATCACGGCGTGCCACACACTCGGGGTAACCAGCGCTGGGCGTGTTGAGGGCCGATCAGGAGTATGGCTCCCCACAGACGTCGTCCGCGGGAAACTACGCCCTGAGCGGAAAATTGCGGCCATCGGACTGCGAGTGACGCACGGAGTCACCATGCACGGCTTCGCTCTCAACTGCGATAACTCGCTCGAGCCCTATAACCACATCGTGCCGTGCGGCATCAGTGATGCCGGGGTGACAACTCTGACAGAAGAACTCGGACGCGATATCCGCCCCCATGACATCGTCGGCCTCATGCGGGACTCTCTTATCGCGGCGCTGGATGGGACACAACCGATCACGACCAGCACAATTCCCGATGATGGACATAAGCGGATCAAAGTTCAGTAGGATGTGTACGACGACACACTCAAAAATAAGGTAGAAGACATGGCAGTTGCACCGAACGGACGACGACTTCTCCGCATCGAAGCACGGAACGCCCAAACCCCCATTGAAGCGAAACCGTGGTGGATCCGGACTACCGCAACCATGGGCCCCGAATTCCGCGACATGAAGAAACGCGTCAAAGGCGCTGGTCTTCACACCGTCTGCCAGGAAGCAGGATGCCCCAACATCCACGAGTGCTGGGAAGACCGTGAGGCCACCTTCCTTATCGGTGGCGATACGTGTTCCCGCCGTTGCGACTTCTGCGACATTAAATCTGGCCGCCCTGAGCCACTCGATGAGGACGAACCTCGTCGCGTTGCAGAAAATGTCCATGAGATCGGATTGCGCTACTCCACCATTACCGGGGTCACCCGTGATGATCTGCCCGACGAGGGCGCGTGGTTATACGCCGAGGTTGTTCGTCAAATCCACAGGCTCAACCCCAACACCGGCGTCGAGAACCTCACCCCCGATTTTTCGGGTAAGCCCGATCTTCTTCAGACCGTATTCGAGGCTCGGCCGGAAGTGTTTGCCCACAACTTGGAAACGGTGCCGCGCATTTTTAAGCGCATCCGCCCTGCGTTCCGCTATGAGCGAAGCCTGGATGTCATCCGCCAGGCGCGTGATTTCGGCTTAGTCACCAAATCAAACTTGATCCTTGGGATGGGCGAGACGGTTGACGAGGTGAAATCCGCCATGCGTGACCTTCGCGATGCTGAATGTGACATCTTGACGGTGACCCAGTACCTCCGCCCATCTAACCTGCACCACCCCATCGAGAGATGGGTCAAACCCGAAGAGTTCGTCATGTACCGCGATTATGGGCATGACATTGGGTTTGCTGGTGTGATGGCCGGGCCGTTGGTGCGGTCCTCCTACCGTGCGGGCCGGCTGTATGCGCAGGCGATTAAGGCGCGTGGCGAAGAGCTCCCCGCTAATCTGCGCCACCTGGGTGAGGGTATCGACGACACTGCCTCTCAGGAAGCCTCCACCCTGCTGTCCAAGTATGGGGCCAGCCGCGAGACACCGGTTGGCGCTCGTTAACGCTCACTGATTCCACCGACCGGACATCCATCACCTATCCTGAACGTATGGCGAAGAACGACCGCGCAAAGGAAGAAAAGAAGGCCCAGCGCTCCGCTAAACGGGCACAGCGTAAACAAACACGCAGCCAGATGTGGCAGGCTTTCAACATCCAGCGCAAGCAGGACAACAAGCTCATCCCCTACATGCTGCTAGCTCTCCTGCTGCCCGCTGTCCTACTTTTCCTGCTCGGTTTCGTGTGGGGCAACAAGTGGCTGTGGTTAATCATCGGCCTCATTCTCGGCGCCACACTCGCGATGCTTGTTTTCAGCCGACGCTTACAACGGTCGGTTTACGATCGCGCCTCTGGACAGGCCGGCGCTGCGGGATGGGCGCTGGACAACATGCGTGATGGCGTCGGCATGAAATGGGTCACGAAACAGGGCGTCCAAGTCAACAACCACATGGACCTTGTTCACCGCGTTGTCGGTACCCCAGGTGTTGTCCTCGTCGGTGAGGGGGAGAAACAGCGGATCAAGCCCATGATGGATAAGGAGCGTCGTCGCCTTGCCCGCATCGTCGGCGATACCCCCATCTACGAGGTGGTGTCGGGCGAGGGTGAGGACGAAGTCCCGATCAAGAAGCTGCAGCGCCACTTGATGAGGCTGCCCCGCAACATTAAGAAGCAAGAAGTGGACTCATTGGCCAGCCGGATCGAGTCCCTGGACAATGTCCGCGGCAATATGGGGATGCCGAAGGGCCCGATTCCGAACCAGGCCAAGGTGCAAAAGGGAATGAACCGCCGGGCGCGTCGGGCTGCTCAGCGAAACAAGCACTAGGTGCTACGCCCTGATCACCACAGTCCCGGTTGCACGGTCATGCATACCTCGTAAGTCTGAGTCGCAGATCGCTGCCGGGAGGATAAAGATTGTCAAGAGGGTGCGGACGACTGCACGCCACAAGCCGACGCAGGCATCGCGCTGATCTACTCGCGCAACCCCCATACCGAGCATCAG
>NZ_QFRA01000009.1 GCF_003243515.1 Corynebacterium kroppenstedtii
TGATCTTCTTACCCAGCTGAATAGCCACAGGTGAGAACAGAATAATCGGAATAGCGAGCGCCGTCGTCACGTACCCAACTTCGAGCGAACTTAAGCCCACTGCCCCGGATAGCCAGAGAACAATGTACGGCATCATTCCGAAACTGAACAGTCGGGCCGCAAACGCAACAATGGTCACCGCAGAGAACGACGGGATGGCAAACATGCGGACGTCAATCATGGCTTTGTCACCCTTAGCCAACTGCATCCACACCAACAGAACTAAACCAGCCAGGCTTACGCCGAAACCGATGAAGACTTTGCCATCAGTCCAGCCATCATCCGGGCCGGTCAGGAGCGCATAGTTCAAGGCAAAGAGGAATACCGACGCCACAATGAGCGTGAGCCACGAGATCGGCGGCACCGTCTCTTCAACCTGCTGGTCTTCAAGCTTCTCCACCTCGTCGAGGCGCCCCTCAGCGAGCAGGCGTGCTTTCCTATCTTCCAAAGTTTGCCGACGCCACTGCTGCACGTCTTTTGGCACACCGATCAACGTTCCCACAATGATCAGTAACCCGATCGGAATGTTGATCGCGAAGATCCAGCGCCAGTCGAAGAATTCGACAATGGCGCCACCGACGAGTGGGCCCAACGCCACCGCTGCAGCACCGGCCGCCATAAACACAGCCACCGCGCTTGTTCGCTGTTTCTCCTCGCCAGGGCCAAAAACGTCGGAAAGAAGGGGCAAACTGGACCCGAAGACCATGGCACCCCCGGCGCCCTGAATGGCTCGAGCCACAATCATCCAGTTTTCAGCGTCCGCCGTCATACATCCGACCGATGCAGCGACGAATACCAACTGCCCAACTATAAAGATGCCTCGGCGTCCAACCAAGTCGGACAGACTGCCGACCCCCAGCAACAATGCCGCGAACGCCAGGGTGTATGCGTTGACGATCCACTGTGAGCCCGACAATGACAACTTGAGGCTCTCGCCGATGTCCGGCAGTGCCACCAGGACGATCGTCATGTCAAGGGTCATCATGAGCGAGGCAACAGATCCCGCTACGGTGGACCAAAACTTCGCGTGAGGGTAACGACGGCCAGTCGGTTTCTTCCCCGGTTTGGCCGGCTTCGTTTTCGCCCCGGAGTTTTTAGCCGTCTTTGTGGAAGGCTTCGTCTTTGTTGCAGGCTTTGTTTTGACTGCAGAGGACTGTGGCCCCGTTACGTCAGCGGCGGGTACGCCACCTCTGTCGGCGTCTCCGCTCACGAGGTCGTCGGGACGGGCATCCGCGTCCCCGACTTCAGGACGATCGAACGTCCCTACGGGCTGGGTATAAAGGCCCTGGTCATGAGAAGTGTCATCCTCTCGGCCCGGCGCGTCGTCTGCTCCGTCGTCGGTACCGAGGACCTCACCCTCAAGGATTTCGCCGTCATAGCCCGACGCACCCGTCGGCGATGAGGGAAAGCCTGGGTACCCCGATCCCGAGGGCTCCGACTCATCCTGCCGCTGGCGCTGTCCGCCACCGGTGAGCGGATGCCCCATAAAAGAAACCTCTTCTTCGGGGCGGAGAACATCGACTTCACGGCGCCGATGGCGGCCACCCGACGAGGTCAATTCCTTCAAACTTGGATCGAACGTGAGAAACGGAAACGCCGGCGCGTTACGTTCTTCCGGCGCCGACGCGTCATCCACGCCTGACGGATCACCCTTCCACGGGTCATACGCACTGTCCGCACTACCAGCTCGGCCAGCAAATTGGCTGTCCGACGCAGACGATGGCTCCTTAGAGTCCACGAGGTCCTCCCAGCGGGTAAAGCCGCCCCGGCCCTACGCAAAACGCAGTGCGACCACAACACACTGCTACCCCGCCACCGACATGGCCACGAGGCAGGCGTCGCCACTTAAAGAGGAGCAACCACCGTGGGTTCACACCTTCGCTCGCGGCGATATGAAAAACGTAGAACAGAAACGCATTTAAGTTCGCTATCAACACTAGCTGTTCTTTGTCTGCCACGAACAACCGGACAACGTGTTAAACGAACATCGGGCCGGTCTCGACACAGAGTTTGGCCCGACATTGGCCCGGCTGAGGATCACTCGGAGCACGGAATCCCACGAGTTCCCGTGGCCGGTCGTCGGCGAGCGTGGTTACACTAGCCCTATGACTGATTCCTCCACGACAACTAACCAACAATCAATTCCCACTCTGTCCACCGACCGCTACACCATCCCTGCACTGGGCTTTACATGTCACGCTGACGAGCGACGAGGTCGAGGCGATCAATGCCCTCACCAAATCCGACGGCCGTGAGAAGGACCAGGACCCCGACGAGTACGAAGAATTCTAACTCCAACCGACGCCACCACACGAAAGAAAACATATGCGTTTGACTACGTTCATCGCCGGTGCCACAGCGGGCTACGTCATGGGCACGAAGGCAGGTCGGAAGCGTTACGACCAGATCCGACGAGGCTATGAGGCAGCGATTAACTCCCCCGTCGCCAAATCGGCCCTCCACGCGGGGAGGAAGGCATTAGCCAACGCTCTGGACCCGGAACCGCGGATGCGTGAACTCCGGGCGCGGAACATCAGGACCCGGCACGACGACGACACCACCATTTACGTTCCCGACGAGAACTAACGAGGCGACGGCAGATGCCGTGCGGGTGGAAGCTGGGCGGCGCGGGTGGCGCAGAGTTGACCGGCTGGCCTTATAAGGGCCGCTGCGTCGCCTGCTTAATCAAACCGGTCCTGTATTGCTCGAGCGCCACCAAATCGCCGAACAGGTTGTTGTACTCGTCGTCGCTCGGCCGCAGGCGTTCCAGCGTCGACTTGAGCTCGGCAATCTGGTTGCCCACCCACACTGCTTGAAGGCGCACCATCGTGCTCCGCACGAACCACTCCATGTTTTCACCCTCATAGTGGATCGGCTCCACCATGAGCTCAGTCACCATCGACTCCCCCATCGGCTGCGGAAGATTCTCAATAACCTTCGTCACCCACGAGTTCCCGCCCGACTCCACATCCGCGGCCGCAGCGCACCCCCCGGCGCGACGAATCCCCTCGGATATTTCCCGGTAGGTGGGGTGCCGGAAGCTCTCGGCGGGCAGAACATCGAACAATTCAGCGGCGGCAGCTGGTTCTTGCAGGGCGATCTTGAGCGCCTCCCGTTCCCCTACGAGTTCGCCGTTGCGGGGGTTTGGCCTGGTGAAACGCGGCTGGTTGGAGCCCTGTGGGCCATTCGCGGCCGGGGATTTCACGCTCCACGTATTCCGCTGCTGGCGTGCTCGTCCACGTTTCAGCCCGGACGATTGTGGCTTGCGGGCGGCCCGTCGGACAGCGGCTTCGACGTCGCTCACATCATCCCAGCCGAGCCACCCGGACAGCTTCCTGGCGTACGCCTTCTGCAATGCGGTGTCTTTGACGCTGGCGACCGCGGGCGCAACGGCCTCCATGGCCTGCAACCGCCCTTCCGGTGTGTGAAGGTCAAACGAGGCGAGCGTCGTTCGTACGACAAACTCCACCATTGGAATCCGGGACATCACCAAATCACGCACTGCGGCGTCGCCGCCGGACAAGCGCAAGTCGCACGGGTCCTGACCATTCGGTGCGACCGAGACGAAGCTTTTGCCCAGGAACTCCTGGTTTCCTTCGAAGGCACGCATGGCTGCTTTCTGCCCGGCTTCATCGCCGTCGAAGGTATAAATCATCTCGCCGCGGAAGTGGGAGTCATCCAGCATGAGGCGCCGCACCATCTGCAAGTGGTCCGCCCCGAACGCTGTTCCACACGCGGCAACCGCCGTCGTCACGCCTGCGGCGTGCATGGCCATCACATCCGTGTAGCCCTCAACAATGACTGCCTGGTGGCGCTCGGCAATATTCTTCTTCGCCTGGTCAATTCCGAACAGCACCTTCGACTTCTTGTACAACAAGGTCTCCGGGGTGTTCATGTACTTCCCCAACTTGTCGTCGTCGAAGAGTTTGCGGGCACCGAAGCCAATGACATCGTTCGCGGTGTTGCGGATCGGCCAGGTCAGACGTCGATGAAACCGGTCAATCGGCCCACGACGACCCTGGGAAGTCACCCCGGCGGCCTCCAACTCTTTGACATCAAACCCCTTGCGGAGCAGGAACTTTGTCAACGTGTCCCATCCGCCCGGCGCGTAGCCACACCCAAACTGCTCCGCGTGTTCCTGAGAAAAACCACGGTCGAGTAAGAACTGCCGTGCCGGCGCAGCTTCATCGGTATCCAGGTGCTCGCGGTAAAACTCCTGGGTGGCTTTATTAATGGCGACGAGTCGCTGACGAGTTCCCGGTTCCTCCCGACGTCCCGGCCCACCACCTTGATAGTTAATGGTGTAACCAATGCGCTCCGCACACTGTTCGACGGCCTCGGGAAACGACACCTGCTCCATTTCCATGAGGAAGCTGAAAACATCGCCACCCTTTCCCGTCGAAAAGCAGTGGTAGTACCCCTTGTTTGGGCGGACATGGAAACTCGGGGTCTTCTCGTCTTTAAAGGGCGATAGCCCCTTGAGCGAATCTGAGCCGGCGGGTTTTAGCTGCACATATTCACCCACGATCTCCTCGATCGGCGTGCGCTCACGGATCGCATCGATGTCACTCTCCGGGATTCGTCCTCTGGCCATGGCAACTATGCTACGTCGTCATGTCAAGCCCGAGGAGTGCCGTGACATTCGCCAGGGTATGACACAATATCGACCATGCCGGGTGCATCTCAGAAGAACACACAGGACGGATCACGGAACGCTCGACGGGGGCGTCACGTGTTGTCCCCTCGTACGTTGACGTCGATTCTTGGTGCTGTGGTGGCGGGTGCGGTTGGCCTGTGGGGGTGGGATTCCGTCAACAACCCGAGCCACAACGGATCGCAGGGCGGCGGGTCATCAACTGAGTCATCGAGCGGGCCGTCGGGAGGGTTCGGCAGCGGCTCGTCGAGTGGCTCGCATAAGGGGTCATCGAGCTCTATCCCAGCGTGCAACGCGAACCAGCTGCCTGATCAGGCACGCGTGGTCGTCGACGATATCAAGTCCGGTGGGCCATTTGATTACCCGCAGAAGGACGGTTCCCACTTCGGGAATTATGAGAACGCACTCCCTCACAAGAAGAACAACTACTACCGCGAATACACCGTCGACGAGGATAAGACGGATCACAGCCGCGGGCCTGCCAGGATCATTACGGGTGGTTCGACGGCCACGCACCCCGACGTGTGGTACTACACCAGCGACCACTACTCATCATTCTGTGAGATGCAGGAAAACTAACTCGCCCCGCTAGCTCCCCACTAACTCCACCCGGCTGACCAATCCCGAGCCGACCTATCCAACCGCTCGAGCCGCGACTCCGTCATCGAGGCCAACTGGTCAATGACGACGCGCAACCGCTCGGCGTCCGTCGAGGCCTCATTCCACCAGCCTTGGTACAGCGGATCCAAGCTCGTCGGCGCGCCCGCATACAGATAATCCTTCACGCGGAACAACCGATCACACTGACGCTCCTGGTTCTTCTGGTGCAGCGACTGATCCATGACGTAGAGCACCGCCACCGACTTCAACAGTGTGATTTCAGCCACAATATCGGGTGGTACGACTACATCGCTGGAAAACCTCCCAGCGGCCATCTCCTCCGTCCACGCGGACTCGTCCCCATTCGTCATCGCCAATCGAGTCGCAGCGACCGTCGCAGAAACATAGCGCCCCACCAGCTGCGATGTCATCGCCTTCAAGGACACCGAGGCGCCCAACGTCCCGTCATAATCAGCTGCCTCGGCAATGACCGGCAGCTGGCACAACCGGCCCGCAGCCTCAACGAGTTCATCGGGATCGCCGCCAAAGACACCCGCGCCCTCTTGCGCTAACTGGGCAATCTCGACCAGGTCCCACAACACGTTGAGGCTGACTCGACCCGACAAAACGGCGTCCTCCACGTCGTGCACCGAGTAGGCGATATCGTCACTGACGTCCATAATCTGGGCTTCCAGACACTTCCTGCCCTCGGGAGCACCGCGACGAATCCACTCCAACAGCGGCGCATCCTCGTCATAGGCCGAATACTTCTTCCGCTCCACCCCCTGCGGGCTCGATGCCGTCCAGGGGTACTTACACGTCGCATCCAACGACGCACGCGTCAAATTCAACCCCACACTCACCGGGTGGCCGTCGCGAACATCACACACTTTCGCTTCCAGGCGGCTCAAGATACGCAATGTCTGGGCATTCCCCTCAAAACCCCCACAATCCTGCGCAAGCTCGTCCAAAGCCCGCTCCCCGTTGTGGCCATAGGGCGGATGCCCAATGTCATGACTAAGACCCGCCAACTCAGCCAAATCAGTGTCCACCCCGAGCCCCGCGGCAATGCCTCGACTGATCTGGGCCACCTCAAGGCTATGGGTTAACCGAGTTCGCGGCGTATCCCCCGTCTGCGGAGTGACCACCTGCGTCTTATCCGCTAACCGGCGCAACGCGGCGGAATGCAGCACCCGGGCGCGATCCCGATCAAAATCATCCCGCATCTCCGGCGTAGACCCCCCCAGTTGAGCACCCTTCGGCCCCTCCATCACCCGGCGCTCATAATCCCGCTCTGAATACGGGTACACCTTCCGCAATCTCATGCCCGCTATTGTCCCACTACACGCCGCACATCATTCGAGGCGCGCCTGCTTCAACAAATCCTCTACACCTTGCTCAGACATCACATTGGACCGATGCGTCGCCTGATAAAAAATCAAACCACCAGTCTCATACAGAATCCCCGAGAACTGCGCATCACGCGACCACACCGACGGCCCGTGGCGCGTGGACACTGAATGCGTCGCAAATCCTTGATCCCGAACCATCGTCCGAGCGCGCAACGCATGCCACGGATCGGTCACTACCACCGCCGAGGACCAATGACGTTTCTCGTTATGCGAATACTCCACAAAAGCCCGCGCAGAAGTCAAAGTATCCGAGCCACCACTGATGGGAACGATTGCCGATGACGGCACACCCAGCTTTTCCAAATACATCTTGCCGGCCTCAGCCTCAGTGTACTGGTCCCCCTCCTGTTTACCGCCCAATGTTGCGATAACGGGAGCAGTACCCTCCTGGTACATCGTGGCGGCCTTGTCTAGGCGGGCGGCAAACCATTCACTCGGCGTCCCGTTGTACTGCGCGGCCCCCATCACCACGATCACATCAGAGGGCGTGTCGTCATCATGGCGGGCAAACTGCCAAATCCTCAACGCCGTGCCGCAGACCAACACAGCGGTGATCAACACAGCACCAACCACCACACGCCAGAGAGTCCGGCCCAACCAATGCCCCACACGTCCTCCATCCACGACCGCCAGGTACAGCCCGCTAACCTACACCCAAACACATGCGTGCAGGCAAACACTCTACAGTTTTCTCTATTCTTTAGATCATGGCAGCCATCCAGAACGACCACTACACCACTGAGCACACCACCCACGTCGCCCATTCGGCGAACACCTCCCACAGACGTGGTGTGCGGCTCACTGCAACCGCAGCCGCGCTCACACTCACGGGCGGAGTGCTGCTGGGCAGCACAACCATGCCCGAAGCCTCAGCTCAGGTGGCACAAACCGCGCAGACCAACGTCGTCGCTCAAAGTGACTCCACAGGATCAAACACCGACACCAGCGGTTCCAGTGTGGCCACACGCGAACGTATCAATGACAGCGTTGGGGCCCTCACCGACAGTCAGAAGAAAGACCTGACGGATAAAATCAAAAAGCTACAGGTTGACGATGACATCGCCATGACCGTCTACATCGCCAACAGCTTCGGCAACATGTCGGGGAAAGAATGGGCACACGAACGGTACCAAGAAAATCCGCAGTCCAACGTGCTTATCGTGGCTTTCGACGTTACTAAGCGCACGCAGGGGGTGTACGGCGGGCGGAACGTCGGCAATGCCGTGACAAAGAAAACGTACGAGGCCGCCAAGGAACCACTCGCGGAGGATACCCCCGACTGGAATACCGTCATCACTGACAAGATCGACGCCGCGAAGGATGCGAGTGACAATTCGGCGGCACTGTTCTGGCTGGGCGGTGGGGCTATTGCCATCATCGCTGCCGGTGGCGGTGTGTGGTACATGAACCGGCGACGCACGAAGAAGCAACAGGAAACGATGGTCAAGGATGCCCAAACCATCAATCCGGATGACACAACGTCGCTTAACGAATTGCCCTACTCCGTGTTGGAGGAACGCGCACAGGAGGAGCTGACGAGCACGGATGCGTCGATTCGGACAGCCGACGACGAACTCCGGCTGGCCATTGCGGAATTCGGTGAAGACCGGGCGCGGCCCTTCATCCGGGCCATGGATCACTCGAAGCGGACCCTGGAGAGAGCGTTCCAGCTTCGCAGCAAAATTGATTCGGGGACAGTGCGTTCTGAAGAAGAGCGCAAGGCCATGCTTGTGGATATCGTGAGCTCATGTGGGCAAGCCGACCGCGGCCTCGATAAACAGTCCGACGAGTTCTCGCGCCTTCGCGGGCTGCTCATCGATTCGGACCGACGGCTCGACGAGCTCACCCAACGCATTGTGTCGCTTCGTGCACGGCTGCCTGAGGCGTCATCAACGCTGAGCGAGCTGCGCACGAAGTACGCATCCGATGCTCTGGCTTCCATCGCTGACAATGTTGACATTGCCACCGAGCACCTGGATAACGCCGAGCGGGCCGTCGATAGGGGCCGTGCCCTCGCCCACCAACCTGCAGGTGAACAGGGCGGACTCGTGGAATATATCCGCACAGCGGAAATGACCACCGGCCAGGCCGACGACCTCCTCACCGATATCGAGCAGGCCGACGAGCGCATTGCCGAGGCCCGGAGCAATATTCGCTCCCTCATTGACGAGATCACTGAGGAGCTGACCGAGGCCGGGAAGCTTCGCGCGCGGGCAAGTGCTCAGGGGGCGCAATTCGACTTCGACAAGATGGATGCCATTGCGACCGAAGTATGGGATGCTGTGGAGGATGCGCGCGCTATCGACGCGCCGACGGGGACGTCGGCGGCTGCCGTTACTACGGGTGGCGAACCGGACGAAAGTGGATCAACCAGCGCGAAGAGTGGAGAACTAGCACGAACCAGTGCTGACCCTCTGGCGATGTACAAGCGGTTGTTGGAGGTGGATGAAAAACTCGACGCGCTGCTCGAACAAGCGCGTGACTCTGATCGCGACCGTAACCGGGCGCTTCGTGTTTTCGATCGGACGCGCGATGATGCCGCCGCGCAGATTGAGGCAGCGGATAGTTTGATCTCGACTCGTGGTCAGGCTGTCGGCACACAGGCGCGAACTCTGCTCTCTGACGCTCAACGACAATTGAGCCAGGCGCAGTCGCTGCGGACTAGTGACACGCGACGTGCAATCTCGGAGGCACGCCACGCTGGCGAGTTAGGCAGGCGGGCTGAACAAGCAGCGCGCAACGATATCGATGACTTCACTCGACGCAATCAGAGTTACTTCGGCGGTGGCGGCAACGGCGGCGCCTTCATCGCCGGAATGTTGATCTCGTCGCTCTTCCACGGCGGTGGCCACTACGGAGGGTACGGAAACTACGGCGGCGGATTCGGTGATGGATTCGGCGACGACTTTGGTGGTTTCAGCGACGGAGGCAGCGGATTCGACGGAGCGTTCTAACGCGCCCCAGCGGTCGCCTGTGGCCCGGCCGCCGGTGTGACCACCTTCGCTTCTCGGCTACCACCTGGCTGTTATGTGGCCATATGTTCTTACAGCAAGAGCACCAACAACATAAACGGCAGGAGCACGATCAGCAGCACCGTCCACATCCAGGTGCTCGCGACTAACTGTGACTCCAACTGCATCCGGGCAACCCACGCCAGAAACACTTGTTGTTCGGTGGTCATCGCCGACTCCTGGCCGGACTCTAACTCAACAACCACGTGCCGGACACCACGATTACCGCCGGTGAATTGCCCTAATTTCGTCTCATCGGGCGTCTCAAACACGAAGTCCAGTTTGCCACAGTTGACGATATTAACCGCGGGTACGCCCTCCGAGGTGCCACGAGGTTCAGACGCGACAGCGCTGTCCGGAGCAGGATCGGCAGAAGGCGTCTCTGCGCTACCCATGTCGAGGGCCACGCGCTTCGCACGCCCGATCTGCCCTTCTTTCCCCTCGCGCTGAGATTGCGGATCAGCGTGGAAATTCTGCCCATCAGGCCCTGAGGCGGACAGCCTTCCCTTCGTGTGTGGAACAAATGTCCACTCGGGCCACGATTCAGGATCCGCACTCGGCTCAGAGGATGGCTGGTCGCCTCCTCCCGTCGCAGCGCCGGATGGTTTCACCCGCGCCGATGTCAGCTCCCTCGACTGGGAAAACCGCGCGATTAATCCGTCGTCACGGAAAAGATCCAGGTGGGCAACGCCACCGTCTTCTTGACGAGGACCCCACGATAGTTTCATTTAGCACCCTGCCAACCGCTCAGCCAGGTAACCCTGCAACTTGTCAATGCTGACGCGCTCCTGCTCCATCGTGTCGCGCTCACGGACAGTCACCGCGTGATCATCCAGCGTGTCAAAATCGACGGTCACACAGAACGGCGTACCGATCTCATCTTGACGGCGGTAGCGCCGGCCAATCGCACCCGAAATGTCATAGTCAACGTTCCACAAACCGCGCAGATCATGCGCCACCTTCTCCGCCGTCGGCGTCAACGTGTCCTTCTTCGACAGCGGCAGAACCGCCACCTTCACCGGAGCCAGGCGGCGATCCAGACGCAACACCGTGCGCTTATCCACGCCACCCTTGGCGTTGGGAGCTTCATCCTCGTGGTAAGCGTCGATAAGGAAGGCCATCAATGAGCGCGTCAGGCCAAACGACGGCTCAATGACGTACGGAACATAGCGCTCGCCGGTGGGCTGATCAAAGAAACTGAGGTCTTCGCCCGAGCCCTTAATGTGGCTCTGCAGGTCAAAGTCGGTGCGGTTCGCAATACCCATGAGCTCACCCCAGCCCGAGCCAGCGAAACCGAACTGGTACTCCAGGTCGATCGTCCGATCGGAATAGTGAGCGCGCTCATCCTCCGGAACATCGGACTTCCGCAAGTGATCGGGATCAATGCCCAGGTCAACAAACCAGTTCCAGCAATCCTCAACCCAGCGATCAAAGTGCTGCGGGGCATCAGCAGGCGGAACGAAATACTCGATCTCCATCTGCTCAAACTCGCGGGTCCGGAAAATGAAGTTCCCGGGCGTGATCTCATTGCGGAACGCCTTGCCCAACTGGCCAATACCGAACGGTGGCTTCTTGCGGGACGTCGTCTGAACATTCTTGAAGTTCACGAATATGCCCTGGGCCGTCTCCGGTCGGAGGTAATGCAGCCCCTCTTCATTGTCGACGGGACCGAGGTAGGTCTTCATCAAGCCGGAGAACATCTGCGGCTCCGTCCACTCCCCCGGCTGTCCGGTCTCTGGATCGGGAACATCTGCAAGACCGTTAGCCGGCGGGTGGCCATGCTTGGCCTCATAGGCCTCGATGAGGTGGTCAGCACGATACCGCTTGTGCGTGTGCAAAGACTCGACCAGCGGATCGGTGAAGGTCTTCACGTGGCCCGAAGACACCCAGACTTCACGCGGAAGAATAATGGACGAATCCAGGCCCACCATGTCCCCGCGAGACTGAACAAATGTCCGCCACCACTGCTTCTTGATGTTTTCCTTCAGTTCAACGCCGAGCGGACCGTAATCCCACGCCGACCGAGTTCCCCCGTAGATTTCACCACTCGGATACACCAAGCCCCTGCGTTTACACAGGTTCACCACAGTGTCAATTACCGATGCAGCCACGCAAATCTCCTTGTACTTCACACGACGCGGTACGCCGAACGACGCGTTCTTCACTTCCGGTACATTCTGCGTCATGCGCCCGGCAATCAGCCGTCGACGCACCACACATAATCGCGTCCACCAGCCTAGCCCACAGACACGACACGTCCACACACGGACACAGAAGAACCCGCTTGTCATAGGCTCCTAATAGAATTGTCTTTATGGCTTCATTACTTAACGTTGTACCCAGCGCGATAAAAGACCGTTTCTCATCAAAAAAGCACTCTGACAAGCAGTCCGACGACGAGCTCGATGTCGACGAGAACGTCGAGAATGACAACCTCGAGAATAAAGAAAAACCGTCGAGGATCCTCTCCGCTGTCGAACGCGCCGCAGAAATACAGGTGAGACCCATTGCGCGTTATGTCCACATGGTGAAATCCAAGCATGAAGGGGATAGCACCGCCCAAGTCCAAGAAGTCATTAATAAGCACTTCCGACGCCTCGCGACGACGACAGGGGTGGGTGCTGGAGCATCAGCTGCCGTCCCCGGTGTTGGCACGCTTGCATCCTTAGGTGTTTCGACGGGCGATGCGTTCTTATTCCTTGAGCTCACGACGTGGTACACGCTGTCCTCGGCGTACCTTCGCGGAATCGACATTTCCCGTCACAAGGACCGCACGGCGCTCGTTTTGCTCGCGATCAATGGGTCGTCGGCAAACGAAGCCATTGCGACAGTGTTGGACAGCGGAAACGTTTTCCGCTTGAGGTCTTTGAGCCAGCCCGCGGTGGGGCAGGTCAATAACCAGCTGGCCTCGATGGCGCTCAAGAGGATCCGTAGACGGGCTGCCACCAGCATGGTTGCCAAGGCTCTTCCGCTGGGCATTGGCGCTCTCATGGGCGGCACCCTCAACAGGAAAATTGCCTCGAAAGCCATCGAGCACGTCAGCGCAACACTAGGCGACCCGCCGCTCGTGTGGCCCGACACTACCCGTGCCCTGGAGCAAGGTGACTCCGGAACATCCGACGCTGCCACGGCGTTAGAAAACGCATGGGAAAAAATGGCCCAGAGCGGCGACGACAAGAGCGACGATAAGAGCAGCAGCGACTAACGAACAAACGCTAACAATCATTAGAAGCAAGGAACACGACAACGACGAACACCGAGGACACCTCCACTGGCGCCGTCGCCAGTGAGAAGACTGATGCCGAAACCCCACGGAAGCATGATCTACGTGGACTTTTCCGCGTATGCATGATTCACCCGTACTACACGTGGGGAGCGATGGCGGCCACGTTGGCCATCACCATCGCAGAAATCTTGATTCCGCTTGTCACCGCACGGGCCGTCGACACAGCGACGGAGCAAGCGCGCCCGACCGCCTTGTGGTCATGGATAACCTCGTCGACCGGGTGGACGCCACTGACCGCGGTGATCGTTGTCATGGTGGTCATCGCGCTCTTGCGGTACGCGTTCCAGTTCTCGCGACGCTACCTAGCAGGACAGATGAGCCAGTGGGCCCAGCATGAGCTCAGAATTCGTGTCCTTGGCAGCCTTGTTCGCCTGGGCGGTAAGGATCAAGACAACATCCGCACGGGGCAAGTTGTCTCCCGTTCGATTTCCGACCTCAACATGGTCCAGGGGCTCCTCGCGATGTTTCCGCTCGCCGCAGGGAGCGTCGTTAAGTTTGCCATCATTCTCGTGGTCATGTTCACACTATCGTGGCAGATGTCGCTGGCTGCGGTGATCGTGACGCCGATCCTGGTCATCGTCGGTTTGTGGAGTAAGCGCTCGATTTTCGCGTCGACCTGGACGGCCCAGCAGCAGGCCGCGAATGTCGCTACGCATGTTGAGCAAACCGTGACAGGTGTGCGGGTGGTTAAGGGGTTCGCGCAGGAGGAGCGCGAGATCACCACTCTGGACAAACTGGGCCGGACGCTGTACGCGCTGCAAATGCGCGCTGCCCATCAACAGGCGAAGTTCTTGCCGACGCTTGCTGAGCTGCCGAACCTGGCATTGGTGGCCAATGTAGCGATCGGTGGTTGGCTAGCGTTGAACGGTCACATCACCATTGGTATTTTCCTTGCGTTTTCGACGTATTTAACGACGCTGACCGGTATTTGCCGCATGTTGTCCAATATGGCGATCTCGATGCAGATGGCCTTGTCATCCGTGTCCCGCGTCTTCGACGTTGTCGATCTGGAGGCGGATTCTGATCCCGCTTGTCCCTCGCGTATTCCGGACGGTCCACTGGGGATTTCCTTCGATAACGTGTCTTTCTCCCAGCCACAGACAGACGTGGATACGCCAACGGACATTGATAGTGAGCCGTCGGACAGTAACTTGGCGAACTCGTCGGACGCGTCAAAACCCGCGGGCGAGCGTATTCTCAACCACTTCTCCCTAGACATTGCCCCTGGCGAGACCACTGTGCTGGTCGGCCCGCCCGGCGCGGGTAAAAGTATGCTCGTCCAGCTCGCGGAGGGGTTTTATCCGGCCTCAGAGGGGTCAATTCGATTAACAACCTCGGGGCGCCCCTCCCCTGCACACGACGGCACCCATGAAGGCACCGGCGTCGATGGCGACGATAGTGACGTCGGCGCTGGCGTCGGCACGTACGAATCCCCCGTCGGCCGATCTGGATCCGACCACGAGTCTGTCGATATTACGGATATTCGGAAATGCGATCTACGGCACGCGGTCTCCGCGGTCTTCGATGAGCCCTTCCTGTATTCGCGGTCTGTGCGTGAGAACATTGCGCTGGCGAACCCGCGGGCAACGGATGAGGACATCATCTCCGCAGCTAAGGATGCCAGCGCCCATGACTTCATCATGGAGCTGGAGGACGGCTACGACACGGTCGCTGGGGAACGCGGCCTGACGTTATCGGGCGGGCAGCGGCAACGTATTGCGCTCGCACGGGCCCTGGTCTCTGGTGCGCGCGTGCTTATTTTGGACGACGCGACCTCGGCTATCGACGCCACGACCGAAGCAGCCATCATCGCAGCGTTGAAGGCGCGGAAAGGGTCCATCACGCTGCTCCTTATCGCGCACCGCCATTCCACTCTTGCGTTGGCGGACCACATCACACTCGTTGAGGCCGGCACTGTCACCGCGTACGGAACCCTGGACGAACTTCAGGGGTCGAGCCCGCACTTTTCCGAGCTCATGGCCTTGCCGTGCCACGACGCCGACGCATCCGTCGTCCCGTTCGATGACGGAGATGAACCGGACTTAGCGACGCTGTGGCCCACGGATCAGGACATGGATGAGCCCGGCGCGGCAGCCACCGCGGGAGATGACCTGTCCGCATCGGGGGCCGCGCTGGCTGGCAGTGGCCTAGGCGCTGGCCTGGGTCAAGGAAGCTCTGCCGCCGGGATGCCTGCCACTCCTAAGGTGCTGGCGATGGTCGAGAGGCTCTCCCCCGCTACCGAACAGCCCAAGATTGACGCGGAATCGTTCCGCAATGACTCAACGCCGTTCAGTTTGCGCGGGTTACTTGGCACGGTGAAGTGGCTACTCATCGCGATCATCGCCACGTTATGCGTCTTGGTCACTGCCGACGTCGTCTTCCCCACCCTCGTGCGTCACGCCATTGACGCCGGCGTCGGCAATAAAGATACGGGCGCTCTGGTCACCGCGACCGTGTTGGGGCTGATTATCGTGGTAGCGGCATGGATTGCCAGCACGATCAACACCATTTTGACGTCGCGGGCGGGTGAACGGCTGCTGTATGGGCTCCGTTTACGGTCCTTTGCTCATGTTCAGCGGCTCGGATTCGATTACTTCGAGACGACTCAATCCGGTCGGATCATGACCCGCATGACCACCGATATCGACTCCCTGTCGAAGTTCCTCCAAGAGGGCTTGGCCCAGGCCATCGTGTCGGGGGCGACCTTGATCGGTGTCAGCATCATGTTGCTGGTGACTGCGCCTCGCCTGGCGTTGGTTGCACTGACGTCGTTACCCATTGTCATTGTGGCCACGGTGATTTTCCGGCGGATTTCGTCGCGGTTGTATTCGGAGGCTCGCGGCCAAATTTCGACGGTAAATGCGGATTTTCAGGAGCTGGTTAATGGCATCCGCACCTCGCAGGTGTACAACCAGCAGGACTCCGATGTCGAGCGTTTCACGCATAGTGCGCTGGAATATCGGCGGTTGCGTATGCAGGCGCAAACCGTGGTCTCCATTTATTTCCCTGGCATTAATGCGCTCTCCGAATTGGCCTCCGCTGCCGTCGTGGGAGTGGGCGCGGTCATGGTGCTCAATGGCACAGTGACAGCCGGTGTGCTCGTAGCGTTCATGATCTACATGAACCTCCTCTTCGCGCCCATCCAACAGCTATCTCAGGTTTTCGACATGTACCAGCAGGCCGAGGTCGGGTTGCGACGCATTAGTGACTTGCTGTCACAGTCGACGTCGGTTCCCGACTCAGGACACGAGACACATGTTCCGGAGGGGCCCTTGTCATTAGACGACGTCACCTTCGCGTATTCGAACGGTGTGGACGTCCTTCACGAGATGTCAGAGACTATCGACGAAGGCTCCACTGTGGCAGTCGTCGGGGCGACGGGCGCGGGTAAATCAACGATTGTGAAGCTGTTAGCCCGTTTTTATGACCCGACGGCTGGCGCGGTGCGGGCGGTGGATACCGATATCCGCGGCATCACTCTGGCGGCGTGGCGTGGGTCGCTCGGATTCGTCCCGCAAGAATCACACCTTTTTGCGGGGACTATCGCGTCGAATATCGCCTATGGCAAACCTGAAGCAACGCCGAATGAGGTCATCCATGCCGCGCGATGCATCGGCGCCCTCCGCGCCATCGCCGCCATCCCCGGAGGCTTCCTTGCGCCGGTGGGTGAAGACGGGCGCGGACTGTCCTCCGGCCAGCGTCAGCTCATCGCACTCGCGCGTGCAGAACTAGTAAAACCGCAGCTCATGCTCCTCGACGAGGCGACGTCGACACTTGACCCGGCCACGGAAAAAACGATTCTTTCCGCCAGCACGCGGCTGATGTCGAATCGAACGAGCGTGATTGTGGCCCACCGTTTGGCTACCGCGGCACAGGCGGATCGCATCCTCGTCATGGATGGCGGGCGGATCGTCGAGACGGGGAATCACGATGAACTTCTCGCCCGCCAGGGAATCTACGCTGACCTGTGGAAACATTCGGTCTCCGGAGGAAGCGACACCTAGTTGACACCAACGGGGGCACCCTCTTGTGCGGAAAAGGCCTCCAAAAGGGCCCCGTTTTGGGCGACAAAAGGCATAAGCGGTTACTCTGTAGAGAAGTGAGTCACAATCGACGAAATGAGGCGAGCACCCGCTGTGAACAGCGATAATTCCTTCGGCCAGAACCAGTGGCTGGTCGACGACATGTACCAGCAGTTCACGAAGGACCCGGAGTCAGTAGATAAGGAATGGCGCGAGTTCTTTGAGAAAAATGGCGCCCCCGAATCGTCGGCTGGCACCGAACCCTCCGGAGCTCACAAAGCTACCAATAGCAATACTGCTACAAAGAAATCTGATACAGCTTCTTCCACATCTGGCGAAGCAAAAACTATCAAAGGCAAGCGCGCTGAACACCAGGCCGCAGAGAAGAAACCCTCTCAACAAAACGCGGCAGAGAAGACGGCTGACCGAACAAAGTCACACATTGAAGAGCCTTCTGCCCACGCCCGAAACACGAACCAAGCATCGGCACCTGCCGCGGCGAAGCCCGCCCGTCACGACGAACCGAAGGTTCATAAGCGCGCACAAGTGCAGCGCGAATTACGGGCCAAGAAAGAGGCACCTTCTCAAAAGCGTGACCACGTAGATATCCCTTCATCCTTGCCTGAGGCTGGGTCAAAGAAGATTCGCGGCCCGCAGAAGGCCATTGCGAAGAATATGGACATCTCGCTGGAGATTCCGACGGCAACGTCGGTGCGCGATATGCCCGCGCGGCTCATGTTCGAAAACCGCGCCATGATTAACGAGCAGCTCAAGCGTACGCGTGGTGGGAAGATTTCCTTCACACACATTATTGGGTACGCGCTGGTCAAGGCCGTTTTAGCTCACCCGTCGATGAATAACCGCTACGAGGTTTTCGACGGCAAACCCACCATCGTCACCCCACAGCACATCAACTTGGGCCTGGCCATCGACATGACGAATAAGGATGGCAGCCGCAACTTGGTTGTTGCCTCCATCCCGGCCGCAGAGACGCTCTCATTCTCCGAGTTTGTCGACGCCTACCAAGACATTGTCGTCCGCGCCCGCAACGGCAAACTGACGATGAAAGATTTCCAAGGCGTCACCATTTCGCTGACGAACCCGGGTGGCATCGGTACTCGACACTCGATTCCCCGGTTGACAAAGGGGCAGGGAACGATCGTCGGCGTCGGGTCCATGGATTACCCCGCGGAGTTCCAGGGTGCGTCAGAAGACCGCCTCGCGGAATTAGGCGTCGGCAAGCTAATTACTATTACGTCGACTTATGACCACCGGATTATTCAGGGGGCGGAGTCCGGAGAATTCCTCCGTGAGCTGGGCCGTCTCCTGATTAACGACGAGTTCTGGGATGACATCTTCAAGTCATTGAAGATCCCGTATGTCCCCTTCCGGTGGGAGCAGGATCTGCCCAACATTGGGGTGGATAAAAATACGCGCGTGATGCAGCTGATTGAGGCGTATCGGTCGCGCGGTCACTTGATCGCGGATACCGACCCGCTGCAATGGCACCAGCCGGGGCTTCCTATCCCCGACCACCGCGATCTCGATTTCGCGACGCATGGGCTGACCTTGTGGGATCTTGACCGACGCTTCCATGTCGGTGGATTCGCTGGGCAAGAGGTCATGACGCTTCGCGAAGTGCTCAGCACTTTGCGGTCTGCCTACACCCTCAAAGTCGGCTACGAGTACAACCACATTCTGGACCGCGACGAGCGGCTCTGGTTGGAAGAGCGCATTGAGGCCGGCCAACCCAAGCCGTCACGGGCTGAGCAAAAGTACATTTTGCAGAAGCTCAACGCTGCTGAGGCCTTTGAGAACTTCCTCCAGACGAAGTACGTCGGGCAGAAACGGTTCTCCCTCGAAGGTGCGGAGTCCCTCATTCCCTTGATGGATGCCGCCATTGACACCGCCGCTGCTCAAGGGCTCGACGAAGTTGTCATCGGTATGGCTCACCGCGGGCGGCTGAACGTCCTGGCGAATGTCGTCGGCAAGCCTTTTTCGCAGATCTTCACCGAGTTTGAGGGCAATATTGACCCTGCCTCACCCGGTGGGTCCGGTGACGTGAAGTACCACTTGGGTGAAACCGGCCACTTCATCTCCATGTTCAATGACGGTGAAGTGGATGTCACGCTCACAGCGAACCCGTCACACCTGGAGGCCGTAAACCCCGTCGCGGAGGGCATTGCCCGAGCCAAGCAGGACATTCTGGACCGCGGCAATGAGGGCTTCTCTGTGATGCCCATCCTGGTCCACGGCGACGCCGCGATGACGGGCTTGGGCATCATGCAGGAAACCGTCAACCTATCGCAGCTCCGTGGTTACACCGTTGGCGGAACTGTCCACATCGCGGTAAATAACCAGATCGGGTTCACAACGACCCCGGATTCGGGCCGCTCCAGCCAATACGCGACGGACCTGGCCAAGGCATTCGGGTGCCCCGTGTTCCACGTCAACGGGAATGATCCTGAAGCTGTGGTCTGGGTTGCCAAGTTGGCTGTCGAGTATCGACGCCAGTTCGGTAAAGATGTGTTCATTGACCTCATCTGCTACCGACGCCGTGGCCACAACGAGGCTGACGATCCGTCGATGACGCAGCCCGAGATGTACCAGATCATCGATAACAAACCGACCGTCCGTGACATTTACACCCGCAGCCTGGTCGGGCGTGGTGATCTCTCTGAGGACGAGGTCGAGATCGTTAAGCGCGACTTCCGCGAACAGCTGGAAACCGTGTTTAACGACGTCCGCGCCGCAGAGAAGGGCGGCAAACCTGCCGAGCAGTCGGGTATTACCTCGGCCCAGGAACTGCCTCGTGGGCTGGATACCTCGATTACGAAAGAAGAAGTCGCTACTATCGGCGATGTCTTCACCAACCCGCCCGAGGGATTCAACCTCCACCCGCGCGTCGCTCCTCTGGCGAAGAAGCGTGGCGAGATGTCACGCAACGGCAAGATCGACTGGGGATTCGGCGAGCTTCTCGCCCTCGGTTCGCTTGCGCGTGAGGGCAAACTCGTTCGCCTGGCCGGTGAGGACACTCGCCGCGGTACGTTCACCCAGCGCCACGCGGTCTACATTGACGCGGAAAACTCCGATGAGTACAATCCACTGCAGAAGTTGGCGCAGGACGGCGACAACGGTGGCCGCTTCCTGGTCTACAACTCCGCGCTGACTGAGTTCGCCGGGATGGGATATGAATACGGCTATTCCGTCGGCAATCCTCATGCTGTCGTTGCTTGGGAAGCACAGTTCGGTGACTTCGCCAATGGTGCGCAAACGATTATCGACGAGTATGTGTCGTCGGGTGAGGCCAAGTGGGGTCAGCAATCGGGCTTGATCCTCCTGCTGCCGCATGGCTATGAGGGCATGGGCCCGGACCACTCCTCCATGCGTATCGAGCGCTACCTGCAGCTGTGCGCTGAGGGCTCGATGACTGTGGCTCAGCCGTCCACGCCGGCGAACTACTTCCACCTTCTCCGGCGTCATGCTTTGGGTGATCTTCGCCGTCCGCTGATCGTGGCGACGCCGAAGTCGATGTTGCGTAACAAGATGGCGACCTCCTCGGTGGAGGACTTCACCAAGGTCAAGCGTTTCCACTCGGTGATTAATGACCCGAACTTCGTCGATGCCGACGGCAACGCCATCGGTGATACGTCGAAGGTCAAGAAGATCCTGCTGGTGTCCGGCAAACTGTACTGGGATCTGGAGAAGCGGCGTCAGAAAGATGGCCGCGATGATCTGGCCATTATCCGTCTGGAAATGCTGCACCCGGTACCGTTCCGTCGGCTGAAGGAAGCGTTCGACATGTACCCGAACGCCACCGAGCTTCGGTTCTGCCAGGATGAGCCTGCTAACCAGGGACCGTGGCCATTCCTCGCGCTGCATCTGCCTGAGCTTGTGCCCGACATGCTTCCGATGAGGCGTGTGTCCCGACGGGCTCAGTCCTCGACGGCGACGGGTGTATCGAAGGTTCACCAGATCGAGGAGAAACAGCTGATCGAAGAAGCTTTCGCGGACTAAGGCACAGACCTCTACTCCTCGAAAGAAGGGCCCGTCACATACTCACGTGGCGGGCCCTTCTTTTGTTCTGATGCGGGATGCACACTCCCCTCCAGGCTGCGCGTGATGCGCCTAGTCTTCTTTGGAAAATGCCAGCCCTTGTGATTGCAGATAATTCTTCGCCACACGGTCAGCGGGAGCAGACTCTGATTTCTTGTAGAGCTTATCCAGGTCACACGTCGAACCAAGGTTGCCCGATACCCACGTGAGAGAACGTCGATCTTCCGTGCTCATCGTGGGCTTGAGATACACCGGCACGATGTTCTGCGGAAGCGTGACCTCGTCCTCCGGGGTATCACTACTGGCGTTCCGCGTCTCCGTTTCCGTGGAGCACTGCGCATTCGACGCGTCCGTCACGCTGATATCAGAAGGCAGGGATTGCGCGATTTTCTCCCACACTTTCCCTATCGTATTGCCCGGGGCTTTTCTCTGCCGGACATTCTTCTTCATCTGGTCGAGGATCGTGCTGGCCGCATCCTTGTCCAAATAGTTCAGCAAATCACCCGAGCACACCAGGACGAGCGTACTTTTCCCGGCGCGCACGGACTCAATCGCGTCCTGCACATTATCTTCCGACGCCTGCGTTTTGGCTTTTCGCGACGTTGGGCGCCCAGCGTTGGTGGTATCGAACACCTGGTCATAGAGCGCGGCGGTAATGTCGTCGTATTTCCCGACGGCTGCCGAGATCAGCACGGGATCGGTGTCGGTGTAGGGAAGCTTTTGCACGGTGGAGACCGCGGTTGACGAACTCCCTGAGTCACCGTCGTCGTCGCCAAAATCTGCTGTGACATGGCATGATGTCAGTCCGCTAAGGGCAAGGGCGGCCACCACACCGGCGGCAACGCTCTTTGTCATTTTGGTGACTTTTTTCATGCTATGACCACCACATCCACCACAGAACGATTGCAATAATGACTAGCGCCCCCACCGACCAGAGAACCGCCCCGAGGCTCTTCGAGCGGTCCGCGCGGTGAACCATGAGAACGGACACGACCGCGCTCGCAGCATGGGCAACGACCATTTGTCCCCCATGTGTTGTCCAATCAGTGCTCGGCACCAGCTGGACCACGATTAAAACCACCGTAGCCAGCACCATTCCCGACGCCAACCCTGCGGCTATGCCGCGAATCAACGACACGAGAGGGGTGACCCGAGTTTTCTGATACCAATGCCGCGTTTCCGCAACGTCATACTGTCCAACCATCGTCTCGAGTTTAGCCAACCCGGCCACTAAACCAACCTACGGCTCGTCACGGGCCAGAACTATCCGCACGAGATGACCCGCGAGAGACAAGGTGGTGAGGTTTTCTCACCGGCGCTCGGTACCATTAGGAACTATGCCTCGGAATGATAACTACCCCGACACCGGTGAGCTAGTTCGGGCTGTGGAACATGAAGCCGTGATGAACGCGCCGGACTGGATTATCAACACCACCGACGCCACGCATTCCCCCGAGCCATCACACCATCCCGTGGCGCGGTGCGCGGTTTTCGTTGAGGGACGCAAAGTCGATAGCCCCTTCACCATTGCGTCGGCTCTGGACCGTGTTCACCAGGAAAACTAACACGATTCATCCGATCCCCACACCTCACACGCCGAGGAGGACTCCACCCCGCGGGCGTTTGTCTGGGTGTCGCTGGTTTCTCCCACCATGGAGCACATGGAGCCCATCGCGCGTCTGTTCCATCTCCATTCCTTGACAGTGGAGGACATCGTCAAAGCCCGCCAGCGCCCGAAGCTCGAGATCCTGGGTGATTATGTTTTCATCGTCGCGCGCACGGTTCATTACGACCCGTCCCCTGTCGATAGTACGAATGAATTCATTGAGACTAATGAGCTGCATATCATCCGGGGCAAGGATTTCGTCCTCACCATCCGACACGGCGACGTTCCCATTCCCGACAATGTTCGGCACCGGCTTGAGCGTTCGCCTCAGCTGACGTCGGTTGGGCCGGCGTCGGTGGCGTATGCCCATTTGGACTGGCTTGTCGACGATTACCTCCATATTGCGGAGGAACTCGAAGAAAAGGTGGACACCATGGAGGACCAGGTGTTCATCCCGGATTCGCCTGTGCATATCGAGCCGATTTACATGCTCAAACGGGAGAACCTTGAGATGCGGCACGCCCTCGACCCCATGACCGCGGTACTCAAAACGCTGACGGTGACCAAAGGGACCGCGGGTAAGAGTGTTCGGTCGCTGTATGGGGACATCCTGGATCACCACACCATTGCGGCGGATCGGATCATTGTTTACGACGAACGCCTGTCGACGCTGCTCGATTCCGCCGTCGCCAAGGTGTCGTTGCAGCAGAATACGGATATGAGAAAGATATCGGCGTGGGCTGCGATGGCGGCGGTGCCGACACTGATCGCCGGTATTTACGGCATGAACTTTGACAATATGCCGGAGACACATTGGGCCGCCGGGTACTTCATCGTGCTCATTGTCATGTTATCCGCGTGTGTCGGTTTGTGGATGATTTTCCGACGAAACAAGTGGCTGTGAGGGCTACTTACTTCCTGCTTGACCAGTGTTTGCGCGACAAAATCTCGCGGCCACGTTGCGCTGACCGGGGTTTACTCAGGACGTCGTATCGGCCCGCAACGATCTGCGTCGTCGACGCAAAATCCCGGCGTCCCTTCATCGCACCATACGGAATAGCAACGGAAATTAGGCCGAAGAGCGCACCCATTGCTGCACCCAAAGCGAGCGGGCCAAGAAATTCGTTGGTAAATAATCCGACGAGGAGGCCGAAGAAAACACCCATCCACGCACCTGAGATAGCACCGCCAGAGAGCACCTTGCCCCACGTCAAACGAGATGTGACACGTTCTACCTGCATCAAGTTCACACCGACGATGGTGATGTCATCCACTGGGAAATCTTCCTCGTCAGAGAGAGAATCCACCGCGTGTTGTGCAGATTCGTAATCCTCAAAGCTACCGATGGGCCATCCTTCGGGGCGTTGAGGAAGCCCTTGGGAACCTTGTGCGCCCAAGGTGGCACCGAAACCTGAAGCAGAGGGTGTAGTCATGCCCTTAGCCTACTGAAATACGGCTATGAGGTAAACACCCAGTACACTGTCGGACGTGAGTGCCGTGAATCGAGTTTTTGCTGGTCGCCTAGCGGGAATGGTTGTCCTTGGCCCCGATGGTGAATCGATTGGTCGCGTCCGCGATATCGTCGTCACCATCCGGCCCCGTGGCATGGCTTCCCGCACGATTGGCCTAGTTGTTCAAGTTGCTGCGCAAAACAGACAGATCTTCGTTCCTATGCTTCGCGTCGCGTCGATCGATCCGCGGGAAATCACCCTTGTTTCAGGTTCTGTCAACCTTCGGCCGTATCAATCCCGGGCCGGTGAATTGCGCGTCATGTCCGAGTTAGTGGGCTCCAAGATCCACATTGACGATCCTGAGCATGAGGATTTGCATGGTCGCCCGGTGGATATCGCGGACGTGGAGATTGAAAAGTCACGTACCCGTGATTGGATCATCAGCCGCGTGGCGGTGTCTAAGGAGCGCAACCGGTTCGGCCGTCGGCCACCTCTGTCGGTAGTGGAGTGGAACCATGTTCATGGTTTATCCGTCTCCGGTGCGGGTCCTGCCGATGCAACGGCGGAAATCCTCGCGGAATTCGACGACATGCGCTCCGCCGACATTGCTCAAATCCTGCATGATCTTCCCAGCAACACACGGAATAATGTGGCTTCTGAGCTGGAAGATGCACGTCTGGCCGATATCCTCCAGGAGCTTCCTGAGGACGAGCAAATGGGAGTCCTGGAAACGTTCGACATCGAGCGTGCCGCCGACGTGTTGGAAGAGATGGATCCCGATGACGCCGCGGACCTCTTGGGCGAGATGCCTGATGATAAGGCCGACGTCCTCCTTGAGTTGATGGATCCGGAGGAATCGGAGCCGGTCCGCCGTCTGATGAGTTTCTCCCCAGAGACCGTGGGTGGCTTGATGACATCGGAGCCGATCATTTTGACTCCGCAGGCCACGGTGGCAGAGGCTCTTGCTCATGCTCGTAACCCTGATTTGTCGACGTCGTTGAGCTCGATGGTGTACGTCGTGCGTCCGCCGAAAGCAACGCCGACGGGTAAGTACTTAGGCACGGTTCACATCCAGAAGCTCTTGCGTGAGGCGCCGTCGACCCTGGTCTCCAGCATTCTGGACCCGGATCTTCCTCCACTTTTTGCCGACGACACCCACGAGACGGCTGCCCGATACTTTGCAACCTATAACCTGGTGTGTGGTCCGGTCCTGGACGAGGACAATCACCTGCTCGGCGCCGTCGCGGTGGATGACTTGCTGGATCACCTCCTCCCCGAAGGGTGGCGTGAGCAGGAAATCCGCCCTGAGTCGGGATCATCGGGCCACCAGGCTGGCACGTTGGGGCGCGCAACTGGAGCTCACGGTGCCCCCGGCCGCAGTTTTCGTGCCCATAAGGCGGGGTCGGTCATCGTGAAGAAAGCTGGTGAGCGGCGACGCGACCGTCAACAGAGTACGAGGCCGTCGTCAGGGAATTCTCACTCAAACTAACCCACAAGAGGGGCTTATTATATGGCTGATTCGTTTGCTCGAACTGACCTGGACACTCCGGTCCGCGCTAAGCGCCGCTCGTTACTGTCGATGGATGGTGATGCGGTCGGTGTTGCTGCAGAAAAGGTTGCTCGTTTCCTCGGAACCGGTAAGTATTTAGGGTGGCAGACCATCATTGTGACGGCCTGGATCCTCCTGAATATTGGAGGAATGTGGTGGAACTGGGACCCGTACCCATTCATCCTGCTTAACCTCGCCTTTTCGACGCAGGCGGCCTACGCAGCTCCCCTGATTTTGTTGGCGCAGAACCGCCAGGATGACCGCGACCGCGTCACACTGAACGAAGACCGCCGGCGTGCGGCCCAGACCAAGGCGGATACGGAATTCTTGGCACGCGAACTCGCCGGGGTTCGTATCGCCCTGGGAGAAACCGTGACCCGCGACTACCTGCGGCACGAGCTCGAGGACCTCACCACAGTCCTTCAGCGCATTGAGGGCCGCCTGGATGACGCTGCCGCGGATGCGCCGGTGGACCTGGAATACATGGGCGATGATGAGCGTCGCGCAGGATTGGACAGCCCTAGCGGCCAACACAATGAGTCGTCGTAGGATGGTGGCGTTATGGCATCTGAATCTACTATCACCGAATCCACTGTTCGCGACGCATTAGCCCAGGTCAAAGACCCCGATATCGGCATGCCGCTCACCGATTTAGGCATGGTGAAATCGGTTTCCGTCGACGGTACTGATGTTTCGGCGGAGATTTATCTCACCATCGCCGGTTGCCCCATGAAAAATAAGCTTGTCGACGATTCTCGCGCTGCGATCGAGGCCATCGAGGGGGTTGGGAACGTTACCGTCACAACGGATGTCATGAACGACGAGCAGCGCCGCGAGTTGCGGAAAAAGGCCCGCGGTGGTGTCGACGAGCCGGAGATTCCGTTTAGCAAGCCTGATTGCCACACGCGTGTGTACGCCGTGGCCTCCGGCAAGGGTGGCGTCGGTAAGTCCTCAATGACTGTCAATATTGCCACTGCGCTGGCCGCGAAGGGGCTGAGTGTCGGGGTGCTGGATGCCGATATTTACGGCCACTCGATCCCCGGTATGTTGGGGTCGGACGACCGCCCTTATCAGGTGGACGACATGATCATGCCGCCGCAGGCGCACGGCATCAAGATGATCTCCATCGGCCACTTTATTGAGGGCAACTCTCCTATTGTGTGGCGCGGCCCGATGCTGCACCGCGCTATCCAGCAGTTCCTTGCCGACGTTTTTTGGGGTGATCTTGATGTTTTGCTTCTCGATCTGCCCCCCGGTACCGGTGATATCGCGATTACCGTTGCCCAGCTCATCCCGAATGCCGAACTCCTCATTGTGACGACGCCACAGATGGCTGCGGCTGAAGTCGCTGAGCGGGCGGGTTCCATCTCGCAGCAGACTCAGCAGCGCATCGCGGGCGTTATTGAGAATATGAGCTACTTCGTCATGCCCGATGGTTCACACAACGACATCTTCGGCGAGGGCGGCGGCGAGATTGTCGCCGATCGGCTGTCCCGGATTACGGGGTCGAAGGTGCCGCTGATGGGGCAGGTTCCTCTCGATCCTGCGTTACGCGAGGGTGGCGACGGCGGCGAACCGATCGCTATTTCTTCCCCTGAATCGGAAACTGGTGCGGCGCTGAATGCCATCGTGGACCAGCTCACTCACCGTCGGACGTCCTTGGCGGGTAAGTCGCTGGGCCTAGGAGTGACTACCTAGAGAGATGCAACGGGCACTTTTAGAGGACTTCGTCGAATCCGCTCCAGGAGCCGTAGACCGGCTTCTTAGTGTCGGTGGATTGTTCTTTTCCTCGCTCCCCTGTTGCCGTTCGCTGTCCGCCGTCGCTGCTCTGGGAATCCAAGTGGGAAGTTGCTACGTCACTGCCTTCGCTCCCCTGGTTGTGTTTTTCCACTGAGGGGACCGATGCGCTTGATCCCGCGCCAGAGTTAACCGTCGACGTAGCGTCGTCGGCATTTTTCGCCGAGGAGGATTTGTCTGCGGCGAAATAGTCTTGGATGGCTCGCTGCGGAGTCGTCGTCCTCATCGTCTGCAGGGGCTTATCGATTGCGTCTTTCGTCGCATCAAGGTCGGTGGTGTCGTTGTCGAAGAGAGCTTTAGCGACGAATCCCTTCGCCCCCATTGATCGGTACGAATTGAATTGCCGGAGGGGCTCGCTAAATTCTTTGATCGGCTCGCTGAATTCTCGGAGATCCTCGCCTAGTTCACCGTCAATTTGTTTCCGCGCATCTGCAACGGCATTTTTGATGGCCAGCCGAACCGCACGGATTTCCTTCATAACGCCTGGTAAACGGTCGGGGCCGATGATGAGGAAGCCCACCACCACAATAATGATGATTTCCATCCAGCCGATACTTGAGAACACGTCAGATATTGTACAGAGCTTGGCAAATGGGACGACAGAGTGACGGCGAGACTTCTAACGTCAGCGTTTCGGAGAGTTACTGCGATCTTTCCATGCGCATCGCAGCTGGTCAGCGTACTCACCGACCGTGTCCATAGCGCTCATCGCCCCGTTCTCGACGGTGCGCATCACCCCAAAGGCAGCACTTTTCGCGGTGCTCAACGCGTTGTCGTGCCGGAGGTCGCTCAGTTCGTCGCCCGCGCCACGACCATCGGAACGGTGAGAATCGGCATTGTCCTGACCATCGCTCGTGGCCTGGGTTTTCTTCCCCTGGCCATGGTGTTTGGTCTTCGCTGGCGACCCGCTCGGATTCTGCGGGTCACAGTTGGTCGGGATCGCGGCTAGTTTATGCAGGAGTTCCGTCGACATGTGGACGGGTTCGTTAGCGGCTTCCCTCATACGCTGTGCTGCATCGCGCTGGGCTTTGACATCGCGTCGACATTCCTCGCAATGCACGAGGTGCCGGAGAACTCGACGCTGGGCTCGCGGGGGCATTTCGCCGTCGACAAATGCGGCCACAGCTTCTTCTGAAAGATGCTCAATCGAAGAGAATTGTCGTGGCTTTGACGACCGGCCCATTGGACATCACCCCTTGCACACTACAATTCGCCCGGCCAGGCACAGCACGCGAATAATCGACGAAACACCGACACCGTCAGGTTATGGTCCGACGATGGTGCGTCGATGATCTCTTTCTACCCAACGTAGTGCAAAATGCCTTCGGATGACTGCAGCCTCTTTCTCAACTGGGCGCGACCACGGTGAATGCGGCTACGCACGGTTCCCATTTTGATCCCCAAGGTGTCTGCAATTTCGTCGTAGCTCATGCCGACAACATCACATAGCACAACGGCCACGCGGTAATCGGTCGGCAACGAATCCAGGGCTTTTTGCAGTTCCGGATCAATATTGGCGTCGATATAGGATTGCTCGGGGTCATTCCGGGTCCCCGGTACTGCGTCATAATTCTCAGGTAGCGCTTCCATTCGGATTGTCTGACGCCTACGTACCATGTCCAGGAACAAATTGGTTGTGATCCTGCGGAGCCAGCCCTCAAATGTTCCCGGCTTGTACCGTTTGAGCGACCGGAAAACCCTCATAAACGTTTCCTGGGTCAGATCCTCCGCGTCGTGAGTATTACCACTCAGACGAAGAGCGAGGCGGTACACACCATCCGCATGCTCCGAAACAAGCTCACTCCAGCTCGGCATTTCCCCTGATCCAGCATCGAATGCTGCGGTACCAGTGCGAGGTTCACTCCCCGCGGGGTGGTTAGCCATTACATCATCGCCTTTATGTGGGTCGATTGTGGAAGCTGAGGTCGTGCGAGCCGGTGTATTCCGTTGGGAACGGTGAAAAGCGCCTGACGCCAGTGTCATGATTCAACTGTCACATGTATTCGTTTCCGAAGCATGAATTCCGCCTGGGAAATTCCTGTGAAGGTGAAACGACTGAAATCACGAACCCGCGAGGGCATGTCATGAGGGGAATTGTAAATCATTTCCGCAGCAAAAGCCACGAATGTCTGCTTCATTGTCACAGTTATGGGCGAGCCACACCCTTTACTCCGTCTCCGTCACTAGCATGAATAACCGTGACCGATTCTGCTCTTGACCTAATGACTGACTTTATCAACACCACCACCGACGAATCCGACGCGATGGGCTTTGCGCGCGATGCCGCCGACGAGCTGGGCCTCACCGCTCCCGACGAACTCACGGCGTCGTTTTTAACGACGATTAGTTCCTCATACTGCAGAGATAAATCGGCAGTTGTTGTCTCCCCCTCCGCATGCGTCTCAGGCTTAGCCATCCTCGCGGGAATGAGCTCAAACGGTCATGTGACCTGCATCGACACGGAAGCAATCCACCAACGTGTTGCTCGCCAAGCATTCACCGCGGCCAACATCCGGTCCAACCAGTATCGTTTCCTCCCCTCGCGCCCATTAGAGGTCATGACCCGCCTGGCAGCGCGCTCATACAGCCTGATCTACGCCGAAATTGCCCCCGCCGACGCATCAACACTCGTCGACGAGGCCCTCGAACTGCTCGAACCGGGCGGGCTGATTATCCTCGCGGATATTCTTCTCGACGGCACCATCGCGAATCCGGCACGAAAAGATCGTGATACCGCCGCGGCCCGTCGCCTCGACGAGTCGCTCCGCGACCGCGAGGACATCTACCTCTCCCGGCTACCACTGGGTGCCGGGATGGTCCTGATCTCGCGGAACGAAGACGCACCGGCGAGCTAGCGTCGGCTATTAATCCTCGTCAGCGCCGTGGAGTTCATAATTCTTCGGGACACACACGACACCGCCCTGGGACAGCGTGAACCGTTCAGAATCGCGAGCCCGATCCACGCCAATGAGCGCGTTATCTCCGACCCGGACATTCTTATCCAAAATGGCGTGACGAACCACAGCACCTTTTCCGATGCGCACGCCATCCATCAGGACACAGCCCTCGACGCTGGCGCCTTCTTCGACAACAACGCCCGGCCCAAGAACCGAATTACGCACGGTGCCAGCGGAAATAATGCACCCTGCAGCCACAATGGAGGACTGCGCAATTCCGCCTTTGACGAACTTCGCCGGCGGCAAGTTGCTGTCGTCGGAGGTATGGATAGGCCACTTTCGGTTGTACAGGTTGAAGACGGGGTACACGCTAATGAGGTCCATGTGGGCTTCATAGAAAGCGTCGACAGTACCGACGTCGCGCCAATAGCCGTGGTCACGATCCATTTCCCCGGGCACAACATTGCGGGAGAAATCGTGAACGTGCGCCTCGCCCCGTTTCACGAAATACGGGATGATGTTGCCGCCCATGTCATGCGCCGAGTTTTCGTCTTCGGAATCCTCTTTTAGCGCATCGATTAACGCCTGGGTTGTGAAGACATAGTTGCCCATGGAGGCGAAGGTCACGTCGGGGTCATCTGGGGTAGCCTGCGGATCGGCTGGCTTCTCCAGGAACTCGGTAATCGTGCCGTCGTCGTCGGCTTGAATGCAGCCGAATGCGGTTGCTTCTTTGCGTGGCACACGGATTCCGGCGACGGAACACGCCGCTCCCGACTCGATATGTTCCTTCACCATCTGCTCGGGGTCCATGCGGTACACGTGGTCCGCGCCGAACACGATGATGTATTCAGGATCTTCGTCGTAAATGAGGTTGAGCGATTGCAAAATGGCATCCGCTGAACCCGTGAACCACCGTTTCCCGAGCCGCTGCTGGGCGGGCACTGGGGTGATGTATTCACCTGCTAATCCGGAGAGTTGCCACGATTGCGAAATGTGCCGGTCAAGCGAGTGAGATTTGTATTGGGTTAAGACGCAAACCTTCATGTACCCGGCGTTGACCAGGTTCGATAAGACAAAGTCAATTAAACGATATGAACCCCCAAAAGGAACAGCTGGCTTGGCACGGTCGGCCGTGAAGGGGAAGAGTCGCTTCCCTTCGCCGCCCGCGAGGACAATGGATAGGACGTGTGGTTGGCTCCTCATGGGTACTAATTTATTCAGTCCTCGCTATTTATGCTGGACAAGTACCCCTGTTCTCTCCCCCGTTGTCTTTGCCGGCAGGCAGTGTATCACCCCGACCGACTAGGCTCACAGTCATGCGCGTAGCGATGATGACTCGAGAATATCCCCCGGAAATCTACGGTGGCGCCGGTGTCCACGTGGCTGAGCTCACCCGGCATTTGCGCGAGCTGTGCGATGTCGACGTTCACTGCATGGGCGGCCCACGTGACGAAGCCAATGTGTACGTGTCCAATTCCGACGATGCTCTTGCCGACGCTAACCCTGCCCTCAAAACCTTGTCGACGGGGCTACGGATGGCGAACCTGGCGTCAGCATCAGATATTGATGTTGTCCACTCACACACGTGGTATGCGGGGCTTGGTGGGCATCTGACCGGGCTGCTCAAGGGCATTCCCCACGTAGCGACGGCACACTCCCTTGAGCCGCACCGGCCGTGGAAGCGTGAGCAGCTGGGCGGCGGCTATGACGTGTCATCGTGGTCAGAGAAGAACGCGATGGAAAACGCTGATGGGCTGATCGCTGTTTCGCGGAAAATGAAAGACGCCATCCTGGACGTGTATCCGCGTATCGATCCAGACCGCATTCACGTTGTCCTCAACGGCATTGATACGAAGTTGTGGCGTCCTCGCCCGACGTTTGCCGAAGCTGAGCACTCGATATTGGCCAAGCTGGGCGTTGCCGAGGATAAGCCGATTGTCGCTTTCGTGGGACGAATCACACGGCAAAAGGGTGTGGCCCACCTGGTGAAGGCCGCACACCACTTCGACGAGGACATTCAGCTCGTGTTGTGCGCAGGTGCACCGGATACTCCGGAAATTGAGGCTGAGATCGCCAACCTGGTCGAGGAGTTGAAGTCCACTCGCGACGGTGTGTTCTGGGTGCGCGATATGCTCCCCCATGACTCGCTGCAGGAGATCCTCAGCGCCGCCTCAGTTTTCGTGTGCCCGTCCATTTATGAGCCTCTGGGAATCGTGAACCTGGAGGCCATGGCGTGCGATACCGCCGTCGTCGCCTCTGATGTGGGAGGCATCCCTGAGGTTGTCAATGACGGCGAGACCGGTGAACTGGTCCACTACGATGCCGACGATATCGGCGCATTCGAAGAAGGGCTGGCCAGTGCGGTCAATCGCATCGCCGGTGATCCTGACCTTGCGGGCCGAATGGCGAAGGCAGGTCGTGATAGGGCAGTCACGACATTTAGCTGGTCAACGATCGCACAACAGACCCTCGATGTGTACCGGTCATTGATGTAGGATCCCCCGAACTACACCACGTGGACCCGCGCCACGTGGTGTAGCACCACGTGCGCCCGGTGCCTGAGGACGGGCCCTAGGCAAAGGCCCGGGCGCTCAGGCTTCGATTAGCGCTCGCCTTCGCTAACGAGCTTGCGCATCACTGGGAGCGCTTCAGCCAGGACCGTCAATTCGTCGAGCGATAGCGACGCGAAATCTTCCGCCACCGCTTCGCCCAAGCGATCCTGCCACTCATTGCACAAGTTGCGCCCCTTAGGCGTCACAGTCAGAAGCGACTGGCGGGCATCGGAAGTATCTTTTTCCTTGTTGACCAGCCCCTGCTTGACCAGGCGGTTGACGAGTGTAGATACTGTCGCCATCGTCGACCGCTCGCGGCGGGCAACGTCGGAAATTCTGACCGGGCCATTGTTCTGAATGAAACGAACCACTCTCCATGTAGCAGACGAGGGGGCCATTCCTGCCCGATACAGTGCGGTCCGAATGATGCGCGAACACATCATCGCAACTTCCGCCGCAAAGGCAGGGGTTTCCAAAACGTCGGACGGAACAACCGAACCTGGTTCGTAGATGCTCGATCCAACTGATGAGTTCACCGTGCCATGGCCGGTGGGTCCGTCGAAACCGTCAGAAGCTGCGTCCCGACGCATGTCTGTGCGCCCGTTGACTCCTGCAACCGACATCTCATGAGAATTACTATTGTCAAGATTCATCGTTAGGGTTGTACTCTCCGCGATAGTGCTCAAAACGCTACTGTCTAACGTGGCACTTCCGGCGGGTGCGCCAAAGGACGCTTCGCCCCCGGTCGTACCACGTGCTAGTGCCGTACTGATCGCTTCTTTACTGAGAGACTTCCCGGCGTCCGCACCACGTGGATCTTTTAATGGGTAACCCACAACTGCAGTACCTACTGCATCGACTGACGGGTCATCGGACATCTGATGTCGAGGACCATTAAATTGTGGTGCAGTAACGGTGACAGACTTCATGCCAGTAAGTTCCTCCATGATTCGATGTGTTCAGTGAGTTCAGCGAGACTCCCGGCGGGCCATGATGACGCGATCAAGCGAGCACCTAGCAACCACATGAATCGGTGAAGGTGCGATAGTACGTGTTCCTTGGTTAGAGGAACCTCACTTATTATTTCGCTTTTGCAGCTTTTTTTGTTAACACCTGCAACCAATTTTTTGTGGTTAAGAATGGACTCCCCCCCCCAACATATTCTTACGAACCCGTGCGCGAGCGCAGTTGTAAAGCTAGGAACTCCACGAGTACGTGTCAGCTACAGGCAGTACTTTCGGAGTTTCCCCTGAATGAAATAAACCATAGCACACAAAGACCGTTAAGAGGACCTATTTATGGTTCTTTTTTAACCTCGTCACCGTGGCGCGCGCAGTCACTGTCATCGAGTCAGGCAAGGCCGCAATTCTCTCCTTTAAATCCTCCGGACGAATGTGCCGAGCAGACGGGCTCATCCCCACCTGAGCTTCAATAGCATCGCGACCCAGATTCATCTCGAATTCAACCTCTTCAGGCTCGCCATCAGGGGTAAGGTGCCCCGACGCCTGATGAATCATTCGGTGAACTTTGTTCTTTTCAACGTCAATAATTCCAAGGGGCTCGCGAAGCTCAGCTAAATGACCGAGCGCAGCTGTCAAAACAACAACTTGTCCTTCGTCGGTAAGAACTCGCGCAAATTCTTCCGCGTTACGAGGCGCGAAAACAACGGTAATCGTGTCGATGGACTTATCTTTGACGGGAAGCCGTGACCACGCATCAGCAATAACAGCTCCCACACGAGGATGGCAGCCCGCGATGCGCTTAGCAGCAGGAACGGAAACGTCAATGCCGATTCCGCGCGAGCCCGGAACGGCGTCGAGTGTGTGGGCTAAGTAATAGCCGGTCCCCGCGCCCACTTCCATGACGACAGGATGCTCATGATCGCCTACCCCCGCATCATCGAGGACATCCTGCACATTCCCCGTCACGGCCTCGACGAATGGGCCAAAATGGCCACTGGCAAGAAATTTTTCGCGGGCCTGAATCATCGAGGCATCGTCGCCCTTATATCTCAGGCCGCGGCCACCCACAAGGGATACATACCCCTGGCGGGCAACGTCGTAACTGTGGCCTGTATCAGAGACAAGGGTGGCTAAATTACCGCCATCGTGGAGCAAAGAGCCGTCGATGGGGTCAGATAAAACATCAAGAACGTCGGAGAGCAAGGTCTACCTCATCTTCAATCGATAACGTGTGGACTCTACTCTAGCCAGCGCACCAGACATCAGACGATTACTGTACCTAACCAGCAGCTTCTGATAATACCGAGGCAAGCTCACCGGCTTCCTCGTGGTTAAGTTCGACGACCAAACGGCCGCCACCGTCAGTTGGAATACGCATCACAATCTTGTGTCCTTCTTCAACTGCTTCCATCGGGCCATCACCGGTCCGGGGCTTCATTGCTGCCATGGGCGAAATCCCTTCACTATAAAAAGCTTGATAACTCCAGAGTAGCCCTGTTTTCCCGACAACGTTGCGACAACCGCCAATCCGGGCCTCTGCAGCCGTGCTCCTACCTCCCGATGCCTTTGCCGACACCGTTCCCGACGCTTCGATTTTTTGCGCTTTTCTTACGCTTGTCCTGTGGACGGTTCGTCTTCGCGGAGTGCAAATGCCCAGAGTGTTGGTGGTGGTCGTCAACGTGTGCGTCCCCGGAGTGTGACACCTCTCCATGATCTGCAGCTGCAGCTGATCCATGCGTGGACTGAATCCCGTCCGGTTAGAGCCCCATATGTGCACTTCCTGTGTTCGCTGTGCCCTCAGAAGCGTCCGCGTCGTTATTGAACGCCGTGCCAGCACCCGAAGCCTTCAACTGTTCTTCTGCGTCATCAGCACGACGTCGATAACGATCGCGGTGGTGCTCCAGCTCGATCATGTGTTCCTTGGCGCGTTGCAGCGCCATATCAACTTCGCTCGGCGAATAACCGCGGAAGGACAAGGAAAAGCGCATCGTCGACAATTCATCGGGACCAACAGTGGCCCCGGACTCTAAGTCCTTCCGCTCATCAGGGCGTTCGGCGGGGCCTAAATCTTCTCCCCGACCAAACAACGAGGAAAATACCCACCACAAACCGGCAGAGACAACGATGAGGACAACGAGGGTCACGATCCAATACAGCACGTGCATAGTCTACTGATTGCCGCGCGTTCGATATGTTCTCACTCCACACCGCGAGTGGTCGCATACGGAGGAATAATGCCTTGCACGGCCAATGCCATGCGGCACGCATCCAGGTTTTCGGCCACTTCGTGAACACGAAATACGGACACACCCTGGGCCGCTGCCAGGGCAGTTGCCGCCAGGGTTCCAGCCAATCGCTGATCCACCGGACGCCCGACAGTTTCTCCCACAAAGTCCTTATTTGATAGGGCCATAAGCACCGGCCACCCCACCGACACGAGGTCTCGAGCATGACGCACTAGAGCCAAACTATGGAAAGTGTTCTTTCCGAAATCGTGAGTTGGGTCGATGAGGACTTTATCCTCGGGAACGCCGCATTTCACCGCGTGTTCTGCGCCCTGTGTCGTGAAACGGATAACGTCCCCGACTAGGTCGTCATAATGAACGCGACGTGGCAACGTGCGCGGCTCCATCCCTCCCGTGTGCGAGCACACATAGCCCCGGTGATAATGGCCAGCGACTTCGACGAGCTCGGGGTCTGCGCCTGCCCACGTATCGTTAATCAGGTCCGCACCAGCGGTAATTGCGGCCTCGCCGACCGGTGCACGGTAGGTATCCACACTGATGTGGACCGAAGGGAACTCCTCACGCACAGCAGCGACGAAGGGCACTACCCTATCGATCTCCTCGGCGATCGAGACAGGATCGCCCCGGCCCGCTTTGACACCACCGATGTCGATAATCTCCGCGCCGGCGTCGACGCACCTTCTCACCCGCGCCAGAGCTGCGTCGTCGGTAAACGTTGCTCCCTTGTCATAAAAAGAGTCGGGAGTGCGGTTAACAATCGCCATCATCGCTGGTAGATCGCTAGATTGATAAAAACTGCGGGGGTGGTCGCCAGGGCCCGACGCGTTACTTCCCCCTTGGGTGGTGGCGGAATCCGACTCCCCGCGACGGGACTCTGCCCCGTGATGATTATGCATCACGAGAGGAGCCACCATCAGAGGGATCATGGTCACCAGAGGAGTCCTCGCCAGACGGATCGCCGTCCTCAGCAAGCTTTCCTACACTGCGCAAAATTCCAGCCCGCTGCGAATGAGAAAGACTGTTTTCCTCTAACCGACGCCCCAATTCCTCCACGAAACCTTCGTGCTTCGTCGTAATGTAGCCGACGGCCTCCTCGACGTCGTCCGTCACGAGGAAGAGATCTGGATCTTCGGGCGACACCATCTTTTCACTAATCAGGCGATCCCGAATCCAGTCCACCAAGCCCGACCAGAACTCGGTCCCGATCAGCACAATGGGGTATCGAGTCACCTTCCCGGTTTGGACCAGAACCAGAGCTTCGAAGAGCTCGTCCATCGTCCCGAAACCACCCGGGAGGCACACGAATGCCTGGGAATACTTCAGGAACATTGTCTTGCGCACGAAGAAGTAGCGGAAATTCAAACCAAGGTTGACCCAGGCATTCAAATTCTGCTCATGGGGTAGCTCAATGCCCAGGCCAATGGATAATCCGCCCGCTTCCGCGCACCCGCGGTTCGCTGCTTCCATCAGCCCCGGGCCACCGCCGGTGATGACACCGTACCCGGCTTCGTGCAGGGCACGCCCGACCTCAACGCCTTTTTTATAGTACGGCGAATCTACTTCTGCGCGTGCCGAACCAAATACGGTGACCGCGCGGGGAATCTCGGCAAGAGCACCGAATCCTTCAACGAATTCACTTTGAATACGCAGAACACGCCACGGATCGGTGTGTAGCCAATCCGCATCCTTCTGAACGTCCAGAAGGCGCTGGTCAGTTGTAGATCGTGCGTGAGTGCGGTCATGCGCTTTACCACCGCGGTCGCGGAACACCACTGGGCCACGGAACCGCAGGTGGCCTCGATCGTCGTCCTTCCCGCCCATCATGCGGGATGTCTTACGCCCCATCGTGCTGTCCTTCCCGTCACTTACTCGTCAGATAAGCCATGATCTGGTCTGTTACGCCGGTGATCATCTCTACCGGGCACTGCTCATCTTTTTTATGAGCAAAGGCCGGATCACCCGGGCCAAAATTCACCGCAGGAATTCCCATCGCAGCAAAGCGCGCAACGTCCGTCCACCCGTATTTCGCGCGAACATTCCCACCGGTCACGTCAATGAGTTCAGTAGCGGCGGCATGGTGCAAGCCCGGTAGCGCACCCGGGGATTCGTCGTCGATATCAAGACGGAAACCAGGCTCCGGATTATTCGGAGTGCCGACGCCGATAATCGCGAAGGTCTCATCCAACGCTTGCTGTGTCGACTTTCCCGGCGCGAAACGGTAGTTCACGAACATCCACGCCTCGTCGGGAATCGTGTTCGTCGCCACTCCCGATTCGCACATCACGATGTTGAAGCCCTCGTGGTACTCCAAGCCGTCGATCTCGACGATTTTGTCCCCGTCGTGGGCAGCAGCACGCGCGATGACCGGGGCTAGCTTGTGCATGGCATTGTCCCCCAGCCACGATCGGGCCGAGTGGGCGCGCTCGCCCAAGGCGGTCACTTTGACGCGGACACTGCCTTGGCATCCCGCCTCGATCACAGCACCCGAGGGCTCGCCCAAGATGGCGATATCGCCCTGCAACCACTCGGGGGAATGTTCAGCTAATTTCCTCAGCCCATTTTCTGTGGCCGCGATTTCCTCCGCCTCATACATGATGATCGTCATGTCGCGGGTCAGGTCTGGTGACTCGGCTAATTGGGCAAAGGCGTGGAGGAAGACCGCATCGCCCGACTTCATGTCGACGGTTCCACAGCCGAAAAGTGTGTCGCGGCCGTCCTTGTCCGCGCCCCGTGTGGAGGGAACGTTGTCGGCAATCGGCACAGTGTCCAGGTGGCCTGCCAACACCACACGCGACGGCAAACCGCGGTTAGTTTTGGCCATCACGATGTTATTAAAACGCTCAACCGTTATGCCATTCGCCTCGTCGGAGGACGCAGCAACGGCTCGCAGCGCTGCCTCGACGGCGTCGGCAATATTTTTTTCATTCTTAGAGACACTCTCAATGTCAACAAGTGCCCTGGTGAGATCAATAGGGTGCTGGGTCAGGTCAATCACGCCACCAGACTAACCGCCGGGGCGGACACGCGCATGCGCGATGTATTCGCGCGGGATTCCCGTACTTGACCGACGCTGTGGTTACCCCTGAGTAACGAACCGGCTATTCTGAACAGATCGAATAGATGTATCAGCATGGGCGCGTAGCTCACTGCTCCCCCAATACCAAAGGGCACTTCATGACGAACAATGCTTCACAGGGCGATGAATCTTCCGATTCCACCTCGCAACTGGGACATGGGTTGAAAGTTCGGCACCTCACGATGATGGGGTTGGGATCTGCCATCGGCGCAGGGCTCTTCCTTGGAACAGGCGTCGGCATTAAAGCCGCGGGACCGGCAGTCTTGATTTCCTATATTGTTGCCGGATTCCTTGTTGTTCTGGTGATGCGGATGCTGGGTGAGCTCGGTGCCGCCCGCCCCAATACAGGAACATTCTCTGCATATTCCCGACAAGCTTTCGGTCAATGGGCCGGCTTCTCTACCGGCTGGTTGTACTGGTTCATGCTGGTCATGGTCATGGGCGCCGAAATCACCGGTGCCGGTGCGTTTATTGGTAATTGGTTCGGTGTCGACGGCTGGATTCCAGCGCTCGTCTGCGTCATCATCTTCACCTTCATCAACATGGCTAAAGTCCGTGGTTTCGGTGAATTCGAATACTGGTTCGCGTTTATCAAAGTCGCGGTCATTATCTTCTTCCTGGTCGTCGGCGTTCTTCTGATCTTCGGGCTTCTCCCCGGGCACGCCATGGTCGGATTTGAGCATGTGAGGGAATCCGGTTTCGCCCCGAACGGAGTGGGCGGAATCGCTGCCGGGCTGCTGGCCGTCGCCTTCGCTTTCGGTGGAATTGAAATTGTGACCATCGCGGCTGCTGAGTCTGAGAACCCCAGCCGTGCCGTCGCCACCGCTGTGCGCTCGGTTATTTTGCGTATCTCGGTGTTCTACCTGGGATCTGTGCTGGTCATTATCTTCCTGCTTCCCTATTCAACCTTGGGCCAGGCAGAAGGCGCCGCCGATTCCCCCTTCACTCGCGTCCTCGCCCAAGCCGACATCCCCGGTGTCGTTGGGTTCATGGAAATAATCATCACGTTGGCGCTGTTGTCGGCATTTAACGCGCAGATTTACGCAACCTCCCGCGTGATCTACGCCATGTCCAAAGAGGGCGACGGACTGAAATTCTTCACCGCGACGAACCACGAGGGCGTCCCTACGCGCGCGGTGTACCTCTCCATGGCGCTGGCCTACTTATCCGTGGCGCTTCAGGTTTGGGGCCCGGCGAACCTCATCGAGTTGTTCTTCAACATCGTCGGCGGTTCGCTCTTGGTGCTCTGGTTCATGATCGCCGCCTCAGAGATCAAACTGCGGCCCGAAATGGAAGCAGAAGGCACACTCCCTGTGAAAATGTGGGGATATCCGTACATGAGTTATGTCGCGCTGATTGGTCTGCTGGCATTGACCGTTCTCATGCTTTTCGACAACTCAGCGCGCCCCCAAGTCATCGCCGTTGGTGTATTCTTCGCCGCACTGGTTGCTTTGTCGGCCGTCGCTCGTCGTCGGAATGCGTCGGCGGTTCCCGCGAAGTAGACGCTTCACCGGGGCCACTGCGCACCTGGGTGTCGTGTGTCGCAACGCTTGGGTATTGTGGCCCCTATGACTTCATTTTTAACTACAGGTGCCATTGCCGATGGTCTTGCCACCATCACTGACGACGGAATCGTGCTGGATTCGTGGTTCCCGTCCCCGTCTCTCAGCGACGACATCAGCGAAACCACCACCACTGAGCTCGGCTCCGACGCTCCCGAGGAACTCGCTGCGGCGGCACACAGCGATGAGGATCGCCACGTGCGCCGTGTCGCGATCCGCACTCAGATTAAAGACCTCTCAACCCCGCCCACCGATGCTTACGACGCCTACTTGCGCCTTCACCTTTTATCTCACCGCATCGCACGCCCCCACACCGTGAACGTGGAGGGAATCTTCGGCAAGTTGACCAACGTCGTGTGGACGAATTACGGCCCCTGCTCCACCGAAAACTTCGAGTCGACGCGCGCGCGGCTATCAACCCGCGGCCCCGTCACCGTATTTTCCGTGGATAAATTCCCGCGCATGGTGGATTACGTCATGCCCAGCGGTGTTCGAATTGGCGACGCCGACCGTGTCCGCCTGGGGGCACACTTAGCGCCCGGGACCACGGTCATGCACGAGGGCTTCGTCAACTTCAACGCCGGCACACTCGGGCACTCCATGGTGGAGGGACGAATCTCCGGTGGCGTCGTCGTTGATGACGGCACCGATATCGGCGGTGGAGCCTCCATCATGGGGACGCTGTCCGGCGGCGGCAAAGAGGTCATCTCTATTGGGCAGCGCTGCCTCCTGGGCGCCAACTCTGGTGTCGGGATTTCCCTCGGCAATGACTGCGTTGTCGAAGCCGGGCTGTACATCACCTACGGCACTAAGGTCGTTGCCCGCGGGCCTGTTGCGGACGCCATGGGACTGAAGGATGGCTCACCGATTAAGGCCGCTCAGCTCTCCGGTGCGAACAACATCCTGTTCCGCCGCAATTCCCTGTCGGGATCCGTGGAGGCCGTCGCATGGCAGTCGTCCACGGTGACGCTGAACAACGACCTTCACGCGAACTAAGCCATAAAGAGTTTTTGAAAGACATGGCGAAGCAAACCAAGTCCCCACGCCCCACCGAATTAGACCGAGCACAAACAACCAGTCTGATTGTTGTGCTGGTGGTGTGTGTGGCGTGTGCCTTCATTCCCTACACCGCGGTAAAAATTATCGCTGCGATTGTGATGATCAGCCTGGTCGTGGGGCTCGGCCTGCGGGTGTGGAGGGACAGATCAGGGCGCTGGTGACCTAGCCCCTACCCCGCGATCCGCTGCGCTGCAGCGGTGATCTGATCATCGGTGCCCGTCAGCGCAACGCGGACGTACTTAACACCTTTCGGGCCGTAGAATTCGCCCGGGGCCACGAGGATTCCGCGCTCTGCAAACCAATCGACGGTGTCACGGCATGGCTCGTCGCGAGTGGACCACAGGTACAGGCCGGCTTCGGAATTGTCGATAGTAAACCCTGCCTCGCGAAGAGCCGCGGCGAGGATCTCACGACGGTTCCGGTAAATCTCCCGCTGAAGCTGCTCAAAGCCGTCATCCTTCAAAGCGGCAACAGTGGCAGCCTGAATCGGCTGGGGAACCATGAAACCCGCGTGTTTGCGGACCGCCAGCAGCTCGTGGGTGAGTTTCTCGTCGCCGGCCAACCAACCCGAGCGGTACGACGCCATGTTCGACGTCTTCGATAGTGAATGAACCGCGATCAGGTTGGTTGTGTCCCCATCGCAAACATCGGGGTGAAGGAGGGACACCGGTTGCGTGGGCCGTTCACCGCGAACACCGTTGGCATTCGTCGTCCAGCCCAGGCCGAGGTAACACTCATCAGAGACGACGATGACGTCACGTTCCCGAGCCCAGGACACAACTTTCCGTAGGTGCTCAAGGCCCAAGACCTTGCCCGTCGGGTTTGATGGCGAATTGATGTACATCAGCGTCGGCGCCTGCGGGCCGAGCTGGAATGTGGAATCCGCCCGGACAATCGACGCACTGGCCAACAACGCACCAACCTCATACGTCGGGTAGGCGAGCTCCGGAATCATGACGGTGTGCCCTTCACCCAAGCCCAAAAGATATGGCAGCCACGCAATCGCTTCCTTCGTCCCGATCACCGGCAAAACCTGCCGCTCAGGGTCAAGCGGGATGATGCCGTAGCGACGAGTCATCGCGTCGACAATGGTCTGCCTCAACTCCTGCGTGCCGACGGTTTGCGGATAGCCGGGGGCCCCTGAGTTTTCTGCCAGCCCCAGCTGAGCAGCAGGGGAAACCGGATCGACGGGTGTTCCCATCGACAAGTTGATGAACCCATCCGGGTGAGATTCGGCCTTCGCGCGAGCATCCGCGAGGGAATCCCACGGGAAATCCGGAAGCAAAGACGAACGAACAATACGGGGCGGGTGCGCCATACAAAGCCTCACAGCAGAAACGGACGCGACACAGGGACGCGAGTGGACAGGAAGAAAAATACGATCACAGGAAGAAAAATACGATCATCGGATAGCCCGATACTATCCCAAAAATAGCGTTCGGGAACCCGAGTGAAATCCTAGGCTTGCGGCGGAAGCTCTGCGACGAGGGGCGCGTCGAAATCCTGTGGCCCCAGCCGGGCAGCACCACCCGGCGATCCGAGATCGTCGAAGAACGCGGCGTTCGCGTCGTTGTAGTCGATCCACTCGTCGGGGACGTCGTCCTCGTAGAAGATCGCCTCCACGGGGCACACTGGTTCGCACGCCCCGCAATCGACGCATTCGTCGGGGTGGATGTACAGACTGCGAACGCCCTCGTAGATGCAGTCAACCGGGCATTCCTCAACACATGCCTTATCCTTCACGTCAACGCAGGGTTCCGCGATGGTGTAAGCCATAGTCTCCTCCTCTTTCGCCTTTTCTTCCCGTTGTCTTCCTGTTGTGCAGCGCGACGTCGTCACCGTCGGCTCGCTGCGCCGTGGCTGGTCTTGCCATGCCTGTGGCCATTGACCGAACTGGGGTCAGGGGGCACCCAATGTCGTCAAGCGGTTCCATGATGCCACGCGTCAAACAAAAAATGAACCTATCTGTCTACTTTTCGTCTGCGGGGGCAGTGTTTCATGGCCACTACCAGGCTATTTACTTTTTCTTTGTGGGGTTATTTTTCTCCTTGGGGCGTTTGCTACCCGTCGTCGGGGTGAGCGGCGGTGGATTGACTTGATCCATCGACGAAACCACCGACCTCATCAGTGGCCACGCCGCGCCCGCAACACCGGCGATCATGAACAGGACTCCGACGAGGTTGGGCACAATCCAGGTTGTTCCCCGCGTTCCCGGTAGCGACGGCCACGTGACGGCAATGAAGTAGAGCACGATCCAGGTCACACCGGGGATGCTGGCCCATGCCAACTTTTTCGTCCACAGCAGCGCCGTCGTCCCGAGGACATAGTTGAAGCCGGCTGCGATGAGAATCATGTAGGGGAAGGGATAAGTGTGGCCGCCGAGGGTGATTCGGCTGCCCAGGTACACCATTTCTAAGAAGAAGGACAGCACGGACCCGACGGTCAACCAGGTGATTCCTGCAATGCGTTCACCTTTGCTCACGTCTTCGCGCGGCTGAGAATGGTTGGGGTCTCCCCAATGTTTTTCCATAGTTATTCCCCGCTTATCGACGCTGGCCAAACTGCTCGGATGTATCGTGCTCTGCTCCCTCATCTGTCTGATCTAATGAAAACGCGCTCCGTCCTCGTGCGCGCACGACTGAGGAATCATACGCGTAGCGGGCCGATATAGTTTTCGCCCATGGGCCGCTTCCACCGTACGCCACCACATAGTGTTCTTCTCTCATCAGTGGCTGAGCAATACAGTTGGACAGTGCAAATACCTTCGGCGCCACAATGGGGTCGCTGACCGCCCACGCGGATTCGGGGTTTATCCAGCTCTGCCGACCATCGGCGATCCACAGTTGCGTGGCGTGAGCAGCCATCGCGTTCGCTTGCACCTCAATATCCGCATCACTTAACTGGACGGCGACGTCCACCAGATCGTCGGGGACGAAGGCAAGATCTGGCTCAGTGATCTTGCCCGGGGTTTTCTCCGGGGACGCAGAGTCAACGGCCCCGGCGGCGTCGTCGGCAAAACTGAAATCCATCCCGCCGGGAGCGACCCATCCATCAGGAATACGGGAGATCGCACGTCCCGCCTGTTTAAGAGCTGTTTCGCCACGGACCGCCCAGAAAACAACAGGATCCGGAATGCCGTGGTCCGCATAGGTCTCGCGGCCACCGTGACGGCGGGCCAGCACGGCAGAAAACAGATCCTCATCATCACCGGGCACTTCGCCAGACGCCTCGCCACCTAATTCAGGCGCGGACGTATGAGGCAGCTCTGCAACAGCCGCATGAGTGATCTCATGAGCGCGAATGTGATCGGGATGCCCGTAACCACCATCAGGCCCATAAGTGACCACGATGTCAGGGCAGAAGTCGCTCATCAGGGCCTTGAGCGCATCAACAGCCTGCTGCCCGGACTTCACGAATGCGCGCGGGTGATCCGCCGACGGCGTTCCCACCATCCCCGAATCTCGCCAGCGGCCCACACCGCCCAGCACACACGGACGATGGTGAACACCATTCACGCCCAGGATACGAAGCGAATCCTCAAGCTCTCGATAACGAAAGCCACCCAACATGTCGGCTTCGTCAGCAATGAGGCCCTGCATCGGCTCCCCAATGACCTCACCTTGCTCCCCCAACGTGCACGTGACCACGCGAACATCAGCACCGCGCCGGGACAGGTGCGCTAACAAACCACCGGTCCACAGGGCTTCGTCGTCGGGGTGGGCATGAACGGCCATCACTCGGAGGCCACGCAAATCACTCATTACTGGAGGCATCCTCCTTGTCGTCCTTATTCTCGCCTGTTTCGTCATTGTCCTTCTCGGCGCCCACATTGTCCTTGTTATCGGTAGTCGGACCGCTGCCAGGCTGGAGCACCGAGTAGTCCTCGTTCCGCGTCCACAGAGGTGCAGTGGAAAAAATTCCGCCGCGTTCCGTCGTCGGGAGCTCGCCCGACTTGAGTGGCAAACGAGGAGCCTCCAGGGCCGGCGTCGTCGCGAATACCTCGGTGTCCTGAAGCAACGCGAGGCTGACGGCCTGGGAATTCACCTTCTCAATAACCTTCTGCTTCGTGTCATTGACATCGGCGAACCCCTCGGCGGCTTCCCTCACCTGGGTATCGATCTCCGGATCACACAACCCCGACATATTGGCTGCTCGGGCGTACTTTTTCTCCATAGACTTACGTGCGTCCCCGGTATCCGTAGCACTAGGCGAAGCACTGTCTGGCGTCGGCACTGGTTCAGACGATGGCGATGACGGCGTCGAACTCTCCGGCTCCATCAACTCCGAACTCTTATCGGAGTCCATCTCTTTCGACGGACGATCAGCCGACGTGCAGCCATAGTGGCTGGCTAACGCAGATGCGGTGGTGTCACCCGATTGCCACGCGACGGTCGCGTCGGCAAAGCCGAGAGGGAGGGCAGATTCGACGATGTCCAGCGCCGGCATAACAAGTGCTTTCGCAGGAAAACCGGCCTGGGTGAGCTGGTCCGCCACCGTGCGCGCCGCAGTAACTGCCGCGTCATCCGACTGATCAACGGCGATCCGGAAAGGCCTGGACAACGACGGGAATGCGGACTTCGAACCGGGAACAGAGGTGCCCGAAATCGTGGCCGCATCATGCGGCGCGCTCACTTCCATCCGCTCACTGGCAATGCGGGCAACAGTATCCCTATCCACACTGTTGAGTATTCGTGCGCGCTCCCCCACATCATCCATATGCGGTGCAGCGGTATTCAGCGACAACATCAGGTACCGGTTTTTCGGCGAGAGCTGTACCACGGAATGCGGCACCGAATCTAGCGACAGCTGCGTGGTTGCTTTCGGACGCAACGCAGCCCCCTGGACCTGGCCATTGCGCAGCATTTCCGCGGCCTCAGCAGCATTGTCCTGGACCTGGAGGACAATCTTGTCCGTCTTCGCGAGGTTACTTCCCCAATAACGGTCATTGCGCACCAACGTCACAATGCCACGGCCGCTATCAATCGATTCCACCGAAAATCGGTTGCCCGAGACGGGAACCGAGTCCCTCAACATCGTCTGAAAGTTACCGGATGAGCGGTACAGGTGGCTGGGCAGCAGATTGGTGAACAGCGACCGCCATGCCACGTACGGACGATCAAAATGGACGTCTACCTGGTGGCCGCTCTCAGTCGAGGTCACACTGCTGATAGCTTCATACCCCGCGGGGTCTTCAACCCCAGGCTGCGAGATCATTTGCTTCCACAAATACTCAAAATCAGCCCCCGTGATCGGAGTGCCGTCCGACCACTGCGCATCCGACGCGATCGTATAGCGCACCGTAAACGGCTGAGGCGACGCTGCCTCGGAAGGCGTCGCCGATTCTGACGACGGCGTCGATACCGAGGATACTGTCCCACTGCCTTCCACCACGTCGGCGGAATCAAGCAGGTCCTGGTTCAGCTCTAATTCGCCATCATCCTTTTCGACGAATGGACTGGACAGCACCAGCGAGGCCATATGGTCGACCAAAGGGTTGTCGTCAGAAACCAGATGTGGATTAAACCCCGGGCTGACATCACTGACCGCAAACGTAATTTTTTCCGACTGCTGGGACACAGTGTCAGCATTGTTTTTATTCCCGTCACCGGAATTGACGACGGGCGCCGACCCGGGACGCGCGCTACACCCGGCCAGTAACGATGTGGACGCAACCCCCACAGCAACGCCCGTGGCCACGATCGCCCTCACGGCAGTGGACGTCACACCACGCGGGTGAGCATAAGAGCGCACCCGCATAGTGAGTCGATGTCGTTTACGCGTTGTGTTCATTGTCCATCACGGCCATAAAGGCCACCGTCGTTATTTCTTACCCTGCTTCGCCTTCTGCTTAGCGTGCGCAGCAGCGCGCCCTCGTTCTTTGGCGTCCAAGATCACCTTACGCACACGGATATTCTTCGGTGTGACCTCGACGCATTCGTCGCCACCACAGAACTCCATGGCCTCGTCCAAGGTGAGGGTATGCGCTTTGGCCAGTGTGACCGTCGTTTCCGCCGTCGCAGAACGCATGTTGGTCAGCTTCTTTTCCTTCGTGATGTTGACGTCCATGTCTTCTTCACGGTTATTCGCACCAACAACCATGCCTTCATAGGCCTCAACACCAGGTTCAACGAAGAACTGGCCCCGGTCCGCCAGCTGCTGCAAGGCGTAGGCGGTGATCTGCCCGGCGCGGTCAGCAACCAAGGATCCCGACGCCCGGTCTTTAATATCGCCGGCCCACGGTTTGTACCCGTCGCTGTAGGAGTTCGCGATACCGGTACCCCGGGTTTCCGTCATGAACGTGGTCCGGAATCCGATGAGCCCACGAGCAGGCACGGAGTATTCCATGCGGATCCACCCGCCAGCACCATTGTCCATGGACAGCATCGTGCCCTTATGCGAGGCCATGAGCTGCGTGACGGCACCTTGGTGCTCCGACGGGACGTCGATGACGAGGTGTTCAAAGGGCTCGTGCAGTGTGCCGTCGATGGTGCGGGTCACCACTTGTGGCTTGCCGACGGTCAGCTCGAAGCCTTCGCGACGCATGGTTTCGACAAGCACCGATAGTGCCATTTCTCCGCGGCCTTGAACTTCCCACGCATCTGGGCGCTCGGTCGGCAAGACTTTCAACGAAACGTTACCAATGAGCTCTTGCTCCAGGCGGGACTTCACCAGCCGAGCGGTGAGTTTGTCACCGCCACCGCGACCGGCCAAAGGCGAGGTGTTCACGCCGATGGTCATCGAGATCGCTGGCTCGTCGACGGTGATCGGTGGCATCGCCTCGGGGTGCTCTGGGTCCGCGAGGGTGTCGCCAATCATGATTTCGTCGATACCGGCGACGGCTCCGATGTCGCCGGCGATGACCTGGTCAGTAGGCACGCGCTTCACGCCGTCCTGGCACAGAAGCTCCGAAATTTTCGCGGTCTTGGTGTGCGGGTTTCCGTCACTATCGTGGTGAATCCAGGCGACCTGCTGCCCCTTCTTCAGGATGCCGCGGAACACGCGCACGAGGCCGATACGCCCCAGGAACGAGGAGGAGTCCAAGTTGGTGACGTGCGCCTGCAAAGGAGCGTCGATCTCAGCAGAGGGCTCCGGCAACACGTCATACAGCACGTTGAAAAGGTCTTGCAGATCCTCGGCTTCCGGGACATTTCCGTTACCGGGATTCTCCGTGGACGCCTTCCCGGCGCGACCGGACGCATACAGAACGGGCAGCTCCAGGTTCTTTTCGGCGGCTTCCTGCGCCTCCGGGTCGTCCAAGGACGCGGCCAGTTCGAGCAAAAGGTCCTGGGCTTCGTCGACGACCTCGTCGATACGAGCGTCGGGACGGTCGGTCTTATTGACGACGATGATGACGGGCATCTTCGCTTCCAGCGCTTTGCCCAACACGAAACGCGTCTGAGGAAGGGGCCCCTCGGAAGCGTCGATAAGGAGCACAACACCGTCAACCATGGACAGTCCGCGCTCAACCTCACCACCGAAGTCGGCGTGGCCGGGGGTGTCGATGACATTGATGATCAAATCGGTGCCATCTTTGCCCATCCCCTTGCGATGGATAGCCGTATTCTTGGCGAGGATGGTGATACCCTTTTCCTTCTCCAAATCCCCCGAGTCCATGACCCGGTCGACGACCTCGTCATGATCGCCGAACACGCCTGACTGCTGAAGCATGGCATCAACAAGTGTGGTTTTGCCATGGTCAACGTGGGCGACAATGGCAACATTGCGAAACTCTGGATGGCTCACTGAGCAAAATCTCCTGGGGTAGAAAAGCTCACCGTAGGTCAAGGGCGATGAGCGAGCGTGACGCGGCATCTCCACCGGTCACACAATGGGGCACCCGAACGTGCAAATCGTGCTCAGGCTACCACCTCCCCCCATCCCTTTCATCTTTCCTATGCTGTGTGGTGGTACAGCCTTGGTTCGCTCTCGGTTCGTTGTCACGCCAACTTCTTGTTAGGACACTGTCATGCGCATTCTTTTTCTCGGATTCGGTGGGTCCATTGCGCTCACTATGCACTCCGCGTGGGACGAATTCCGCGAAAAGTATGCCGCAGGCACCGCGGCTCCTGACGACGAGACAACAGCCGTTGAACCCGTTGATTTACGTCACCGGCCTTTCGATGCTGGGACGCTGGCAACTGCCGACGATCTTGGCGCAGAACTGACTGCTGCCGATGCCGTGTTTGTACAAGGTCCGATGACACCGGAGGATATCGACGCTCTGGGTACAGCCCTTGATGCAGCCATCGAGGAAGCGCACAAGTCTGGGCGCGCATTCGTGGTCTCCGCATCGGTTCCCTGTGCCGACCCCATCGTTGACCGAGCAACCTCACCACGGCCAGGAATCACAGCGCGACTGCGGGAAGCGCTCCGGCAACTCACGCCCGATGGGATGTGCCATGCTATCCGCCTGGTGTGCACCGTCCTAGCCGGGGTTCCCGATCCTGGTTCTCTCGCACAGTCGCGCCCACACGGCATCATTTCTCTTGACGACGACGACCTTTTGCGGGCCTGTGGGTATTTTGTGAGTCCGACGGGTGGGGAAACTCCGGCCGATGGGGATGACCGCCCCCAGATCGGTGATGCTCCAGAGGGCGTACGCATTGGAATCGCAGCCAGCCCGTTCCAAGTTGCCAGCCACGACACCCTCGCGGTCTCATATATCGCGAAACTCGTTGAGGCCAGTGGCGCTACAGCCATCGTGTGGGCAGGAGATCCCACCGACGTGCCCGATGGCGTCGAACCTCCACCGGCCGTGGACGCGTGGATGAACCTCACCGGTTTCACGCTTGCGGGAACACATGCGAACCCCCGCGTCGATAATGGCGTCGAATTTCTGACAGACTCCGGCGTTCCCATGATCACCCCGGTCCCTCTCCTGCGAATGGCACTGGATCGGTGACAAAGGTCTGACCTCCCTGGCCTGACAGCGGGCCAGGTATCCATGAATATCGCTATTCCTGAATTCGAATCAGGAATAGCTCCGTGGGTGATCGGCGGGCGCGGCATCCCGGCCGTTAAGACCGACGACCCTGATCGCCCAGTTGACCCGCGAATCGCCGTCGAGCGCATGCTCCCCGACCCCTACATGTGCGCACTCGTGGTGAACCGCACCATCAGAACCGTGGCACTCCGCCGCCTGCCCGCGGAACAACGAAAACTCTCCATCACCATTTTTGGCCACGACGCCGACGGGACAATCGGTACCGCCGCGCACCTCGATGTCTTCCGCTCGCTGTGGAACTTCCTCCACCACCTCCGCGCAGAGGGCTATACCGTCGAGATTCCCAATTCTCCAGAGGCCCTCGTCGATAGCCTTTTTGATTCCGACGCAGGTAACCGCAGCACGTGTCATGTCGCAGCAACATGGCCCGCGGCGGAGTACAACGAGGCGTTAACGTCGTCGCAGGTCAGCAGGATCGACCGACTATGGACGCGGACTCCCGGAATGATCGACACGGACGGCCGCGAGCTTTTCATCCGCGGCGTGCGTCTTGGCAATGTGTTCATCGGCGTCCAACCGGATTTTGGCGACGTCGCCGACCCCCTCAACGTCCTCATGGCGCCCGAGGCCTCCCCTTCCCACTCTTTCGCCGCCTATTATCTCTGGCTCGAACACGAATTCAGCCACGACGTCATGCTCCATTGGGGAACCCACGGGGCATTGGAATTCATGCCGGGGCGCTCCACCGGGCTGATCAGGGACGACTGGCCGCTGCTTCTCACCGACAGCGTCCCGCACTCGTATTTGTACGCGATGAGCAACCCTGCTGAGGGCACGATCGCGAAACGCCGATCCTTCGCCGGTTTGGTTAGCTACCTCACTCCTCAACTTATCGACGCTGGCCTCCACGGTGCCCTGGCCGCTGCAGCCGAGGAAGCGTTCCGGCTGTTGACGTCGGCAAGAGACGGCTCGGTGGAGCTGAATGCCGACACCTGTTCTGAATTAGTCACGCTGGCCGCTGAAGCGGATCTGACCGATTTTCCACCGCCTAACAGGGGCGATGCAGGGAATGACGATACGGGGGCCACGAAACCCGGTGAGGATGACGGCTCACACAACCCCTGGCACGAATGGGTCAGTCACGTTTCCACTACCGCAGAGCGAATCCGCCGTACCCCTATTCCAGAAGGTCTCCACACACTCGGCGAACCTCTCAGCCAGGACAAAACCGCGCGGATACTTAGCCTCGCCTGCACTTACCCGTTGGCGACATCCGATCCCCTTGCTGATCACCTGGACGAAGAGCACATCACGGAGGCCGTCGACGCTGTCGTCAATGATGATTTCGCGCGATTCACTTTCCTCGTAGCGGGCGCGTTCGATAATAACGCGGAGACTGCAAACGACTCGGAGGGCACAACCGCAACCCCAACGTCGTGGTTCCGACACCTCCGTCGGCTCCACTCCCAGCTAACGTCCTCACAGGAAACCGATGGGCTCCTCGCCGCACTATCCGGGGCTTACATTCCACCCGCGCCCGGTGGAGAACCTGCGTCACGCCCCGAATCCCTCCCCACCGGCCGGAACACGCATGGCGCCGACCCGGCCACCATGCCTACCCCCACCGCGGCCCGGCGCGGCGCCGCCACCGCCGACGCACTCGTCGAACAATTACTGCACGAAGAAGGCCATTACCCCGAATCCATCGCCATGGTGATCTGGGGAATGGACAACGTCAAAACCAATGGCGAAGACATTGCACAAGCATTTCACTTGATCGGCGCAGAGCCTCTCACCGACGAACGGGGGCGTGTGAGCCGATTCCGGATCATTCCCCTCGAGGAGCTGGGACGGCCTCGCGTCGACGTCGTCTGCACCATGTCGGGTGTCGGCCGAGATCTTCTCGCCGGTCCGATGGAGCTGCTTGACGACGCCATCCACGCCATCGCCTCGCTACCCGAAGAACCTGAGGACAATCCCATCCGCGCCCACGTCATGCAACAGGCTGAAGAGCTTGGCCTCGACCTCGATTCGGCCGCGACCCGCATTTATGCCACCGCGCCGGGCAATTATGGGACCGGCGTGAACAAGCTCGTGCAGTCCTCGGAGTGGGACGACAATTCCGATTTGGCCGAGGTGTACTTGCACCGCATGGGCCACGCGTGGGGCAAGCACGTTAAGGGCAAAGAGAACCGGGCTCTCCTCGAGTCCAGTCTGTCTCGCGTTTCCGCCACATTCCAGAATGTGGATTCGACCGAGATTTCATTGGCCGGCGTCGACCATTATTTCGAGTTCCTGGGCGGCGTGTCCAGCGTCGTCGAGACGGTTTCGGGTGCACGCCCGTCCGCAAAGGTTTCCCACGCTTGGCAGCATGAGACCAATGTCGAATCGCTGGATGATGCGATGCGGTTGGAGTCTCGAACGCGCCTGCTCAACCCCGCCTGGTATGAGGCCCAGCTCAAGCATGGTTATCAGGGCGTGGCAAACATCCGGTCCCGTTTTGAGAACACGTTCGGTATGCAGGCTACGGCCCGCGTCGTCGATAATTGGGTTTTCGACCGAACTGCTTCCACTTTTATTACTGACGATGACATGCGCGAACGGTTAGCCGAGCACAATCCAGCAGCCGTTCTCTCGATGACGGAGCGTCTTCTTGAGGCCGCTGACCGTGGTCTGTGGGAGGCGGACGATGATGTACTTGACCAGTTGGAAGATATTTCAGATAGCCTGGATGCGACCGTCGAAGGTGTTACTCCGATGTCTCCCGCCCAACACTAACGAGAATCGTAGGTAGCCGAATGAACCGCGTGTATCCGTTTACACACATCCACGGACAGGATGAGCTCAAAGAAGCACTGATCCTCTGCGCAATCGATCCCGGCATCGGGGGTGTGCTCGCTTTCGGCGACAGGGGAACAGGAAAAACGACAACGGTCCGCGCATTAGGGCAATTGTTGTCACAGCATGGTGAGGGTTCGTCCCCCACCACACCGGTTATCGACGTCCCTCTCGGCGTGACTGAAGACCGCCTGATCGGGTCGCTTGATATCGACGCCGCGCTGACCACTGGCGAGGCGCGGTTCCGCCCGGGATTATTGGCCGACGCCAACAATGGGTTCCTCTATATCGACGAAATTAACCTTCTCGACGACCACTTGGTGGATGTCTTGCTCGATGTCGCGGCGTCCGGGGTCAACATTGTGGAGCGCGACGGCATTAGCCACACGCACCCGGCACGATTTGTGCTGGTGGGGTCCGGCAACCCCGAGGAGGATGACTTGTGGCCACAATTGCAGGACCGATTCGGCCTGGCCTTGCGCGTGGACACTCTTACCGACCCGACTGAGCGCATGACTATTGTTCGCGAACGGCTTGCCTTCGACGCTGACCCTGAGGCTTTTCTTGAAGACGCCCAGGAAGAAGAGCAGGAGCTGGCCGCATCTATTGAAAAAGCGCGTGACCGCGTCCGTGATATTGAGCTCAGTGAAGACGCCGTGCTCACTGCCGTTGAGGTCTGTACTGAAACGGGATGCGTGGGGCACCGTGGCGAGCTGGTCATTACTCGTGCAGCGCGTGCACGGACTGCCCTCCTCGGTAACGACACCGTGACCAGGGAGGATGTTGGTGCGGTGGCTCTCGCGGCGCTCCGGCATCGCGTGCCGAACGAAGCATTCGAAGCACCGGGCGATGTTGATGCGCGGTTGACGCGCACGATTCACCAGGTATGTGAATAACTATTTTCCGACCGATAATGAGCCCGACCATTAACGAGAGTGACACCATGGCATATCCTGACTCTTTGGCACACGCCATTGATGCACTGCAGGTATGGGTGCATTCTCGCCCTTCGTGGCTGTTGCTCACGGGCGATTCGGTGCGGATCAACGAATCGTTAGATGCGCTGGGGGAACTTTGTGCGGGCACGAAGCATGGCTCTGTGATCCGTGTGAGCCCGAGCATGACGCCGACTGATATCACACGGGTGAGCACGTCGTTTAATCACGATCGATCTGACGTCGCGAGGGAAGATGGGGGTGCACTCGGAAATGATGTACCCGAACGCAATGCACCCCGGCGCGATGGGCTCGTCATCATTCACAACGCCCATCTTCTTGAGGTGGATACGGCCGCAGCCGTCGCCCAGCACTTTTCGTCATGCCATGTCATCTCTGCCGTGCCCGATTCACGGCAGAGCTCGACGCTCGATGAGGTGCCCACCGTCATACTCGATCATGTCGGCCCGATTTTGTCGACTCCCTACGCCACCGACCCCGCCCTGATCACTGCGCTAGCGTCACAGTTTATGCCGGCTGGTTCTTCCCGAAGCACCACGTTCGACGACGGTAGCGGTACCGACGACGGTGGCGATGCCGACGATGCCGACGTCGGCACTAAAAGTTCCGATACCAGGAAGGATGGTGCTCAGGCCATCGATGGTGATGATGAGCTCAGTCAATGGGTGGCCAGAGCACTCATGACGCATCTCGGGAGCCAGGCAACGCCGGGACTACTTCTCGACGCCATATATTATGGCGCATGCTGCGCGGACCCTCGGGCACGCCACGGAACATGTACACGAAGCCATCGTCGATATGTTTATCCGGCCTCGGCTCCCCGAGGACGTCGACGACTCGGACTTTGACGATCACCCACGAGATAACGACGAGAACGGCGGCGACGAGAACCACGATGAAAACAGCGAAGAAGAGAATAACGAGCAGGATAAGAACACCAATCCGGCCGCAGCGCGACCGGACGCTGCCGACACCGACTCCGATGAAGAGCCTGGCGCGGATGCGTCCCCCGAGGTTTCATCGCCATCGGAGAGCGATTCCGGTGACACATCGCGCAAGGACCGCAACGATCCTCCCCACAATAACGACGCCTCCACGGGAGCGGACGTCAACCACGGTGTGACCCGGTCGTCATGGGCCTCGTGGGATCTCCCATCGCGGCCGTGTTCGTCGAGTCATGCCAGCGCGAACCCATGACACCGATCTCGCAATTCTTCCCACCCTTGCTGCAGCGGCACCGTGGCAGCGATTCCGGCATCGCCATCAGGACGATCAGCGTCGGATCATCCTGACCCGCGATGACCTTCGTACAGCCCAACGCGAGTCTGCCGGCGGCGAACTGGTCATCATCATCGTTGACGCATCCGGATCCATGGGCCGCGGCGCCATCCGCACGGCGAAATCCACCGCCCTGGAAGTTCTGCAGTCGAGTTATCGGGACCGAAGCAAAGTCTGCATCATCGTCGCCCGAGGACATGAAGCAGCTATCGGGCTACCCGTCACCCGGAGTCTGTCACGTGCCCGACGGTGCCTCACCTCACTGCCCACCGGCGGTGGCACTCCCCTCGCATCCGCACGGCTCAAGGCAGCCACTATCGCCCGACGGTTCCCGCCCGAATTAGTCCGCGTGATCGAACTATCCGACGGGTGGGCCAACGTCGGCCTTCCCCACTCACCCGGCAACCCCACCGAGGACGCCGAGAAGGCCAAGTGTGAACTCGATGCCGTGGTGTCGTCGGTGACGTGCATACCGGTTTCCTCCCGGGGCCGGTCTCGACGGCGACGCCGGGCCCGCAACCGCAATCGTCGAAGCTAAACCGGCACAATGAACAAACCAGCAGAATTAACTCAGGACGGCTATGCAATCCCCAACGAATCAGCCCCATCACGAAGCTACCCACGCTCCTAAACACGAAACATTCGATATCGACAGCAAAACAAATATTGACCCTAAAGGTTTTACGCGCAACGTCGATAAGTATGTCGAAACATCATTCGGGTTATACATGGCCAGAGGAGCCGACCATCCACGGTTCGGATATATCGAAGCCTGGTTATTGCGCGAACCGGATATCCGAATCACAAAATTCCATTTTCGGCCAGAGACGAAAGCTAGCCAACCGCTCACCGGAAGGCAAGAGTTTTATATCGACATCGCACACAACGCACGGGATAGCGAGCGCCCAATCTGGACGACCACCGACTACTACGCGGACATCGTTCTCTACAACCGCGGACCGGGCGCGGACGGCCGCTATTCCATGGAAGTCCTCGATCTAGACGAGCTCGAAGACGCCTACACGCAGGGCTTTATCTCTGCCGCCGAATTGGCACACGCTCTCTCCGTGACGGCGACCGTCGTCGACGGGCTGACGACCTACGGCAATATTGACTCCTGGTTAGAGCAGTTCAATATCACCTTGACGTGGGAAAACACCGATGATATCTCATTGACACCTTCCCTCTGAGCCTCGAGAACAGACACAATATTCGTGTAGATACGCGCCACACACGAGAGCCCCTCGTCGACTAGTTGTACTAGAACTGACATAAGCCAACGGAGCCCTATCCACGAGCCCCTGCTGGAGACCACGCACTTTTTGGGGGAAGGGGATGAACGGGATCGAGAACGTAGCGGGTCATGTAGCGACGGGCCACACTGGTGCGAGCATCCGCCCGCTAGGGGACATCTTTGATCTCATCCCCGGCCACATCATGTCCTAACCTAGAAAAGCCCAGTAATAGTTCCGTCGTTGGTGACATCAATCTCCAAGGCAGCCGGGCGCTTCGGCAGCCCAGGCATCGTGAAAACTGTTCCAGTGATAGCCACCACGAATCCGGGGCCGAGCTTGGGGATCAGCCGTTGAACATGCAGGGTGTGATTCTTCGGCGCTCCGAGCGCTGACGGATCGTCAGAAAACGAATACGGGGTCTTGGAGATACACACCGGCAACGTATCCCACCCGTGGCGCTTCAGCTGAGCCAGGTCTTTACCGGCTTGCTTGGAGTATTCCACCTGCTCAGCGCCATAAATGTCGTGCGCAATGGTTGCGATGCTTGCCTCAACACCGGCCTGCGGGTCATAAATACGCGTCCGCGCTGTACCCGATTGGCCCGTGGCGGTCCGCACCGGCTCGTCCGCCAACGCTTCACGAACCTCGGCCACCAAGTCAGCGGCCCCGGCACCACCTTCACCCCACACATTCGCTACGGCTGCACGAAGTCCGTGGTCGTCCGCCCACTCCTTGATAGTCGCGAGTTCCGCGTCGGTATCAGTGACAAACTTATTGACGGCCACGATGGGCTGCATTCCCAGCCTCCGCAATGATGCACAATGGCGTTCCACGTTGGCCAGACCGGAACGCACAGCCTCCACGTCCTCCTCGTTGAGACCACCACATGCCACACCGCCGTTGTATTTCAGCGACCGGGCAGTCACCACAATGACCGCTACATCTGCAGCAAAATCACCGGCCACCGACGCAATATCAGTAAGTTTTTCCGCACCCAAATCCGCGCCAAAACCAGCCTCTGTCACCACAACATCAGCCAATTCACGTGCTGCGTTAGTCGCGATAACGCTATTGCAACCATGCGCAATATTCGCGAACGGTCCCCCGTGGATCAGCGCCGGTGCCCCACCCAGTGTTTGGACAAGGTTCGGCGACATCGCATCACGCAAGAGCGCAACAAGGGATCCCTCCACGCCCAAATCACGCACGAAGACCGGATCATTATCCCACGTGTAGCCGATGAGCATACGGCCTAACCGCTCCCTCAAATCGGCGAGATCCCGCGCTAAGCAGAGAACCGCCATCACCTCGCTGGCCGCCGTGATATCAAAACCGGCTTCGCGTGGCATGCCGCCACCGTTACCACCCAAACCAGTGATGATGTTTCGCAGGACACGATCGTTTACGTCTAGGCACCGTCGCCACACGATCTTTCGTGGGTCAAGATTCAGGGAGTTCCCCTGCTGAACGTGATTATCGATCAACGCGGCCAACGCGTTATTCGCGAAGGTGATCGCATGAAGATCACCCGTGAAATGTAGATTAATGTCCTCCATCGGAACGACCTGCGAGTATCCCCCACCTGCAGCGCCGCCTTTCATACCCAGCACTGGCCCCAACGACGGCTCACGCAGAGCAGCAATCGCTTTCACACCGGCCAACACCAACCCGTCGACCAAACCAATGAGGACAGTTGATTTTCCCTCTCCTGCCGGGGTCGGAGACATGCCCGTCACCAGGACAACCTTCCCCTTCTGCACACTCTGCGCTAACTTTCCAACGGTCACTTTGGCCTTTGTCATCCCATAAGGCACCGTAGCTTCTACGGGAATGCCAGCACGCCGAGCAACGTCAGCAATTGGTTCTAGCTGATGAGCCTGAGCAATGGCCACGTCGGAAGGTTGGCTGTTTTCGTGACCAGACGGCGACAGGTTTGAAGGTTTTTGTTCAAGTGCAGACACGATGTCCAGAATACCTAGGGCCATGCCTGCCCGAGGAAAGATGAAGAAGAGAGAGGTTAAAGTTCCCCAGGGTTTTAGTTGTCTGTGACCAGTTGATTTAGCCCAGGTTGTCATTAACGGCGAAGGGCCCGCACGCTACAACCGTAATGCTCCCCACCGTCGTGGTCTCTCACACAGCGCCGGCGTCAATCCCGCGGGCCCAATTCCTTTTCCAGCACTTCCTGCACCACCCTCATGGCGCTCAGAGCTGCCGGTGCCCCGCAGTACCCCGACGCATGAATCACCGCCTCCGTGATCTCTTCCCGCGTCAAGCCATTCTCCAACCCACCACGCACATGCCCCCGTAGCTCCTCCGTCGCCCGCAGAGCCACCAGCATCCCAATATTCAGCAAGCTCCGATCCCGCTTCGCCAGGCCCGGACGGTTCCACACCGCTCCCCACACTGTGGCCGTGACATGTTTCTGCAGCCCCTCGCCATCCTTGCCGGCATTCCGCTGCAGCGCCGCATCTACGAACTCACCCCCCATCACTTCACGGCGCGTTGCGATTCCCGCCTCGAAGGCAGTCGCCATGGCATTGTGCAATCCGTCTTCATGTTTCTCCTTTGGCGGCTCGACGCCCCCCTCTTCCCCACCATCAACCTTTCCCTGGGGGTTTGCTGCCATTGCTCATCACCTTCCTGATTTCTCTGCGACCTCGCGAACTAACAATTTTCTGGGGGCATTGCCTACGCCCTCGAGGGTATACACCGCCCACTCCTCATGTGCCCAAAGCCTGCGAAAATGCGGTTTGGTGGGTGAAGGTAGCGTCGTTAAACAAAGGCGAAGCCGTCTGCTGAGAAAGCACAGCAAGAAACGAACGCGAAAAGACGGTGTTAAAAAAGCGTCAAGATTCACCAGCGCCCGACTCTCCGGTGATCTGATATGGTCATGATCTATGACGTTTTAATGCTCGGTGCCACCTGTGCGCTGTTCTGCACAATGGCAGCCGCCCTCAAGGCGGTGGCCAAACTGTGATTTGGGAACTCATTACCGGTGGAATCCTCGGGATTCTCGCCATCGTGTACCTGCTGATCGCGCTATTGAATCCGGAGAAGTTCTCATGAGCAGTGCGTTCACGGGGTGGATCCCCGTCATCATCGTCCTCATTGCGTTGGCAGCCGCGTATCTGCCGCTGGGCAATTACATGGCAGCCACGTTCACCAGTATGAAGCACACTGCGTTCGAAAAGGCCTGCTACCGCCTCATCGGTGTGAACCCCGACGGCAAGCAGAAGTGGAATCAGTATGGCGCAAGCGTTCTGGCGTTCTCCCTAATCAGCGTGGTGTGCCTATACCTGTTGCAGCGCATACAACAGTGGTTGCCACTCAACCACGGCAAACAGCCCATGCACTGGGATCAAGCATGGAATACCGCCGCCTCCTTCGTCACGAACACGAACTGGCAGTCCTACTCCGGTGAGGAAGCCATGAGCATCTTCACCCAAATGGCTGGGCTGGCGGTGCAGAATTTCGTGTCCGCAGCCGTGGGCCTCACGGTAGCCATAGCCTTGATCCGGGGGTTGGCAAATCGGTCCGGCAGCGGCACTATCGGTAACTTCTGGGTGGATCTACACCGCGCGGTGTTCCGGATTCTATTACCAATGGCGTTCATCGGTGCGGTGCTGCTGATTTCGCAGGGTGTTATCCAAAACTTCCACGAGCCCACCTCCATTGCCACCGTTACAGGTGGGCAGCAGACCATCCCCGGTGGCGCGGTTGCTTCCCAGGAGGTTATCAAGGAATTGGGAACCAACGGTGGCGGTTACTTCAATGCCAACTCCGCCCACCCATTTGAAAACCCCAATGCCTGGACCAACATGCTGGAGATCTTCCTGATCCTAGTGATCCCCGTGAGCCTTACACGCACCTTCGGCAAAATGGTCGGAGATACGCGTCAAGGTTGGGCGGTCCTGTCGGCCATGGCGGTGCTGTACTTCACCTCGCTGGCTGTGGTCATGAGCTCCGAAACCTCCCTATCCGCCCTCCACGGCGGCGGGCTGGAGGGCAAGGAATACCGCTTGGGAGTTCTACCATCCTCCTTCTTTGCCGTGACCACCACGATGACCTCGACCGGAGCGGTGGATTCCTTCCACTCCAGCTACCATCCCCTCGCTGGCGGGATGTTGATCCTCAATATGATGCTGGGTGAGATCTCCCCCGGCGGTGTAGGCACCGGCCTGTACGGCATGTTGATGATCGCTATTTTGAGCGTGTTCGTCGCTGGCCTTATGGTCGGCCGAACCCCGGAATACTTGGGCAAGCGCATCGGCGTGTCGGAGATCACCAAAGTCAGTCTGTACATCCTGGTCATGCCAGCCCTCGTGTTGGCAGGAGTGGGCCTTTCCGCCCTGCTGCCAGCCACACGTGAATCGATCTCCGCCACCGGGCCTCACGGATTCAGCGAATTGGTCTACGCCTACACCTCGGCCTCCAACAACAACGGATCCGCCTTCGCCGGATTTAACGCGGATACCCCATGGTTCAACATCACCCTCGGGTTGTGCATGTTGCTGGGCCGCTTCCTCCCCATCATCATGGCGCTCGCGCTCGCCGGTGACTTCGCAACCCAGAAACCGGCTGCTGAAACCGCCGGCACTCTCCCTACCCACCGTCCGCAATTCGTGGGCGTGATGATCGGCATCGCCATTATCGTTGGAGCGCTGACCTTCCTACCCACCTTGGTTCTCGGCCCCTTGACGGAGGCTTTGTCATGACTGCCGTAAACATCTCTTCTTCTACCGACACCCCGCACACCACTCCCTCAACACAATCCAGTTCGAAGAAATCCACCAGCGCGTTCTCTGCAGAGCAGCTCAAAAAGACCTTGCCACTAGCCATCAAGAAGATGGATCCCCGCCTGCTGTACAAAACCCCAGTGATGTTCCTGGTTGAGGTCGGGGCGCTTTTTACCCTGGTACTGGCGATTGCACACCCCGCCGTGTTCACGTGGTCTATTACCGTATGGCTGTGGCTCACCGTGCTGTTCGCCACCTTGGCTGAAGCGGTAGCAGAAGGCCGAGGCAAGGCGCAGGCGGATGCCCTGCGGTCAACGCGCACGCAATCCAACGCGCTAAAATTCGTCGGTTCCGACGTCAGCGATCCACGCCTCGCCCCCGCCTTAGCTCACTCGGGCGCGGGTATCGCCGGGGTAGCCGAAGAAGTCTCCAGCGAAGCCCTCTTGCCCGGGGACATTGTTCTGATCAGCGCCGGTGAGGTCATCCCCGCCGACGGTGATGTAATCATGGGCGCAGCCAGCGTGGATGAATCTGCAGTGACCGGTGAATCCGCCCCAGTGATCCGCGAGTCCGGCGGTGACCGCTCTGCAGTCACCGGCGGCACACGTGTGCTCTCGGATGCCATCGCTGTGCGCGTCACGAGCAAAGCCGGCGAATCGTTCATGGATCGCATGATCGGTCTGGTCGAAGGTGCCGAACGAAAGAAAACCCCGAACGAGCTGGCCCTGGGCACCCTACTCATCGTGCTAACCATCATCTTCGTGATTGTGGTTTTGGCACTGGCCCCAATGGCTGCTTTCAACCATGCCGAGCAATCCCCCGTCGTACTGGTTGCACTGCTAGTGTGCCTGATCCCCACCACAATCGGCGCATTACTCTCTGCAATCGGGATCGCTGGTATGGATCGTCTTGTGCAGCACAATGTGCTGGCCAAGTCCGGCCGCGCGGTAGAAGCCGCCGGCGATGTGGCCACCCTGCTGCTGGACAAAACCGGCACCATCACCATTGGTGATCGCCAGGCCAGCGAATTCGTTCCTGTCGGCGAAACTAGTCCGGAGGAACTGACCTACGCTTGTCAGCTCTCTTCATTGGCCGATGACACCCCCGAGGGGCGTTCGATCGTGCTGCTCGCGCAAAAAGAATCCGGCCAGTCCATTCCGGAAGAAACTTTCCGGGAGGCCGAATTCATCCCCTTCACCGCCCAAACCCGCATGAGTGGTATTCAACTGCCCTCGGGCGCCGGGGAGTATTTGCAGTGGTCTGCCGTTGATGGCCAGCCTGCTCCACGCAAAATCGTCAAGGGTGCGGCCTCGGAAATCACCAAACTCGTGGCGCACCTGGGCGGCAGGGTCCCCACTACCACCACCGAAGTAGTGGACAACATCTCCAACAGTGGTGGTACTGCGCTGGTCGTGGCCGAAATTGTCCTTGATCGCCAAGGGAAAGACCGTGCCGCTCGGCTTTTGGGCGTCATCCACCTGAAAGACATCGTGAAACCCGGCATGACCGAGCGCTTCAAACAATTGCGCACAATGGGCATCCGTACCGTGATGGTCACAGGCGATAACGCACTTACAGCCAAGGCGATCGCCGCTGAAGCCGGAGTGGATGATGTCCTAGCGGAGGCAACCCCGGAACAGAAGCTGGAACTCATCCACAAGGAACAGACCAAGGGTCGGCTGGTGGCGATGACGGGTGACGGTACCAACGATGCTCCCGCTCTGGCTCAGGCCGATGTGGGTGTGGCGATGAACACGGGCACCACCGCGGCTAAGGAAGCCGGCAATATGGTGGATTTGGATTCGGATCCCACCAAGTTGATCGATGTGGTGGCCATCGGCAAGCAATTGCTCATTACCCGCGGTGCACTGACAACATTCAGCATTGCCAATGACATCGCCAAATACTTCGCGATCATCCCCGCCATGTTTGTAGTGGCTTTCCCCGGATTATCCGCACTGAATGTCATGCACCTGCACTCGCCCCAATCGGCAATCCTTTCCGCGGTGATCTTCAACGCACTCATTATTATCGCGCTGATCCCGTTGGCGCTGAAAGGTGTCCAATACCGCGCGGGGTCGGCAGCTGCCTTGCTGTCCCGCAACCTCACGATTTTCGGTATGGGAGGGGTGGTCGTGCCATTCCTCGGCATCAAGATCATCGACCTGCTGATCTCCGGTGTTGTGGGGATCTAACCCAGCCTCTCAACCAGCGAAAACCATCTAGAAAGGATCCCCCATGGCACGTACAAGCAACAGCAACGGCTTCCGTCTTGCTTCCACCACCGTGCGAAGTTTCTTGGTGCTCACCCTTATCCTCGGTATTGCCTATCCCCTCACCGTGTTCGGAATCGGCCGGATCATGCTGGCACAAGCCGACGGTTCAATAATCACCAACTCCCAGGGCAAAACCACGGGATCGTCGCTACTTGCCCAGGAAGTCACGAAACCAGGATTCTTCTACCCTCGTCCTTCTGCCGCCGGGGACAATGGTTTCGACGCCATGAGTTCCTCCGCCACGAACCTCTCCCCCTACAGCAAGGATCTACGGAAGGCTATTGCGGATAAGCGCGCAGAAGTCGCCGCACGCGAGGGGGTCTCCCCCGGCGACGTTCCGGTCGATGCGGTGACCTCGTCTGGTTCCGGCCTCGACCCACACATTTCTTCTAGGTACGCCACCCTGCAGACCCCGCGAGTGGCGAGGGAACGCGGTATCGATCAGCATCAGGTGAGACAAATGATCGCCACGGCTACGGAAACTAATTTCACCGGCAACGCAGATGGCGCTCCAGTGAATGTGGTGAAGCTGAACCAGGCGCTCAGCGAATTAAAGTAGAGCAGACAGGGCTTTCCCGTGGTGTAGCGCAGGCTGGGTACCGCGGGGCGTCGACACAAAAGGAGACAGCACGAAAATGGCAAAGCGTGGCACGTTGAAGGTCTACCTGGGTTTCGCGCCAGGTGTGGGAAAAACCTGTGCCATGCTAAGCGAAGCCCATGATTTGGTTGACCGCGGGCACGATGTGCTGGTTGGGATCGTGGAGGACCACGGACGTGCACGGACGCGGAAGCTCACCGAAGGCTTACCGATTCTCCAGCGCAAATCCGTAGCTCATCGGGGTAGCGAATACGGCGAATTCGATTTACAGGCGGCACTGGACGCTCGCCCGGAAATCATTTTGGTCGACGAGCTCGCGCATACGGTGGTGGATCAACCGGACAGACAGGTTGAGCTATCCGCCGGCACGAAGCGGTGGCACGATGTGTACGCGCTGCTGGAGGCTGGGATCAACGTCATCTCCACAATGAACATCCAGCATCTGGAATCACTCAATGATGTGGTTTCCGCGGTCACGGGCACGCGGCAGCGTGAAACGGTGCCGGACCAAGTGCTACGCGATGCCGATGAAATTGAGCTGATTGACTTATCCCCAGATGCCCTGCGTATCCGCTTGGCCCGCGGGGAGGTGTATCGCCAACAGCAAGCGGAAACGGCCCTGAATAGCTATTTCCGGGTTGGTAACCTAACTGCTTTGCGCGAGCTCAGCCTGCTGTGGCTCGCCGATAAGGTCGATGAGGGTCTAGAGAAATACCGGGAAGAAGAAAAGATCGAGGACAATTGGCCCGCCCGCGAACGAGTGGTGGTGGCGGTCCAAGGCGACGAGGCCTCCGAAGCTCTGATCCGCCGGGGTGCTCGGATCACCGAACGCGTTGTTGGCCGCGAGATGCTGGTGGTCTACGTCTCCAGCGCCGATGCTACTTTGGGCAGGAACCTCCCCCAACGTTTGCGGCGGTTGCAGGAGCTCACGGAATCCCTGGACGGCCAATGGCGGGTTATTGAAGGCGATGATGTAGCGGACACCCTGCTGAAATTCGCCCGCACGGTGAATGCTTCCCAGCTGGTGATTGGTTTGGGCACTCGCATGAGCCGCCTGTTTAGCTCCACCGCACACCAGATCATCGATGGTGCCGACCGCATTGATGTACACATCGTCTCGACTATCGGGGGCGATTCGAAGGAGGAAGCCGAGGGGCTCGGGCTGTGGTCGAAAGGCCGGACACGGGCCAGCGCGTGGTTAAAGTCATTACGTTCCCGAGCCGCGGGGACAAGCAAACAGCTCAGTCCGATGCGCAAGGTTTCGGGGTGGGCGTTGGCGGTGCTTGGCCCCGTGCTGCTCACGCTGCTCATGCTGCCCTTCGATAACCATGAGGCCGCGCTGGGGTCAATCCTGCTGGGTTACCTCACCATCGCGGTGTTCTCGGCGATGGCGGGAGGTTTCGGACCCGCAATCATGGCCGTGACCCTGGGCTCGTTGTTGGCGAATTGGTTCTTCACCCATCCTTTTCGCACCCTCACGGTGACGGAGCCCGCCAATTTTGTGCAGATCATCTTGTTCTTTGTGATTTCTGTGGCCGTCGCAGTGGTGGTGGATATTGCTGAGCGACGCCGCGCTCTAGCTAATCGCCGCCTCGGCCAGGCGGTGGTGCTATCCGACCTCGCCCGGGGCGCATTAGATGAGGGCGACGATATCCGGAGCCTCCTATCCCGATTACGGGAGACTTTCAACCTGCATCGCGTGGACCTGCAGCAGTATTCTAAAGAACGAAAGAAGTGGGTGACGATGGAAACCACGGATCCCGGAGGCATCGGGGTCCCCTGGCCGGGCATACCGTCACCAGCACACGTGGGTGCTGGTGACGGTATGCGTTTCGTCCTAGGCGAGCGCGAACTATCCCCGGCGGAAAATGCGATGATCGAGGCGCACGGTGCCCGGATAACTGCGATCATCGACCGCGAAAGGATTGAGGCTATGCGCCGGGCTACGGCCGCGCTGGAGGCCGGCAACCGTGTGGGCACGGCCTTGTTAACTGCTGTTTCCCACGATCTGCGCACTCCTTTGGCGGGGATTCAAGCGGCAATTTCCAGTCTGATGATGGATGATCTGGACCTCGATGAGGATTCGCGGGCTCTGCTGATGGGAACCATTGAATCCAGTGTGGACCGGTTGGAGACAGTTACGGGCAACTTGTTGGATATGGGGCGCGTGAACTCCAACACTGTGACTATTCGGCACACTTCGGTGCAGTACGCGGATGTCGTGGATGCCGTTTGTGCGGAGTTGCCGGAAGCCGCGCAGCACATCGATAGCGACGTGGGGGAATCCGCCCCTGCGGTGGTTGCCGACGCAGGGCTAGTGCAGCGCATCGTGTCGAACATCGTGATCAACGCGCGCCGCTATGCGCCGAATTCTCGTATCGAAATAACCGCCCACCCGGTGCAGGAATCCGGGACGGTTGAGCTGCATATCACCGATCACGGGCCGGGATTCCCGCCAGAGACGGTGGACGACGTGTTTACCCCTTTTCAGCGCCTCGGCGATCAATCTGCCAGCACGAATGGTTTGGGTTTGGGGCTGGCCGTCGCACGCGGTTTCGCCGAGGCTATGGGCGGCGCGTTGGTGGCGGAAAATACTCCCGGCGGTGGGGCAACATTGGTGCTGAGCTTGCCGGCCGCTACTACTCCGCCAACAACTAATACTCCACCAGCAACTACGACCCCATCGGGGACTGCGGGCCCTTCAACCGCTGGTAGTGCTCGTAGAAAGGAAATTCGTCGTGGGGCGCGGCGGGGCGTCGAAAGGAAAGAAACGATTGATCACGAAGAAGCAACAGAAGAGTTGTCCGGGGAATCGCAATGAGTGCTGAAAAAATTTTAATGGTTGAGGACGACGTAGCCTTGGCCAATGCGGTCCTCGTCACGCTACGGGCACGCGGGTATGAGGTGAAGGTGGCAACGGCGGCGTCTGCAGCGATTCGACTGGCCTCCCAATGGCACCCGCAGGCGGCGTTACTGGATCTGGGGCTGCCGGATATGAGTGGACTGGATGTGTTGCGTGCACTGCGAAGCTGGAGTGACATGCCAGTACTGGTTGTTTCTGCCCGCCACGATGAGGCCGGGAAGATCAATGCTTTGGATGAGGGCGCGGACGATTATGTGACCAAACCGTTCTCCATGGGTGAGCTGCTGGCGAGGTTACGGGCAGCGCTGCGAAGGGCGCCTCATGGCGATGCACCGGAGGAGCCGGTGATGCGTACATCCGATGAGCGCGTGGAGTTCGATTTGCCTAGGAAGAAGGTGGTCGTGGAGGGTGCGGAGGCGCACCTGACTCCGCGGGAATGGGGCATCGTGGAGCACATGATCCGCCACCGGGGGCGGCTAGTGACGAAAGTCGAGCTCCTGCAGGCGGTATGGGGCGAATCATACAAGCGGGAAACAAACTACTTGCGGGTTTATATGTCGCAGTTGCGCTCGAAGCTGGAGGTTGATCCAGCGAACCCCCAGTATTTTACGACAGAACCGGGAATTGGGTACCGACTGATGCTGTAAATGTGTTGCACCAGGCTGTGGTTGTGGGCGGTACTGGAGTAAGTCGTGGGGTGAGAGTGTGGTGCGCCGGGTTAGCCGGGACGCTACGTATACATCCAGCGCAGGGCTTCCTGCCCGTGACTTCTCCGCTAGCGACGCGACGGTTATCGCGGGTAGCGATGTAGAGCAGAGCGTCGATCGCAGCGCGATTCCTGGCGAACTGGAGCTTGGTCTGCCACTTTTCGGCTTCATCAGTGGCACCATCGACCATGCCACCGAGGCGTCGGCGTTCTTCAGCGCTGACTGGGCGCCAACTATTACTATAGGCAGACTCCTGCGCAACCCAGAGCGGAACCGACCTTGGACTTGGATCTGTGCTTGGGCTCCGCAATATTGGATAGTGAAGAATAAATGAATCTTTCTTACTCATAAAACCTATGTATAAGATAGTGATTCACACTGATCCCTATAATAGGAAGTCTAGGTGGTTCTAGACTGGCTCAAAATTAAAAAGGCCGCAAGCATCAACCCGAGCAGCAGCTGAGGACTAGCTACAAACACTAACACCGAACGGAAGGAAATGGCCCCGAAAAAATTAGCCACTGCCACATACACAGCACCTGACATCATTTGAATAAAGAAAAAAGTCCTGTGGAGACACCCGGCAAAGCGAGCGGTAAAGAAACCTGCCCATTTTGGCTATACGGGATAGCAGCTCCCACCCCGATAAATTGCATGCACAAAATTGCAATGACAGCCCATAAAGGAATTGATGGAGCCACCACACCTATCAAAATAACTATCAGGGCAACCAAGCCGGAAGCAATGATCGATGTATGTGCCAGTTTCGTCGGGCAAGCAGAGTGTTTTATTAAAAAACTTCCAAACCAATAACCCAGTGCAGGCCATAGCATCAATACGCAGTAAGAAATTTCATTAATCCCATAGGTAGTTTCAAAGAAACCTGGAGATAGAGCCAAAAAAGACGAAATAACTCATCCACACCAGGGCGAGCGCACCCGAATACCACAAATACAAACAATTTGAGAGCGAAGCTCCGATAGAAGACGAGGTGGAGGTCAAGGACGGTAAAGAGGGTTCGGGAGCCTTTGCCGACCCCAGCAAACCGAGACACAAAAGAGTAAAAATAAGTCCCAGAACAGCTAGCACCGCTACAATCGCCTGACATAGAAAGAAGAGGGAAGCCACACCTCCTAGAAGTGGAGCTAGGGCGGGCGTGAGCGACATGACCATAGAAAGATTTCCTAACGGTGTTATTCTGAACGCTGGATCAATACGTCTACGAATAACGAGGCGGCACAGAACAGTCGCCGACATCCCCCAAGGCCTGAAAAAATCGACCTATAGACAATATAAAATGGATGGAGAAAACGTGCAGAGCAGTAAACCAGTAGTGAACACAATCAAGCCAAAAGCTTGAATCTTGGCTGCATCATACTTTTCTGCCAGAAAACCACCCGCAAACATACTCAGTGCATATTCAGCCATGTATATCGTCGTTGTTTGTTGAAGTTGTTCGATACTAACGTTTAAGCCCTCAGCCATATGGGAAAAAGACGGTGTGATTACACTTAGTCCCAATTGCGGAGCTATAACCACTAACAAAAGGGTGACCATAGCCCCAACTAAAAATTTGCTGGTGAAATCGCTATTTTCTTTCGACACGTGAAGTCCCTTTTCTCTAGCTCAAGATCGCGTGCGATACTCTACGCACCATTTCGTATCTTTGTCATAGCACTGATGCAGTAAACACTTCCCACTGCACATTCGCTAATAGCAAAAAGTCGCTCGTTTAATCCCAATTTGACACCGAGTAGATCTCCGAGAAATATCCCTCGTCTTTCATCAGATTATATGGATTTCCCGGAACTACGGAATAGAGCGCTAATACTACTTAGTCGGTATCGATACTTAC
>NZ_QFRA01000068.1 GCF_003243515.1 Corynebacterium kroppenstedtii
CCCCACAAACAACAGCAACACCCGCGGCAACAGCGAGAACCAGAGCCCCTATGCAAGCCAGGAAGCACTAGACTGGCTCGCCGGAATCGCATACCAGGCCAAACTATTACAGGCGGCAGCCGACGAGATCATGTGGGCTATCATCCGCCACCGCGACAACCACAAAAACGTTATCGGCCGGAACGTTCTCGACCAGGCCAGCGAAACGATCTCTACCTGCCTCCACCTGTATCAGATGCTCGAAGACACCATCGACAGCAACGAATCATAGCCACACCGCAATATACAAAAATAGTGCCCCAGCGGCAACCACCACACAATCGTGGCAGCACCGCTGGGGCACACATCTATATTCACTTATGCAACAGTAGACTCTACTGTGCCAACCTCCGACTCGGCAGCATGTTTCGGCACATAGCCTACACCAAGATCCACATCATCTGCAGGCTCGATCATGCCAGGATCCGACACATCCACCATGTGAGGCTCCACTATTCCGGGATCATCCGGCGGAACCAAACCCGCATCCACAGGCGTGGTTTTCGGCTTACCGGCCACAAACGACGGGCTACCAAACGAGGTAGCCACCGACAGGACCGCAGCAACCGTGGCCGTAATCAGGGCAGACTCCCACGGCAAACCGCGAAACGACTCCGCAGTATACGTGACACCCGCGGTAACCCCCAACACAGCCACAAACGTTTGAACAAAAGTCTTTAACGCCCGCTCCAGCAAACCTAACCAAAACTGTTTACCCACAACAAACCACCATCACTTTTTCAAATCGTTGACAGCAGACTCGAGCCTGTCAAGACGGCTACGACACTCCAACACGTAATACCAGACACTCCACAAAGCATCCTTGCTGCGCCACAGCTTCCCCGTCACCGGATTCTTCACCCACGACAAGGCATCAACACGTTTACCCAAATCACCATTCTGAACCTGAACCACACCAACATCGTGATGCAGCTTATTCACCGACTGGGCCACCTGTGCCGACAACTGTTTAATCTGATTATGTAACGCTTGTACATCAGCCATACTCAACTCCTCACTACTTGAACCGCCGCCGTGGCCATTCACCACAGCCATAAATTTGTCCCACGGAAACCACGGCCCCGGATCGTCATGATCCGACTGATGCCACGCATCCGTAACATCCACATGCCCGCAAACACCCCGTTTACCGGCCTTCAAATCAGCCACAGACAGTTTCCTCTTCGGAACACCATGCTTATCACACAACTGCCGACACAGGATGGCGGCCCTCTCCACCGCGGGCCACACCCGCGGATCAAGCCACTGCTCCCGAGTGTAAGCATGCCCCGGTACACGGAACGAGGCATGCGAACCCCCATCCGCGCAAATCTCTATACCCAAACTATGCGGATTAGGCGGGGCATGCCAACCAATCGTAGACTCCGACAAGCACTGCACCGTCTCCCCAACATCACACACATAATGGGCAGAACCACCCGACGATGGGGAAGCAAAATAGTTTGCTGTGGACACCGCCCGCCCCTTACGGGAAGCGGACGGAAACCCCACATCCGGGCATGTTGCATGAATCACAACCCTATTCACCGGACTATTCGAACCGGCAGAGTGATGCGCCGCTGGAATGTATCTCACCACACACCACCACCAAACACGACCAACACTAGTAACACCCTTCCCTCTTCTTGTTCACCTATGGGATGATACGGTAACCACAGGTGACGGTTTCACACTCTCGCAGGCTGCAGAACCCGACACGGTAGAGGCCGTACCGTCACTATATTTCACAACCAGGCGACACGGTAGAGGCCGTACCGTCACTATATTTCACAACCAGGCGGCCCCCGGAACAGTACACAGACACCACAGAGCGCCCATCAGCGCCATCCTTACCGTCTTTACCGTCGGATCCGTTCACACCTGCGGGGCCACGCTCACCACGCTCCCCCTGTGCGCCTTGCGGGCCGGCAGGACCCGAAGGCCCCACATCGCCGCGCTCACCAGCCGAACCATCACGACCATCCTTGCCATCAGCGCCGTTCACACCGTCCACGCCTGCACGGCCCGAAACACCATCACGGCCATCCGAACCGTTAGCACCAGGCAACCCGTCAGGACCTTTCACACCATTCAAACCCGGGGAACCCTGCGGACCAACAGGGCCAACCAGCCCAGCCGAACCATCAACACCAGCAGGCCCCTGCGGCCCTTGCGGGCCACGCACACCAGCAGGACCCGGCACACCCTGCACGCTACGCTC
>NZ_QFRA01000050.1 GCF_003243515.1 Corynebacterium kroppenstedtii
CAGTGGCCTGGAGGTACTGGGCTCGGCCGATTTCGGAACCGTCTGCGCACACCATCGAGTTGTTTGACATGTTCTGGGCTTTGAAAGGCACCACGTCGATGCCGCGACGTCGGGCGACCCGGCACAAGGCGGTAACGACGAGGGATTTACCCGCGTCCGAGGATGTTCCGGCGACGAGGATTCCGGTCACTGTGAGTCTCCTTGTGATCGACGCCTTGTGCTGTGTGGCAGAAGACCGCGTGGAATCGGGCCACCGTAAAACAGCACGTGGGCTACACTGGCCAGCCCTGCGACAGCGCAGCAGGTGGCTGCCATGGTAACCGTAGTGACCAGGAGCGCCGCGTCTGCTGTCTTGTTGGCGTCGGGACGCGGGCCCGACCCCAACAGGGGACGGAACTCCACCCGGTTACCGTAGTAAACGTTACGTCCGCCGAGTTGAATGCCGAGGGCTGCTGCCCAGGCAGACTCGCACCAGCCGCCGTTGGGGCTGGGATGGTGGCCATGCTCGGCCCGCATCACTCGCCAGGTGGTTGCGCGATCGCCTCCGACCATCGGGGCACACGCAGCAGCCAAGGCTCCGGTAAGCCGAGCTGGCACCCAATTGACGGCGTCGTCGAGGTGAGCCGCCACCTTGCCGAAGTATTCATAGCGATCGTTGTGGTGGCCGATCATGGCATCGAGGGTGTTGGTCCCGCGGTGGACGAGTAGGCCGGGCAACCCGGCGACTGCACCCCACCAGATCGATGCGACGGCGGCATCGGAGGCGTTCTCGGCCATGGACTCGACGGTGCCTCGGGCGATCTCAGGGGCGTCGAGGGCGTCAGGGTCGCGCCCACACAGGTGCGGTAGACGTTTGTGCGCGGCACGCAGGTCATTGTCGGCCAAGTGGTCAGCCATCGCCCGTCCTTCCCGAGCCAGGGATGCGGACCCGATGACGGCCCACGTGGTCAGGGCGGTGGTGGCGATGCGCAGTGCCGATCGATGCCGGGTGAAGCGGTCGACAAGGGTTCCAGCAACGGTGAGCGGAGTCAGGCATGCGGCGGTAAAGATGGCACCACGCCGAACCGAATCCGCGTACATGATCTTTTCCAACCGGGCAACCGCCGAGCCGAATACGGCCACCGGGTGATGGGTCTGTGGGTCGGGCACGATGCGGTCGGCGATAATGCCTAGCCCCAGCCCGGCCGCCCGGGCCAGCAGACCGGCGGCGGTGTGGCGACGTGGCGTGATCGACATGCCTTACACCTTATCGAGAGCGAGTTATCAAGACGCCCGGGTAGCCTTCGTGGGGTGAGTCGCATCGTCATCGTCAGGCACGGGCAGTCGACGTGGAATCGTCAAGGGCGCATCCAAGGGCAGACAATGGGTATTCCCCTGACGATGCTCGGGAGACGCCAGGCTCGCCAGGCCGCTCACACGGTGGCAGGTCTGGTACCCCACGACACCCCGATCATCGCCTCCGACCAGAAGCGGGCGCGTCAGACAGCTCGTCCTATCGCGCGGGTGCTGGGCGTACCAGCGACGACCGATCCACGGCTGCGCGAGCAAGGGTTGGGAGCCATGGAGGGTCACACCGCGGATGATCTCGAGCCCCTTCCCCAGCCAACGGGTGTACATCCGGCCGACGTGCGATGGGCTGGTGGGGAGTCGCTCGCGGATGTGGCGGAGAGGTGCCGCAGCCTGTTGGATGACGTGGCAGCTCGCGACCTACCGGCGATCGTCCTCGTCACCCACGGTGACACCATGCGGGTCCTGCTGGGGATTCTCGACGGTCGCAGTCACCGCGACCTCGACTGGGACCTTCCACTGACGAACGGAAGTGTCATAGCGCGAGATGTGAACCTCAGCGAGTCGCATCGGCGGCTTTCGCTGTCGTAACCAGTCAATCAGCGGTGTGTCCCACGTCCATCAGCGCTAGCGAGGATGTAGGGTCCTCTTTCCACTCATCGCGCGTGTCAACAATCACCAGATCGCCGTCGAGACCTCCCGAACACATTGACTGGACTTTGAAAGCATAGGTCCCGGATCGCCCTGAGAGGGTTGTATAAAGACTCGCAGCCGACTCCAGCACAATGGGCAATCTCCCTCATGACCTCGACCTTGGGATGTCAGACTGTTGGCTCGCCTTGTCACCACCGCTGCGCAACGCCCGCGGCCGCAATCACGAATCTCCTCACAACCACCCCCGCTGTCGAGCCGTGACGGCAGCCTCGGTGCGATTCGCAGCACCCGTCTTGCCGATGGCCGAGGACACGTGGTTGCGCACCGTGCCCACCGACAGATAGAGCTGGGAGGCGATGAGGGAGATGGAGGCCCCCGACTCGGCCAGCCGCAGAATCTCCCGTTCCCGCTCCGACAAGGGATTGTGTCCCTCGATGAGGGATTCGGCGGCCAAAGCTGGGTCGATAACTCGACCTCCGGCATGGACCTCGCGCACCACTCGGGCCAGGTCCTCAGCTGGGGTGTCCTTGACGAGGAACCCAGCCACACCGGCATCCATGGCCCGCCGCAGATAACCCGGCCGCCCGAAGGTCGTCACGATGAGAACTCGACACCACGATGCCTGGTCTCTCAGCTCAGCGGCGACGGTGATCCCGTCGATACCTGGCATCTCGATGTCGAGCAGACACACGTCGGCATGGGTGGCCTGCACAAGGGCGAACACCTCGTCTCCCCGACCACACGTACCAACGATCTCCAGGTCGTTCTCCATGCTAAGCAGGGCTGCCAGAGCGCCGCGTACGAGGGTCTGGTCGTCGGCCAGCACGAGCTTGATCATGGTCTTATCGATCATGGTCTCAGCCTGTCACGATGATCCGGGTACCGTGGTCGCGCTCCCCCGGTCCGATCCACAGCTCTCCCCCTGCTGCCTCGACCCGCCGGCGCATTCCCGTCAAACCATTGCCCTCGGGGGCATTACTCCGACCCCGGCCATCATCGCTGATGGCCAGAATCTCGTCACCGACCTCGATGAGGCAGGTATGGGACTGCGCGTGACGCACAACATTCGTCACCGCCTCGCGCAACACCCAGCCGCGCACTGTGTCGAAAGCCGAGTCCTCCTCGTGGCCTCCATGGGTACGCGAATCGGAGACGACGCATTCGACCCCAGCAGCCTCAAGCGCCGTGCGAGCCGCCGCCAGTTGCGCATCGACCTCCATGCGGGCCATGCCGCTGACCAGTTCTCGCACCTGTGCCAAGGCGTGGCGCGACAATCCGTGCAGTTCGACCGCCTGGGCACGCGCAGCGTCCGGGTCGGTGCCAATGAGGCGTTCCACCAACTGGGCCTTCATGGCCATAACCGTGAGTGTCTGACCGAGCAGGTCGTGGACATCGGAGGCGACCCGTTGGCGTTCCTCCAGACGTGTCAGGACGTCCTGTTCGGCTTGACGAGCCAACTGCCCCCGGCAGGCCGCCCGCTCCAGGACCCCCACCACCGTCACTACAGCAACCGAGATGGCTGAACCGATCGCCCACGCCATCAAGCTCGGAGTGACCCACACCAGGACGGCCATCCCGACAACCTCGATGGCGAGCGTGATCCCTAGGGCTACCTCAGGCATCTGGAAGACAGCGAAGGCTATCGGGTATGCCAGCACACTGGCCGCCACCTTGGGTCTGACAAGGGCCAATAGGGCGCACAAGACCACGAGCATAATCTGACCCACGATGGCGCTTGCGCGAACCTGATGCTTTGTGTACCACAGTTCCAGGCCGTCGACATGCCACCAGAACAGCGCCAGGTAGAACAGCGCGAAGATGGCCAACCCCATCCAGCCCAAAGCAATACGCCATGGCGGTAAATGCGAGCTCTGAAGGGACATCACAGCATAGGCCAGGAAAACGAGCCAGATACCAGCAGCGAGGGCGTTGCGGTTGCGACGGCGTAGGGGAATCGAGGTCGATGCCCCTACGATCACTGCCATGGTGGTCTCCTTCCTGCTGGCCCAGTTGATTCCACGGGTGCTGTCATGGCCGACCCCGTCGCCGAGTGGGCTTCTCGCTTACTCGGCCCTTATCAGCGGTTCTGACGGCGTCTGCCCACCAGCACCGCCACGATCCCCATGATGATCGTCCAAACGATAATACTGACGACAGGACGCCACACCGGCTCGTTAATCACGCCGTCCATCGTCACCATCTGCTTTCCGATGAGCGGCATCCGCGTCAGCTGACCGGGCCCATACATCGGGGTGAATCGCGACACTTTCAGAATGAATCCACTTAGCGGGATAAACATATTGCCGAGGAAGGACAGGGCGACGATGCAAAAGGAAGTGATCCCGGTTGCTGTCTCGCCACGCACCAGCAGGGCGACGGCCAGACCGAACAGAGTGAAGGGCATCGAGCACACCCAGCACAGCAGGAAGGTCCACAGCCAGCGCAACCCGTCAGCGCGGGCATTGGTGGCAGCACCCGTGACGAAAACGATCGCCAGCGGAACCAAAGCCACAGTTTCAATCGTCAGCACCTTCGAGAAGACGTATTTCAACGGCGTCATCGGGGTAAGCGCCAGCTGACGGCCCCATCCGCGCTGCTGTTCGAGGGCAGCGTGGGACCCCCACATAGTGACGGCCATGATGGCCCCGTAGACGGCCATGGATACCATGATCGTCGCCTTGACGTTTCCATGAGCAACGGCGGTATCGAGGTTCGGTTGGGTGGCTCCGAAAATAAGGTAGAAGCCAGCAGGCATAAGGATAGTAAAGATGATGCCGCCGGTGTTGCGAAGCAACCTGCGGGTGTCGAGAAGGGCGTAACTGATCATGCTGCTGCCTCCGAGTCGTCGGAATTATCGCGGGGGTCGTTGGAGCCTGTGAGTTGGACGAAAGCGTCCTCAAGGGTCGTCGTCGAGATGAGTAGCCCGTGGGCGTCGGTGCGGGTCAGGAGGTGACGAGCCAGATCGTCGGGTTGATCGGTATGCATGATGAGTTGCTGTCCCTGGACGGTGACATCGGTAACACCAGGGAAAGCGTGCAGGCCATCGGTTAGCCCGGTGGGGTCATCGAGGGTCACCCTGACGGTAGATCCGGACACCGATGCGCGAATCTCGGTGATGGTGCCGTCCGCAACGATCTGTCCGCCACTGACGAGGACGACGCGACGAGCGAAGGAGTCGGCCTCCTCGATGTAGTGGGTAGCGAAGATGATTGTGCGGCCGGCGTCGGCCTCCTCACCCATGACCTGCCAGAAGTGGCGCCGAGCCTCAACGTCCAGGCCGGTCGTCGGCTCGTCAAGGATAAGTACATCGGGGTCGGGCAGCATGGCGAGAGCAAACCGAAGACGCTGGCGCTGACCTCCTGAGCATTTGCCAACCTTGGTTCCAGCGAATGGAGTAAGCCCCCACCTCTCAATGAGGGGCTTCATCCTCGAGCGCTTCCCATGTGCGGCAGCGATGGCCTTCATGGTCTCTACGACGGTGAAGTCAGGTAACAGCCCGCCAGTCTGAAAGACGGCACTGATGCGGCCAGCACGCGCGGCCATCCTCGGATCGGAACCAAGGACGACAACCTTCCCACTGTCGGGGCTGGTCATGCCCAGAAGCATATCGATGGTGGTGGATTTTCCGGCACCATTGGGGCCGAGAAAAGCGACAACCTCTCCGCAGTTGATTGTCATCGACATGTGGTCGACGGCAACGAGACGTTCGTGACTGCCGACTTGGGGGAACGACTTGACGAGATCGTGTATCTCAATCGCTGGTTTTTCCATAGCTTCAGTCTCGAACCGACAAAACTGAAGCCACCATCATCCAATGTCACAACCTGGCCGTGACATTCGTCATGGTCATCAGCGCAGGCTGCTGACCAGTACTTGTTCAAGGGTTGAACAGCCCCCGCGATTCACAACCGGACTAGCATCTTCCCCGTATTTGCCCCATTGAGCATGTCGATGAATGCTTTCGCAGCGGCGTCGAGGCCGTCGCGGAAAGTCTCGTCCCAATGGATTTCGTCGGCCGACAACCATTTGGCCATCCGCTGCTGGAACTCTGGACGGACCTCCTCGGCGTATTTGGCGATGACGAAGCCACGTAGGGTGAGACGTTTCCCGATGGTCAATGCGAGATTACGAGGAGCGCACGGCGGTTCGACGGAGTTGTACTGGGAGATCGCCCCACACATCGCGACCCGCCCGTCGTTGTTGAGATGGTCGATGGCGGCCTCCAGGTGATCGCCGCCGACGTTGTCGTAGTAGATGTCGATGCCGTCGGGGGCAGCTTGTCCAAGCAGCTCGGTAACCGGGCCGTCGTGGTAGTTGAAGGCGGCGTCAAAACCGAGGTCGCGCAACCGGGTAACCTTCGCGTCAGTACCAGCCGAACCGATAACCCGCGAAGCACCGAGCAACCGCGCTAACTGACCGACCATCGATCCGACGGCCCCAGCGGCTCCCGAGACGAAGACGGCGTCACCGGCCTTCATCTCGGCGGCACGGGTCAGGCCAGCGTAGGCAGTGAGTCCAGTCATTCCAAGCACGCTCAGATATGCGGACGCGGGGGCGATGTCGGTGTCAATGATGTGTGCGCCATCAGCGTCGAGGACAGCGTGCTCGCGCCACCCCAGCTGGTGGACGACGTGGCTGCCCACCGGGATCTCCTCACTGCGCGACTCGATGACGGTACCGACGGCACCCCCGTCAAGGGGCCGGTCAATGTGGAAGGGCGGCACATAGGACTTGACGTCGTTCATTCGACCGCGCATGTATGGATCGACCGACATGATGTCATTGGCAACCAGGATTTGACCGTCGGATAGCTCGGGGAGGCTGATCTCCTCAATGCGGAAGTTGTCCTCGGTCGGTGCGCCGTCCGGGCGAGAGGCCAGGTGGACGGCACGAGAGTTTGTCGGACGCGTAGTGCTCATGAAGATACTCCTGTTCTCGACCCGCTACGGCATCATTACCTAACTCTTGCGCGAGCATCACGCCCACACCAGACGATTCCGCGGAGGGTGATCACGGGTCATGCACAATAGGGACCATGGCTGACATCACGATCCTTCGAGCAGACATCACCACTCTCGACGTCGATGCTGTCGTCAACGCGGCAAACCGTCAGTTGGCTGGTGGCGGCGGGGTTGATGGAGCCATCCACCGGGCTGCTGGACCAGAACTGTCA
>NZ_QFRA01000069.1 GCF_003243515.1 Corynebacterium kroppenstedtii
CCGTTCACCGTCACGACTTCCACGCCAACGATGTCTTGGACAATTTCGCCCACCCCGCGGGCCATGCACGTCATTTAACGGTGTTCCTGGAGCTCCTGCTCGTCTCACGTACTCCCGCCGATTGCGAGTCACGGTACCGGCCACCAAATGTGACGGATTCTGGCACCTAGCGTTGTCGCACGCGTGGCATACCACCGCAGCTACCGTCTCACCTGGATGAGCCATCATTCACTCCAGCCTGTGAGCAATCACCACCTGATTCGCGCGGGCCCAATAGTGGATGTGACCACGGCCTGATAGTGCGCCCATCCATGGGCGCAGCAACTAGCCGCCAGTAATGCTAAAGGACTCGCGCCTCACCGGTGGCCCAGACAAGAACTTCACTGCAGCAGCGGTGTCCCGCACTGACATGCCCGCCACCCGAGCACCCTGAAAACCTGACGTCCCACACGGGATCGCCATTGTTGACACTAAGGGGAAATATATGTCTATAATAGAAGCGAGCAATGCCCCCGAACGGTATGACACTGAAAGGACACTCCATGACATCCCAGCAGCGACTGGCGTACTATGCCGCCACCACTGATCCACTCTCAGGCCCTCCACTAGCCGCCTGGGTCAACCGCGCCACGATGCTAACGATGGTCGAATTCTTCGATCCTCAGCGTTTCCAGACCGCACTCACGTCCGATCGGCCAGAGGCAGCCATCCTCACCGACAAGACCAGCACGCTATCCACGATCCTCACCGATGTGGTCATGGAGTCCACCGACCTCGACGCAGCCCGCCATCACCTCGTACGCGCCGCCATCGGCGCGATCCAAGCCGCCTGGGCTGATAACCCCGAACCCCCCCTCTATGTCCACGCCCTCACCGCGATCACCGACACAGACATCCGCACCGGAGACGTCCACGCCTCCCTAGCGATCCTGCGCGCAGTCGTCGAAGACGACGACCTCGCCCGCCTCGCCGTAGCTATCGCCCACGCCATCCATAACCCTGCCCGCAATTACCTCGCCGGCGCCGCCCACCTCGTCGAAGCCCTCAACACCGATGCCTTCCTACGCCGCGGACTGTGGGTCGAGCCCGCCGTCGACGCCTGGTGGCACGTCTGGGGTCCACGCGCCGCCACTGCCGTCGCCGACTGGCTAGGACCCCTCACCACAGGAATCCCCGACACCCACGAAACCGCTCGCAGAGCCGCCTACCAGGCCCTCGCCCGCCACCTCACCAGTGCAGGCCACACCATCGCCGCCACCGCGCGCGCTCTATCCACCACCCGACAAACCATTTACAACTACCTCGCCCAGAAATAAGGAATCCACCATAAAATAGACGCCACAGCATATCTACTATGAACATGTCGACATGGAGGTTCCGCCCAGGTGTCACCACTACCGTGACGACAAAGGCGAAATGACGCCAACAAAAATTAGACCATATGGAGGAATTATGAATCGCGAAGAAGTGCTCGCAATTGTCGCGGCGGCGCATAAAAATAACACGCGGGCCGATCTATGCGGCGTTAGCCTATTCAGTATCAATTTGTCCAGCGTTGACCTACACGATGTCGATCTATGCAGTGTCATACTGTACGGTACCAACCTACGCGACGCTAGCCTGTGGCGTGCTGACCTGCCTAACGCCGCGTAGATCTACGCGG
>NZ_QFRA01000051.1 GCF_003243515.1 Corynebacterium kroppenstedtii
TAAATTCAACTTTTTCATAATTATGGACCTCAATAGAAATTATATTTGAACAAGCACAACTTGTTAACCAACTGTTGTCCATCCTCTATGGTTTGCTGGCCCTATCGGTGATCATCGCGATTGTTGGGATTATTAACACGCTCGCGCTCAGCATTGTTGAGCGTCGGCAAGAAATCGGGATGCTTCGTGCCGTGGGCATGGTCCGCGGGCAAGTACGCCGCATGATCACCCTCGAAAGCATCCAATTGTCCCTCTATGGTGCGATTATTGGGGTGAATATTGGGCTCTACATTGGGTGGATGTTCATGAACGTCATGAAAACGCAAGGCATTACGCAAATTGTCATTCCGTGGGAACATATCATCGCAATGCTCATCGCATCAGCGGTCGTTGGCATCATCGCTGCGGTCTGGCCTGGCATACGCGCCTCGCGGATCAGCCCACTCGACGTCATCGCCGATTAAGTCGGGGCGGGACTGCGGAGTCCGCACCCGCTAGGCATCGCCCAGGTCGATACTCCCGCCCGGGATCGAATCAATCAGGCTACGCGTGTATTCCTCACACGGATGGTCGAACAGCTCATCCGTTGTTCCGCGCTCCACCAAACGCCCCTGGCGCATCACCAGCACGTCGTCGGCAATCTGCTTCACCACCGCAAGGTCATGGGTGATGAACAAATAGCTCAGCCCCATTTCTGCCTGCAGTTCATTCAACAGGTTCAGGATCTGCGACTGCACCAGCACGTCCAGGGCAGACACCGCCTCATCGCAGATGACGACATCAGGGTCCAGGGCCAATGCGCGCGCAATTGCAACGCGCTGCCGCTGACCGCCGGATAGTTCCGACGGGAACCTGTGCATCATTGCCGCCGGCATGGCCACGCGGTCCAACAATTCGCGGACCTTCTTTTCGCGGCTCGCTCGATTCCCAATGTTGTGAATTCTCAGGGGCTCCGCGATCGTGTTGAACACCGAATACATCGGATCGATCGACCCAAACGGATTCTGGAAAATAGGCTGCACCCTGCGTCGGAAAGCAAGTTCTTGTTTTCGGTTCAAAGCGGTGACATCGCGCCCATTAAACGTGACCGAACCCCGCGTGGGCTGCAGCAGGCCGAGGATCATCTTCGCCACGGTGGACTTGCCTGAACCAGACTCCCCCACCAGCGCCGTTGTGGTCCCGCGCCGGATGTAGAAATTCACATCCGCAGCGGCCGTGAACATGCTCTTCTTCCACGGTGGGCCACCCGGGATCGGAAAATCCTTCCCCAGGTCATGGACTTCAATAATGTGCTCGACGTCGCCATCCTGCGCCGCGTGCGGACCCGTGGTGCGCTCAAGGGCCCGTTCTTCGGCCTCGTGGGCCACTTTTTCACGCTGTTCGATGACGTCATGACGTCGCGCCCGCAATGACGGAGCCGCCCCCACCAGCTTTTGCGTGTAGGGGTGCCGAGGATCTTGAAGAATCTCCAGCGCAGGACCCGATTCCACGACGCGCCCCTGGCTCATCACGACGATCCGATCCGCGCGTTCGGCCGCCAAACCGAGGTCGTGAGTAATCAGCATCACTGCAGTGCCCAGCTCATGGGTCAGCGAGTCTAGATGGTCCAAGATGTGCCGCTGCACGGTGACATCGAGTGCCGACGTCGGTTCGTCGGCAATAAGCAGCTTCGGACGCGCCGCCAAACCAATCGCGATCAACGCGCGCTGACGCATACCGCCCGAATACTCGTGCGGATACTGGTTCACGCGCTTATCAGCGTCGGGCAACCCGGCCTCCGAAAGCAGCTCGACAGCCCGCTTATGGGCAGCAGACCCCGTCGCGACGTTGTTGGCCTTCAAGGCCTCCTTAACTTGAAAACCTACTTTCCACACGGGGTTCAAGTTCGACATGGGATCTTGCGGAACTAAACCGATGTCCGCACCACGCAGCGCCGTCAGCTCCTTAGGCGACGCGTGCGTGATATCCCGACCGTCGAAAGTGATGGTGCCACCGGTCACATGGCCCCCACCGGGGAGCAAACCGATGATCGAATGTGCCGTCGTGGATTTACCCGAACCAGATTCGCCGACGATCGCGACAGTCTCCCCCGGGTAAATGTCGAGGTTGACTCCAAACACCGTCGGTATCGGACTTTTCTTACCGCCGAAGGCGATATCGACGTCGCGCATCTGCAACAGCGGGCGGGTATCGTCGCTGGAGTTTTGCGTGCCGACGCTCTGCTCAGGTTTATTCGCGGAATGTGGGATCGATGTCATGAGGCCGTACGCTCCTTCGGGTCGAGGGCATCCTTTAACGCATCCCCCAGCATGATGAAGCCCAGCACCGTGATGGCCAGGGCACCCGCGGGGTAGAACAGCGTCGACGGCGCTGCTCGGAGGGTGTTTTGCGCCGTGGAGATGTCATTGCCCCACGACACCGTTTGTGGCGGTAATCCAATGCCCAGGTAGGACAGCGTTGCTTCCGCCACGATATAGATGCCCAGCGACGTAGTTGCCATAACAATGATGAGCGCGAGGCAGTTGGGGATGATGTGGCGCAGCAGAATCTTCCATTGCGAGAGACCAAGCGCACGCGACGCCATGACGTAATCGTTGTTTTTCACCGTCATGACGGCGCCGCGCACAATGCGCGCCATCTGCGGCCAGCCGAATGCGGACAACACGAGGATGACGGTCAGCGTGTTGCGCTCACTGAACAGCTACATCAGAACGATGCCCGCGAGGATCAGCGGTATCGCGAAGAAAATATCGGTCAGGCGGGAGAGCACCGCGTCCAACCAGCCGCCGACATACCCGGCCACCGAGCCAATGATCGTCCCCAGAATCGTGATGACGATCGTGACGGACACGCCGATCACGACCGAGGCGCGCGCCCCGTACAACGTGCGGGAGTACACGTCGTAGCCCTGTCGAGTGAAACCAAACGGGTGCGAGGCTTCGGGCCCCTCCAGCGATTTACTCAGATCAGCAGTTTTCGGGTCCGTCGACGTAAACAGCCCGGGGAAGAACGTTACCAGCAGCACTGCCAGAATAATCACCATTGATACCCAGAACAGGGGACGACGCCGCAACCGCTGCCAGGCTTCCGCCCACGTGCCCAGCGGCTTCTTGTCCGCCAGGAGATCGTCACGCGATGGTTCATCCGCGGCCACTGTTTCAGCGACCCACCGTTCCGTTCGCGATGACGTAACTAGCCCGGCACCGTGGCCCTCGCAGCTCTCATGGCGTCCCGCCGTCGGGGAATGAGTTTCCGCTGCCAATGAATTCCCTCCGTGAGACGTCGGCAATTCTTTCGATGTTTCCCCTGCTGATGACCTATGGGCGGGTGTGTGTGATGGATTAGGCATAGCGGATCCTCGGGTCAAGAAGTGCGTAGAGCAGGTCAATAAGGAGATTCGATACGACGAAGATAATGACTAAGACCGTGACGACGGACACGACGGTCGGCGCTTCGCCCAACATCACAGCGTGATAGACCAGGCCGCCCACGCCGTTGATGTTGAAGATGCCTTCGGTGACGATCGCCCCGCCCATGAGGGCCGCGAGGTCAGCGCCGATGAACGTCACGACGGGGATCATGGAGTTCCGCAAGACGTGGTGGAGGATGACCTGCGGTTTGCTCATTCCCCGGGCGTATGCGGTGCGCACGAAGTCCCGGCCCAGCGCTTCGGCCACTTCTGAACGGGTCAAGCACAGCACGTAGGCGAAAGACACCAGCCCCAGCACGAATGCGGGCATGAGGAGGTGTTTGAAGTCGCCTTGCGCACCGACGGTGGCGGGCAGGATTCCCCATTTAATGCCGAAGAGGAACTGGGCGACGAAGCCGATGACGAAGATCGGCACCGTGATGATGAAAAGAGAGATGACGAGGACGGTAGAGTCGAACAGCCCACCTTTCTTCAGCCCGGCGAGGACACCGAAACCAATACCGAATACGGTTTCGATAACGATGGCCATCAGCGCCAGCCGAATCGTGACGGGGAACGCATTTCCCAGAACAGTGCCGACGCTTTGTCCGGAAAACGTTTGCCCCAGGTCACCGGTAAAAATCCCCTTGAGGTACAGGAGATATTGGACGATAAGTGGCTGATCTAAGTGATATTGCGAGCGGATAGAGTGGATAATCTCCGGGCTCAGTGGTTTATCCCCGGCTAGTGCTGCGACGGGGTCGCCCGGGGTGAGGAACACCATGGCGTAAATGAGGAATGTTGCGACGAGAAAGACGGGCACCATCTGTAATAATCGTTTTCCGATATACCAAAGCATGAGGGGTCCTTATCGTGGGGGAGCCTTATCGATGGGTCAGCTCTTCATGATTTCCGTGAAGATGGGGACGCCTTTCCAGTCGTAATTCACGTTCGATAGCGAGGTAGTCCACGCGGCAGACGCGGTGTAGTAGAACAACGGGATTTCGGGGAGCTCCCGCATGAGAATTGCCTGCGCCTTCGCGTAGATTTCCTGCGCTTTCTTCTGATCGCTTTCCTTCGATGCGTCTTTCAGGAGGTTGTCGAATTCCGCGTTGGTATATTTACCGTCATTCGACGCTCCATTCGTCGCGAATTGGGGTTGGAGAAAATTCGCTTGTGAAGGGAAGTCTGCCTGCCACCCGCTTCGGAAAGCGGTATGAATCGACCCACTCGATACTTCGTTTCGGAGTGCTTTGAAGTTAGGGTACGCCTTGCCCGTGGCGTCGATCCCCAAAACGTTGTGAATACTATTCGATACGGCTTCGACCCATTCCTTATGGCCGCCGTCCGAGTTGTACGCGATCTCTAGTTTCCCGCTGTACGGTTTGATCTCGTCAGCCTTCTTCCACAGCTCTTTGGCCTTGTCCGGGTTATAGTCCAGGACATCGCTGCCCTCGACATTCGGCACGTCGCCGAGCGTCGTCGCCGTAAAGTCCTTCGCTGGCACGCGCGTACCGTTCATGATCTTGTCGGAAATTTGCTTCCGGTTGATCGCCATAGAGATCGCTTGCCGACGTAAATGCCCCTCCTCATCGTTGCCGAAATGATCGAGCCACTGCGGAATGACGAAGCCCCCATTGGAAGCGATCGGCTTCACCAAATGCGTGGACGGGAAGTCATCTTTGAAGGTCTGCATCGCCGTCGGCGGAACGGTCTGACCGATGATGTCGAGGTTGCCCGCCTGCAGATCGGTGTACGCCGTATCAAGATTTTCGTACAGCTTAAAGGTGACACCGCCGTTCTTCGGCTTATCATCACCAGCGTATTTGTCGTTCTTTACTGTTCGGATCGAACTGTTGTGGGTCCACGCATTCTGGCCGTCTAACTTATAGGGACCATTGCCGACGGGATGCTCGCCGAAGCTCTTCGGATCGTCGAAGAATGATTGCGGGAGCGGGAAGAATGGCGTCGCGTCGAGGCTGATGGGGAATTGGGAGTCCGGATCCGAGAGCGTAATCGTGAATTCTTTATCATTCACTTTTTGCAGCCCGGACAGCTTTTCGACGCTACTGCTGGGGTCTTTGACGTCGTCAAACCCTTTAATATTTGAGAAGAAGTCTTGCTGTTTTTGGGCGTTTTTGCCGGCTGCGCCGTAATTCCAGGCGTCGATGAATGAATCCGCAGTCACGGGTGTTCCGTCGGTGAATGTCCACCCGTCTTTGAGCCGGACGGTGAATTCTGTGCTGTCTGGATTAGCGGTGATGGAATCAGCGACCTGGTTATGCGCCTTACCATTTTCGTCGTAAGACACAAGGCCGCGATACAGAAGTTCGAGTACCTGGGAACCATTTGATTCGTTGGTATTTGTGGTTATGAGTCCGTTTTGGGGTTCCGACGCTGCGGTCCGGACGATGTTGGGGTCTCCCGCTCCGTCGAGAGTGGTCCCACCCCCATCACCGCAGGCAACGAGACCGGTTGCGGATAACGCCAGAGTTGCGATAGCTGCAGCCACTGAACGTAGACGCATAATGAGGGCTCCTTTAAACAGCACAGCTAAAGCCGCTTTTAAGTCACGCGCGTGCCCTTCAAGGGCGGGATAGCCTAAACGCGGCGATTTGGGTTTTGGTAAATGACTTTAATAAACGACGGTGGTGGACGATAGTGCGTAATTACGGAATTTAGATTACGTCGGTTTCCCGTGATTACCTATCTCGTTGGGAAGATTTAACGTCCAGGAAACTTTCCATTCCACCCGAATGGTTGGCGCATCCGAATGATGAGCGCATACGGGTAACCATGTTCAGGAAACGACGCACCTAGTGCGATACGTTATTTTTCCTTCGCCATCTTTTAACATATTTATTCAAGATGACGAAGAAGAGAACGAACCCAACGGTGATAATAATGTGGCCCATACCTGCGAAAACAGCCAACGATTCGGGAAAGTCTTTACCGAGGACCTGACGAATACCGTGAAACGCGAGAAATCCGACGGTCCAGGCTGCACCCGCGTTGTAAATCCAAAAGAATGTGGTGAAGCGCCGATCTTTATCGATTCGGAGTACGAGGGTGAAGACAAGGAACAGGAGGTTCATTGTCATACCGAGAATAAGCGAGTGGGTGTGCACCACAGACAGTTGAGTGGTGCCTTCAAAATCGTGGGCTCTGGTGAATTCGCGATAAAAGACTCCGGCGATGACACCGATGGCCAACCAAACGGTGGCGGCAATAAACAGCTTCCTCATAGCCCCCAGGCTAGCAATGGCCTTCTATAGGGATTTCATTCGGATGAGAAGAGAGCGGAAGAAGCCACTCCGGCAATACATAAGCAAATATAGGATCGCCCACCCGTTTTTCGGGTGTGGGCGTACGCATAAAAATGTGTGTGGTGCGGCCACCCCCCAGGGGGTTCGGCACACACCACACACAAACACAACACTG
>NZ_QFRA01000052.1 GCF_003243515.1 Corynebacterium kroppenstedtii
GCAAACTCTTAGGAGCGATACACGCTTTCAACAATGGTGAAAAGGTTGACATCAATCAGGGTTTACTGCCATTTCCGCACGAAACCGTAGCGCTATTTAACGAATATGCAAGCAAGGGAACAATCGATGCTAATGAAGTAAAGGACATGCTAAAAACGTTCGTTCCAGGTGGCGATGGTGCGGCCCAAAATCTGCTTGAGGCGTGGGAGACAGTTCAACACAAAATCCAACGAAACAACGACAAGCATCAGTGATCAACTAGATCAATCGTCACATTAACGTTCATCATCTTTTCTTCCCGGAGGCCCTGCCTCCGGTCTTTTTATGACTGGCCCGTTGGGTGATGCAGTCAACTCACACGTTACTTTACGATGGTCAGTACACAACTGATAGACATTAGGAGCAGACAATGTACGAGAATGATATTAAGCGCATTCAGTCTCTTCCGCCAGAAGAACGCCAGCGTGAACTCGAACGACTGCAAGAGATTATCGCCAAAGTAGAGATCACATCGGAAGACATATACCGGATACTCGGTGAAGCTGCTTTCTCGTCTGTGGGACTGACTATCACCCGCACTGGTCGAGGAAATGGATGCATCTCAACCAAGCAAGCTATGCACGCAGCGGAAGCCTTGAAACAAGGTCTTCATGAGTCTGACTGGGGAAAACTGTGGATAAAGTATGCCGATCAGTTCCTCCCTACAGACGTGAAAGATCGACTTCTCGGCGAGAAAAAAAAGATCCAATCGTAGGGCCTTAAAACAATGGCTTTGGCAGATCCTACGAAGGGTAGAAATGCGCATAGCGTCACTAGCCTTTACCCCTATCACCGTAAAAAAGTGATAGGGGTTTTCTGCATATATCCGCTCCATTGTGAACGCATGCAGACCGCCAGGGGGTCTTGGGGGACGGCACGGCCTCCCCCAAGCGAGCGGACTTTGAAGTACACATAGTGTGCCAAAAGTCCCTGCTCGCCCCCAGACCAGGAAGTAGCGGAGAGACCTAGTATTGAATATATAGACTCTGCGCTACTTCACCCCGGGCCAGATTAAGGAGATGGTGCGAAGAGATGAGCGCAAACGAAAACCGGGCCGTACATCGTCTCGTCACGTACGTGTCAGACGATGTAGCAGATGCAGTAAAAGGTGTACGCCAGTTCACCGGTGCTGCATCTGCTGCGTCTATAGTCAGGCAAGCCATTGAGTTCCACCTAGACGTCGGTCTAGGGATACGCAATGCCGAAGACCTATAGCCGCTTATCGCTCAGTCAGCTCAGCTAACGAGTGAGCGACGGGCGGTGCGCACCGCCATTGATCGTATAGGGATCAATATCAATGAGATCGCACACCGGGCTCATGCGGGTACTCCTGTTACCGACATGATCGACGAGATCAGACAAGTACTCTGTGAACTCAAGGAGGTGGATTATGTCCACGTTGACAGTGAGGACGAGTAAGAGCGCCTACATCACGACCCGCTACACCGAGCTAGGACATGACGGTTCTTCTCCGCGATATGCGCGATTGTCAATCGTTGGCGCAGACGATCGCCTTGAGTTCTCCCGGCTGGCTTCCGAGATGCGCAACAGCAACGCGAAACGCCGCTGTGAAGCGTACTCCATCGTACAAAGCTGGCACCCCGACGAGCTGAGCATAGATAGCGATGACGACATCCAGTGCGCGCACTGGGCAGGCCTCCAGCTTGCTGAACGCCTCGCCCCCACTCACCGGTTCACGTGGCCACGCACACCGACAGTGAGGGCAAGTGTGTGCACAACCACATCACCATCATGAACCATGATTTCGCCACCGGGAAGATCCCCAAGCAAGCCGGACATTGGTTCACCATCGTGCGCACCAATGATGAGCTGATGCAGAAGATGGGGTTGTCTGTCTGCGAGAGCAAAGAGGTCACCGATCGCACACCGCGCGAAGACTTCGTGGTCTCGGCCGATGAGTATTCGTGGAAAGAAACTATCCGGCGGCGCGCCGACATGCTCGCCGCAGACGAGAGAGTCACTGATCTCGCCACAGCAGTCACTCACGCCGAAGACTATGACCTGGAGCTGCGGGTGCGCGGCAAGCGGGACATCACCTACTACGCCCTAGACACCGACAAACAATGGCGGGTGCGCGGACGCAAACTCGGTGACCGCTACACGCAAGCCGGATACCAGGCCTACATCAACGGCCTCGACGGGCAAGAGCGCGGGGGGAGAGGACAAAAAGAGCACTCACAAGACTGAGACCAAGAACGTGAGCACACGGTCACGAACACGCGCGGTACACAACATTTTCGAAGAGTCAGAGAAGGGAGACACTGACCATGCCGATGGACAAAGCCGAGCGCAAGGAGATAACCCAGATAAAGGAGTCGATCCCACGCCTAGACGAAGATATCGACGCAATAAGCAGCGCATTAGAAAGAACAGCCCACGAGGTCGTCGACAGGGACAAGAAGAGGAAACAGACTCAGCAGACACTCGAAGCAGAACTGTCGCAGATGCGTGGCGAGCTCGACTCGAAGAAGCTCGACGCGCCCAGCATCGTCAACAACTGGGACAGAGCAATCCAGCTCAGCGCGAAAAAAGCCTAGCAAGAAATAGAGACCTTGAATTTGCTGACAGTCGGGTACGAGGCGATGACCGAGACCTCCAACCTGATGCAGAAGCAAATCGCCACGATGGCAACTCTGCTCGACCAACAGAAAGTCAACGGTCTAAGACTCGACGAACAGACAAGAAACGCACTCGTCAGAGGATTATCCAAGAACGTATCAACGCAGATCACTCCTCCGCTGACGGAAAAACTAGACAAGACGATTGGGAACCTGAGTTCTAGCGTCGAGCACAGCGTCACTAAGAACTTAGCGAGTATGAAAACCAGCGTGTCCTCGACAATGAACGATGCTCGAAGCGATATGAGGAAGGTCAAGGACGAAATCCGCGCCGACGTCGTCTCCCAGGTGATCGATGAGCTGGAAGAGCATCGTTCCCGCACCGTTGACGTCGTCCTCGCCGTGCTCGGTGTGATAGCAGTTTTGCTCGCCGTCGTCGTCGGCGGGCATCTCTTAATCGATATCGTCTCTACACTGTCCCCGGTCATAGCGGATATTTATCTGAACGTCGTACCGCTGCGCTGGATGTCCATCCCATGGGCTATCGGATCGGCCATCGCCACACTGGCCTACGCAGCGCTGTTCTGGGGCATCTGGCGTGGGTTGACGAAATGGAACGTGTGGGATCAATTCACAGGATGGTGGTCGAAGTGAATCGCGGCGAAGTGCGTGCACTACTCGAACAGATGGAGCGCGACCTGGAAGCAAGCAAGCAACTCCATGCAAAGGTTGCTCAACGCCATAAAGAGCTCATACAAGACCTAGCGGATATACGACTGATCTGCACCACTGTATGCGACCAGCTCATAGAAAACGGCGTCGTTGACGGACTATCCGACCTGTCAGCAGACGAAGCACTCCAGCTCATCCTCGACAACAAGCAAAAACGACTAGAGCAAGAAAAAGCCGAAGAAAAATGGAAGCAGCAGTGCCACGTGGCACACCTCCGCACCACAGCATCAGAGCCAGCGCAGCACCCCAAGAAGGACGACGACTGGGGGCTAGAGCTCTAAAAGGGTGGCCCAGCACCGAAAGGCGGGCCGGAGGGAACCGTTATACCGCTTACGGCATTATCCTTTTTTGGGACGTCCCCGTTTGGCCTGTAGTCCAAGTCTCTGCCTCAGCTGTTTAATCCTTGATACAGACACTCCTAGCTCCTGAGCGAGCGCTTTAGTTGAAGGATCCTTTACTCCCTGCGCTCGAGCATCGAGGATCGCCATTTTGACTCTCGTTTCTAATAGTTCACCTGACATTGCCCTTCGGCGGTTTGCCTTGTGAAGTTTGTTCAGCTCCCTCTGTGCATACTCTCCTTCTGGGTCGTTTTCCCACCGCTGGGCGGCTTTCTGTCCGCCTTTGCGGCCCATTGTGGCCAGGGCTTTACGTCCTGCCCTGCTCTGTTGCTCAACGGGGCGACGTGCGCGGTTGCTTTTACCATTGATCACATAGGCGCGCACACGGCGGGCCATGGTTTGTCGGTCGCGCATCGGCGGCATCTCTGCGACCCGGTTATCTGCTCCCACCGCCTGTGCGACTGCATAAGCCTGCTCATAGGCATCAATGATGAGATTGTCCTTCATGGTGTTGCCCGCAGCATGGAGACGATGCCCCTCAGACAAGGCATGGTGGAAGGCGGTCTCATCGCGTGCTGCCCGGCCTGGGGAGATCCACCGCACCCGCACCCCATCGATAACATCGCAGGCAGCATCATCAGCGCTGAGGAGATCTTTATCTAATTCAGCAAGCATGCGACCTTGGGTGGCAGAGGCTCGGGCTGCCTCAATACGTTCCCACCCTGAACTGTATTGCTTTTCGTTAGTTTTTTCGGAGGTGCGCTAGCAGTTTTACCCATTATGGCCCGCACCTCCTGAATCATCTTTTTCATGTTTGCCACGTTATGGTGCTGGTTGTGCCACCTATAGGCCGTCAGATCGTCGCCTGTGTAAAATGGCCAGCGTGAAATTACATGACTAAAATGCCTATCGGCATCAAACATCTCAGTAAGCTCTGTATGCAAAGCACGCAAAAGCCGTTCATTAGAACTAGTGCGTCCCTGTGCTGTATAGACTTTCTCGATATACCAAATCATCTGGCACTTGCCCGATAATGGATTGTCCCCAATCCATGCAGGTGTCAGCTCCTGGTCAGATAGTGTCCGAAGTTTTTCAAGACAGCAGGATGAAGACAGTCAAGATCAGGCCGTTTCGATTCGATCGACCGTCCTATCTGGTCGCAGTCCACAACGATAAAACAGGTCACACGCTTAGAGGTGAGATATGAATACTGGCACCAAGCGATACTGCCCTTATCGCTAACATCGTAGTCATCAATACTTCGGTAACGGGGCGCAGGTGGTTGATCTTTACGCCTGATCCACATACGACGAAAGTTCCGATCAGGGCAAGCTGAAACATTATTCGCTCGGCATGGCGGGCAAATTCCCACATGTCGGCTTCTCGCCAACCATCCGAGCATAAGAAAGACGAACTCCCCACAGGAGCCCATATAGGCGCACTGTCAGATATCCGTGAATCACCGTGATGTTTTCTCCCATCTGCTACATCTACATGGGTGATTAACAAGCCTCATCTGGTGGCCGCCAGATGAGGCCTTTTTTAGGGGTATACGACAAAAATGTGTCCGGCCGGTGTGTCGTGGCTGGTTGTAGTGGGGCAACGGCTACATTGTGGGGTTTGCATATTCGTGGGAACCGATGGCCCGCTTCGTCGTCTAAACCGACGCGAGAACATTGCGACAATAATTTCTGAAAGCTGTAGACGAGCAGGTGCCCATCTGGTAACGTCAACGCCGAAAAATAGGGGTTTTCGCAAGTTTCCGTATTTGTTGGAACTTGTTTATTTTGTTCCATTCCGTTTAGTTATCGTTCTGGCTGTTGAGGCAAAGAGCTTTCAGCCTGTCCTGATATTCGGAGTGGGCGAACTTTATAAAAATTACGTTGGGGGATTGTTGTGGGGGATCACTATCGCAACAGAAGTGATACAAAACGGAATATCGGACGTTCACGTATCGTCGGAATCTCTCTAAGTGCTGTGTCGATTGCTGCTGCAGCATTGTTGGCGGGATGTTCCCAGCCGGATGGTTCTGGTTTCGGGGATATGGAACCTGCGGCAGCGAACAGTGAAGATATAGATAGCGTTGGATCATCGGGGTCCGTCACTTCTCACACCAACCCGGCAGAAGAGCTGTTCTCAAAACGGAAGGCCGCCGGTTCTACAAGCTCTGTTCCCGAAGAAATTAGGTCTGGTAAGGGAAAACGCAGGGATCGTCCTCTGTGGGAGCGTCCGGAGGTATTGGCTAAGTACCCGGTTAAGGCAAAAAGAATCCCGATGGATCCTATGACTACTCAGATCCGCGGTTTGAGAACGCCGATCTTTGTGAGGATGCTCCGCCGGGATATTGGGAAGGGTTGGGGTACCGGGGAGTAAAGCCGCATTATATAAAATTTCGAACATTAAAGAATTGTGGACTTGAGTTTATAAATAGAGGACAAGAAACATTTATTGCCGTGGGGACAGACTCACTATCTAAAAACAACCTCACTGGTCGTCTATTTAGAGAGTATTCACCCTATAGATATGACCAGATTGATGAACTTTTTGGCGTTAAAGTCTGTGTTTCTTATTTGGAAACACCGCTTGGGAGAGTGGGGGTTACCGATTTAGCGGAGTTTGATACTCGAGATTTTAAAGAATTATGTGACGACGCAAGAAGCGAATTAGAAAGATTATTGTAAAATGGAATTATCTGTAGATCCGTGCTCCTTAGATAGGGCTGCCTCAACGCTAAATGAAGGCATTAATCTCGGTCGAAATGATATCTTTTCACTATCCCGAGTTCTAGGAAATAATTTTACAGAAGAACCAGGATTGCGGAACTTAGGTGAGCAACATGGGAGAGTTATCTCAGGAGAAGTGGGCAGCGCAGTACAGACGCTGCGTGAACTCCGTCGTCTGATTCACTGGTTGGCTGAGGGCACGAGG
>NZ_QFRA01000053.1 GCF_003243515.1 Corynebacterium kroppenstedtii
AGCACCCTGGAGCGCATGCCAACAGGATCGTCGGCACAACCTCTGAGTCGCTGTCAGAAAACTCAGTGGTTACGTTGCCAAGCTAGCAGTGGATCCCTCTACCAAAGAGACTGCTCTTCCTGCCATTGTGGTTAACTCTGGTAATTCCCAAATTGGTAAGAAGGAAACGTTTGAGGATACGGGGGCAGTGCTCTCTCGTTTTGTGACAGCGATCGTATGGCGAACTTACGAGCACAGTAATCTCGAACGCATAGCGTCAACAGCGACTGTCCCTGTGGTCAGTGCGCTTTGTGATGATTATCATCCATGTCAAATTTTAGCGGACCTTCTCACAATTATTGAGTACTGCACTCCTCACAGTGAAGTGAGCGAATTGCGTGGTTTAAAGGCCGTGTATCTGGGAGATGGAAATAACAACATGGCGAATTCATATCTGCTTGGATTTGCCATGGCAGGTATCAATATAACGATTTGTTCTCCTAAAGGTTTTCAACCACATGCAGCTATCGTGAAGCGAGCTCAAGGTCTTGCCGCAGACACAGGGGCATCCGTCGTGGTGACTGAGGAAGTTGACGCAGTAGCCGGAGCAGATGTCGTCATTACCGATACATGGGTTTCCATGGGCTTTGAAAATGATGGCCGTGATCGTCGAACACCGCTTTTGCCGTACCAGGTCAATGACGAGGTGATGGATCGGGCGAAAGAGACGGCGATTTTCCTCCATTGCCTTCCGGTTTACCGGGGTAGCGAGGTGACGTCGTCAGTCATTGATGGTCCTCGGTCGCGCGTTTTTGATGAAGCAGAAAACCGTCTTCACGCGCAAAAAGCACTCTTGTCGTGGGTTATAGAGCATAATCCTTATTCGTGATTGTCGTGGGAGACTTCGTGGTTAACGTCGGTTTGAGAGAGGTTGATTAATGTCGAAACATGCGCCATCGACGCGCACTGCCCGCCAGGCTCGAGTTTTGGAGATTCTGCAATCTCATCATGTCTCGAATCAATCGCAGATCATCGAGTTGTTGGCACGGGACGGGGTGGAAGTCACTCAGGCGACGTTGTCACGGGATCTCGATGAAATGGGGGCGCGGAAGGTCCGTTCCTCCGGCGGGGCAAGTTTTTATACCGTCGACGGCCCCGACGCCGAGCCCGATTCGGACGGACGAATGGATAAGCTTCGACGGACCTTGGCAGAGCTTTTGGTCTCGACGGACTTCTCTGGAAACTTCGCGGTGCTTCGCACTCCTCCGGGTGGCGCCCAGTATCTCGCTAGTGTGATTGACCGTGCTCCTTTGACGCAGGTCGTCGGCACAGTCGCTGGTGACGACACGATTTTCGTACTGTCCCGTGAACCGATGAACGGTGAGCAACTCGCTCGGTATTTCGCCGGAGTTTCGTCATACTCGTCTCGGTGACTAAACTTATCCGCATATTTGAATAATACTCACAGATGTTTGTGGCTATCGGCCGCTGACCTCGAGTTATCTACTTTTCGTTTACTCAATTTTCAAGGAGAGTCTTGTGACTAATCGTGTTGTTCTCGCCTATTCCGGTGGCCTGGATACATCGGTAGCTATCCCGTATTTGTCGAAGATGACGGATGGCGAGGTCGTCGCAGTGTCCATTGATCTGGGCCAAGGCGGCGAGGATATGGAATCGGTGCGTCAGCGTGCTCTCGCCTGCGGTGCGGTTGAGGCAATCGTCGTCGATGCAAAAGATGAATTTGCTGAGCAGTATTGTTTGCCGGCCATTAAGGCAAACGGTCTGTATATGAAGCAATACCCGCTGGTATCTGCGCTTTCTCGGCCGTTGATCGTGAAGCACTTGGTGGAAGCCGCTAAGGAACATGGTGGCACCCACGTTGCCCACGGCTGCACGGGCAAAGGAAATGACCAGGTCCGGTTTGAAGTAGGTTTTGCTGACACCGCGCCTGACCTGAAGATTATTGCGCCTGCACGTGATTATGCGTGGACCCGGGATAAGGCAATTGCCTTTGCTGAAGAGATTGATTTGCCCATCGAGCAATCGGCAAGTTCGCCTTTCTCCATTGACCAAAACGTGTGGGGCCGGGCAGTCGAAACGGGATTCCTCGAGGATTTGTGGAACCCGCCGACGAAGGATCTGTACGCATACACAGAGGAACCATCATTGGGAAATGCTCCCGACGAGGTTGTTATCTCCTTCGAAGGAGGTAAGCCCGTCGCTATCGACGGTCGGCCTGTCTCGGTGCTTGAAGCGATCGAAGAGATGAATCGTCGTGGTGGTGCTCAGGGTGTTGGCCGGCTCGATATGGTCGAGGACCGCCTCGTCGGAATTAAGTCCCGTGAAGTGTATGAGGCTCCGGGTGCAATGGTGCTCATTCGGGCTCATGAAGCGCTGGAAGACATCACGGTTGAGAGGGAGCTCGCGCGGTATAAGCGGGGTATTGATGCCCGGTGGTCTGAAGAGGTCTATGACGGACTGTGGTTCGCGCCGTTGAAACGCTCGCTTGATGCCTTTATTGACTCGACGCAGGAAAATGTTACGGGCGATATCCGTCTAGTTCTTCACGAAGGCCGGATCACGGTGAACGGCCGCCGGTCGGATAAGTCGCTTTATGATTTCAATTTAGCGACGTACGACACTGGGGATACTTTTGATCAGACGCTGTCGCGTGGCTTCGTGGAGCTGCACGGTTTGTCTTCGAAGATTGCCTGCAAACGAGATCGTGAACAATAGTCACGATATTTTCTTCGCACATTTGGCATAGTGTCTTTTCAGGAAGCAAAGCTCACTGTGTCTGAGATAGTGGGTCTGAGGTAGCGGGCATCAAAGGAGAAACAATGGGAATTTCGGCGCATAAAACGAATCAGGGTTCTTTGTGGGGAGGCCGGTTCTCTGGCGGCCCGAGCGATGCAATGTTTGCCCTGTCCGTATCCACCCATTTCGATTGGGTTCTGGCACCATACGACGTTTTAGCGTCGAAAGCTCACGCCAGGGTTTTGCACAGTCGAGGCCTTCTTAGCGACGACGACTTCGAAGCGATGATTAACGGCTTGAATCAACTCGGTGACGACGTTGCGTCGGGCGCTTTTAAGCCGGATCCCACCGACGAAGATGTCCATGGTGCCATGGAACGTGGTCTCATTGAGCGTGTGGGCTCCGAGGTCGGCGGACGCCTCCGCGCAGGGCGCTCGCGCAACGATCAAGTCGCCGCCCTTTTCCGTATGTGGGTGCGCGACGCCGTTCGAAATGTCGCAGCCGAGGTCATTGAATTAGTTAACGCCATGGCCGACCAAGCCGAGGCGCATTCCCATGACATTATGTCTGGTAAAACTCACTCCCAGGCTGCTCAGCCCATCCTCGTTGCTCATCAGCTTTTGGCTCATGCGCATCCGCTGGTGAGAGATGTCGACCGGCTTAAGGATTTGGATAAGCGTTTGGCGGTGAGTCCATATGGTTCAGGTGCACTTGCTGGTTCCACTCTCCATTTGGACCCAGAAGCTATTGCACAAGAGTTAGGGTTTGATTCCTCCTCGGAGAATTCGATTGATGGAACGAGTTCCCGAGATTTTGCGACAGAAACTGCTTATGTGCTGGCGCAAATTGGTGTCGATATGTCGCGTCTTGCTGAAGAGATTATTTCTTGGTGCTCTCCTGAATACGGTTATGTCACCCTTGATGATGCGTGGTCGACGGGTTCATCGATCATGCCCCAAAAGAAAAACCCTGATGTTGCTGAATTGACTCGCGGTAAAACTGGACGGTTGATTGGTAACCTTGCGGGTCTTATGGCGACGTGTAAGGCACTCCCATTGGCCTATGACCGCGATTTACAAGAAGATAAAGAGCCGATAGTTGACTCAGTTAATCAACTTCTTTTGCTCTTGCCCGCTATGACCGGTTTGGTCAAGACGTTAACCTTCCATACCGACCGGATGCGTGAATTGGCGCCTCGTGGATTCACACTGGCGACAGATCTCGCGGAATGGCTTGTGTGTCGTGGTGTTCCGTTCAGGGAAGCTCACGAAGCATCGGGCTCATGTGTTCGCATTGCCGAAGCCCGAGAAGTTAGCCTGAAAGACTTGACTGACGAGGAATTGCGCTCGGCTCATCCGTCGTTAACGCCAGAGGTGAGGGAAGTGCTCACTGTGGAAGGGTCGGTCGCATCTCGTGACACCAAGGGAGGTACCGCGAGACCACGTGTGATGGAGCAACTTGAGCGGTTGAGGAAAGTCGCGTCTCAGGATTCCGAGTGGGCGGCTCATTCGCCCATTCCGGGTAGCGATTAATCTTCGTGCTCGTCCGTCAGCTTTGATCACGCGGTTTATCGACATCTTTACAACGACGTCGCTATGCCGGCGTCCGGATGTTGATGCTATTTACTGCCGGTGCATCATTCCCAGTACATCGTGGTGCCGTGGGGTAGCGCTCAATGACAGAAGATGCTGTGAGCGTTGGGTATGAGCAGCAAGGTACGCTAGGCCTTTATGAGCCTAAATGAAGAGCTACTGTCACTCCTGGTGTGCCCACAAGACAAAGGGCCACTGGAGTATCACGAGGACGAGCAGCTTTTGGTTAATCCGCGTTTGCATATTGCATATCCCATTGACGACGGGATTCCCGTCCTTTTGGAGGACGAGGCCCTCGCTTACCAAGGCAAATAAAGAAAATTGTGCGTTATGGCGGGAAATCCGTCGCCAAACTGATTAATTATTCTCAGTCGAGTGTGTAGTAGAGGAGCACGTACTAAATGAACAACGGAGCGGATAGCGGCGCGTCAGAAGGATCTGACGCTCGAGCAGCTGTCATTGACGACCTTCAGTGGCGAGGTCTTATTAAGCAATCGACTGATCTTGAACTGCTTAAACAAGCGGCTCGTGAGGGGATGCTGACGCTATATACGGGCTTTGATCCCACCGGTCCGTCGCTTCATGCCGGTCATTTAGTTCCGTTACTGATGCTCAAGCGGTTCCAACAGGCCGGGCACCGACCGATCGTCTTAGCTGGCGGCGCGACGGGGATGATCGGTGATCCCCGTGAAGTGGGGGAACGGGCCATGCTTGCCGCAGATACGGTCTCTGAGTGGGCTGAAAACATTTCGTCACAGCTTCGACGCTTTGTCTCATTTGAAGGCGACCCTGATTTCTCAGGGAACAATGGTGCGATTCTCGAAAATAACTACATGTGGACATCGCAAATGTCTGCCATCGAGTACCTGCGAGATTTAGGCAAGAACTTTTCGCTTAACACCATGTTGTCAAGAGATACCGTGAAACGTCGGCTAGAGGGCGACGGCATTTCCTACACGGAGTTCTCTTACATGCTCTTACAAGCGAATGACTTCGTTGAACTTCGACGACGCTACGATTGCCGGGTTCAAATCGGTGGATCGGATCAGTGGGGAAACATTGTCGGCGGTGTCGACCTCAATCGGCGCGTCGATAACGAGGTTGTTCATGGAATAACCGTTCCACTCGTAACCGATTCTGAAGGGAAAAAGTTCGGAAAGTCCACGGGTGGCGGGAAGTTGTGGCTCGATCCAGAAATGACTAGCCCGTACTCGTGGTACCAATACTTCCTAAATTCGGCAGACGCCGATGTTATCCGTTACCTGCGGTGGTTTACTTTCCTTGACCGGGAAGAGCTCAAAGACTTAGAAACTGAAACGCAGGAGCGTCCGCATAAGCGTGCAGCGCAGAAACGCTTAGCTCAAGAAATGACGACGTTGGTCCACGGGGAGGAAGCGACGAAGTCTGTCGAACTTGCGTCGCAGGCACTCTTCGGTCGTGGAGAGCTGCGTGACCTGGACAATTTGACCTTGAAGGGTGCACTGTCGGAGACAGAGATTGCGGAGTTCCCCCAAGGGGCAGAGCCGACGATTGTTGACTTGCTTGTCGAGTCGGGGCTTGCACCTTCAAAGGGCGCCGCTCGCCGCACCGTTAAAGAGGGTGGCGCGTATGTGAACAATGAGCGGGTCTCGGACATGGATTGGACCCCACGTGCGGACGATCTTCTCCACGGGCAGTGGTTGGTTTTGCGACGGGGAAAGAAGTCGTTCGCGGGAGCTAAGTTCGCAGAGAAGTGATCTGTAGTCTTCCGTGTCGGGAGTGGGTTCTGAAGTTAGAATCCCATGCCAACCTCTAAAGCTGTAGTTGAATACTTGTCAGGGGCCGCCTCTGCGGCCCCTTTTCCAATAGCGGAGAAGCGTCGATCGCCCAACAACTCTTTCCTCTACCATTTCACCGGTAATCGGTTCCACGCGGGTAACCCACTGCATTCATCATGTGATTGCCGACGTTGCCTGTATTTGCGAAGTGTGTTTTGTGGTTGTGTGCTGGGGGTTTGTGGTGTGTGGGTGGGGTGTGTAGTGTTTTTTGTCGTCGCCGAGACAGCCGCCCGGCAGCTG
>NZ_QFRA01000010.1 GCF_003243515.1 Corynebacterium kroppenstedtii
TGGCCCCTATCAAGCCATGCTGACCGCGGCGGTGCCACCACTGCGCAACCTCACCGAACGCCCGAACGTCGGCCAGGGTGGAGGACATCTCACCGCACATGCCCCAACACCCATACACACCAGTGCAGCCGAAGTTGCCCCTACTAGCGTCATGAGCGCCGCACACGGCACACCAGCCGTCGGGACAACCGGGACATCCGGCGGGGGAACAACTACGGGCGTGGGCGGAGGACCAGCAGGCGGGGGAGCAGTTGGCAACACCACCACGCCACCGACCTCGACAAATACCATCCCCGCAGCGGTCCCTTCACAATTCCGGCCGCCTAAGGAAACGAACGGGTTCCCTCCTTCACACACCAATCCTGGAGCATCCGGGCATACCCACACCCCAACGCCGTATGGGCCAGCGACTACTAACGCGGTCAATCAATCGCCACGTGCCGCCGCACCTCACACCCCACGGACCTCGTATAACAATGGCCGCAACAACCCCACAATGACGCCCAGGTCTCAAGAACCGTGGAACCGGAACAACGCGAACGATTACCACAAGTTAATGAAGCCAAATTCGCCAGCATCGTATCTCGACAAACGCCCAGCGGGTCCGTACAGCGAACCCCGTGCTCGCAGCGTCATTGTGCACCCCGGCCCTCATGACCAGAGCCCGATCCACGGCAACGACCGCAATAAGCTTTTACACAGTGATACGACGGACCGTGGAAACCCATTCAACGATCGAAATTACGCTCACAACGAACACTCACCGGGACGAAGTAACTCCCCACATGCCACCGGGCACGAGGGCTCACGCCCAGCGATAGGGAGGATGGGCTTCGCACCCATGGACGGCTACGGCAACTCGTCTAAAAACCAGAAACAAGAACCGGAAGGGAAATACAAGCCCATCACCAGCGAATTCGAGGCCGAATACAACCTTCGGCAACTCCGGGGAGACATTGGGCTCACCACACCACACGTCATCGGCGCACAACTGCGAGAAAACAAGTGAACCGCTGCAGCGACGGAAGTATCCGGGCATACTAGTGTCATGAGCGATTCACCACAGGCAACCGACAACACGCAAGAACCTACCTCTGGCACCACAGCGACCAGCACGCCAAGCTACGTTGACCCGCGATTCAAAGCCGCGGACCCATACGCGTACCTACCGGACGTTCCGACATTTCCACTGAGCAGTGCAGACTTCTCGTCCGGCGATGAACTACCAGCCGAGTTACAAGGACCCGACGACGTTTCACCCCAACTGTCGTGGTCCAACCTTCCCGAAGGGACAAAATCACTGGCAGTTACCGTCTACGACCCCGACGCCCCCACGGTCTCCGGGTACTGGCACTGGGCAGTATTCAACCTCCCAGCAGATCTCACAGAGCTTCCCAAAAACGCCGGATCCGAAGACACATCATCACTCCCAGAACGCGCCCAAACGCTCAAAGGAGACTCAGGGAAACGCGGGTACTACGGCGCAATGCCTCCAGAAGGACACGGCCCGCACCGCTACCTCTACGCCGTCCACGCCGTCGACGTCGACAAGCTCGACATCCCCGAGGACTCAACCCCGACAATCCTCGGGTTCAACCTCAACTTCCACACGCTCGCACGCTCAATAATTTGGGGCTGGGCAGAAAACTAACGGGCCGCTACGAGGCCGGGATCCAGGGGAGCTCCCGGCCGACAGCATCAGCGATCGAGCCCAATCCATGTCGTCGAACCTGCTGTGCCAAACCACGATGGATATCGCGAATCCAATCGGGGCCACCATAAATCAACGCGGTGTACCCCTCGAGCAAACTCGCGCCGGCACCGATGCGCTCCCACGCCTGCTGCGGGGTCTCAATTCCGCCGACAGAGACAAGGGCCAACGACCCGCCCACGTGTTTGCGTAACAAACGCAGAACCTCCAGGGAACGGTCCGCCACCGGGCGACCCGACACGCCACCAGCACCCATCGCCTCCACCTCAGAGGACGGCGTCGTTAAATGGTCACGGGAAATGGTCGTATTTGTCGCCACAATCCCGGCCAGCCCCTTCTCCTGGGCCAAATCCGCGACCGCAAGAATGTCATCATCACACAGGTCAGGGGCGATTTTAACCAACACGGGCGTGTCCTCGACCTCGTCAAGAACCGCGTCCACAATCGGCCCCAACGAATCCACAGCCTGCAAATCCCGAAGCCCTGGAGTATTCGGGCTCGACACGTTCACCACCACAAAATCTGCGTGATGCCCAAGCAAACGGGCCGATAAGCGATAATCCTCTGCAGCCTCGTCAATCGGGGTTTTCTTCGTCTTCCCGATATTGATTGCAATCACGTCACGGCTTCGGCGGCGAGCGATCCGCCGTGCACACAACACGGCACCTTCATTGTTAAATCCCATCCGATTCAAAATCGCATGGTCACGTCGCAATCGAAAAAGCCTGGGGGAGAGATTACCAGGCTGTCCCTCCGCGGTCACAGTACCCAGCTCTGCGAACCCAAAGCCCAAAGGAGCCCACACATCCGGGGACGTTGCGCTCTTATCAAACCCGGCAGCCAAGCCCAGGGGCCGAGGGAAGTTCACACCAAAAACAGTCTGTTCCAGCGCTGTGTCATGAACAGCCCACCATCGTTCAAGAGCCCGGTTGGCCATCGGCATGCGCTGGAAAATGCCCAAGGCCTTCGTCATTAATGAATGAATAGTCTCAGGGTCCAAGCGGAACATTTGTTGCAATGACCAGGAGTAGATAGCGCTTCGTACGGGGTGCGAGTTCCTGCAATCCTCAAGATCGACATCAATACGATCAGTGCTGGTCAACGACATGATTATGCTTCCTTCTTCACGGGATAACTCGGCTCACTGTAGGCCCCCTCATGGCGTGCCTCGCTCACCCGATCCTTCGATATGCGTTGCACCGTCGAGGACTGCGGCGACGCAATCAACAGGCCTCCATCGCCATCAACCACAACCGACTGTGCATCGGAAATCGTGTGCATCGTCGCCACTTTGACCGGGACACCCGAAGAAATGTCGTACCCAATGACGGTGTTCTTCCCCGTTGACGTCACCCACACCGTGCGCGTGTTGACATCCCACGCCACACCCCACGGGACGGAATCGGTATGGATTGTTTGGTGTTTCCTCAAAATATCGTTGGCCGTAAAGACCTCAATCGAGTTCAACTTGGTTGACGACGTCACAACAACGCCGTCCTGCCCACCGGCAATTTTCCCAGCACCTTGGCCGATCCGCAGCGACGATCCTTCCTTGTCCTCGCCGGGATACACACCCGTTAGACTCGACTGCTTCTTATCGAACACCGCTGACATCTCTTTATCTGACCCCGATGCAGGATCAGGATCCACAATTAGCGATTGGACCACTCCTTCGCCGATAGAAACAGTTGACTTCCCATCCTTATCGGAACCGTCCAAAGGGAAGTACTTGATTTTCTTCTCACCAGCGAAAGTCACACTGGCAACATCGTTGGTCACAGCCGCTGTCGTCGCAGTGCCGTCGACCTCGAGATCATGAACCTTCTTGCCTTGTCCGTCGAAAACAAGCACATGGTTCTCGCATGCGACAGAAAAACCGCCCCCCGCGGCACGAGAAAGATCTTTACAATCCTTGCCAAGATCAACTGACTTTGGCTTCCCGTTCGTCCAGTCCGACGACGTTCCGACCACCATTTTTCCACCGGATAGCCCCGCGATGACCGGCAAGTCCGATTGACCACTCACCACCACATCGGAAACACCGTCGCCGGGGAGATCGACATCGCGAGTATCTCCCGACGGGGGTTCCGCGGCAGGTACCGACGTCGGCGAGACGTCTTCTGCCTTCGATAACGCTTCTTGGTCATCGCTGCGTGAGCAACCCGTCAGCATCGTGACGGCCAGACCACTGCAACACGCGACGCTTAACACTCGCGCACCGAGGCGTCGTTGTTTGCGCTGCGTCGGCAATGTACCAATACGAATCGATTGACCAGGAGTAGCGTCGGAAATCACTCTCGTAACGCTACTACAGGTCACGGAGCTAAGACACCGAGGCGACTGCCAGGGATAGGCGGTGATTCTCACGCGCTTTCTTGCCTCCACGAATGCCCCATACGCTGGAAGATAACGGTGAGCCCATAAAGTTGCTAGCCTACTTGCCATGTCTCTATCCATTTCCGGGCTCCTGGTCCGGGCTACACGACAGGTAGTTTCTATGGCCAATTCGGCACTCACCTCTATTTCAGGGGTAGTTCACGACGCGTTCACGTACGTACATCAACTCCATCAGGCTCACGGTTTTCTTGGATCAGCGGCGGGAAGGATCCACGAAACCGCATCGTCATTAGCGCAGTCGCCAGCCTCGTGGCTGAGCCAGACGGGCACATCCGCCCACGCTGCTACCCATGCCCATGTGGCCACTGACCTCGCAGCCGCCGGTACCGAGACCCACATGAGTTGGATACAAACGATCATCCTGTCGATCATCCAGGGCCTCACAGAGTTCTTGCCTGTGTCATCGTCGGGCCACCTCCGGATCGTGTCCCAACTTCTGTGGAACCAAGATGCAGGTGCCTCATTCACCGCTGTCGTTCAGTTGGGGACAGAAGCGGCAGTGTTGGTATTTTTTGCCAAGGACATTTGGCGAATCATCACTGGATGGTTCGCTGGTCTGATGGACAAAACGAAGCGCGGGGCCGACTACCGCATGGGGTGGATGGTGATTGTGGGCACCATTCCCGTGGGAATTCTTGGATACGTCCTCAAAGATTTCATCCGAGACAATTTCCGCAACTTGTGGGTGACTGCCGCGGTTCTCATCCTGTTCTCGTTCGTGTTCATTTGGGCCGAACGGGTGGGCCGCCATACGCGGATGGAGAAAGACCTGACCATGCGCGACGCCATCATCATGGGGTTCGCTCAATGCCTTGCGTTCATTCCCGGCGTCTCTCGTTCGGGTGGCACCGTGTCCGCGGGGCTCTTCCTTAATCAAGACCGCGAGGCCGCGACACGTTTTTCATTCTTGCTAGCTATCCCTGCCGTCCTGGCTTCCGGACTTTTCTCCCTACCTGATGCTTTTCACCCCACCGACGGGCAAATCGCTTCCGGCCCGCAGCTGTTGGTGGGAACGTTAATCGCGTTTGCGCTGGGCTACGTCTCTATTGCCTGGTTGCTCAAGTTCGTCGCCAATAATTCATTCGCCTGGTTTGCGGCGTACCGCATCCCGGTGGGGATTATCGTGATGATTCTCCTGGCTACGGGCGTGATGGCAGCCGCCTAAGCCATATCTCCAGGGGGGCCGTAGACTTAGGCTCATGCAGTCGTGGCAAAAACCCCTTGTTGCTGATTTCCGTTCCGTCGTCGGGGAGGATCAACCGGTTCCTCTCCACATGTGGGATACGGCGTCCCGTGAAGTCACCCCTCTCACGCCGTCCGACGAGGCGACGGTGTATGTCTGCGGAATCACTCCTTATGATTCGACGCACTTGGGTCATGCTGCCACCTACCTCACCTTTGATGTTTTGAATAGGCAGTTATTGGCGAATGGTCACCGCGTGAACTTCGTGCAGAATGTCACTGACGTGGACGATCCGCTGTTCGAGCGAGCCCAACGCGACGGGGTGGATTGGCAGGAATTGGGGGAGGAGCAAACCGATCTGTTCCGCCAGGATATGGCCAATCTTGGGGTGATCCCGCCAACGTCATATATCGGCGCAGTTGAGGCCATTCCCGATGTCATCGACATGGTGAGCACGTTGCTCGACAACGGGTCTGCCTATGTTGTGGACGATCCCGCATATCCGGATGTCTATGCCGATCGAACAGCGACCCCGCAATTTGGTTATGAGTCGCGGTACGACGAAGCCACGATGGAGCAGTTCTTCTCGGAGCGGGGTGGCGATCCAGACCGCCCGGGGAAGCGAGATCCGTTAGATTCCTTGCTGTGGCGGGCAGAGCGCCCCGGTGAACCAGCATGGGATTCACCCTTTGGACGCGGACGGCCAGGATGGCACATTGAGTGCGCCGCTATTGCAGCACGGTATTTGGGCAGCCATTTTGATGTCCAAGGCGGGGGAGAGGACCTCATTTTCCCCCACCACGAATACTCCGCCGCTCACGTGGAAGCGGCATGCGGCGTGGAGCGCATGGCTGACCATTACATGCACACCGGGCTTATCGCTCTTGGCGGCGTGAAGATGAGCAAGTCGCTGGGCAACCTTGTGTTTGTATCCAGGTTGTGTAATGCCGGAACTGATCCGTCGTCCATCCGTCTAGCCCTCTACACAGGGCATTATCGTGATCAGCGCAACTGGTCGGATGCTCTTTTGGCTGCCGCTTCACGACGTTTAGCTCTGTGGCGCACAGCCATCGAGACTGTTCATACTCACAACGATGCTGACTCTGAGGCGCGAGCCAGTCGATTAGTCGACGACGTTCGCCAGGCTCTCGCTACCGACTTGGACACGCCAGCTGCTGTCGATCTGATCGACGAATGGGCGGGCGGGATTGTCGACAAGGAGAAGATTTGGGATCTGCCCGGTGTTGACGGGAAGAACGCCCATGAGTCTCTCTCTGTCCCCGTTCCCTGTGCGGCTCCGGCGGCGGATGACAAGCTCAGTGTTGCTCAGGGGAAGATCACGATCCTTGACGACGGGAAAGATAGCGAAGCGGATGCCAAGTCTGTCGAGCTCGCGTCGGCAACGGCGGGTACTCAGCGGTGCGGGGCCCACTCGCATGCGTCGGGGGAGCTTACGGTAGACCTGTTGCCCGCCACCCATCAGCGTGGGAACGACCCTTCCGCTTTGTATTCTCATCTTTCGCCCGCTGCAACGTTGGTTGCCGGATATGTTGATGCTCTACTGGGGCTAAAACTTTAGGTCACCGACGGATTTGGTCGAGCACCCCAATAGTAGACTAAGCTGTCTATCTATGAATGATGAGCGTCAACCTTTGAATCCTACGAAATCCGAGTTTCTCCAGGCCCTCCATGACCGGGTGCTGATCGGTGACGGAGCCATGGGGACGCAACTTCAAGCCATCGACCTTGACTTGGATGCAGATTTCCACGGGCTCGAGGGATGCAACGAAATTCTCAACATCACCCGCCCCGATATCTTGGCCGACATTCACCGCCGATACTTTGAGGCAGGGGCCGATGCCGTCGAAACAAATACCTTCGGCTGCAACCTCCCCAACTTTGCCGATTACGGCATTGAAGATCGCATCGAGGAGATTGCCCACGCCGGCGCCCAGATGGCTCGATCGGTTGCTGATGACATGGGGCCGGGCCGCGAAGGCATGAAACGCTTCGTTCTTGGATCATTAGGTCCGGGAACAAAACTTCCGACCCTCGGCCATGCTCCGTTCTCAGATCTCCGCGATGCATACACGGAAGCAGCCCGCGGATTAGTCCGGGGCGGGGCAGACGCCATCCTGATCGAGACCGCACAAGACCTGTTGCAGGTCAAAGCCGCGGTACATGGCGTCCAGCAGGCTTTCGACGATTGCGGGACAACCTTACCGATCATGTGCCACGTGACGGTAGAAACCACCGGCACAATGCTGCTGGGGTCAGAAATCGGCGCAGCTCTCACTGCCCTGGAACGCCTGGGCATTGACGTCATCGGGATGAACTGTGCAACCGGCCCCGACGAGATGAATGAGCACCTGCGGTACTTATCCGCCCATGCGCCCATGCCGGTATCAGTCATGCCGAACGCTGGCTTGCCGGAGCTCGGCGCCAACGGGGCTGTCTATCCTTTGACTCCCGACGAACTTGCCGCAGCAAGTGTTCACTTCGTGCGTGATTATGGGCTCTCCATGGTCGGCGGCTGCTGTGGGACGACCCCGGAGCACATAACTGCCGTTCGCGACGCCGTGATCGGTTCGCCAGACTCGCAACAAGACGCCTTGGAGTCTCCCGCCGTCACACGCCCGGCGCACCACCACGATTTCGACAATAATGTCTCATCCCTTTATTCAACCGTGCCGCTGACTCAGGACACGGGGATCACCATGATTGGGGAGCGGACGAACTCCAACGGTTCCAAGGCTTTCCGCACGGCGATGCTCGAGGGCGACTGGAATAAGTGCCTGGATATCGCTAAGGCCCAGACTCGCGACGGCGCCCACATGATTGATTTGTGCGTCGACTATGTCGGCCGTGACGGCACCCAAGACATGGCCGAACTCGCGAGCCGTTTGGCGACGAACTCGACGCTGCCGATCATGTTGGACTCGACGGAGCCTGATGTTATCCGCGTGGGTCTTGAGCACCTTGGTGGCCGGTGCGCGGTCAACTCGGTGAATTTTGAGGACGGTGACGGCCCGGGGTCGCGCTATGACCGGATTATGACGCTGGTCAAGAAGCATGGCGCGGCGGTCGTGGCTCTCACTATTGACGAAGAGGGACAGGCACGCACAGCGGAGAAGAAAGTCGAGATCGCTGAACGCCTTATTGCGGACATCACCACGCGCTGGGGCCTTCGCGAAAGCGACATCATCGTCGATTGCCTTACTTTCCCGATCTCGACCGGACAAGTAGAAACCCGACGCGATGGTATCGAAACGATCAACGCCATTCAGGAAATTACCTCGCGTCACCCCGACATCCACGCCACGCTGGGCCTGTCGAATATTTCGTTCGGTCTTAACCCGGCCGCACGCCAAGTCCTGAATTCAGTCTTTCTGAACGAATGTATCGAGGCCGGACTGGATACAGCTATTGCTCACTCCAGCAAGATCATCCCGATGAACCGTATCGACGACGATCAACGCGACGGCGCCCTAGACATGGTCTATGACCGGCGCGGAACAGAAGGGCGAGGCGGGACAGCCGACGAGGATTACGATCCGCTGCAAACCTTCATGGAGCTATTCGAAGGCGTGTCCGCCGCCGACGCCAAGGACGCACGGGCAGAAGCCCTGCAGGCGCTCCCGCTCTTTAAGCGGCTGGCACAGCGCATCATTGATGGCGAAAAGAACGGACTTGAAGCTGATCTCGACCTCGCCCGCGATGAGAAAGACCCACTCGAAATCATTAACCAAGACCTCCTCGCAGGGATGAAAGTCGTCGGAGACCTCTTCGGTTCAGGGCAGATGCAGCTTCCCTTCGTGCTGCAATCAGCTGAAACGATGAAAGCAGCCGTATCCCACCTTGAACAATTCATGGAGGCTACCGACGACTCCGCCTCCAAAGGCAAAATCATCCTGGCCACAGTCAAAGGAGACGTCCACGATATCGGGAAAAACCTCGTGGACATTATCTTGTCCAACAACGGCTACGACGTGGTTAACCTGGGCATCAAACAACCGATTTCCAACATTCTCCACGCCGCATCGGAACACCAGGCTGACGTCATCGGCATGTCCGGACTCCTGGTGAAATCGACGGTCGTCATGAAAGACAACCTCCTCGAAATGAACTCAGCCGGCGCCGCCAACTACCCCGTCCTCCTCGGCGGAGCAGCACTGACCCGCACCTACGTCGAAAATGACCTCGACGAGCTCTACCAGGGCGATGTCCACTATGCTCGTGACGCTTTCGAAGGCCTCAACTTGATGGATCAGATCATGTCCATGAAGCGCGGCTCACAGCGAGAACTCACCGAGGAACAAATCGCCGCCGCCACCCGCGCACAAAAGAAGAAAGAAGAACGAAAAGCCAGGCACGAACGCTCACGGAAAATCGCGGCCAAACGGAAAGCAGAAAGCACTCCGGCCGTCATCCCTGATCGCTCCGACGTCGCCACCGACACCCCCATCGCAACCCCACCATTCTGGGGCACCCGAATAGTCAAAGGCCTCCCCGTCAGAGACTATCTCACCTGCCTCGACGAACGCGCCCTCTTCATGGGCCAATGGGGACTACGCGGAACACGCGGCGGCGACGGCCCCTCCTACGACGAACTCGTCGAAACCGAAGGACGCCCGCGGCTCAGAGCGTGGATCAACGACCTCAAAGCAGAGGGAATCCTCAACCACTCTGCCGTCGTCTACGGCTACTTCCCGGCCGTCTCAGAAGGCAACACCGTGCACATCCTGCCCGTGCCCGACGAGGCAGAAGAACCAGATCCCGCGGCACAACCCGTGACATCATTCGAGTTCCCACGCCAACAACGGGGACGGTTCCTCTGCATCGCAGACTTCATCCGCTCACGCGACGAAGCCCAACGCACCGGACACACCGACGTCTTCCCCCTTCAGCTCGTCACCATGGGGCAGCCCATCGCGGACAAAGCCAACGTCCTCTTCAAAGACAACCATTACCGCGAATACCTCGAGCTCCACGGCATCGGCGTCCAACTCACCGAAGCCCTCGCCGAATACTGGCACTCCCGCGTCCGAGCCGAACTCGCCTTTGCCGACGGAACCCACGCCGGCGACGACGACGGCACCGAAGACCGGGCATTCTTCGACCTCAAATACCGGGGAGCACGCTACTCCTTCGGCTACGGATCATGCCCCGACCTCGAATCGCGCCGGGCTTTGGTGGACCTTTTGTGCCCTGAGCGGATTGGTGTCGAGTTATCTGAGGAGCTGCAATTGCACCCTGAGCAGTCAACCGACGCATTCGTGCTCTACCACCCGGAGGCAAAGTACTTTAACGTCTAATTCGTTGCCGTGACCGTGACCATCGTGAAAGCCACACGACGCACCACTGCATGAACTCCTCGCGCCGTGGTGCAGTGCCACTCCGTACACTGTGTTGCATGCGTGCGATTGCTTGGGACATGGATGGAACCCTTGTCGATACTGAACCGCGGTGGGGGATAGCCACCTACGAGATGGCCACGTTGATGGGAGTAGACCTCACACCCGAACAACGAGCGGTCACCGTCGGCGGAACTGCGGAACACACCATTTCAACGTGCCTGGAATTCGCTGGGCAGACTCCGAATCCGGGGCTTATTGACACCTGGAAAACGTGGTTTTTCGCGCGGATGGGCGAGATTCTTTCCGAGGGATTCGACTTTCGGCCTGGTTTTCCCGCGCTCTTGCACGATATTCACGACGCGGGTATTCCCCAGGCACTAGTCACCAACACGGCCCGCGCATTGGTCGACCACTGTTTACCCGTTATCGGCGACGAGTTTTTCGCCACGTCGGTAGCCGGGGACGAAGTCCCTCGCGGAAAGCCCTATCCCGACGGGTACGCGCGAGCATGCGACCTGATGGAGGTCAATCCCGACGACGTCCTCGTCGTAGAAGACTCACCCACTGGAATATCTGCAGCTCGTGCGGCAGGATGTCGTATCCTCGGTGTTCCGGTGGAGCCAGGCTTAGAATTGCCCGAGGGGATAAAAACCCTCCACGAACTACGTGGAGTGACCAGTTTTGCTCCCCGCGATGGGCGTTCGTGGAGGATTGACGATTTCCGCGAACTATGGAACGAACTCTAGATGTGCATACGCCACGACGAGCATATGAAAGAATGGCGACTGTGAAGAATTTTGATGAGCTTTTCGCTGAAATCACCGACCGCGCGCAACAACGCCCTGAAGACTCAGGAACTGTTGAAGCCCTTGACAAGGGCCTCCACTTCCTTGGAAAGAAAGTTGTCGAGGAAGCCGGCGAAGTGTGGTTAGCCGCTGAATATCAGTCAGACGACGAACTGTCCGAGGAAATCAGCCAATTGCTCTACTGGCTACAGGTTGTCGCTGTTAAACGTGGTCTGTCCTTGGATGATATTTATCGGTATCTGTAGTCCTTTTACGTACAGCTATTCAGCAACCACAGCGACCCCGGTTCGCCCCATTGTCCACCTTCTCTTTCTTGCCTTCAGGAGTTTTATTCCATGCTTCGCGTCGCCGTTCCCAACAAGGGTTCTCTGTCTCAGACTGCTACCCACATTTTGGAGGAGGCGGGCTACCGGATGCGCCGAGACTCCAAAGACCTCACGTCATGGGACGAACAAAATGACGTGGAGTTTTTCTTCCTCCGCCCCAAAGATATCGCCATCTACGTCGCTAAAGGCCACCTTGACCTGGGAATTACCGGCCGCGACTTAGCTGCAGATTCTGCTGCAAACGGAGTGGATGAACTCCTCGCTCTCGGTTTCGGTGCGTCGACCTTCCGCTATGCGGCGCCCGACAATGAGGAATGGAATCTCAATAAGATTGAAGGAAAGCGCATCGCGACGAGCTATCCGCATCTGGTCAGTGCAGATCTGGCGAAGCGGGGCATCCAGGCCGACGTTATCCGGTTGGATGGGGCAGTCGAGATTTCTATTCGCCTCGGGGTAGCTGACATCATCGCCGATGTTGTCTCTACGGGACGGACGTTGCGCCAACAGGGGTTGTCGCCGTTCGGGGACGTGATTTGCACGTCCGAGGCGATCATTGTTGGCCGGCACAATCAGCCCGTCACCGATGAACACCAGATCCTATTGCGACGGATTGAGGGCATTCTGCACGCGAAGAATTATCTCATGATTGATTACAACTGCCCGAAGTCGCTCCTGGCTGAGGCTACCAAGCTCACCCCTGGCTTATCTGCGCCCACTGTTTCACCACTTGCCGACGACGACTGGGTCGCTGTCCGCGCGATGGCTCCGCGCAAAGACGCTAACCAGCTTATGGACCGTTTATCGGCATTGGGCGCTGAAGCAATTTTGGCAACGGATATTCGTATTGCCCGCCTTACTCGCTAAAAACGCCCATATGTGGCTCAGTGATCGGGCGGACGTATGCACAGTGCGGGATTCTAGTTCCGCGCGTCGTCAGGCCAACCCGGATAGGGCAGTTCCGTTCCACCTTTGGCGGGACAAAGAGACTGAAAAGAGCACCAATCGCACAGTTTGGATTCTTTAGGCAGAAACCGGCCAGTCTTGCCGTCGCGGGTGATCTTTGACCAAAGGCCGCCAACGTCCCGTTCGAAGTGCTCCAGCTCCACCTGGGAGGGAGCCAGGTACATAGAATCCATCACCTTGAGGTACATGAGGCGGAGTTGCGTCGGGATGATATTGAACAAACGCCAGTACACAAGCGCATAAAACCGCATTTGGAATACTGCCTGCTGGCTAAAACGCGGTATAGGTTTCTTGCCAGTTTTGTAATCGACGACGCGAATTTCTCCCGTCGGAGCGACGTCGACACGATCAATAAACCCTCGCACGGGAACTCCATTAGGCAGCGTGGTGTCGACCAACATTTCGCACTCGTCAGCGTCGAAGTTTTCGGGGTTTTCCATGGCGAAGTACCCCTTCAAGAGGGACCGGCATTCCACTAAGAAAGGAAGGAGCTTGTCATCGGGCACAAGCTCTCGTAGGTCCGGATCCTTATCAACCATCTGTGCCCACTGCGGTTTGAGCATTTTGGTGGCTTTGGGGTACGTGCGCTCTGGACGCGGCTGACCGTACATATTCTCTAGCACGGCGTGCACTAAAGTCCCCTTGACCTGCGCAATCGTCTTCGGCTCACGAAGCCGATCAATGGCGCGATACCGGTACAAAAGAGGGCACTGCCGGTAATCTCCTGCCCGGGAAGGGGATAAAGCCATACGACGTCGAGCACTCATGGTCCATGACCCTAGCGCATCACCGTCGTCACCCATGCACCCCGTAGACTATCCGTGAGCTACCGTGAGACTACTCACGCACAACCGTCATTTCTCTTCGTGAAGGAGCTTACTCAATGGCCTATACGGGTGTCTTTCGCCCCGGAGATCGCGTTCAACTTACCGACGCGAAGCGTCGTCATTTCACCATTGAGCTGGCCGAGAGGGAGAAATTCTTCACGCACATGGGGGCCATTGCTCACGACGACATCATCGGTAAGGACGAAGGAACGGTGGTTGTTTCTACCGAAGGTGGCCAATATTTATGCTTCCGCCATCTGATGGTGGACTATGTCCTGTCCATGCCTCGTGGAGCACAAGTTATTTATCCCAAAGACGCTGCTCAAATAGTGATTGAGGGGGACATCTTCCCCGGTGCCAGAGTCCTTGAAGCAGGTGCTGGTTCGGGAGCGCTCACCTTGTCCCTTCTTCGCGCTGTCGGGGAGCACGGGACGGTGTTCTCGTATGAAATTCGCGACGATCACCTGAAGTATGCGTTGTCGAATGTCTCCGAATTCATGGGGTCGGTGCCGGATAATTGGCAGCCTCGGCTCGGCGATCTTCGCGATGTGACCGTCGATGACCTCGATGGTCCCGTCGATCGGATCATTCTGGACATGTTGGAGCCGTGGGAATGTTTGGAAACGTGCCAGAATCTGCTCCTGCCTGGTGGGGTGTTGGTGGCTTATGTAGCGACGGTGCCCCAATTGATGAAGGTCATGGAGGGAATTCGGGCCCGCAGATGTTTTACGGAACCTCGCGCGTGGGAATCGCTGGTTCGCGAGTGGAAGGTCGATGGGCTGGCGACCCGCCCCGAGCATCGGATGAATGCGCACACGGCATTCTTGGTATGGGCGCGTCGTCTGGCTGATGGCACTGTTCCACCCAAGCCCAAGCGTCGCCCCCAAAAGTAGTTATCTCAGAGGTATCTATCTCGGAGAATGGCACGCGATGAGGGTGGATGACAAGGTCATCAATCCAGGTGAGCCTGGGCTTAGCATTCGACCTCAAAGAGGTTAGAACCGACACCGGTATGGAGCTTGATCGTCTTTGTAGACTGGTAGTTATGACGACAGCTTCACAACAAACCTCATCCCACAGCACGACATCGAGCATCGCGCGAAAGGGCAACAATAACGACGCGACCCCGTCGCTGAAAGAATTACAATTAGCCAATCGGACTTTAGGTACACGAAACGCCAAACTCGTCGAGATGCTGAAGGCATCACGCGACAAATTAGACGCTCTTAATGAACAAATCCGGGCATTGTCCGATCCGCCGAGTACGTACGGCACCCTCCTCGAACTCAATCCCGGTGGGCACTCCGCCGAAGTTTTTACGTCTAATCGACGGATGCGTTTAGTGGTTGCTCCCGGGGTGGACACCTCGCAGTTAACGCCCGGCGCGCTTGTTCGGCTCGGGGAGGGGCAGGAAGTCGTCGAGCATTGTGGTTTCAGCGATTTCGGCGATATCGCTGTAGTTAAGGAGTTCCTCCCCGGCGGCTCGAGGGTCGTCGTCGCCGATACGATGGGCGATTTGCGCGTCCTCAAGATTGCCGCGCCGCTCTACGAGTTGTGGTCGCAGAAGAACGTCGGCGCGGGGGATCAGGTGCTCGTTGATTATCGGGCAGGCTACGCCTTCGAATCCATCCCGAAGGCCGACGTCGAAAATCTTATTTTGGAAGAGATCCCCGAAGTGTCTTATGAGGACATTGGGGGTCTGCATAACCAGATTGAGATGATTCACGACGCTGTTAAGCTGCCCTTCACTCATCCTGACTTGTATCGGAAGTTTGATCTCCAGCCGCCGAAGGGTGTTTTGCTTTATGGCCCACCTGGCTGCGGAAAAACGCTGATTGCCAAGGCTGTGGCCCATTCGTTAGCGGAAAAAAATGGGAAGTGGGGGAGAGAGCTACTTCCTGAACATTAAGGGCCCGGAGCTGCTCAATAAGTTTGTGGGCGAAACGGAGCGGCAGATTCGGCAGATTTTCGACCGTGCTCGATCGATTGCTGAGGACGGGCGGCCGGTCATCGTGTTCTTCGATGAAATGGACGCGATCTTTAGGACTCGTGGCTCGGGTATTTCCTCTGACCTGGAAAATACCGTCGTCCCACAGCTTCTGTCTGAAATCGACGGGGTTGAGGACCTGTGCAATGTCATTGTTATTGGCGCCTCCAACCGTGAGGAAATGATCGATCCCGCCATCCTTCGGCCGGGTCGCTTGGATGTGAAGATCCGCGTTGAGCGTCCCGATGAAAAATCGGCGCGCGAAATTGCAGAGCTGTATCTCGTGGATACGCTTCCGTTGGATCCGGCCCTGGTTGAGGACACAGGAGACCGCCATGCTGCTGTGGCTGCGTTGATCGATGAGCTCAGTAGTCGGATGTATGCGCAGCACTCGGATAATGAATTTGTTGAGCTGACGTTCGTGGATGGTAGCCGCGAGGTGCTCTATTACCGTGACTTCGCCTCTGGTGCGATGATTGCCAATATCGTCGACCGTGCAAAGAAGAATGCGCTGAAACGAGCGTTAGCGTCGGGGCAGCCTGATCATCATGGTGTCTCGCTCGAGGATGTGAGAACGGCAGTTGACCAGGAGTTCGCTGAAAATGATGATCTCCCCAACACCGCTAATCCCGACGAATGGGCACGGATCTCGGGGCGGACAGGCCAGCGTGTCACAGAGGTAACGGTGGCGCACCATAACCGGAAGACCACAATCGAGACAGAGGCGACCGAGCCAGCAGGTACCGATTCGGGCAAAGGACATACCGATGCTTCATAACCAACCCAGAGTGATAGGGACAGAAACCGAATTCGGAATTTCGTGTCCCGGGAACCCCGCAGTCAGTCCTATTTTGACATCGACGGCTGCTGTCATGTCGTATGCCGACGCGCTGGGGCTGGGTGCTCGGCGGACGCGCTGGGATTATGAGCCCGAATCGCCTCTTCGTGACGCGCGCGGGTTTGATCTTCGTCGGTACGCTATGAATCACGCGCCCGTGTTGGAACCCAATACCATGGGGGCAGCCAATCTCATTCTTCGCAATGGCGCGCGTTTCTATGTGGATCACGCACACCCGGAGTATTCATCCCCCGAGGTCACAGATGCGTTGTCGGCGGTGATCTGGGATAAAGCCGGAGAGATCATTATGCACCGGGCGGCGCGCGCTGCGACACAGGCCGGAATTGGTCAAGATCAGGAGCATTGGGCTCTCAAGACCTACAAAAACAATGTGGATGGCAAAGGTGCCTCATATGGAACCCATGAGAACTACCTGTATCGCCGCGACACAGATATGGTCACGATTGAACAAGGACTGATCCCTTTCTTCGTGACGCGCCAGATTATGACTGGTTCTGGTCGCGTCGGTATCGGGCAGCAGGGGGATACTGCCGGCTTCCAGATTTCGCAGCGTGCTGACTACATCGAAACCAAGGTATCGCTCGAGACCACGCTGAACCGGGGCATCATCAATACCCGCGACGAGCCGCACTCCAATGCCGACGAATGGAAACGCCTCCACGTCATCATTGGGGACGCTAACCTGTCCGAGTGTTCACAGTTCCTCAAGGTTGGGACGACGTCACTTGTTCTCGACGCCATCGAGGCCGGCGTTGATTTCTCTGACCTCGCCCTCGAATCACCGGTCGACGATGTCTATCGCGTCTCACGCGACCTCACGTGTACGGCGACCCTGCGCGGGGAGGATCGAAAGACCCAGCGCACCGCCATCGACATTCAGCGTATCTACCGCGATCGGGTGATGGATGCCGCTGATCGCGAGGCTATCAGCCTGAGCGACGTCGAAAAGAAAGTGATAGAGGTGTGGGGCGAGATACTTGATGACTTGGAGTCCGACCCCTTGTCGACGGCGGATCGTCTCGATTGGACGGCGAAATATGCGCTGCTCGATGGTTTTCGACAGCGCGGAACAGGGGAGTGGGACGATCCCCGGCTGGCCCTCATTGATTTGCAATACAGCGATTGTGATCCTAAGAAAGGGCTCTATTATGCCCTGGTACGACGGGGGAAAATCCGGACACTCGTTGACCCCGACGATGTGACGGCAGCGATCGACACGCCGCCCACCGATACACGGGCTTGGCTCAGAGGACGATTGGTGGATCGTTTTTCCAGTGAGGTCATCGCGGCGAACTGGGATAATCTCATCGTCACGCCAGCTCACCCGCAACGGATCGACCTGAGCTCACCGACGGCCGCCAACGCCATCGCGACCTACGACATTACTGAGAGTGCAACGAGCATCGATGATGTGACGCGTTATCTCACGTCGTCGGGTGTTTGTGACGTCACGCCACTGCCGAGTCCATAGTCTGTAAGTCATAGGCAGTTATGGGCCACTCATACGCGATAAGGTTATAACGGGCACTGAGATCGTCAGATTACAATGGATCACACATAGTGAGAACACTTAAGAAGGCTTTTAAGCATGGAAAAATCATCGCAGATTCACGGCTCCAAGCCCGGCGACGACAACGCCGATGAACCCGAGAATGCCGCCGGCCAGTCACAAATTAGGGGACAGGGTGCCGACGACCTTCTTGACGAAATCGACGGCTTACTGGAATCGAACGCAGAAGAATTCGTTCGTTCCTACGTTCAAAAGGGTGGACAGTGAGCGCTGACAAAGCCGTTTTCACCCGCCGAATCATGGGAATCGAAACCGAATTCGGGATTACCTGTACCCATGACGGAGCACAAGCAGTCGCTCCGGACGACATTGCACGTCAGCTTTTTCGGCCGATCGTCGACCGCTTCCGTAGCTCCAACATTTACACGCTCAACGGCGGGCGTTTATATCTCGACGTCGGTTCGCACCCTGAGTACGCCACTCCGGAATGCGACAGCCTCGATCAACTGCTCATCTATGACCGGGCTGGGGAAGTAACACTTAACCGGCTCGCTGATCAGGCCGAGCACGCCCTCGCCGACCAACACATTGAGGGCGTGGTCCATCTAATGAAGAACAACACCGATTCGCTCGGAAATTCATACGGGTGTCACGAGAATTACCTTGTGGGTCGGGCGATCCTTCTGAAGAAGCTGGGCCAAGAGTTCATCCCGTTCCTCATTACCCGACAATTAATCTGCGGCGCCGGGCACATTGCGCGCCCTCATTCGCGGTTTTCCGACGGGGACACCACCCCTGTGTATCAGCTCAGCCAACGCGCTGACCACGTGCGGGAAGGGGTGTCGTCGGCGACAACCCGGTCACGCCCCATCATCAATACTCGCGACGAGCCTCACGCCGATTCCGAAATGTACCGACGTCTCCACGTCATCGTCGGGGATTCGTCCATCTCGGAGACAACTGCTGCTCTCAAAATCGGGTCAGCGCTCCTCGTCCTCGAAATGCTTGAAGCTGGTTACTCTTTCGACGAGTGGGAAATAGCTAACCCATCGAAAACTATTCGCGATATCAGCCGCGATCTCACCGGACGGGCAGAAGTTCCGCTCCGATCGGGGCAGACGAGCTGTGCTCTTGAGATCCAACAGGCTTTCGCGAACAAAGCTCAGCAGTGGCTCCACGAGCGCCCCGAGGAGCAGCACGGTACACCCAATGCCGACATGCAGCGCGTCGTCGACTTGTGGAAGAAAGTGCTCACGGCCATTGATTCTGGGGACACCTCGTCGATCGCTGCGGATATTGACTGGGTGATCAAGAAGAACATTATCGACCGATATCAAGACAAGTTCGGCTGGGACCTTACCCATCCGAAACTGCAACAGATCGACTACGCGTATCACGATATTCGGCCTGGTAAGGGCATTTTCCGGACTCTTGAGGAGCGTGGCCGTGTCTCACGGTGGCTGGACGGTGCGGATTCGCCTATCACCGATGCGGCCGATACACCGCCGCAGACCACACGAGCGAAAATGCGGGGAGATTTTCTCCGTGTTGCTCAGGAGAACGATGCCGATGTGTCCGTCGATTGGACGCGGCTGAAAATCAACCGGCCAGAGCCCCACGATATTGCGCTCCTCGACCCCTTTGCCGCGCACGATTCGCGGGCCGATGACATGATCAGTTCGATTCTTGACCAATAACGTACGAGGCGATTAGCCATGACTCCACCGAGTGACCGCTCTCAGACCAGTTCGACGTCCCGACGCAACCAAGCCACCTACGAGCGGCTCATCAACCTTGTGCTCGCACTCAAGGATTCCTCCCGGCCTCTCAACGGTAAGTGGCTTATCGAGCATGTCAGCGGTTATGAGGATGGATCGCAAGAGTCGCGCAGGCGGAAGCTCAACCGCGATATCGCCCAACTCCGTGATCTCGGGTTCGATATCGACGCCACCGATGACGGTTATCTGATGAACTTCACCCAAACTGTCGACGTCCACTTCACACAAGAAGAGATGGGAGTCATCGCCCTCGCCAGCCAATTCGCCTTGTCTGGGGATCTGGCCGCATTGGGGCGACGAGCATGGGTCAAACTTTCGGCGGCGGGTTCGCTGGGGACAGTAGCTCCTATACATGGCGTACCGGACAGTACCGACCTCACGGGGCCCGATTTTTCCACGTTGTTGCGCGCTATCACGGAGTCAACCGTCGTCCAGTTCCTGTACTATCCGTCGATCGAAGACGAGGCTTCGCTGCGCACGGTGGAGCCCTGGGCACTCGTGCCCGAAAGTGGGCGATGGTACCTCGCGTGCTTTGACCGTGAACGTGAGAAGCCACGCAGCTTCCGGCTCGCCCGAATTAACTCCATTCAGGAAACCGACACCCCGGCTACTCACACTGATCAACGGGCAGCTATTGCTCCTAGTGAGCTCGTCCGGTCACAGCTTCACCGCGATGGGGATGGTCAATCTACGCACGCTGTGATCAGCGTGTCACCAGAGGACAGCGGGCGAATTATTGAGCTCTTGCGCTCTCACAACCTTCATGTGGAGAAACGCACTGACACGCGCTGGGTTATTAGTGATGACGATGCGGGGCAGCTGCGGTCGTGCGCCCTCGCAGAGGTGCCGGAGATCGTCATCGAGGAGCCTCAAGACTACCGGGTTACCATCGCGAACCAATTGAAATCCCTGATCACGGGGATAAAAAGCTCCGCAGAGTGGACCCTGCCGTCGAGTGTGCCTGCGCTCGAGGAGACCGACCATTCCGTCGACGCGCCAGCTGCGGTGAGTATTTCTGATCAGCACCATACGGAACTATTACGTCTCCTCACGATTGTTCCTTATCTTCGGCAGCATCCCGGGGTCACCCTCTTTGAGGCAGCGCATGACCTGGCGATGTCGCCGACGCAGCTGAAAAACGATATCACCACACTCACGTTCTGCGGTCTTCCTGGATTATCCGGCGGGGACTTGATCGACATCGACGCTGATCCCCGGCACATTTCGTTGTGGGCGGATCAAGGCCTGACTGCGCCGGTGGGGCTCACTATGGAAGAGGCCAGTGCGATCCTCATGGCGTTGGAGACTATTGACTCTATTCCGGGGATTGCCGACGCCGACGTCATTCATCGCACCGAAGACAAGCTAAGAACGATGGCCGGCAATCATGCCGACGCCATTGCCCGCGCAACACAAGATGGCGGCAATTCGCTGGTCAACGACCTTGCCGACGCTGTAAACACGCGCACGACCATCGCCATCGCGTATGCCGATTCCCTCGGTGATGCGGGGGCAACACCGCGTCTCGTCGATCCGCTCTCGATTATGGTCGTCGATGGAGTGAGCTATCTCCGAGGACTATTCCTGACTGGCGCGCACGACCACGCAGACGCGGGGGACAACCAGTCCACGGGCGAGGCCCAGGCTCAAGGAAACAGGATTCGACACTTCCGCATTGACAGAATCCAATCATTGGAGCAACGGGAACCGTCGACACTGAGTGCTAAAAAACGAGACCGATTACGCTCCATGCTTAATCCGCTTGATCCCTTCGGTTTTCGGGAAAGCCCGCATTGGGCTCGAGTGTGGGTCGCACCTGAGGCGCGATGGGTTGTCGACTATGAACATGTCTGGCCTGTTGCCGAATTCAAAGGCGGCCTTATTGTTGACGTCCCTGGGCGTCCCGAGTGGATTCACAGTTTCATACTCAGGCACGGGGGATCGATCATTCCCCTTGAACCCACGGACCTGCGCGATTCCGTCAGAGACCGTGCAGAAGACGGATTACTCCGGTATCGTTAGGCACCGTCCAGTCGCGCCCGCGCATCGACAAATCTGCGGGGGTGGCTTCTGCGTTACTCACCGACACGTCGTAAGGTGTACACCATGGCTAACCTAGGGTTTCCAGAACTCGTTCTCATCGCAGTCGTCATACTTGTCCTCTTTGGATGGAAGAAACTTCCTGACGCTGCGCGTTCAGTTGGTCGTTCCATGCGCATCTTCAAATCTGAAGTTTCAGAAATGAAGAACGATGGCGCAGAGGCAGAGAAGACCTCCGCTGCAGCGACCAAGACTGATGAGATCACCTCAGCATCGTCAACCGACACACCTCAACCAACGGTGACGGTGGAGTCCAAGGACGAAAAGAAGCATCCCGCCTAAAGGCACACAACAGTATTGTCATAACACTGTCACGTTTGTGTTCTCTGTAGCTGTTTTCTACAGCAGTTCCCACTAGCTGGGGCATGAGAGGACCGTGTTCTCCTCACAGTGACCGCCACCGCCGGGTGTATTCGCCACACAAAGAGAGTGGCCGTCGTGCTCATGACGACGGAATCGATGCATCTCGGCACGAACACTCGTGGCCAGAAGCACGGGAAGACAAGGTGCTCGTGACTCAATCAACGTCGGTAAGCAAGGGTGGACGCGTGTCTCGCAAAGCCAAGAAGAATCCAGATGGAACCATGTCCATCGTCGATCACTTGCGCGAACTCCGTACACGCCTATTGCGGGCTCTCGCGGCCATTGCCGTCACCACAATTATCGGGTTTATCTGGTACGAACACGGAATCCCGGCCTGGGCCATCGGCCCTCTCCACGTGCCGCGGCTCCCTAGTCTCGGCGAGATTCTGAAAGAGCCGTACTGTTCGTTACCCCCGTCGGCCCGGGCAACATTTTCTGCGGATAACGAGTGCCGTCTTCTGGCCACGAGTCCTTTCGAAATGTTCATGCTTCGAATGAAGATGGGCGGATTGGCAGGACTTGTCATGGCGTGCCCCATCTGGCTTATCGAAATATGGCGGTTTATCACCCCGGGACTTTTGAAAAATGAGCGACGCTGGACACTGTCCGTCGGAACCATCGCTGGGTTCCTTTTCGTTTTGGGCGTTGTTGCTGCGTACCTCGTCCTTCCGATGGGCTTAGATGTTCTGCTTCATTTGGGCGATAGCACTCAGATTTCCGCGTTGACCGGTGAGAAGTACTTCAATTTCGTTATCGCACTGATTCTGGTTTTCGGCTTGAGTTTCGAAGTACCACTCTTTACTGCCATGCTTAACCTTGCTGGGGTTGTGCATTATGAGCAGCTCAAGGACAAGCGGCGAATCATGATTGTCGTGATCTTCATCTTCGCTGCCATTGCTACGCCAGGGCAGGATCCGATCTCCATGCTGGTCCTCGCCCTCACGCTGGTTGTTCTGATGGAGCTAGCCCTCCAATTCACTCGAATCCATGATCGCCGCGCTGCCCGTCACGTGTCCGAGTGGGAGGGGCTGAGTGACGACGAAGCCTCCCCGCTCAAGGTTGCTCCTTCATCGATCCCCGCAGCAGAGTCAATTTACGACGGGGACCACAAAGGTATCGCCGGCGGGGGAGATGCCCGCCCCGCGGGAGGATCAGGGCCCATACCGAAACCCTCGCTCGTGACAGCTCCATCGGGAGCCCCGTCGGTTAGTGAGCCGCCTACGCCGACGCCGAGTCCTGCACCGTCTGACGCATCTCCGGCCTCAGGCTCACGCCACGCTCCACCAGCGGCAGTGCTCCGTCGGGGCCCGCGATCATGGAACGATTCCACTGGAGACAACGACAGTAAACCGGGCCAGGACACAATCCAATCCAGTAGTTTCGACGACGTCCTCTAACGGCTACGTTGTGCACACGACCATCGTGGACGCGCAGCGACCTCACAACAACACAAACCTCACAACCGACACCACCATTAAGAACTGACCATCGACAAGGAGAAGTGTGACCGAAGCGTCAGCCGAGGACCTTCCTGTTTTCCACCGGTTTGCCCACCAGCACGATTTCCCGTTCGACCAATTCCAAATTGACGGATGCCAGGCCATCGAACGCGGCCGCGGAGTACTCGTCAGCGCACCAACGGGCTCCGGAAAAACAATCGTCGGGGAATTTGCCGTATTCCTCGCACTAGAAACAGGCAAACGCTGCTTTTACACGACGCCGATCAAGGCACTGTCGAACCAGAAATACAACGATCTCCGCGCCACCTACGGTGATGACCGTGTGGGCCTCATGACCGGGGATGTCTCCATCAATAGGGATGCCGACGTCATCGTCATGACCACTGAGGTCCTGCGCAACATGGTCTACGCCGATGCGGACTCCTTAGACAACCTCTCCCACGTCGTAATGGATGAGGTTCACTACCTTGCCGACCTAGAGCGCGGCCCAGTATGGGAAGAAATCATCCTCAACTTAGACGAGTCGGTATCCATCGTCGCCCTCTCCGCCACAGTCTCCAATATCGAACAGTTCGGCGAGTGGATAAAAATGACCCGCGGCGACACCGACATCATCGTCTGGGAGCACCGCCCGGTTCCGCTTCACCAATACATGCTGGTAGAAAACTCCATAATCCCGCTATTCTCACGGGACAATGACGACGCTACGCAGGAACTATCAGCCCCGATTAACCCAGAATTAGTCTCACGATGCGAGGCAGCGGAACGCCGGAGTAACGGCCGACGTAAACGCCCACACCGCCCAGCTGTAATCGGACAGCTCCAGGCAGCGTCCATGCTCCCGGCGATCATCTTCATCTTCTCCCGAGCCGGCTGCGAAGGAGCACTAGCCCAGTGCTACACAGCACGAGTACAACTCACCACGCGCGACGAAGCACGCGAAATTCTCTCCATTATCGACGCCGACACCGCTGACATCCCTCAAGAAGACTTGGACCTCATGGGGTTCCGCCGATGGCGAACCAACCTCTCGCGGGGAATTGCTGCACACCACGCAGGAATGTTGCCCGCCTTCAGGCATATCGTCGAAAAACTATTCGTGCGCGGCCTGCTCAAAGTCGTCTTCGCCACAGAAACACTGGCTCTCGGGATCAACATGCCGGCCCGCACCGTCGTCCTAGAATCACTCGTCAAATTCAACGGCGAAGCCCACGTTGACCTAACCCCCGCCCAATACACCCAGCTCACCGGCCGCGCCGGGCGTCGTGGTATCGACGTATTGGGAAACGCCGTGGTCTTATGGCAGCCGTCGATGGATCCAGAAGCTGTCGTCGGGTTGGCGTCGACACGAACTTACCCGCTGATTTCGACGTTCCGCCCCGGCTACAACATGTCCGTCAATCTGCTCAATACGCTGGGGGTTGAGAAATCGCATCGCCTGTTGGAGCGATCATTTGCCCAGTTCTTGGCGAATGAGGACGTGGTTGCTCGTGCTCATGAGCGACGTGCTCACCAGCGTCACGCGGATTCTCAGCATGATGAGCTCCTGGGGCTCCTCGGGCACCGATCCGAAAATAAACTGGCCGAATACGTCGATATTCGTAGAAACCTCTCCCACGAAGAGAAGAAAACTCAGGTGGAGAACCGTAACGAGCGTTTTAAGGAAATCTCTCGTTGTCTCGGCTCACTCACCGTGGGTGACGTGATTGCGCTTCCGGAGGGGCGCAACCCCGCATTGGCTGTGTGCGTCAGAGCCGCGGGGGCAGGCAAGGGGTCTAAGGAGAAGCACCGTCACGATTCGTCGCGACGCTACCGCAGCCGCCGTCGACACCAGGACCGTGAAACCCCGGATGCGGATAGTCAGGATCCGCGGCCCATGGTCATCACGGAAGATGGGCGAGTAGGTCAACTTCATGCAGATGAACTAGGCAACGTCCCCATGACGTTGGGGCGGATGCGTCTTCCTAGAGATGTGTCTCGTCACCCCAAGCGGGCACGCTCGCTTGTCCGCTCTGAGTTCCGTCGCCAATCTTTTCATCGACCTCGGTCTCTCAAGCCCAAAGCTCGTGTGAGAAAGAATGCGACGATCAAGTCGTTGAGGAAAGAGCTGCGTGCTCACCCAGTGCACAAGTGGGAGAACCGGGAGGAACTCGTCCGCGCTTATGCCCGATTGGCACACACGCGGGAGAAAATAGCAGATCAATCGGACACACGGTCGGGGTCGCGCACCTCGGGAGGGGTGCTCGATGCGGATACGCTGGTCTCTACGTTCGATCGGATGATCGCGCTGCTGCGTGAGATGGACTATGTGGATCCGCCCATCGACGATGAACCCGGCTGGGCGACCTCCAGCGATGCTGCCCAGGAAGATGCCGATGGCACCGGTGACTTGTCATTAACTGAAGAAGGCCTGCGTCTGGCACGTATTCACAATCAGTCGGATTTGCTCATTGCTCAATGCTTGCGACGGAAGATTTGGGATGACTTGGACCCCGCTGAGCTCGCGGGGGTGGTGAGCACCTGTGTCTTCGAGAACCGTAAGTCGGTTCCGGGAGAGGTTGACGTTCCGACGGAGCCGTTAGCCACAGCGATAGAGAACACTGAGCGGCTCTGGGAGGAAATCGTGACAGATGAAGAGCGTCATCATCTGCCCATGACCAGGCCTATTGAGGACGAGCTGGCTACAGCGATGCATCAGTGGACTGCCGGTGCGCCTTTGGCTTATTGCGTTCATGCCGCTGCGGCCAATGGGGCATCACTCACACCTGGTGATTTCGTCCGATCGTGTCGCCAAGTTATCGATGTCCTCAATCAAATTAAAACAGCAGGATATTCCAACGATATTCGCGCACACGCTCGGCAAGCGGTCGAGGCCATGCGTCGGGGCGTCGTTGCGATGGGGAGCTAAGCGCGATCACCAAAAATGCCTAGTAGTCTCTTAGATATGACTCCATCGACTTCGCATACGACAAACGACGTTCCCTCAGGCGGCACTTCATCGAGCGACGTGGCTGGTTCCCCAGCAGCGCAGTCGGACACTAACGCTGAACACGACCGTGATGCGGCCTTCGCGAGTCGCCTTGAGCGTGCCCGTCGGTTGGTGAAAGACAACCAGCTGGACGGCCTCGTTTTCGGATCAGGCGTCGAGCTGGAATATTTCATCGGGACACCCTTGTTTTCGCATGAGCGCCTGACTGCTCTGGTCATCACGTCCGACCGCGCCGTCCTGCTGGCGCCGGCCGTCGAACGCGGAGAAATTGAGGACAGCTACGTTCCCCGGTCTGAGGTCACGGTCGACTATTGGGTTGATGAGCAAGATCCTCATGACCTGGTTATTAATGTGCTGACCTCGAATGGCCCCAGCAAGGATGAAGGGGAGACTCCTTCGGGGACTGTGGGTGTCGGCTCGACGATGACCGCTGATCATCTTCTTCCTCTGCAAGATCGCGGCTATCGCTGGATACTGGCCGGCCCCGTGCTTCGTGAGTTGTTGATGAGGAAAGATGCCTACGAGATTGAGCAGCTCACCGCAGCGGGCCAGGCCATCGACCGAGTCCACGCGGCCGTCCCGGGTCTGCTCCGCGATGGCCGCACTGAGCGTGATGTCGCTCGCGATATCGAACAACTCATCCTGAAAGAGCATCAAGCCGTCGATTTCATCATCGTCGGATCAGGGCCAAATGGTGCGAATCCGCACCATGAATACTCCGACCGCATCATTTCCGCGGGCGACGTCGTGGTTGTCGATATCGGCGGAACGCTCAATGGCTATCACTCGGACTGCACCCGCACATATGTTGTGGGCGAGCCCACCGAGAAACAGCAGGAAATCTACGATGTTCTCCAGCAGGCGCAGAAGGAAGCCGTGTCAGCGGCGAAGCCCGGTGTATCCGCCGCACAAATCGATGCCATTGCCAGGAATGCCATTGCCGAGGCGGGATATGGCGACAACTTCATTCACCGGACGGGCCACGGTATCGGCCTATCCACCCACGAAGAACCGTTCATCGTGACAGGCAATGAATTGGTTCTGGAACCCGGAATGGCGTTTTCGGTGGAGCCAGGGATTTACCTCGAAGGCGAGTGGGGTGCCCGCATCGAAGATATTCTGATCATTACCGACGACGGTGCTACGTCAGTCAATAATCAGACGCATGACCTCGTCCGGACCGAAAAATAGTGAGCGCACTGTCATGACAAGCTCACCTCTACGGGCGGTAGATACCCCAAGCGACGACGAATCAGATTCGCCTCTATCCGGCCCCCACCAGCACCGACGCACCCCCCTGGTAGGACATGACAGCAGTGGGTGGATCATTGTCGTCGGCGTTGGGGCCGATGGGATGGCCGGTATAGGGGAGCGCGCCCACCGGGCCATCACGAGCGCTGATGTCGTGGTCGGATCCTGGCGGCAACTCCAACTCGTTCCGGATAGTTGTCAGGCGACAAAGAAACCGTGGCCATCACCGTTGGTTCCGCACATTGCGGAATTGTTTGACTCCCTCGCGGATCGCCGAGTGGTGGTCTTGGCCAGCGGTGATCCGATGTTTTTCGGCATCGGTACGACACTCGCGCGGATACTGGGGCCCGATGCGTTCACGGTTATCCCGGCAGCATCGTCGGCAAGTTTGGCATGTGCGCGTTTAGGATGGGGGCTAAATACAACACCAGTCGTGAGCCTGTTGACCAAGCCCGTAGAAATACTCGGCCCACTATGCGACGACGGAATCCCTTTCCTCGTCCTATGCCGCGATAGCCATTCACCCGCGGATATTTGCGACTACCTGTGTTCGCGTGGGCTGGGTGATACACGGGTTGATCTTCTGTCAGATTTGGGTTCGTCACATGAGACTCATACGGTCTCTACGGCGCGTCAGCCTGAGGCACTCGATGCCCAGTCGAATTTGTGCATTGCGGCAGTTACGCCCATGAAAGTTGGGTTGAGCCGGGCGCCCGGTAGACCGGACCAAACCTACGCGAATGATGGTCAATTGACTAAATCTGACATTCGTGCGCTGACCTTGGCCGCTCTAGCACCGCACCCGGGAGAGATTCTCTGGGATATCGGTGGGGGATCGGGATCCGTCAGCGTCGAATGGTGCCGGCTCGCGCGTGACGCAGAGTCCTATGTGATTGAGCACGTCCATGAGAGAGCTGCACGGATTACGACAAACTCGCTGGGCTACCCGATCACTGTCGTGCACGGGAAGGCACCTGGGGCTCTTGACGATTTGCCAGCCCCCGATGCGGTTTTCATCGGCGGCGGACTGACGCACGCTGGGGTCGTCGATCGTGCTTGGGAGGCGTTGCGCCCCGGTGGGCGGTTCGTCGCCAATGCTGTCACGGTGAAGTCGGAGCAGATGGTGGTAGAGCTTCAGCAAAAGTGGGGTGGCTCGTTAACGCGTTTTGAGGTTTCTCATCATTCAGCCCTGGGGTCGTTTCATGCATGGCGGCCCGCTCTTCCGATTATTCGTTTCGTAACAACAAAACCGGTGGTGTAGTGCACAGCGGGGATTCCGCTGCTAAATGACTACTGGTTGAAAAGGTGTGTACTCATGACTGTCTATTTCATTGGTGCCGGGCCCGGCGCGGCTGACTTGCACACCCTTCGGGCGGATTCCCTGATCCGGCGTTGCGAGGTGTGCCTCTACGCTGGATCTATTGTCCCGCCTGAAGTTCTGGCGCATTGCCCCGAGGGTGCCGATGTTATTAACACTGCCCGGATGCCTCTGGATGCCATCGTGGAGACCATCGCGAAGGCCGATAGCGAGGGCAAGGACGTTGCTCGGTTGCAATCGGGAGATCCCTCACTCTGGTCTGCTCTGGCCGAACAGGCACGTCGTCTCGTGGAGCGAAATATTGACTATGAAATCGTTCCGGGGGTTCCGGCTTTTTCTGCCGCGGCCGCGTCGTTGGGCCATGAGCTGACGGTTCCCACCATTGGGCAATCGGTGATCTTGACGAGAATCTCGGGGCGGGCATCATCGATGCCGGAAGGAGAATCGTTGCCGGAATTGGGCTCGCATGGTGTGACGATGTGTATTCATCTTGCGGCACACGACGCCCAGCGCATCAGTGATGAACTCACCCCATCGTATGGTGCCGATTGCCCGGTGGCTGTCGTTGCGTTCGCGTCTCGGCCGAATTAGCGGGTTCTTCGAACGACGCTCAGCAAACTTCCCGACGATATTGCCGCGGAAGGTATTAAGCGAACCGCGGTCATTATCGTGGGGCAGACGTTGGCCGCAGATGAGTTCCCCGATAGCTTCCTTTATTCTGACGACCGTCCCCGTGATGCATACGGACGTACCATCCCCTGTAGCCACGATTCAACCGGCACCTAATCGTCGGATTAAATTCCCGCTCAATGACTGTTAAGGACACTGTTCACCCATGCCTTCACCTATGCGCGCTCTCATACTTGGTGGAACCGCTGAAGCTCGAGAACTAGCCACTCTTTTAGTCAACAAAGGGTGGCATATCACGACGTCGTTAGCTGGGCGAGTGAAACATCCCCGACTTCCCGCGGGGGAGGTTCGTATCGGCGGGTTCGGTGGGCCATCGGGGCTGGCACGGTGGATACTTGATGAAAAGGTTGACGTTATTGTCGACGCCACGCACCCGTTCGCCGAGCGCATTAGCACCTCCGCATATGAGGCTGCTCGTGCAACTCAGGTTCCCTTGTTGGCGCTCCATCGCCCCGCCTGGGAGGAACAGCCGGGGGACCGGTGGATCCACGTTTCCACCATGCGTGAGGCAGCCCAGAAGGCTCAGCGTTTCGCTCATATATTTCTTACGATCGGCCGGCAGCAGCTCGCTCCTTTTGCCGACGACCCGGATAACCTTTACGTCATTCGCAGTGTCGAACGACCATCTGCACCGTTGCCGGCTCGCCACCGCATCATTCTTGACCGCGGGCCCTTCAGCCTCTCCTCGGAGAAAAAGACGCTCATTGACAATCAGATTGATGTTGTCGTCACCAAGAACTCTGGGGGATCAACCTATCCCAAACTTGAGGCCGCTCGGAGCCTTAATATTCCGGTCATTATCGTTGATCGGCCATTACTGCCGGCCTCATGGGTTGTGACTTCAGCGGATGAAGCCGTCGAGGCGCTCAGTCGTCTTTGATGCCCCTGGCGTGTGAACTCAGTCGTCTGTAGCGGGCGCCTCATAATGCCGAGCAGTAAAGATGCGGCGACCGTCGGGCCCCTCGTACACACGTGTTGTCGATGCTCCCACGATCAGCATCGTCCGCATATCCACAACTTCGGGGTCTAGCTCCGCCAACGTCGTCACGGTCACTGATTCATCTGCAGACCCCACCGCCCGGGCAACGATCACCGGGGTATCCGGCTTCTGAAATTCCAGCACGATATCCCGCAAGGCACCGACCTGCCACCGCCGCGACTTCGACGCCGGGTTATAAACAGCAAAGGCCATATCCGCGCCCGCCAAAGCACGAACACGTTTGACCACCACATCCCAGGGTTTTAGCCGGTCCGACAGTGACACCATGCCAAAATCGTGGCCCAGTGGTGCTCCCACGCGGCTCGCCACAGCTTGGGCCGCGGTCATTCCCGGCACAATTCTCACCGGAACGTCGCGCCATTGATCATCATCGGCCGTCTCTAGAACAGCGGCAGCCATCGCAAACACTCCGGGATCGCCAGAGGACACCACGGCCACGCGGCTGCCGCGTCGGGCCATGTCCAAAGCCATGGCCGCCCGAACTGCTTCTACTTTGTTGTCCGAGAGATGCCGTCGCTGGCCTGGTCTTTCAGGAACACGCTTAACATACGTCGAATAGCCCACCACATCGGTGGCTCGGGCCAATTCTTCCGACGCCTCCGGAGTTATCCACTCCGAGTTGCCGGGCCCCAGCCCGATAACAACGACCTCGCCCATTGATGTGTGTTCCATTGTCATTTACTTCTTTCCACCGATTCTTCTGTCGTTCGCCGCAATTCGCTATCAGTCGGTGACGGCACCACAGCGACGGCGAAATACGGCACAGCGGCGGGGTCCACCTCCAGCAGAGGGATAACCTGCTCGCCCTCCATCGTGGCCCGCACAACAACATAGGCACGATCAGCCTGACCGGCCCGCACCAGCGCCCGGCGCACCGTCGGAAATGTTCGCCCCAACTTCATAACGACGGCACCGTCGGACTGCGATAACCGCTTCACCAGCTCATCTTCAGATAATGTTCCCGGGATAACCCCCAGCGTCTCATCCTTTTCGACCAACGGCCGACCGACGGAGGCTGCGGCAGCAGTGATCGATGTGACCCCGGGGATAACAGTAGTGGGGTAGCGATCCGCTAAAGCGCGATGAAGGTGCTGGTAGGAGCTATACAGCATGGGGTCCCCGAGATTGAGAACTGCAACTGAGCGCCCCTGGTCAAGGTGGTGAGCCAATCGAGCGGTGGCGCTGGCATAAAACTCGCCCAACGCTCCCGCATAGCCACCAGCATGGTCAGCGACGCCCGTCGTGACCGGGTAGGTGAGTAACTCCTCGATCTGATCTGGATTTTCACTCGCCAAATACGGAGCGGCAATACTCCGCGCCGTCGAATGACCATGCGTGCCAGCATGGAATGCCACCACATCAGCCGATCCAATGATCTTCGCCGCCGCCACCGTGACCAGGCCTGAGTCTCCCGGGCCTAGCCCTACACCGTACAAATACCCCGACTCTGTCACCGGTCTTCCGCCTCACCCTTGATGACCTCACTCTTCGTCGGAGCATGGGGCTCATCCATGAGCTCATTCCGCCGGGCCAACGCATTAATCGCAGCACACGTAATCGCAGAACCACCACGACGCCCACGAACAGTAATAAACTCAACGCCCAACGACTCGGCACGTTCCTCCAGCTCAGACTTCGACTCGGCAGCGCCCACAAAACCAACGGGAATGCCGATAATCACCGCCGGCCGCTTCAGATCAGGACGCGCGGCCAACACATCCATCAAGTGGAACAACGCAGTAGGCGCATTCCCCACCGCTACCACCGCGCCACCCAACCGATCCGCGCACAAGTCAATAGCCGCCGCCGACCGCGTCGTCGACAATTCACGTGCCTTCTCCACAACACCCGGAGTATTCAACAAACACTCCACGTCGTTATCCGCTGGAAGACGCCGACGCGTCACACCACTCCACACCATCCGGACATCCGTAAAAACCGGCGCCCCCGACGCCAAGGCAGCACGCCCCACCCGGACAGCGCCGTCGGAAAACACAATATCGTCGGCCAAGGACACATCCCCGGCAGCGTGAATCATCCGCACCGCCACCGTCTCTTCGTCGGGAGAAAAACGACTCAAATCGCTCTCATCACGAATAATCGCGAACGAACGTCGATAAATATCATTCCCCAACGAAACATAGCGATCCCGGCTATACACCGCACCACCAGTCCTCTCCGAACTTGCCGACCCCACGACGTCAGGCATGATGAGTCACCTCCGACGTCTCATAAACACCATCGCCCTCAGCGAGGAACTCCGTGTAATCCATATTCGGCGCACCACAACGACGCTCACACCCCACAAAATGCACACGCCCACCAGGCAGGGACCCAGCATTCATAGCCCGCACCGCATCAGAACGAACATCATCACGAGACTTCCGACACTGAGGCAAACCCGTACACGCTGTCACACGAGCCAACGGCGACGCCGCATCGAAAACCAAACCGCGGGGAGCCAAAAAACGCACAGCCTCATCCGCCTCAGCCGGGGTCAAATCATGAACCACCACACCATGCCAACACGTCACCGTCGAAGGCTTACCCACAGCACCCAACAAACGCGCACACGCCGAATCCATCCGGCCAAAAGGCAACACACAAGCCAAACTCACGCGCCCATCATCCTGATCAATCCACCCCATCGGCTGACGCAACCCCAGCTCATTGTCCGCAGACTCCTCATACACCGGAAGCACATCATGAACCGGATCCTCCAACCCCACAAGGTTCTCACGAGCCCACTGAGAAAGATCCTCAGCCGCGCCGGGAGTCTCCTCGATCCGCCAATTTTTCCCGCGCCGGGCCTGCCATTGGCGCGCCAACTCAACGACGCTATCGACCACACGCGCCCGGGGGAGTGACCCCACCAGATAATCTCCTCCGATCACGACGTCGAAGAAGTCATGAGCATCTGACGGTCGCGTCTTCGTCGTCGCGATGACACCGAAATCCGGGCGCTCTGCAATCACGTCGCCACGTCCGTCGTCGAAAGCAAAGAGGGTTCGGCCAGGGAGATCTGCCGTGTCGTCATGCTGAATGAACTCGCGGTCCACAGCACGGACCAAGGAACGCACGTCGCCGACAGAACCAGATCGCCCTGACAGGGGAGAGGCAAGATAATTACGCATCCGGTCATGCCGTGGATATGGCAGCAATCCTGCCTCAGTCACGGCAGAAGCGAAATCATCGACCGATTCCACACCGCGGATCTGGATATTTCCTCTCGACGTGATGTGGACATCGCCATCCCCCAAGTCGTCAGCCATAGCGCCTAATGCCGTCCATTGGTGCGGCTGGATATAACCGCCGGGGGACCGGACACGGCCGATCATCCCGTCGGATGCAGTAAAAAGACGCAATGTACCGGGGCACATGTCTCCCCGATTCCGAGTCGTCGTCTGAGTACCGCCACTGTGCATGGTTTCTACCGTACCCCGTGCACGCAGCGTCAAAGTATTATGAAACCTCGATGAAAGGTCGTAGCCACCGATAACCAACCCGACCTCTAAGATAGTTGCGGGAAACGGGAATCCCTCAGGGAGCGGTCGCGCCACTGTCAAGCCAGACCCCGTATATGAACAACGTCCGGCGCGGTATCCGAAAAGGAAAACATGATTCTTCTGCTGTCCACTTCTGACACCGATCTGCTTACTGCAAAAGCGGCTAAAGAGCACCCCGACGTGGAGTTCCGCTGGGCTAATCCGGCGCGATTGATGCTTGACGATGTTGATGCTCTCCTCGGTGGCACACCTATTCCGGGATCCGGTGGGGCTACGGGTTCCCAGCCAGACATCATTATCGTCCGGCTCTTAGGTGGACGGCGAGCCTGGGAAGAGGGGCTGAATAAGCTTCTCGCCTCGGGCATTCCGACTATTGCCGTATCGGGCGAACAGACTATGGACGCAGAGCTCACAGAGCTGTCCACTGCACCATCGAATGTGGTCACAACCGCCCACCGCTATCTTGCTGAGGGCGGGAAAAATAACCTCATCAACCTTCATAATTTCCTGTCCGACACTCTGCTTCTCACCGGCCTGGGGTTCGACGCCCCAATCCATCTGCCTGAATGGGGAATACTGGAAGGCTGGGAAGATAACCGCGCGGCAGGCCTTCAGTCTGAGGGGAAGTCTGATACTCGACGCATTGCTGTCTTGTATTACCGTGCGCAACATCTAGCTGGCAATACCCGTTATATCGACGCGCTGTGCGAGGCCATCGCCGACCGTGGAGCAGTGCCAGTCCCAATTTTCACGGCGTCACTTCGTCAGGCGTCCGATGATCTTCTCCAGTTCCTCGGGACGATGGACACTCTGATCACGACGGTTCTCGCGGCGGGTGGAACCAAGCCTGCCACTGCACAAGCCGGCGGCGACGACGGTGCGTGGGATGTCTCTGCATTGGCGGAGCTCGATCTGCCCGTTATCCAGGGGCTTGCTCTGACCAGTTCGCGCAGCACATGGGAAGACAATGATGACGGCGCCTCGCCATTGGATGTTGCTACTCAAATCGCGGTCCCGGAGTTCGACGGGCGCATCATCACTGTCCCGTTCTCATTCAAAGAAATTGGCGACGACGGCCTCATTTCGTATAACCCCGATCCGGAGCGGTGCGCCCGACTGGCGGGCATCGCGGATCGACACGCGGTGTTGCGTCATAAAGCCAATGCCTCCAAACACATCGCCGTGATGTTGTCGGCGTACCCGACGAAGCACGCCCGGATCGGTAACGCCGTCGGCCTGGACACTCCGGCCTCCGTGTTGGCGTTACTCCACGCCCTCCACGACGCGGGATACGACCTGGGGGATACGTCCAAGATTCCCGGCTGGCTTGACTCGGGCAACGAAACCAGCGAGAACTCGGACGCATTTATGCATGCGCTCATCGACGCTGGCGGCCAAGACCCCGATTGGCTCACCGACGAGGTGATGGCGGCCAATGAACTTCGCCTCTCAGCAGCCGACTACCAGGAGTATTTCGATACTCTTCCGGAATCCCTCCAGAAGGACATGATTGAGACCTGGGGAGACGCCCCCGGAGACCTCTACGTCCACCCAGAGACGAAAGACATTTACTTAGCCGGGTTACGCTTCGGGAACATCGTCGTGATGGTGCAACCACCTCGCGGATTTGGCGACAACCCCGTCGGCATCTACCACGACCCCGACCTGGCTCCGAACCACCACTACCTCGCAGCCTATGAGTGGGTCCGCCGCACCCCGGACCGTCACGGCTTCGGGGCCGACGCGATCGTCCACGTCGGTAAACACGGCAACATGGAGTGGCTGCCCGGTAAGACCGTCGCTCTCGGACCAGACTCCGGCACCGACCAGTCCATCGGCGACCTTCCCCTGATCTATCCCTTCCTCGTCAATGACCCGGGAGAGGGCACCCAGGCGAAACGCCGCGCCCACGCCACTCTCGTCGACCACCTCATCCCACCCATGGCCCGTGCCGAAAGCTACGGGGACATCACCCGGCTCGAGCAGCTCCTCGATGAGCACGCCAACATCGCAGCCATGGACCCCGCGAAGCTACCAGCTATTCGACAAGAAATCTGGACACTGCTGACCGCGGCAAAAATGGACCAGGACCTCGGGTGGGAGAAACGCCCCGACGAAGACGTCTTCGACGACATGCTCATGCACGTCGATGGGTGGCTATGCGAAATCAAGGACGCCCAGATCCGAGGCGGACTCCACATTCTTTCGCATGCGCCCGAAGGCAAACAGCTCGTCGAAACAGTGCTGGCCATGCTGCGCGCTCGACAAATCTTCGGCGGAATCAACACTCTTCCCGGACTTCGCGAGGCCCTCGGCCTCAACGAGGACGGTTCGGAAACACGGCACCGCACCGATGACATCGAGAACATCGCGTCGGCACTCGTGACCTCCCTGGCAGACCACAACTGGGACGATAACGCCGTCGACACGGTCCTGGACGGCATTCGCCGCGATCCCGGGCTCCCAGACAGCGCAGATGTTTCCGTCGTCCGGGACATCCTGCACTTCACCACCACGCACATCGTCCCCCGGCTGCGCCAAACAAGCCGAGAACTAGACCAAGTCCTCCGAGCACTCGACGGGAAATTTATCGAATCCAGCCCATCAGGATCACCTCTCCGCGGGCTCATCAACACCCTGCCCACCGGCCGAAACTTCTACTCCGTCGACCCCAAAGCGATTCCCTCACGCTTAGCCTGGGACACCGGACAACTCCTCGCCGACAGCCTCATCGAACGCTACAAACAGGACAACGGCGGAAAATACCCCGTATCCGTTGGCATCAGCGCCTGGGGCACCTCCGCCATGCGTACCTCCGGCGACGACATCGCCGAGGTCTTCGCACTCCTCGGCGTCCGACCGATATGGGACGAAGTATCCCGACGCGTCACACGACTAGAAGTCATCCCGCTCGAGGAACTCGGACGCCCCCGGATCGACACCACCGTCCGCATCTCCGGCTTCTTCCGAGACGCCTTCCCCCACGTCGTCGCCCTTCTCGACGACGCCGTCCAAATGGTCGCCGCCCTCGACGAACCCGCCGACATGAACTTCGTCGCCACCCACGTCAACGAAGACACAGCCAACGGAACCCCGGCCGAGCGAGCACACCGCCGCATCTTCGGATCAAAACCCGGCACCTACGGCGCAGGCCTCCTCGAACTCATGGACGCAGGAAACTGGCGCAGCGACGACGACCTCGCCGAGGTATACAGCACCTGGGGAGGCTACGCCTACGGACGCGGAGTCGACGGCGCACCCGCCGCCGACGACATGAAACAGGCCTACACACGCATCCAAGTCGCCGCAAAAAACACGGACACCCGCGAACACGACATCGCCGACTCCGACGACTACTTCCAATTCCACGGCGGCATGGTCGCCACAGTCCGAGCACTCTCAGGCCAATCACCCGAAGCCTACATCGGCGACTCCACACGCCCCGACACCATCCGCACCCGGACACTCCACGAAGAATCCCGGCGCGTCTTCCGATCCCGCGTCGTCAACCCCCGCTGGGTCGAAGCAATGCGCAACCACGGATACAAAGGCGCATTCGAAATGGCAGCCACCGTCGACTATCTCTTCGGATACGACGCCACCGCCGGAATGATGGACGACTGGATGTACGAACAACTCACCCAGGAATATGTCGAAAATGAAGAAAACCGGGAATTCTTCCGCCAATCCAACCCGTGGGCACTCCACGACATCTCCGAACGACTCTTCGAAGCCGCCCAACGCGGACTATGGAAAAACCCCGACCAAGACCGCCTCGACGCACTCACCGAAGCCCTACTAGAAACCGAAGGAGAAATGGAAGACCGCTAAAAATACCGCCACCGAGATAACCAAGTACAGACCCACCAAGTAGTAATCTTGACGCCATGCCTACACCGCGCCCACGATCAACACCCCGATGGGACGAGGCAGCGCACACACCCGGCCTGTACGAGACCACACACAGAGCCGAATACGGCAAGCGGTTCCTCTACACAGTCATACGAATCTCGCTCGCCGCATTCGCAGGACTGTGCGTCTACGCGTCATACGAACCAAACGGCCTATGGCTCGCAGCCCCACTCGGCATTGCCTTGCTGATCATCGCCCTCCAACCATGGGGCGATAAATCACCCGCGCCCGGCCCATGGCTCGGCGCCCTCATAGCCTTCACCCAAGGGCTCATCACCTACCTCTTCTACCTGCCCTGGATCGGGGAATACGTCGGCTCGCTACCGTGGATCGCCTTATCCATCGTCGAAGCCCTATATTCGCTGCTCTTCGGCGCGGGAACTGTCTTTCTCCTCCGCGCCGGGCGAGCTGCCCGGAAGCGGGAGCCGCATGTGTCACTTGCTCGCTCTCAGAAGGGGAGCTCGAAAGCTGCCCGAGAGGGCTCGACGTCGAAGAAGCGTTCCTCGTCGGAGGATCGTTTAAATGGTCGTGGCCGTGTTCGCGTGCATCGTACGATTACCGCCAACGAGTTCCTCTTTACTGTCATCGGGATTCCCACGTGGTACCTCGCCGTCGAGTATGCACGCTCGCATTGGCCTTTCGGTGGCTTCGCATGGACCCGACTTGCGTGGGGACAAGTTTCTGGCCCCTTGCTTTCTCTTGCCCGAATTGGTGGACCCGCACTAATCACTGTGGCAACCGTGACGATGGGTGTCGGAATAGCCATCATTTTCCGTCGGATATGGATCCCGGGCTTGGTCATTACTCTTGTTATCCCTATCATTGCGGGATTGGCCTGGTCACAAGTGGATGCGGGGCCGAATCCGTCGACCGAGCGCATTGATTCCTTCGCGAAGTCGAACGATGTCGCGGGGTCGGACAACGGGGCAGACAACGGAGCAAAATCCCACGAGTCAGGCCCCCAGTCACAATCGATACAGATGGTGTCCAAGGAATCAGGTATCAGGTATTACCGCGCCAGCGATTCGTCGTCACCCGAGAATCTCGTGACGGTTGCGATCGTCCAAGGCAATGTCCCGCGGTTGGGGCTCGATTTCAATGACCAGCAGCGTGCGGTCTTAGCCAATCACCGTGACGCCACGCTGGCTTTGGCTCGTCGCATTGAGGACCATAAATCGCCCAAGCCAGATTTTGTTGTGTGGCCGGAGAATTCGTCGGACGTCGATCCTTTTCTCGACCCTCTTGCCCGGGATGAAATTCAACAAGCAGCGGAAGCTGTTGGGGTCCCGATTCTCGTCGGGACACTCACGCACCCGGGTGATCAGGAGCGCAACACTGTCGTCGTCTGGGATCCAGAAAACGGGCCAGGGGAGAGGCACGATAAGGTCTATCTCCAACCATTCGGGGAGTACATGCCATGGAGAGGTTTTTTCCGGCACTTCTCGTCATACGTGGATAGGGCGGGGAATTTCAGCCCTGGCGACGATAACGGCGTCGTCCATGTTCGGTCGGGCAAAACGAATGCTCTCATCCCGGTCGGCGTCGGCACCTGTTATGAAGTCGCGTTCGATGGCGCCTTCCAACATGCTGTGGAAGGTGGTGCGCAAATCTTCACGGTCCCGACGAATAACGCGACCTTTGGTTTTACGGACATGTCCTACCAGCAGTTGGCGATGAGCAGATTGCGTTCTGTGGAATATGACCGCGCCACAGTCGTCGGCGCGACATCGGGTGTGTCCGCTATCATTCGGCCAGACGGTCGAGTGTCTGAGCGCACGCAGATTTTCACGGAGGGGATTCTGCATGCCCAGCTGCCTCTTCGTTCGACGCGAACCATCGCCTCATACTCGGCGACGATCATCGAGTGGACACTCTGCGGGCTTGGAGCCATCGTGGCTCTGGGTGCCGCTATCTCACAGCGGAAGCTACAACGGGTAAAGTCAAAGTAGTTATCAAGAGAGAGGATCACCGTTGACTCAACCGAGCGACAACACATTGGTCATCATCCCGACGTACAACGAAAAGGATAATTTGCCCCTCATCGTGGGCCGTTTGCGCAAGGCAGAGCCTGACCGCGTAGACGTCTTAGTCGTCGATGACAATAGCCCCGATGGCACTGGTGATCTTGCCGACCAGATGGCATTCGATGATTCCCATATCCATGTCTTGCACCGCAAGGGTAAAGAAGGCCTCTGTGCAGCGTATGTCGCTGGTTTCCGGTGGGGGCTTGATCAGAATTACGACGTGATCTGTGAGATGGATGCCGACGGCTCCCACGCTCCTGAGCAACTCCACCTTTTGCTCGACTCGGTCAATGATGGTGCGGACCTGACGATTGGTTCGCGGTATGTGCCGGGCGGGGAAACCGTGAATTGGCCCGCGTATCGCCAATTCCTTTCCCGGGGTGGAAACACGTACATCAATGTCGTCTTGGGCGCGGGGATTCGCGATATTACCGCTGGTTACAGGGCTTATCGACGGTCTGTGCTCGAGGCCGTGGATCTCGACGAGCTGAGTAACGCGGGCTATATCTTCCAAACGGACCTTGCCTGGCGGATTCTCCAGCAGGGCTTTGATGTTCGGGAGGTGCCGATTACCTTCACGGAGCGCGAGCTGGGGGAGTCGAAGCTCTCGGGGAACTTCGTGAAAGATTCCCTCCTTGAGGTAACCAAGTGGGGAGTGGCGTATCGAAGCAAGCAGGCGAAAGAGCTGTTCACGTCGTCGAAGCGGTTGATCAAGCACGAAGTGCATGAGCTAATCGAGAAACAAAAGCAACGTTTCAACTCGTAATAGTTGCGACGAAAAACGGATCCGGCCTCTGACTGCGAACAATCGCGGGGGAGACCGGATCCGTTTGGGGTTAACAGACAGAAAGTGTGTCTGTTTTTCCGGGTACCTGCTGCTCAAACCCAATAAATCGGGCTTGAATAGGGTTCCGAACCTTATTCAGACCCGTTTTCTGTTCAATCCACCGGAATGGCACCCACATGTACTAGCATGTACTAGACGACTGCTGGTGTGCTTTCCGATGGCTTCAAACAGACCACGATGCCCCGTATGTGCAGGGCAGATGAAGAAAAACGGCACGACATCCAAAGACGCAACCCGATGGCGGTGCAAAGACCCCAACTGTGGCAGCACCACAACCCGACACCGAAGCGACCAGGCCCACACCCGCGACTTTCACGCCTTCCATTCCTACGTCACGGGCACCGCCAACCTCACTGACATCGCTGGTGCCATGAACATGTCACGTCGAACACTCGACCGCAGGTTCCAACCATTCTGGCTCATCGACATCCCTAACACCCCGGACCCACACCGCATCTACGACCACATCTTCATCGACGGCACCTACACCGCAGCCGGATACCTCCTCGTCGCAGCCAGCTATAATCACGTCATCGCCTGGCACTGGACACACCGCGAAACCACCCACGCTTACACACAACTGCTCAGCATGATCGCTGAACCTTTATGCGTTGTCCTCGACGGTGGACAAGGCGCCTACACAGCTATCAAAACCTGCTGGCCACACACACTGATCCAGCGCTGCTTAGTTCACGCCCAACGCGTCATCCGCCGCTATACCACCAGCCGGCCACGAACCGACGCCGGTAAAGCCATCTATGCACTGGCGTTAAAAACTCACCAACATCACAACCCTCGACCAAGCACGCGAATGGACACTGCGTTTGCATGACTTCGGGCAGGTCTACGACCAGTTTCTCAACGAGAAAACACCCGTGCCGAAACAGCATCACACGCTGGGTAAACAGTGGGAATGGACTCACCTGCAGGTACGCAAGGCCTATCACTGGCTGCTGCATCTGTCACGCAACAATTGGTTATTTACCTACCTGCAACCGCCATCGGGTGCGCTGGAACCACATCGGTGACAATCAACAACCAACAGCTTAGAAGGCGGTGTCAACGCCCAGATCAAACGCCTCGCGGATGCTCATCGAGGCAGAAGCAGACAGCGGCAACGCACAATGCTCGAGTGGTATCTGCACTCGACAACGCATCTGCCTGACGACCCACTAACGATCGCCAGGCAGTGCAATTTCGGACAAGACCAACTCGCCAAAGTCACACATCTTGTCACAGAAGACCACAACAAAGCCGACCAGGAAACGGGCCGACCAGCCTTCTACGACAACGCTATCCCAACCGAGTACAACCACTCGATAGGAATCAGAAAAAGGACCCATGAGATAACAAAGGTGCCCGGTCGGCGACACGCCGACCAGACACACATTTTGTCTATTAACCCTCCGTTTGTGAAAGGCGAGGGGGAGCGAAGTTACTTCGACTTGGCTTTCTCTTCGGCTTCTTTTTGTTCCTTCATCATCTTGGCAGCGATACGGCGGCGCTGCTTGAGCATGTCGAGACGCTCGTTGAGAAGCTTTTCAAGCTCATCGATGCTGCGACGTTCGCGAAGCATGTCCCAGTGTGTACGGGGTGGTTTGACGGGCTTAGCCTCTGTGCCTTCGCCTTCCACGAGCTCACCGATTTTGCCGTTCTGGCACGGCCATTCACCTGGGATTTCAGCGTCGTCGGCAAAAGGAACTTCCCATATCTTTCCGTCCTCAGTGCGGTACTTGACAAGCTGCCGAGGGGCTAGATCATGGTCGCGATCCGTTTCGTAGGAAACGGCGCCCATTCGACTGCCACGGAGAACACGATCTGCCATGCGGGGAATCAGTCCTTACGTCATTGGGGTACGTACTGGTAAAGCTTTACAACTTGAGCGTAATTTCGCGCTAAGGTCTAAAGAAACCAGTTACTCATTATAACCATCGTTAGATATAACGATGTTAGCGGCAGATCTGTTCCATGATTGGTACATAACGTCGATCATTAAGCGTCATAGACCACGGATAATGATGGAAGATAATGATGGAAAAAGAACGTTCAACACAGAAAGTCCGTTGTCAGTGGTGCGGGAATCCAGTCGAATACTCGGGGCGTGGACGCAAACCCAAATATTGCTCACGATCCTGCCGACAACGAGCCTACGAGCAGCGCCATGAGGGCCGTGGCGTCGGAATATCGGACTCAGACATCGTCTTGCGGGGCAAGAAAGCACAATACCTATTCGATTCACTCTTTGAGTTACGTTGTGCTGCAGAGGATATCAACACGGCTGCGCAAGAAGGTGCAACGTCAAGTGAGCTTGCCGCTATGACAGGCGATCTTGTGTCCTTAGCGCGCGATATCGAGTCCATCCGCCTGGGTGTTGAGCAAGCTAATACATAAATACCTGCGGCTAGTACCATGGCGCTTATGAAGAAGCCTTGGATCACATTGGTTGTCATAGCAATTGTCACCATTGTCTTAGCATCTGTTGGGCCGGTCGTTTATAAAGCGGCTACCGACCGGGGGACAAAAACTGAATCGCTCACAGACGGTGATGCCAAGGCAGCAAGCACCGATATCAACGGCAGTTGGAAGATTGTGCGGGGCTCAGGTAAGAACGCAACGTCTGCCGGATATACGTTCCACGAGATTCTTCCTGGTAAATCCAAGGAAACAAGCGGGTCAACGAATAAAGTTGACGGATCATTCACTGTGTCGGATCAAAAGTTAACAGAAGGATCGGCAACTACTGATCTAACGTCGATTTCCAGTGATGTTGAGAAACGCGATATCAATGTCCGACGAACCATCCTAAACACCGACGAGTTCCCGAAGGCAGTGTTCACAATCAGAGGCCCAGTCGACGTCTCATCGTTGCCAGGCGACGGGCACGCTGATGAAATTACTGTGCCGGGGACCATGGAAATTCACGGTGTGAAAAAGGATATCGACGTCAAGCTAAAAGCACTGCGTACGGGTAAAAAACTGATTGTTTCGAGTACTATTCCGATCAATAGGCGCGACTACGACATTGAATCGCCACAATTCGTCGCCGCCAAGATTGACGAAACAGGCGAGATCAATCTGCTGCTAACTATGGAGAAGCAGTAATGAGTGACGAAACACTAATTTGGACACGGTGGCTGCGATTAGCAGTCTTGGCCGTTCTCATCGTGATCGCGATTATTCAGAAGTTGTGGATCATATTGGTTGTCTTCGCGGTGTTGTTCGTACTCACCATCGTCCAGCTGTGCCAGGTGTATCGCTCGAAGAATAAGCAGCGGCCCACTCAATGACGATCTCCAACGTCTTGACGTTGTGTGTCTTGGTGATGCGTGGCCGTGCGAGTACGACATCTCCACACACGATTATTAAGTCACTGTGACAGAAAGAGTGTTAGGGAGTGTACTTTCAGAGATCTGCGGTTGAGGTCGGTTGGGCGCATATCATCCGCGCCCTGCGGTAAAACACCTCTATATATTTAGCCGATAATCTACATTATGTCACTTTGGCTACATGTATCTCTGCCGCTTCTTCAACACAGCAATGCATCCCATTAATCGTTCTGCCCCCGCCCCCGGGCCCACCCCGTCCAATCATTAACCGATTAACTCGGGGTGAACCGCACCGATTGAGCAAAAACTATTTCAAGTAGACCGATTTCAATCTATCGAAGCCTTCCGAATAGATACGGACAGCCTCTTCGTCATCCCCAATTCGAAGAGCCGCATTCGTCGGCTCCACCATTTGGTCAAAGACTTCGCTGTAGACCGCATCCGAATTATCGGTTGAGTCAATGCGGGAAACAATTATCGGCGCCAACCGATAGTACTCGTCCAATTTTGAGCGAAGAGCCGGCTGCACCTGAGCCAAACGATCACGATGCAACCTAAGAGAGTCTCTAACTCAATACCTTTGTCACAAAAGGCGGTACAGACGGAATCCTGGAGGATTTGTCCCGTGGCTAACCGTAAATACACCCCGGAAGAGAAAACACCAGCCCGTTTTTACCAACTGACGCCGAGAATGCCCCCCCCCAAAAAAAAGCTAATCACGTGCGTTTACGCTTCTCCAGAAGATAACCTCCCGAAACAGACACGATGAACGCATAACCTGCAACACCAAACAACTCACCTATTGAAGCGGGTTTTGAGCCGTCTTTAGCGATCAACACCAGAACAATAACGGCAGGAATTGCCAGAAGTACGGCTACAAAAGCCCCGATGCGCGATCGACCCGGCTCTTCAGGAGTGCGGATGCCCGCCAAACCAGCGCAGGCCAAAAACCCAGGGCGAACAGTGCAAAAACTCCCCAGCTATGCATTTATAGCGCTCCCTTACTTCTTACGAATGTGATCCCAGTATAACTTAAACACAGCGGTGTAAATCTTCTGCTTCACGTTATTCGGGATTAACTTCCAAGCAAACTTACCGACAGTGCCACTTGCACAGCCGTAGATGGCATTCTTGATATAGTCTCCGCCACCTTCACCGCGATTCACAATGTCCATCAAAACGGACGAGGGGACACTAGATAAAGCAACAGGAAAACCAATAATTAACGTTATTACACTTTACGGATACCTCGTTACTGAAGTCCGGTACTCCACATTGTGATTACAAGGAATACTGAAACTATGCGTATCTGGTCACTCCACCCCTGCCTGCTCGACCGTCGCGGACTCGTCGCATGTTGGCGGGAAACTTTACTCGCGCAAAAAGTTCTCCGCGGACTCACGAAGGGCTACACGAACCATCCGCAACTGGAAAGGTTTAAAGCCATCGACGATCCCGTGTTATCGGTTGCGACATATTTACACGCGCTCGCTGATGAAGCTGACTCTCGTGGATATAACTTTAACCGCGACCGCATCGCCTATAGCTCGGACGATCTGGCCCAGGCTGCACAAGCCCCGAACGCAATCTCTGTGACGACAGGCCAGCTCCGCTACGAACTCCGGTTCCTCGGTACAAAGGTGGCCAGCCGAGATCCCGAGTGGCTGTCGTCCACTCTCAACAGTTATCTCCAGCCCACTGACAGTGATGAGAGTCAAGTCATTCTTCCAGCTCATCCACTATTCGACGTTATTGAGGGTCCCATCGAATCGTGGGAGAAGGTTAAAGATATCTAACTGAGCAGGAACAACGTATTTTCACCTTTAGCCAGGTACTCCCCAGTTCATGATCCTCCGGTGGCCCAGCCGCGACCCGTCATGTACCCTGGCGACATGATCAGCGTCCGAGATCTCAACAAGACCTTCGGCAGCAAGCGCGCCCTCCACGACTTATCGTTCGATATTAAGCCTGGGCTAATGACCGGGTTTGTGGGTGGCAACGGCGCCGGCAAGACCACAACGATGCGCATCCTGCTCGGCGTACTCTCCCACGACTCAGGTGAGATTCTCGTCGATGGAGATCCCATCACCAGCGATTACCGCGCGGGCATTGGTTACATGCCTGAGGAACGCGGTCTCTACCCAAAAATGCCGGTGATTGACCAGCTTGTCTATCTTGCCCGCCTGCATGGATCCTCTGCGAAGGCAGCAAAGACCCGCGCAATGAACCTGCTGGAGCGTTTGGACCTCGGCCACCGTGCGAAAGACAAGCTCGAAGAGCTGTCTCTTGGCAATCAACAGCGAGCCCAGGTGGCTGCCGCATTAGTACACAAGCCCAGCGCTCTCGTACTGGACGAACCATTTTCCGGCCTGGACCCGCACGCAGTGGACATCACCCTGCAGGTATTGCAGGAAACTGCAGACACCGGTATTCCCGTCCTCTTCTCCTCTCACCAGCTGGACGTCGTGGAACGTCTCTGCGATGTGCTTGTCATTCTCGCCGACGGCCACGTGGTGGCCAGCGGCACCCGCGATGAGCTCATCGAGCAGCACACCGACGCCGAGTGGGAACTCGTCACCACCGCGGGCACCGACTGGGTTCACTCAATAACCGGCGTAACAATCACGAGTGCCGACGAGGGACAGGTCCGGTTCCACGCCGACTCGGTGGATGTCGCCAACGAGGTTCTCCGCGAGGCCACCTCCCGCGGCCCCATCCACAGCTTCGGCCCTGTACACCATTCCCTGCATGAGATTTTCACGGAGGTCACGCGATGAACGCCTCGCCCCAGACTCACTCGTCCCCAGCTCATGGAAACAGTCATCTCACCTCCAGTAGCACCGAACATACATCCTTCTGGACCGCCGTCGGCCTCGTGGCCGGCCGTGAAATGAAGGTCAAGATGATGTCCAAAGCGTTCGTGGTGACCACGGTGATCGTGCTCGGGCTGCTCATGCTGGCCGTGCTCTTGGCCCCGCGCCTCGGAGATCTCTTCGGTGGCGACGGGAAGAAAGTGGCCGTGACCGCCGAAACATCCCAGGTGGTACAAAGTCTCGGCGACTCCTACAAGCCTCAGGTCGTGGACTCCGCGGAAGCTGCAAAGGACGCCGTACGTAACGGCGACGCGGACGCCGCGGTGATCACGGACAAGTCATCCCCTGCCGGCATCACCGTCGTCGGGCTGGACTCCACGCCAGAGAATATGGTCCAGGCTCTGTCGGTGTCTCCGAGCGTGGAGTTACTAGATCCGGACGCCCCTAACCCGGGCGTACGATATCTCATCGCCTTCGGGTTCGGAATCGCGTTCTTTATGATCGCTATCATCTACGGCCAACAGATCGCAGTCTCAGTGATCGAGGAAAAACAGTCTCGCATCGTGGAAATTCTTCTCGCGGCAATCCCGGCGAAGGCCCTGATGACCGGCAAAGTCATCGGTAACTCCGTGATGGCTTTCTTGCAAGTAGTGCTAATCGCCGGTGTTCTCCTGCTGGGCATGCGGTTCAACGACTCCGTTCTGCCACTCGATGGTCTCAGAGCACCGATCCTATGGTTCGTGTTGCTATTCGCGATCGGGTTCGTAATGATCGCTTCCCTGTACGCCGCGGCCGCCTCTCTCGTTTCTCGTCAGGAGGACATCGGTTCGACGTCGATGCCCGTCATGATGCTGATTATGATCCCGTATTTCGCGGTGATCTTCTTCAATGACAACCCCGAGGCCCTGCGGATCATGTCCCTTATCCCCTTCTCTGCCCCCGTGGCAACGCCACTACGCGTGTTCTTGGGCCAGGGCGCGATCTGGGATCATCTGCTCTCCCTCGGCATCCTGCTCGTGGCGACCGCACTGGCGATCTGGTTCGCGTCGGCTATCTATGAGCGCTCGATCCTTCGTACAGGGCAGGCCATTAAGTGGTCCCAGGCCTTGCGTGCACGGAATGAGTAAAAAATGACGCACTCCTAAGCAGCTATCCTTCAGTGGCGGCAAGAGCCTCGTGAGACGAGGCAGCACACGACTCCCCTTCCCACGCTTCCTTGCCCTCATGAACAGCAAGAGCAGCCACGACCAGGGCAGCTACAGGGTCGGCCCACCACCATCCGAAGAGCCAATCCACAGCCAAGCCGACCAACACCGCCACTGACAAGTACGCGCACACCAAAGTTTGTCTAGAGTCAGCCACTGCACTCGACGAACCCAAGGCTCGACCTGCGTCTCTTTCAAGAAAGGACACGAGAGGCATGATGATGACACTTGCTATCACCATGCCCCAGCCGACAGCACTGTGATCAGGTTCCCGATGATTCACCAAAGCGATGATTGACTCCACGGCGACATACGCGGCAAGCAAGAAGAACAACCATGCGATCAACCGCAGCGTGGGCTTCTCCCAACGCTCAGGGTCTCGTCGGCTATATTGCCACGCGATTGCTACTGCAGAAGCAACCTCAATCGTCGAATCAAGGCCGAAACTTACCAAGGCGCCAGAGGAAGCAAGCCGCCCCGCACTCACTGTTACCACAGCTTCAACCACGTTGTATGCAATCGTAAACGCGACAATGAAACGAATACGCCGTTGTAACTGGTGAACACGATGGGAACTACCTATTTCATTCACAGCTTTATTGTGCTCTCCAAGGCAGAGAACGACACATTCGCACCCCCGCCTGCCTATCCGAGAACTACTCGTCCACGATCGTCAGTGAGGACAACCGACGTAGACGCTCTAAGCTAGCGCCCGTCGCGCCCACAACCTGAACATGTTTACCGCGCTGGCGATACTTGTAAGCAATAGATTCCAAAGCTGATGCAGCGGAAGAATCCCACACTTCGGCCTCGGAGACATCGATTTCGATAGTTTTCGCCGGATCAGTGTAATTAAAGCTGAACACCACGTCATTACTCGACGCAAAAAACAACTGTCCCCGAACCCGGTATCGACTGGTGTCGGCGGAATGATCCACCTGTTCCACCGTCACCATGTGGGCCACGCGACGAACAAACATCACGCTGGCCCCCACTACCCCACACACGACGCCGACCGCGAGGTTATTGGTCACGACTGTAGCGATAATTGTCGCACCCATGACCGCTGTCTCGCTCAGCGGCATTCTCCGGAGCGTTCTCGGGTCGACCGAGTGCCAATCCATCGTCGAAAAAGCGACGACGAACATCACGGCGACCAGCGCGGCCATCGGAATCTGTCCAACGATCTCCCCCAGGGAAACCACCAGCACAAAGAGAAAAACACCAGCGAGAAGCGTCGAGAGGCGTGTACGGGCCTGAGCATGGCGCACATTGATCATGGTTTGCCCGATCATCGCGCACCCGCCCTGACCGCCGACGAAGGCACTAGCGACATTCGCAATCCCCAAACCCCATGACTCCCTCGTTTTATCAGAGTGCTGGTCCGTGATGTCATCAACAAGTTTCGCGGTCAACAACGACTCGATGAGAGCGACGATGGCAGCCCCCAGCGCATACGGCGCGATAACCCCGAAATGGCGGAACCCGAACACCACATCCGGAATGATCAGGGACGGCACCCCATGGGGCAGTTCTCCCTGATCACGGACGGTGGGAACGTCGATATGCCCCAGAATGGCCAACGCTGTCACCACCACAATGGCCACCAAGGGACCTGGAATGACTCTGTTCACGCGCGGCCAAATAACCATAATGGCAAGGCTTATGGCAACCAGCACGTAAACCATCCATGGCACATGAATGACGTGCTGGAGTTGAGCGAGAAAAATGAGGATAGCCAGGGCATTCACGAACCCGTTCATCACGCTTCGCGGAATAAAGCGCATTAAATTGGCGACGCCGCCGAGCCCCAAAGCAATCTGGATCATCCCCGCCAACAACACCGCGGAAACCAGATACTCCACTCCGTGGTTTTTCACCAGCGGGGCCATGACTAATGCCACCGATCCTGCCGCCGCCGTGACCATCGCAGGCCTGCCACCGGTAAAAGCGATCGCCACGCACATGACGAACGATGTGAATAAGCCAACTCGCGGATCGACGCCCTCAACGATCGAGAAAGAAATCACTTCGGGGATGAGGGCGAGCGAGGTTACCACCCCGCCGAAGATCTCCGTACGGAACCGACCCCACGAGGAGAAGGCCGACCGAAAAGAACCGACCGTCGCTGGATGGTCGGTAACGGCATCCTTCACACTATTTCCGGGCAAATGTTTCAATCCGCTCTGGACTTCCTGCCAGGATCAGCGCATCCGTAGATTCAAAATCACGGCCATCGGTCGCCGGAACCCACTGGCCACCGTCGCTCCGTACTGAGACAACGTGCACTTTGTAGTCCTCCCACAAGCGTCGGTTATCGAGTGGATCGCGAAGAAGCACTTTGTTCGGCTTGGTCATGATCATGCTGTAGCCCTTGTCGAACTGCACGAATTCCTGAATGTGGCCTCCCAGCATGTGCGCGACCCGACGACCAGTATCGGCCTCTGGGCGGACCACATGATGAACTCCCAGCTGAGTCAAAATCCGTCCATGTGCCTTAGAGTCCGCTTTGGCCCACACATCCTTAACCCCGAGCTCCATGAGGTTTGACGCGGTCAAGATGGAGGCCTCAAGGTTCGACCCAATTGCAACAACAGCGCGGCCAACCTGGTCAACACCCAACTGGCGAAGGGCCTCAATATCAGTAGAGTCAGCAACGGCAGTATTCGTGACGATATCGGCCGCATTCTGAACCATCCGCTGCCTGCTGTCTATTCCCATCACTTCGACGCCGTGGTCCGTCAGTTCCCTAGCCATTGCAGAGCCGAAGCGGCCTAAACCGACAATAACGACCGGCGCAAGATTCATCTTCGGACGGGTTGTTGATGAAAAGAAATGCACCATCGGGATTGTCCTCCCCTAGTTGCGATTTTACTAATCCTGACGTGGACGGACGACGCTCTTCCACCGCGTCAGGTCTTTAAAAAATACTCTCGTTCCAGCGTCTAGCCAATGACGTTTAACCAATGAACGGTCGTTCTTCTGGATACGAGAAACGTCGCGCTTTATCCTGACCAGCCAACGCGGTGACCAAGGTGATCGGACCAATGCGGCCCAGATACATAATGAAGCACAAAATAATTTGCGACGAGCCCTGCAATGACGGCGTGATACCCGTGGTCAAACCGACGGTGCCGAATGCTGAAGTGACTTCAAACAGAATTTGGGAACCAGTGAACTTGTTTTCGATCAACATCAACGAGATAACGCCGACGGC
>NZ_QFRA01000070.1 GCF_003243515.1 Corynebacterium kroppenstedtii
ATCCATACGGGAATACATTGATCGTCACAACGAGGATCCCAAGCCGTTCGTGTGGCATAAAAGTGCGGACACCATCTTGGCATCTGTGGCGCGGGCAGCGAGTACCATTATTTGATGATTACTTTTGAGACACCACACTAGCAGGCCGTTGAAAAATCCCCCGCCGACGCCCGCGTTGGCCGCTACGATCTGAAGCCATCGGTGAACGACCCAGACGAGGACGATGAGAGGCAGTCAAGATTTCCAGGGGGCGATGTTCAGCTACATCAGCCTTGAAGAGCGCGTGCCGCAGGCACACCCGCTGCGCAAGTTGCGCGCGGTGGTTGATGCGCTGCTGGCAACCATGAACCGCGAGTTCGAAGCGGTGTACGCCCGCCGTGGCCGCCCATCGGTGCCACCGGAGATGCTGCTCAAGGCCTTGCTGCTGCAGATCCTGTTCTCCATCCGCAGCGAGCGCCAGTTGGTCGAAGCGATCAACTACAACCTGCTGTACCGCTGGTTCGTGGGCCTGAACATCGAAGACAAGGTCTGGGACCACTCCACTTTCAGCGCCAACCGCGAACGTCTGTTCAACGAAGACCTCGCCCGCGCCTTCTTCGAGCGCGTCAAGCTCAGTGCCCAGTGGGGCAAGCTCGCCAGCGACGAGCACTTCAGCGTGGACGGCACGCTCATTGACGCCTGGGCCTCGCACAAGAGCTTCAAGCGCAAAGACGACGACAGCGGCACGCCGCCTGGGCGCAACCCCGAGGTGGACTTCAAGGGGCAGGAGCGCTGCAACGACACCCACGAGAGCACCACGGACGCCGATGCCCGGCTGTTCAAGAAGAGCCAGGGCGACAAATCCCGCCTGTGCCACATGGGGCACATCCTCATGGAGAACCGCAACGGGCTGATCGTGGATGTCGAGATCACCCACGCCAGCGGCACGGCCGAGCGCGAGGCGGCGCTGGCCATGTTGGAGCGTCGGGGCAACAGGAACAAACGGGCCACGGTCGGTGCCGACAAGGGCTACGACAGCAAGGCCTTCATCAAAGGCTGCAGAAAGCTCAAAGTCACGCCCCACGTGGCGGCCAAGGACAAACACTCGGCGGTGGATGCGCGAGTGACACGGCACGAGGGCTACAAGACCAGCCTGAAGGTGCGCAAGCGCATCGAAGAGGCCTTTGGCTGGATCAAGACCGTCGGTGGTCTGGCAAAGACCAAGCTGATCGGTCAGGCCAAGCTCACGGGCCAGGCGCTGCTGTGCTTTGCCACCTACAACCTTGTGCGAATGGGCAGCATCGGCGGCTGGTGGGACGCGCATCATGCGTGAGCCCAGGGATACGTGCGCCCGAAATGGGCGGGAGGGCCTGCAAACCGGCCAGATGGGCCGTTGCAATCGCTGCGCAGACGCGTCTGGGCAGCTCGTGTCTTCGCACTCAGCGTCCCTGATGCGTTCGAAAAGCACTTTTTCAACGGCCTGCTAGTGTGGTGTCTCAAAAGTAATCATCAAATAATGGTACTCGCTGCCCGCGCCA
>NZ_QFRA01000011.1 GCF_003243515.1 Corynebacterium kroppenstedtii
ATTGGGTAATGACTGTGGTGGCAAAACGGGATTCAGGCGAATCGTCTGCTTGCAAAGTGAGTACATGTAATGCTTCGACTGTATTTAGCCCAGCACCAGAAACCATCAATGTCGCCAAGACAAATGTCGCCAAGACAAAGGCTAGAATGAGCAAAAATAATATTACTAACACGGCAATTGTGCGCGGCTCCACCTGCCTTGTCAGTGGACCACATCGAAATCCTCGTGATGAAGTAGTGACGACCGCGTATGCTGATGTCGTCCCAGAAGTATCTGAGGTCTTCACTGGTGAACCCCCCTTTGCGCGAGCCCAATCAGAATTGGTCCGGAAATAAATGCAACGACAACGCTGGCAGGCAGCTCGCTGTCAAGCAGAAACCGCCCCGCTATATCTGCCGCTAGAATGAGAGTTGGTCCGACTACTGCGGAAAGTAGGACAACTAGCCGATCGCTATGAAAATCAAGTTTGCGGATTATATGGGGCGTGACTAGCCCTACGAACGTAAACACTCCAACCGTGGCTGTCGCGGTAGCCGCCATGATGGTCACAGCTATCACAATCATGACACGTGTACGCCGAACGTTTACCCCGAGCGCCGCTGCGGATTCATCTCCCATGCTCAACATGTTGATACTTCCCACATGAGGAAGAACACACACGAGACCAATCAAGAGTCCGAGAGCCGAGATAGCCACCGGCGTAAATCCAGCTACATCCACTGATCCGACCATCCACGACCGAACCTGTGCGAAAGCCTGTGGGTCTACGAGTATGAGTCCGTCAGAAATTCCTTCGAGGATGGCTCCTACCGCGATGCCGGTGAGAAGTAACTTCATGGGACTAATTACGCCATTTTTTCTCCCAGTGCCACCCGATACGTCACAGTGATGGCTGCCGTTGCCCCGACAATAGCCATCACGACAAAAATCAGTGGGGACGACCAACCAAGAAGGCTCAACATTAACGCAGCAAAAAATGCGGCTCCCGCGTTGATACCCAACACACCAGTATCCGCCAAAGGGTTACGTGTGAGTGCTTGCAACAATGCCCCGGCCAGTGACAGGGCCGCACCAGCTGACATGGTAATGAGGGTGCGAGGTAGTCGGCGATCAACGATAACAGAGTGTGCGGGATTCGATGGATCCTCGTTTACAAGTGCAGAAAAGACTTCCCTTAGTGAGATATTACGAGCACCGAGAGTCAAACTAGCTGCCGCGAGTATCACTGTTAATACTAGAAAAATAGACGCGATCGTTGCCGCTCGTGCACTTTCGCTCTTCACACGAGCCTGAGTGCGACCGCCAGAAGGTGCCGATGGCGAAGCGGGAGACACAGATCACCTCATGTAAGGTTGGGGTTAATTAGTATATTCGGTTACTATAATCGACCGTGTCTAAATACTTGAATAAGACCAACCTCGCACGAACTATCGCGATTACAACACTTTTCTCCCTAGGATTGGCATTAACTGCTTGCATCCCGTTCTCTGATCAGACCCAAAATAACTCCCCACAGCAAGCTAACAATCAGCGTGCTCCCAGCGGCAAAGACGCTGACAACATCGCTGAACAATCCGCTAAATTCGGCTCCGATGCCAAGCCTGGCCATTTTCCCCGTGAGGTCACTCACGCAATGGGTTCCACAACGATTACCTCCGAGCCGAAACGCGTTGTTGTACTGGAAACTGGTGAGCTCGACTCGGTTCTAGCAATGGGGTTGAAACCCGTCGGAATCACGACAACCAAAGGTTCCGAGCCTGTTCCCTCCTACTTAGCCGATCGAGTTAAGGATGTAGCCACGGTGGGAACTGTCAACGAAATTAACGTGGAGAAAATAGCTGAGCTCCACCCCGATCTCATCCTTGGCACACAGTTGCGAGCCGAAAAACTATACCCTCAACTCAGCGCCATTGCCCCTACTGTTTTTGGCATCAGGCCAGGATTTACTTGGAAGGAGAATTTTTTACTCGCTGGTGCAGCTCTAGGCCGCGAAGACAAAGCTAAAGAAGTGTTAGCTCACTATGATCATGCCGCCACAAACATCAAAGAAAGAATAGAACCTGGAACCAAGGTAACCATGGTGCGTTTCCTCCCCGATAAGCTGCGGCTTTACGCTCATAAATCGCTGATCGGCACCGTGTTGTGCGATGCTGGTTTTGCACGACCGAAGTCCCAAGACGTCGACCAGCTTGCAACTGAGATCTCACCCGAGGAAATAGACAAGGCAGACGCAGATTATATTTTCTACAGTAGCTATGGCGATCCGGACGCTACCGGTGAAAATAAAATAGTTTCGAGTTCTGCATGGCAGAACCTACAAGCCACCAAGAAAGGGCACGTTCACAGGGTTGACGATGGTTTATGGGGTCTCGGCCTCGGACCGGTCGGCGCAACCAAGATCATCGAACTACTAGGCGACTTTATCAAGCACTAGGCCACAAACATCCACACCACCACGAGGTTCAAAACGCGGCCAAAGGTGGTAAGGCCGGGGATAGCGAGGAGCACAATAACTCCGGCACACTAGGCCCTCATCCCCATGGTCCCGAGCCACGGCATCGTCCTCCACGCGAAAATGGAACAGTCGAGGGCTGAGGTACCCCGACGAGGAGTGTGGATGGGAGGCGACAGGGCGTGCTGTTGGGATACGGCTGATTTTATTTCTCCTGTATTTCCTTCCCTTATCGGTCAAGCCCCTGATTAGGGATACGGCCTTCTGGCTCAACATGGTCTCCCACCCAACGGAAAGTGACGTCCGAGTAGAATTCAGATGATGCAGCATTGGGGAGGCCTGAATCACGAAGAGCTTCCCAGTCCTTCATTCGTATGGTGACGGAATCGCCGCTTTCACCCAAAAAACTCATGACTTGCTGTCGTGTGTCCGAGCCAACCCCTAGAAATTCGCCCTTGTGGAAAAGCATGAGTTGTGTGCCAAATTGAGCATTGCCTATTTGGGCTTGTGTGACTAGTGCATAGCTTAGGTCAGAACAGCGGTTATAATTTGTCGTGTCGGTGAGTCGTCAACCGAACTCGTTCGGCGGAATATGCCCAATGTTGTTGAGAATTTCTGGTGCTTGGGGTTCGACATCACAGCTAGCTGAGGATCTATTCGAAGATCTTTCTGGCGAAGCGGGACGACTGTGTGCCGGGTTAGGCGCTGCTTGTTGGTGTTCGGTGGGGTCCGGGGAACTTGATGTGAGCGTCTCCGGAGTACTTGATTTGTTTGTTGAATCGGGTTCAACGGCGGCGGTGTGAGACCTGTGCGGCTCGGCATTGTTACTGTCCTTCTCACATGCTGTGACACTAACCATCAACGCAGTTGCAACTACAGTCACGCCAAGCGAGCGGTAGGGTGAAATGAATCTTTTCATTGGAAACTCCCATGAGGAGTAGGAAACGTGAGTTGTCCGTTTCCTTAGGATATTAACATCGATTCCGATAGTGTGCACTAAAAGCGGTTTAGGATTCTTTGTTTTTTTTAAAAGGTGGTTTATTTCGTCAATTTTTGATCCTGAATCCGGCCCTCCGGATCAACGTAGTCACCAACCCAGCGGAATGTGTTGGAGTGATACAGGGATGAGGTTTGTTCTGATTAAGCGTTGACCGAGTATTCTTTTTGCGTTGTTCCGTGTATCTCGCAGGGCTGAGGTAACCCGGGAGGAGTAGGGATGGAAGTTATTGGGGGTAGTGACTATTGAGTGGCCAATAATCAGGTGGGTAGGGGCGGAATAAGGTTGATCAACTCGATCTGGAAGCTTCGCGGAAATATCGATGTGCAGTGAGGCCATCCAGGCGCGGGATGGCCTCATATCTAGGTCACGATGATCCGATTGAAGATAGTCACGAGCAGTACATTGCCGTTCGCGATGCTGAGAGAAATAATGGCTTAACCTGGCTACCACGTCCTCCGGTGACCCCTGAGGTAGCGTGAACCTGCCTCCGCGAGAAGGAGGTTCGTGAACTAGATTGAGCGTCATTTTCCAGGCCACCATGTGTGTATTGTGGCTCAGTTCCCCGGCGCCTACTCAATTGTTCCACTTCGTTCGGTATATCCCGAAGCCCGTTGTTCTTAGCACTGCACCACGCTGTACTCTGTTGGCTAGACGGTACAGTGTTTACCGACCATTTTGTTAACGCCAGCTCCGCACCTGTCGGACTACGGTCAACCGAGGATGTTAACCATCATGCGCTCATGCGCTGCGTGGCTTTCGGCCTCTGGGGGACGTACGCCGGCCGATAGACTGTGGAGCTTCACCATGTATAAAGCGAGGTTCGTTCGTGTACACACACGAGATCAGGGAACGGTTCACGGAACACTTTGTTAAAGCTGGGCACACGTCCGTCCCCAGCGCGTCACTGATCCTGGACGATCCGAACCTGCTCTTTGTTAACGCGGGAATGGTTCCCTTCAAACCGTACTTCTTGGGTCAACAAACCCCTCCGTTTAACACGGCTACCTCCATCCAGAAATGTGTTCGCACACTGGATATCGACGAAGTCGGTATCACGACGCGTCACAACACGTTTTTCCAGATGGCGGGCAATTTCTCCTTCGGAAACTACTTCAAGGAAGGCGCAATTACCCACGCCTGGGAGCTGCTCACCAGTTCATTTGACGACGGGGGATTCGGCCTTGATCCTGATCGGTTGTGGGTCACTATCTATCAGGATGACGACGAAGCTGGCGACATTTGGCATGACAAGATAGGTATTCCGCGTGAGCGCATCCAGCGCCTGGGGATGGCGGATAACTATTGGTCGATGGGAATCCCCGGACCGTGTGGCCCCAGCTCCGAAATCTATTACGACCGCGGACCGGAATACGGTAAAGAAGGCGGGCCTGTTGTCGATGACACTCGCTACATCGAAATTTGGAACCTCGTGTTCATGGAAAACGAGCGGGGCGAGGGGACAGGCAAGGATAATTTTGAAATTCTGGGACCTCTCCCGAAAAAGAACATTGATACGGGGTTAGGTATCGAGCGAGTCGCCTGCATCCTGCAGGGCGTTGACAACGTCTACGAGACCGACCTTCTCCGCCCAGTTATCGACGTTGCCGAAGAACTGACGGGAGCTCGCTACGGCGCACGTCACGCAGATGATGTCCGGTTCCGAGTTATCGCTGATCACTGCCGTACCGCGTTAATGCTCATTCTCGACGGAGTTGCTCCCAGTAATGAGGGACGCGGCTACATTTTGCGACGCCTCCTGCGCCGCATCGTTCGGTCCGCTCGTCTTTTGGGCGCAACGCACGAAACCATGGAACGGTTCATGGAAACCGTTCGTCGCACCATGACCCCGTCGTACCCTGAGATCGAAGACAACTGGGAGCGAATTCGGTCAACCGCTGTAGCCGAGGAACGCGCATTCTTGGCGACGCTGGAATCGGGCGAAAAACTCTTCACGACCATTGCGCAAGACCTCAAAGCCCGCGGTGAGACTGTTTTCCCCGGTTCAGACGCCTTTATCCTGCACGATACGCACGGTTTCCCCATCGACCTGACTGCCGAAATGGCTAATGAACAAGGGCTGACCTTGGATCGTGAGGCCTTCGATCGTCACATGCAGGACCAGAAAGCCCGGGCTAAGGCCGACAACCGTGCGAAGAAACACGGACACGCCAACCTGTCGGTGTATCGCCCTTTCGTCGACAACCATGCGATGGTCTTTACCGGCTATGACACCCTGGAAGATGAGGGAACCATCCTGGGGATGGTGTCCAATGGTCAACTCGTTGAAAAAGCAACTGAGGGCGACCACGTCGATGTCATTCTTGACCGCACCCCCTTCTATGCAGAGTCCGGCGGGCAAATGGCCGATCACGGAGAACTATCGACGGCCGGTGCCCGCTTGAAGGTCAACGATGTGCAGAAGATTGGCAAGAAACTGTGGGTGCACAAGACCGAAGTAACCGGTGGCGAGATCGCCGTCGGAATGAAGGTGGAGGGCAGAGTTGACCCCCAGTGGCGACATGCTGCGCGACAAGCCCATTCAGGTACACACCTGATTCACGCTGCGCTGCGGCAGGTTTTGGGGCCAACAGCGGTTCAGGCGGGGTCGATGAACAGGCCTGGCTACCTGCGGTTCGATTTCAATTTCAATCGTCCTCTTACTGATGAGCAGCTGAAAGATATTCAGGACATCGCCAATTCCGCGGTGGACGCCGACTACACCGTCAACACCATCGAGACCTCGCTTGATGAGGCAAAGAAGATGGGGGCTTTGGCGCTCTTCGGTCAAAACTATGGTGACTGGGTTCGAGTCGTCGAAATTGGCGGCCCGTTCTCTATGGAACTGTGCGGTGGCACGCACGTCGACCACGCATCACAAGTTGGACCCATCGCTATTCTGGGGGAATCATCAGTAGGATCCGGAGCTCGGCGCATCGAAGCCTATACAGGTCTGGATTCATTCCGTTACCTGGCTCAGCAACAGTCGACACTGACTACAGTAGCCACGTCGCTCAAAGCGGCAGCCGATGACGTTCCTGAGCGCGTTGACCAATTAGCTGCTCGCCTTCACGACGCTGAACGTGCTGTTGCGCGTGCCCATCAGCAGGCGCTCCAATCTAAGGCGGACGAGTTTGTGGCTCACTCTCATCGCCTCAACAATGTGACGGTGGTAGCTGAAAGTGTGTCGGATGTGGAGGCCAAAGATTTGCGTCCGATGGCACTAGACGTCAGAAGCCGGTTAGGCAATGAGCCTGCAGTCGTGATTTTGATCAGTTCTACTGGCAATAAAGTGCCCTTCGTTGTGTCAGCGAATGAACGGGCAACTGATAGCGGCATCAACGCGAACTCGCTCGTGAAAATCATCGGCCAATTAGTAAATGGTCGCGGTGGCGGAAAACCTGATATGGCCCAGGGGTCGGGTAGCGATTCAACCCGAATCTCGCAAGCACTAGATGCCGTGCTCGACGACCTTAAGAAGCAGGGATAAATTCATTGACGAAAGACATTGTTCCTGACCGTCCAGGAGAGGATGATCCTGGCCCCGGTCGTCGTTTGGGGTTGGACGTCGGCACCGTTCGTATTGGTGTCGCCGTAAGTGATCCTGATGGCATCCTCGCTACGCCGGTCTCCACCATTGCGCGAACTACCAAGAGGCGTGGGCCTGATGGGGAAGACATTAGCTCCATCGTTCAGCTCGTGCGCGACTACTCGGTGGTTGAAGTCGTCATAGGGTTGCCAAGGATGTTGGACGGATCGGCTGGTTCATCAGTTAAGCATGCTCATGATGTGGGTTTCCGCCTCCGCCGGCGACTGGAACACAACGGAGTTGATGTCCCCATTAGATACGTCGACGAACGCATGACTACTGTGATGGCCCAATCCAACCTCCACGACGCTGGTATCAGTGTTAAACAGGGTCGATCGGTTATCGATCAGGCTGCTGCTGTTGAGATCCTCCAGACCTGGTTAGATCAGCGTCACAGACGTTAACGGAATGGTGTTGATCATCAACCAAAAAGTAGCAATTCTTCGAGAGAAGAAGCATTTGTGGTAGTTGAATACGTCCACGCTCTCTGATTTAGTGGAGTGGCTATAATTATTTATCTGTCCTGTTGCCGGAACTAGGAGAATTTGTGCCATCGAGCCAAACACGTCGTCGCCGTCATCGTGCTGGGCATAAACAAAACGCCATAGCCGTGACAGTGGCATTAGCTGTGTTGTTGGCCGGCGTGATTACTTACGTCGTATACAACAACGTAGCGGGGGACAAGGGCGATTTTTCGGGGAACGGAAACTCGACGTCAGCACTGGTCAGAGTGGATGAAGGCGACACAATTTCCTCGCTGTCCTCGACGTTGGTGAACAAGAAGATCGTGTCCTCGCGTCGTTCTTTGATGAATGCGGCGAAGAACAAGGGCGGTGCAGTTAATTTACAGCAAGGTTATTATATCTTGCATCAAAAGATGTCCTCTCAAGCTGCTATCGATGCGCTGATGTCCGACGAAGCTCGACGAGGGGTCGTCGACATTCCGACCGGGGCTACTTTGCATGATGTCCATGTGGTCGGTGGACAGACACGGGCAGGCATTTTCTCCTTAGTAGCTAAACAAGCGTGCATTTCTAAAGATAGTGACTGTGTTTCTGCTAGTGATCTTGAAAAAGCCGTGGCGAATAGCAGTCTAGAGGAATTAGGCATTCCATCGTGGGCATCCAAAGCAGTGTCGGCGCGTGGAAATGATCCCAAACGGCTGGAGGGGCTTATCCACCCCGGTGTCCACATTTTTGACCCCACCGCATTACCTGCAACTATTCTCAAGACACTGGTCACTGAAGGTGCCAAGACATACGAAGGCACAGGATTATCGTCAGCAGCACAAACTGTGGGGCTATCGGAATATCACCTATTGACGGCTGCCTCACTCGTCGAGCGTGAAGCACCCCAGCAGGATTTTGCGAAGGTTGCGCGAGTCATTAAGAACCGCCTCGATAAGCCGATGAAACTCGAGTTCGATTCGACGGTGAACTACGGGTTGGACGAGCAAGAGGTCGCGACGACTAACCAGGACCGTTCCAAAAAGACTCCGTGGAACACGTACGCAGTGGAAGGATTGCCCGTGACACCGATCGCATCGCCATCGCTATCCGCGGTGCACGCTATGGAGAAACCCGCTGACGGTGACTGGCTTTACTTCGTAACGATCGACAAGAACGGGACAACCGTGTTTAGCCACGATTTCTCCGATCATGAAGCAGCGATTAAAAAAGCGCAAGAAAGTGGAATGCTTGACAGTGCCCGTTAGTTCCGAAAAAGGACGAGGAAGCGACAGTCGAGAAGGATTCGATCGGCATTATGCCGCAGTGCTGGGAGATCCTATCCAGCATTCTCTTTCGCCCGTGCTCCATGACAACGGCTTTCGGGCGGCTGGCCTCGAGAATTGGTCGTACGAACGTATCCGTTGTCCCAAGGGCGAACTTGAAAAAACGATCAACTCTTTGGGTCCGGAGTATGAGGGCTTCTCAGTCACCATGCCGGGCAAATTCGAAGCCCTGGATTTTGCGGACGAAGTCACTGAACGCGCAAAGCTCATCGGATCTGCCAATACGCTGGTGAAAAAGCCCTCAGCAGGCGCTGACGAGCCTTCAAGAGGTAGTGTTTCTGGATCAACTCAGTGGCGTGCAGATAACACCGATGGTGAGGGCGTAGTAGGAGCCGTTCGGGAGCTTCTCACAGCCAAGACCTCATCTTCCTCCGGGAACGACTCCGACGCGACCATGGTCACGAACGCTGTCATCGTGGGTAACGGTGGCACCGCCCGGCCTGCTTTATGGGCTCTTGCTCAGTTGGGGTGCCGCAACGTCACTGTGGTAGTTCGATCATCGCGCGCGGAACAGCTCCGTCCGCTAGCGGAAGAACTGGGTGTCGACTTTTCATGGACACTGTTCGAGCGCTCAGAGAAGGCGTGTGCGAATGTCGACGTCCTGGTGTCAACAGTCCCGTCGGCGGCAGCAGAACCCTACGCAGAGCTATTGGCGAAGGCTTCGGCGGTATGCGACGTGATTTACAGTCCATGGCCGACGCCACTGATATCGCACTGCCTCGCGGTAGGAACGCCGTGTGTTGGCGGAACGACGATGCTTTTTTACCAATCGCTCAGCCAATTTGAGCAGTTCACCGGGCATCAAGCTCCTCAAGCGGCGATGCGACAGGCTTTGGAAAAAGCCTCTGGGGTTCCCGTCGGGGTTCTCGACGCTCCGGGGAGTGCGAGCTAAAGATATTCCGGTGAGATAGTACCGGAAGTTATCCACAGGATCGTTTTATCCACAGCTTCGGTGTCCGTGAGCGCGAATAGAATCACTCTGCCCTCCCTGATCGTGATGAAATCGCGACCATGCAACAGAGTGAGCATCTGCTCTTATTTGGCTTTTCCGTCTCGCTCCATCACATTGCGGTCACCGCATTCATTGTGGCGAGCATTCTCTGGGCGCTCGTGACCGTATGGCTTGACTGTCGATATCGCCTCATCCCATGGCGCCTAACCCTAATCGGTTCGGCGATGGTCATCGCTGGGGAATCGTTACTTTTTCACGAGTGGACCAATGTACTGTGCTGTTCCGTCATCTGGTCAGGTCTTTACGCCTCTGCTGCCCTCGTGGGGGCATTCCTTGGTTCTCGACGGCCGGGAATTGGTGGCGCAGACATTTTAGTTGCTGCGGCATGCGGAGCATGGCTCACGCATGGGGGAGCGTTGCTGGTCATTGTGGCCATAGGCTGCGCCAACATCATTTCGGTCATATGCAGTCTGTACACCGTGTACCGGCATGGGCCACCAGAAATAGCCCACATTCCAGCGATGATCGGCGGGGTAGTCGTCGCCACTATGGCAGGCATGATGTAAAACGGTCACATTCACAACGGGCAGACGGGATCCGTCCCGCGAGGAACGATGCACCCGTTATCGCCCCTCTCAGAACCCAAGCTTGTAGATTTAGAATTCTGATAGCTTTACATGGCTACTACGTGGAAGAATGACTGTATGTTGCGTTGGAGCACCGCCGGAGAATCGCATGGTGAAGCGATTGTCTCCACAATGGAAAACATGGTTGCTGGCGTCCCACTCTCAACACAGGACGTGGCTTATCATCTAGCACGACGTCGTCTGGGGTACGGCCGTGGTGCACGGATGAAATTTGAACAGGATGAAGTCACACTTCTCACTGGTGTACGTCACGGCCGCACGTTGGGTAGTCCCATCACCATCGTGATTGGCAATACGGAATGGCCCAAGTGGACCACCGTCATGGCGCAAGATCCGATTGACCGTAACGATCCAGATGTCCAGGCAGCTATGAACTCCGGCCGGGGAGCACAACTCACTCGGCCACGTCCTGGTCACGCGGACTTCGCTGGCATGGTGAAGTACGGGGCCCATGACGCGAGAAATATTTTGGAGCGTGCCTCTGCTCGGGAAACTGCTGCCCGAGTAGCTATCGCCACCGTTGCTCGCTCTTTCCTCCGTGAAGTATTCGGCGTTGAAGTCTTTAGCCACGTCGTCAGTATTGGCGCGTCGGAGGTCGACGACACAGCCCAGCCGCACTTTAGCGATCTCACACACATCGATGAATCACCTGTACGTGCTTTTAGCACCCGGGCAGAAGAATCCATGATTAATGAAATCAATGCGGCCAAAAAAGCCGGGGACACTTTGGGCGGCGTAGTGGAGGTCATTGTCGATGGCCTTCCTATCGGATTAGGATCGCATGTGTCGGCGGAAACTCGTTTGGATGCCCGTTTAGCCGGCGCATTGATGAGTGTCCAGGCGATGAAGGGAGTTGAAATAGGCGATGGATTCACTGAAGCTCGTCGGCGTGGATCGGAAGCTCACGATGAAATGGTTCGCGACGACGGACACGTCACAAGGCTGACGAACCGTGCCGGTGGCCTCGAGGGCGGAATGACCAATGGCGAAACACTCCGAGTGCGCGCCGCAATGAAACCAATATCCACCGTCCCGCGAGCACTATCCACCGTTGATATGGAGACTGGCGATGCAGCATCTGCCATCCACCAGCGTTCCGACGTGTGTGCTGTTCCCGCCGGCGGCGTCGTCGCGGAAGCGATGGTGGCCCTTGTGTTGGCACAGGCCGCTTTGGATAAATTCGGTGGTGACAGCCTTGCGGAAACCAAGCACAATGTTCAAAGCTATCTTCATCAGGTGAGTCAACGCTTGAGCTTTGACTCTGGGGTAGGAGAGTGAATGAAACCACGGGTTGTATTGATTGGTCTGCCTGGTGCCGGGAAGTCCACTATCGGACGTCGGCTTAGCCGTGCTCTCGGCCTCGACCTCGTTGACTCTGATGAACTCATTGAGCAACGATGGGGCGGAATGACGTGTGGCCGTATTTATGACCATCTGGGTGAAGAGCAATTCAGGTTAGTGGAAGAGGACGTCATTGCCGACGCCTTGACTACCGGAGGCATTGTTGCGCTCGGTGGTGGGGCCATCGTCTCGCCGGTGACTCGTCGACGCCTTGTCGGCCATGAAGTGGTGTTCCTGGATGTATCCGCAGAAGAAGGTTATCGACGCACCCGGGGGTCCCTCACCCGGCCGGTGCTGCAGTCAGAGGATCCAGAGCAACGCTATCGCGATTTGGATGAGCAACGTCGGCCCCTCTATGAAGAGGCCGCGACTCTTCGTATTCGGAGTGATCGCCGTGGCCCCCAGAAAGTCGTCGCCAGCATTCTGAATTATCTTGAAACCAGTGAGTCCAGGGGGTCGATGATCCCCGACACCGCTGACGAATCCGCTGTTGCAGTAGAGGAATTTCTATGAGTACACCTAGTCGCGAGTCGACCGACACGGCGAGCGGTACAGGGCCGTGGACAATCCCGGTGAACGGCAATAAACCGTGTGACGTCGTGATAGGCCACGACCTCGTAGGCTCAATCGGAGCTGCAGCCGATTCCTACTCAAAAGTCGGAATTATTCACCAACCTACAGTTGCCGTCGCAGCCCATCGCATAGCCGATACATTGGCGGCACGCGACATATCCTCCTTCCTTGTCGAAATTGACGACGCTGAACAGGGGAAAACCTTCGACGTCGTCACTCGGTGTTGGGACGAGTGCGCCAAGCATGGCGTGGGCCGACGCGACGCGATTATCAGCGTGGGCGGTGGCGCGGCAACTGATGTCGGCGGATTCGTGGCCGCGACATGGATGCGCGGCATCGATGTCATTCAAGTACCAACCACGGTGTTGGGAATGGTCGACGCGGCCGTCGGCGGGAAAACAGGAATTAATACACCGGCTGGGAAAAACTTGGTTGGTGCTTTCCATGAGCCATCGGCTGTATTCGTTGATCTCGACTTTATTAACGATCTTCCTCGTGAGGCGATCGTTGCAGGTAGCGCCGAAATCGTGAAAACCGGGTTTATTGCGGATCCCGAAATCACTAAACTCTATGAGCGTGATCCCAATCGGTGTCTCGATGTAGCCGGAGATTTACCCGAGTTAATTCGCAGAAGCATCGCTGTTAAGGCGTCGGTTGTCTCGCAAGATCTTAAAGAATCAAGCTTGCGTGAGATTCTCAATTACGGGCACACTTTTGGCCACGCCATTGAGAAGGTCGAGCACTACACGTGGCCGCATGGTCATGCGGTTGCTGTGGGAATGTGTTTTGAGGCAGAACTTGCCTGCGTAACAGGGCACCTCAGTGAGGCGGTCGTGCAGCAGCATCGAACGATTCTTCAATCATTGGGTCTGCCTACGCACTATGATGCCACTGCGCTCGATGATCTCATCGATGCCATGAAGATGGATAAGAAGAACAGGGACGGGAAGATCCGATTCGTGATCCTCACTTCCCACGATTTGGATTCCCGCGATGCTGACACGGGTAGTGGGTTGTCGGCTGGGGATAATTCCAGCCAGGTCCCACGCCCTATTCGGCTAGCTGGGCCTAGTTATGAGGACCTTCAGACTGCCTTTATGCGCATGAATGATAGGGGAGAGTCGTAGTGACTACTGATAACAAGCCAGCTTTACGAGTATTAGTTGCCAATGGTCCTAACCTGGATCGCCTGGGCAAACGGGAGCCGGATATCTACGGATCCACGACGCTCGAAGACGTCCAAAACATGCTTCGCGAACGCGCTGAAGCTCTCGGTATTAGCGTGAGCTTTTATCAGTCGAACCATGAGGGCGACATGATCGATCGTATTGATCATGCCGCAGATGAGGGTGAAGCTGTCGTGATTAATCCGGGCGGATGGACGCACACATCAGTAGCCCTCCGCGATGCGTTGGCTGAGATCGCTGACGGTGCAGGCTTTATAGAAGTCCACATTTCAAATGTGCATTCTCGTGAGAATTTCCGACGGCATTCCTATCTGAGCCCGATTGCCCGCGGGGTTATTGTGGGTTTGGGAGTTGAGGGCTACGCCTACGCCCTGGATTTCCTTGCGCGCGGTAACAAGTAAAACTTTGCTAATACTTCACTACTCAGGAGGTATTGATTGATGGATCGTGAAAAACTTTATGCTGAGCGTCGGGACGCAGCGCGAGAGTTGCTTAACAAGGCCGATGTACCTGCTCTTTTAGTTACTAATTTAAAAAATGTTCGTTATCTCACGGGGTTTAGTGGGTCAAACGCAGCACTCCTGCTGACCACTGATGGCAAAGAACTCCTCGGTACCGATGGTCGATACACCACCCAGGTTGCCGACGAAGCCCCCGGCATTGAAGTTCTCATCGAACGGGACACAGTTCCTGCTGTTCGGAAAGCATCCGATGGGAAAATAGGCGTTGAAACCTGTCTCAGCCTTGGTGAAGCACAGCGTTTAGGCGAATACACGGTCACTCAAGATCTCATTGAGGATCTGAGAATGACCAAAGACGAATCAGAAATTGCTGCTCTTGACGCTGCGGCTGCCGTGGCCGATAAGGCATGGTTGTCGCTCCTTGAGGATGAAGTCATCCGCGAGGGCGTTCCCGAAAACATCGTGGCTGCCGAACTCGAGTACCGTATGAGGAAATTCGGCGCAAACGGAATCTCCTTCGAGACGATTGTGGCGTCGGGGGTTAATGGTGCAAAACCGCACCACAGCGCAAGTACTGATCCGATCCCGAAGGGCCTCATCACCATTGATTTTGGTGTGTACCTCAACGGTTACGCTTCGGATCAAACTCGATTGGTGTCGGTCGGGGAACCCCCGGAGAAGCAGCGCGAGATTGCGGACACTGTCTACCGCGCCTTCCTTGCCGGTTGTGAGGCGTTGCGGCCAGGCGCAGGTCTGTTCGCTATCGATAAGGTGTGCCGAGACATTATCGACGACGCAGGCTATGGCGAATACTTCGTTCACTCGACTGGCCATGGAGTGGGGCTCGATGTCCATGAGAGGCCATACTCTGCTTCACGTACCGATAAATCAAAGACCATCGACGTCGGTCAAACCCTGACCATCGAACCCGGGATTTACGTGCCCGGTCTCTCGGGAGCGCGAATCGAAAACACGTTGGTAGTCACAGAGGACGGTTCGCGTCCACTCAATACCAGCAGTCCGGCGCTGACGGTCGTCTAGTAGGGTAGACCCTGTACGAGGTCTTCGTCACGGTAGTGGAATCGGCTAAGCCGCCGCGGATTGTTGATATCCACTCACGGAGTGCCAAGGTTATGTGAAATCGATATCTCAGGATCATGGTGTGTCCTGAAGGATGAGGAGTTTTCAGTGGCAACTACTGCCGATTTCAAAAATGGGCTAGTTCTGAAACTTGACAACAAACTTCAGCAGATTGTGGAGTTTCAGCACGTCAAGCCGGGTAAAGGGCCAGCGTTCGTCCGTACCAAGCTCAAGGATGTTGTATCCGGGAAAGTCGTCGATAAGACTTTCAATGCTGGTGTCAGAGTTGAGACCGCGACGGTAGACCGCCGTGATATGACGTACCTCTACAACGATGGCACTGATTACGTGGTCATGGACGATAAGAACTACGAGCAGATTCCTCTTTCGCCGGAGCTGATGGGTGACGGTGCTCGGTTCTTGTTGGAAAACATGCCCGTCCAGGTCTCTTTCTATGAGGATCAGCCGCTGTTCGTCGAGTTACCGGTTTCCGTGGAACTGAAGGTCAAGCACACCGATCCCGGTTTGCAGGGTGACCGTTCGACGGGTGGCACGAAGCCAGCGACCCTCGAGACTGGAGCAGAGGTCCAGGTTCCTCTCTTCATTGAGACCGGCAATGTCCTGAAAATCGATACGCGTGATGGCTCCTACCTTTCACGCGTGAATAACTAAGGAACGTGGACGTGGCAGACGACAACGTTGGAGCGTCCTCATCTGCGGACACGCCCATAGAGAATGAGACGGGCGACCATACCCGGCAGGGTGATCAGCCTTCCGCCGAGAAGCGGCCAAAGTCCACTCGTAGTGGATTCAAGCGGCATGGGTCGAGATATAAAGCCCGACGTCGCGCGGTCGATATTTTGTTCGAGGCGGAATTTAGAGATCAAGATCCTGTGTATGTCGTCGAGCAGCGACGAGAACTGTCTCAGGATCCGGAATCCGGTGTCTTACCCGTGTCCGATTACACGGCGACGATCGTGTCGGGCGTCGCAGAGAACCTGGATGGCATAGATTCCGCGATTGCCTCTCATTTGTCCTCGACGTGGCGTTTGGACCGTATCCCTGCTGTTGACCGAGCTGTCATGAGGGTGTCGACGTGGGAGTTGCTTCACAATGAGGAAGTGCCTCCGAAGGTCGCGGTTTCTGAAGGGATCGAGCTGGCTTCCGAGTATTCAACGGATGTTGCCCCGGCGTATGTCAACGCGGTTTTGGATGATATCGCTGGAGAAGTGCAGCGTTTGCAGTCGAATGACGAATCATGACATTCGTTGCGCGGTAGGGAAGTCTCTGCGCCTGGAATAGTCGTAGTCAAATAGCTCCGCCGGTACTCACCGGCGGAGTTTTTCTATGCCTTTTTCTTATGGTGCGGTGGTCCGCTACCGCGATGCGTCGGGCGTAATTAAGTTACGACGACAAGTGAGCGGCATGGTCTATCCCGGCCCTCCTGCCACCTCAACTAACCCCGAAATGGGGTAATTCTCGCGCCATAATTTCAGTTAAGGGACCTGAGGGACATTTCTACGATTAGCAATGTAACAAACGAGTTACGGATTGATAACAGCTAAGAGCTGGAGTTTTAGTATGGCTGGAATAGGAATAACTTATCGTTGTACAATCGGTGCCAGATTAATCTGATAACAGCCAGAAAGGTCTATTGAAAGACATTGTAAAACTGGATGTAGAAAACGACTGCCGTTCGTATAACCTAGTCATGCCGACGGAGCCACAGCCAGTCAGCGTTTACCCACTATTCTGGGCCATGCTCATCAAGGGGGCCAAAGGAGCGGTAGACGTGGTGTCACCATTGTGGATCCCGGCCCCACAGCGCGTCACGCCGCAGGAGGGGCTCTATCTGGGTCGATAGAGAAATGCGGATCGTGACAGACGCTTCGGGTCGGAGGGGGCGGATGACACCCCGGCTGTGGCTCCGTTTGCACTCACACGAGGCCAAACTAAAAAAAGCCCCACTAGGGGGCTTCGATAGAGCTTTGAGTACTAGCTCAGAGATTCAGCTAGTTCGCGGTTCGGATTCGATACGCGACGTTTCCACGGGAGCTGGCTACTCAGATCGTTTCGGGTCCACCACTTTTCGAGGGTGACGCCGACGAGCGGAACAACGATCGCGATGCCCCAACCCAGCAGAATGTCAAACACATAGTGCTCAGCGAAAAAGACCAGAGTAAAGCCCATCGCGAAGGCATAGATAAGGCACACAACACCAAGTTTTTTACGTCGTCGCGCAAACATGTACGTTGCCAAGTACATGGTGAGCGCAGCATGGAGGGATGGGATAGCCGCGACAAGGTTCGATTCCTTTTGACCGCGTTCGATCAGCGCGCCAATCCCTGAAGATTCGTCTGAGGTCGAGGTCGACGACTGTGAGTCACCCTCCGACGTATCGGCCGCGACCGTCTTGGTCTCACGATCGCTCGGGGTCTCCTCAGCATGAGCTACGGCCGCCGAGAAGCTGAGGTGGTTAAGCTTCTCCCACCCGCGAGCACTCAGGCGTTCAACCCACGGGTGAGTCTCATCGTGCTTTGCGTGAACAGGGCCGAGGATGGATCCCTCACCAGCGTGATCGTCGACGAACATGCATCGGACACTGCGCGGCCCGTCGGCAACATCCGCGGGTGCGCATCGACCAGCAGCCCAGGGGGGCGCGGCAGGAACGAACACATAGCCGATAAGGCCAATGAACGACACCGTCAACATGCCGGCAGCGAAACGCGCGAAATCGGCGCGCGACCGGAGCCATTCGCCGAAGGCCATAATATATGGCGTCACAAAGTAAGAGATGTAGACAATGGCCAAGATAAGTTCCCACCACGGCGGGTTCTCGAAGCGAATCTGTTCCTGCAACCAGACCGTGGGGACGGCGCCGAACATCGCCTTATCGATATCCGGGGCTAAGCGCCAATGAACGGGCAGTCCAAGCTGCAAAGACCACGTTCTCGTGTTGTCATAAGCAACAAGAAACAGAAAGAACGGGCTCCAATCAAGGATCAGTTGATAGAGATGGCGGCGCCCAATCGATAGTGCAGCAAGCCCGCTAGTTAACACAATAAACAGCGTCGACCGGCCAAAAGGCCATCCTCGACAACCAATCCACACTATGAGTCCAAGTACCCACGCAGAGACAGCAAGTCGACGGGTTAGCGTAAGCTGTTTCGTCGCCATGTACCTGAACGGTGGGAGGATGGGGCGAAACTCTTTCGGCCTCTGCTTCGCTGGCCGAGGGGATTGAGATAGCTCAGCTTCGTGTGTGGGCTCCACAGATGAAACGCTGGTGGGACGTTCTTCTGCCATAGTCCTGACATCCTTACTCTTCAAAGGTGACAATGCTGAGCAAAGTCGACCGACGAAAGTTAACGTGTTGAGGGTACTCGGCTTGACTCACCGCAAGCCAGAAAGGCTGTTCATTTGTGCAAAAGCAGGTGAACCGATACACAAAAACTGAAGCCTGAGAAGACCTGCAATCGTATAGTGACCGTGGTAAAATAACGAGCAATATCGACAATTTCACATCATTAGGAGTGACATCCTTTAACGGACTGCACCGAGAGGCAGGGAAGGAGGTCACGATGAATACAGCACGTACGTCTACGCCGACTACCGATGCGATGGAGACAGAGATTCTCTCATCCGACGACGTCGGCCGTACTGTTGCACGCATCGCGCACCAGATAATCGAAAGAACAGCACTGGATGCCGACGACGCCAAGCGCGTCGTCCTTTTGGGAATTCCCAGTGGGGGCGTTCCCTTAACTAAGCGATTAGCTCATCTTATTCACGAGTTCGCGGGAGTTACGGTAGCCACGGGGGCCTTGGATATCACTCTGTACCGCGATGATCTTCGGCATAAACCACACCGCGCTCTCCAACGCACATCAATTCCCGACGACGGAATCGACGGAAAAACCGTCATCCTTGTCGACGATGTTCTGTATTCCGGTCGAAGCGTGCGATCAGCGCTGGATGCGCTACGTGATATCGGACGCGCCAGCATCGTCCAGCTTGCCGTCGTGGTGGACCGAGGCCATCGCGAGCTGCCCATCCGCGCGGACTACGTCGGGAAAAATATTCCGACATCCCGTTCAGAAGACGTTATCGTCTCCCTCGAAGAACTCGACGGCCATGACGGTGTTGTTCTGCGTCGGCCAACCACCAGCGCTTCATCATCGTCGATGGAAGAAGCAGCGAGGGACCACTTCAGTCATGAGGGGAGCAACTCATGAAGCACCTTCTCTCGATGGCGGATCTTTCTGCCGATGAAATCACTGACCTCCTAGACGAAGCCCAGAACTTCAAAGAAGCTCTCGAAGGACGCGAACTCAAGAAGCTGCCCACCCTCCGAGGCCGCACAATCTTCACCGTGTTCTACGAAAACTCCACCCGCACACGATCCAGCTTTGAAACAGCAGGAAAGTGGATGAGCGCCGACGTCATCAATATCAGCGCATCATCCTCAAGCGTGAAAAAAGGGGAGTCACTCCAAGACACCGGTTTAACTCTCACCGCGATTGGGGCCGACGCACTCATCATTCGCCATCCCAGCTCCGGAGCGGCGCAACAACTGGCCCAGTGGGTGGCTCCCAACGGGGACGGGCCTAGCGTCATCAACGCTGGTGATGGTGCCCATCAACACCCGACGCAGGCTCTCTTGGACGCGCTTACTCTTCGGCAACGCCTCGGTGGAATCGACGGGCGGAAAATCGTGATCGTGGGGGACATCCTCCACTCGCGCGTCGCGCGCTCTAATGCCGAGCTATTGACAAAACTGGGAGCCGAAGTCGTTTATGTCGCCCCGCCGACGCTGCTCCCATATGGAGTAGAGACGTGGCCAGTACGGATTTCCTATGACATGGATTCCGAGCTTGCCGACGCTGATGCTGTCATGATGCTGCGTGTTCAAGCCGAACGCATGGCCGGGGGGTTCTTCCCCAGCCACCGCGAATACGCCACGTTATACGGAATGAGCACTGCGCGTGAGGCCAAGATGAAAGATAAGGCCATCATCATGCACCCGGGGCCCATGCTTCGTGGCATGGAGATTAATTACTCCGTGGCAGACGCCCCTCGAACTGCGGTTTTGCAACAAGTCAACAATGGTGTCCACGTCCGCATGGCGGTCTTGTTCTCGCTCATCATCGGTACCCACGGACAATCTCACACAACGAAGGAGTCATAAATTGAGTGCTCAGTCGTGGCCGGAAACCGGCACACAGGCACCACCTGCACGCGGTTCGATCCTTCTCACAGGAGTGCGTCCGTATGGTGAAGGCGACCCCACGTCGGTTTTGATTACCGACGGCGTCATCGCGGAAATTGGCCCAAAAATCGACGCACCCGAGGGTGCTCAAGTCTTGGACTTGTCCGGTCAGGTTTTGTTGCCAGGATTCGTTGATATTCACGTCCATCTGCGCGAACCGGGCCGTGAAGACACAGAAACCTTGTTAACTGGGTCCCAAGCTGCAGCGCGTGGCGGTTTTACCGCTGTATTCACCATGCCGAATACCAAACCGGTCATGGACGACCCATCTATCGTCGAATCGGTGTGGTATAAGGGCCAAAATATCGGCCTCTGCGATGTCCATCCCGTCGGTGCCATCACGAAACAACGTGAAGGGAAAGAGCTTGCTGAACTCGGCATGATGCGGGATTCAGAAGCTAAAGTCCGGATGTTCTCGGACGACGGAACATGCGTGAATGATCCCGAGGTGATGCGTCGAGCTGTGGAATATGCCAAGGGGCTCGACGTTTTACTAGCCCAACACTGTGAAGACGCACGGTTAACTCAGGGGGCCGTTGCCCATGAGGGGACAATCGCTGCCGAGCTCGGGCTTCGAGGATGGCCACGCGTTGCTGAAGAATCTATTGTCGCTCGCGATTCCATCATGACCAGGGACTATGGCGGCCGCGTCCATATTTGTCACGCGTCCACCGAAGGCACGGTCTCATTGGTGAAATGGGCGAAAGAACAGGGGCTTTCTGTCACCGCTGAGGTCACACCTCATCACCTGATCCTTACCGATGAGCGCCTCCGCACCTATGACGGTGTCAACAAAGTTAACCCGCCTCTTCGCGAAGAGCGGGATGTTCTCGCGCTTCGTGATGCACTGCGTGACCGCATTATCGATTGTGTCGCCACCGACCACGCCCCGCACGGATCCGAAGAAAAATGCTGTGAGTTCGACCATGCCCGTCCGGGAATGCTGGGGCTGGAAACATCGCTGAGCATCATCTCTCAGCTCTTTGTCGAAACTGGACTAGAAGACTGGCGTTTTGTTGCCGCAGTGATGTCCGAGCGCCCGGCGGAAATCGTCCGACTTCCGGGGCAGGGCCGTCCTATCGCGGTTGGCGAGCCGGCCAACCTGACCGCCATCGATCCCGATCACCGGTGGGTAGCCAGCGGGAAGAACCTCGCTTCCAAAGCGGATAACACTCCGTACGAGGGCATGGAATTCCAAGCCAAAGTCACCACCACGATTCTCCGCGGGCACATCACCTGCCTAGACGGTGAAGCCTCCCAGCCCTTGGACAGAAAGGTTCACTAGTGAGTACATCGCCCACATCGCTACACACGACCGACTCTCCTTCCTCGTACGCCGACGCTCAGTCGGGGAGTCTTCCCGCCGTTCTCGTTCTCGCTGATGGACGCGTTTTCCGCGGGACGTCCTTCGGGGCCACAGGCCGTGCCCTCGGCGAGGCCGTCTTCACCACGGGCATGATCGGCTACCAGGAGACGATGACGGATCCGTCCTATCGTCGTCAGATAGTGTGCGCGACCGCGCCACAAATCGGAAACACCGGGTGGAATGACGAAGACGACGAGTCGCGTGGATCCACTATCTGGGTATCCGGTTTGATTATCCGTGACCTTTCCGCCTGCCCTTCTAACTGGCGGAGCAAGCGTTCCCTCGACGAAGAAATGGCGTCACAGGGAATAATCGGCATTAAGAACGTCGACACCCGTGCATTGGTTCGCCATCTGCGCGACAAGGGATCAGTCAACGCGGGGATCTTTACTGGGGATGAGGCCGCGAAACCCGTCGATGAGCTCCTGTCCATTGTTAACGAAATTCCGTCAATGGCTGGCCAGGACCTTGCTGAAGAAGTGAGCACTGACGAGCCTTATATCGTTGAGCCCGAGGGGACGCCGTCGCAGTCGGATACTCTGACTGTCGTCGCCTATGACATGGGAATTAAGACCAATACGCCGCGGAATTTCTCGCGACGCGGCATTAAGACAGTCGTTGTCCAGGCGAATACGTCCTTCGACGATATCCAGAAGTACAACCCTGATGGGGTGTTTATCTCCAACGGTCCGGGGGACCCGTCGACGGCGGATACCATGGTCGACATTGTCCGCCAGGTCCTTTCAGTGAAAATTCCGTTCTTCGGAATTTGTTTTGGGAACCAGATTTTTGGCCGAGCATTAGGTTTAGGTACCTACAAACTCAAATTTGGTCACCGCGGAATTAACGTCCCCGTTGTCGACGTCGCCACGGGGCGCGTCTCCATCACCGCCCAAAACCACGGATTCGCCTTGCTTCCTCCACATGTTGATGACGCGTCGGAAAAACTCAGCACCGAAGAGCTGACAGCCAGCTTCGACACCCCCTTCGGACCGGCCCACGTCACCCACATTTGCCCGAACGACAACGTGGTAGAAGGCGTCGCTCTCAACGATGGTCGGGCTTTCTCTGTGCAGTACCACCCAGAGGCTGCTGCGGGCCCCCATGACGCGAATCCGCTTTTCGACCAGTTCGTGACCGTTATGCAAGAAGGAAAGGCCAAGTAAATGCCACGCCGTACAAACCTTAACCACGTGCTGGTCATCGGGTCTGGCCCTATTGTCATCGGCCAAGCATGTGAATTTGACTACTCCGGAACTCAGGCATGTCGAGTCCTCGAACAAGAAGGACTCCGCGTCACCTTAATTAACTCCAATCCGGCGACCATCATGACCGACCCTGAGTTCGCGGACCATACCTATATTGAACCGATCGATCCCGAATACATCGAGAAGATCTTCGAGAAAGAAGCTGCCGAAGGTCACCCCATTGATGCTGTGCTCGCCACACTGGGTGGGCAGACAGCTCTCAACGCCGCCATTCAGCTTGACCGTCGGAGGATCCTCGCCAAGCACCATGTGGAACTCATTGGTGCTGATATTGAGGCTATTGAGAGGGGAGAGGACCGGCAGAAGTTCAAGGATATCGTCGAAAAAATGGGTGGAGAGTCCGCTCGGTCGCGGGTGTGCCACAACATGGAGGAAGTTCACGAAACCGTCGCTGAGCTCGGCCTTCCTGTTGTTGTTCGCCCCTCCTTCACTATGGGTGGGTTGGGATCCGGCCTTGCCTACACGTACGACGACATCGACCGCATTGCCGGCGGCGGGTTAGCGGCCTCACCCGAGGCCAATGTGCTCATCGAAGAATCCATTCTGGGATGGAAAGAGTATGAGCTCGAGCTCATGCGGGATGGCAACGATAACGTCGTCATCGTCTGTTCAATCGAAAACGTGGATGCGGTAGGCGTTCATACAGGGGACTCTGTCACTGTTGCGCCTGCGCTCACTCTGACCGACCGTGAATTTCAGGTCATGCGTGACCAGGCCATCGCCATCCTGCGTGAGGTCGGCGTCGATACCGGTGGTTGTAACATCCAATTCGCGGTGAACCCTGACAATGGCCGCATCGTCACCATCGAGATGAATCCACGCGTGTCGCGGTCATCGGCACTGGCATCGAAAGCAACCGGTTTCCCCATCGCGAAAATCGCGGCCAAACTGGCAATTGGATACACCTTAGATGAAATCCGCAATGATATCACCGGTGTCACCCCGGCGGCATTCGAGCCGACGCTGGACTACGTCGTCGTCAAAGCTCCTCGCTTTGCGTTCGAAAAATTCCCTGGTTCCGACGATACCCTGACCACGTCCATGAAATCGGTGGGCGAAGCGATGGCATTGGGGCGCAACTACATCGCCGGCCTGAACAAGGTTCTCCGTTCCCTGGAGAAAAAAGAAAGCGGCTTCTGGACATGTCCCGACGAACACTTCGCCGGCGAATCGGCTAAAGACAAAGCGGCTGTCGTCGATATGCTCCGCGTGCCCAAAGAAGGACGCCTGTACCTTGTTGAACTTGCTCTTCGGCTGGGTGCCAGCATCGACGAGATCCACGAAGCATCCGGCATCGACCCCTGGTTTATCGCGGAAATCGAGCAACTTGTGGCGTTCCGTAAGGAACTAGAAGCGGCACCGGTTCTCACCGAAGACCTGTTGCGTCGAGCGAAATACCTTGGGCTGTCCGACGCACAAATCGCCAGTGTGAGGCCCGAACTCGCCGGAGAAAATGGTGTGCGGACACTGCGGTGGTCCCTCGGTATCCGTCCGGTATTCAAAACGGTGGATACGTGTGCGGCGGAGTTCGAGGCAAAAACTCCCTATCACTACAGCGCGTATGAACTTGATCCGGCTGCTGAAAGCGAAGTGACTCCGCAGAAAGAGAAAGAAAAGATCCTCATTCTCGGCTCTGGTCCCAACCGTATTGGCCAGGGGATTGAGTTCGACTACTCCTGTGTTCACGCGGCATTGGAACTCTCACGCATCGGCTATGAGACGGTCATGGTTAACTGCAACCCTGAAACTGTCTCTACCGACTATGACACGGCTGACCGCCTCTATTTTGAGCCACTGGCCTTTGAAGACGTCATGGAGGTCTACCACGCGGAATCCGAGTCGGGAAATGTAGCAGGCGTCATCTGCCAGTTGGGCGGGCAGACACCGCTCGGCCTGGCTGAGCGGCTCAAAGCGGCCGGCGTTCCAGTGATCGGAACAACTCCCGAGGCCATTAACCTTGCGGAAGACCGCGGTGAGTTCGGAGGGGTTCTCCAACGCTCTGGACTCCCGGCACCAGCCTATGGGACAGCGAAGAACCTCGAAGAAGCCCAAGCGGTAGCGTCGTCAATTGGCTATCCAGTGCTAGTCCGACCTTCCTACGTATTGGGCGGCCGGGGCATGGAAATTGTCTATGACGACGATTCTCTGGCCGACTATATTTCCCGAGCGACCGAGATCACCCACGATCATCCCGTCCTCGTTGACCGGTTCTTAGACAATGCCATTGAAATCGACGTTGATGCCTTATGCGATGGGTACGAGGTTTATCTCGCTGGCGTCATGGAGCACATCGAGGAAGCCGGTATTCACTCGGGCGACTCAGCCTGCGCTATTCCGCCCATGACTTTGGGCACAGAGGATATCGACACTGTTCGACGATCCACGGCAGCGCTGGCTCGTGAAATCGGCGTACGAGGACTCATGAACGTCCAGTTCGCCTTGAAAGACGACACTCTCTATGTCATCGAAGCGAATCCGCGCGCCTCACGAACAGTGCCCTTCGTGTCCAAAGCGACCGGTGTCCCGTTGGCGAAAGCCGCTGCCCGCATATCCGTCGGCGCCACGCTCCACGAGCTGCGCATGGAAGGAATGATCCCCACCGACCACGATGGCGGTTCACTTCCTCTGGATGCGCCAATTGCCGTCAAGGAAGCGGTGTTGCCGTTCCGCAGGTTCCGTCGGCAGGATGGTTCACTGTTGGATTCGCTCCTGTCCCCAGAGATGAAGTCGACCGGTGAAGTCATGGGGCTTGACCGCGCGTTCGGCGCAGCCTATGCCAAGTCACAGGCCGGAGCTTACGGGCGCCTCCCCGTATCAGGGACAGTGTTTGTGTCGGTCGCCAACCACGACAAACGGACCATGGTGTTCCCCATCCAACGTTTAGCTACGCTGGGATTTTCACTTCTGGCGACGGAGGGCACCGCGGGGATGCTCCGGCGCAATGGAATCCCGTGTGAAGTCGTCGCGAAGCAATCACAAGTCCATGAAGACAACCCCAGCGTCGATCATCTTGAGGTGGGGACCGTTCACCGGGATAAGGACGGCCGCCGGTCCATCGTCGACCTTATTTTGGACGAACAGGTTGATCTCATCATCAACACACCAGCTGGAAATTCTGGCGCCCGCCACGATGGTTACGAAATCCGTGCGGCAGCTTTGAATGCTGAAATCCCCTGCATTACGACGGTCCAGGCGGCAGTCGCAGCAGTTCAGGCGATCGAATCCATCCATGGCATCTCTGAGGCCACTCCGAAGGAGCACGAGAGCGATGGACAAGGAAACCAGCAGCCAGGCCAACACGGTGCTGGCGAGGACGATCGCAAGCCAAATGCATCGCTGATGGTGGCAGCAATCCAGGACCTTAATGCATGAGTTGTTCAACCCGTTAGTGAAGCTCGTGAGAAAGGCTCGTGAGAGAGGCTAAATATGTGTGATTCACAGTCGTCGACGTCGTCCTCGGCGGGCGATTCAGCATCGGCAGGTCAAGAGCCACCTGTGTCGACGCATGTCTCACGTGGGCATGCGTCATTTGGTGACCGCCTTGCTGAAGCCGCCCTGAATCGTTCGCGGTTATGTGTCGGCATCGATCCCCATCCGGGTCTGCTTGACCAATGGGGGCTTCCCGCCACAATTGATGGGCTCGAGAGCTTCACCATGCGATGCGTCGAGGCCTTCGGCACGACAGTCGCTTTGGTTAAGCCGCAAGTAGCCTTCTTCGAATCGTACGGTTCGCGAGGTTTCGCAGTACTGGAGAAGGCGATCAGCGCCCTCCACGAGGCGGGGACACTTGTTCTTGCCGACGCCAAACGCGGCGATATTGGTTCGACGATGGCGGCCTACGCCGATGCCTGGCTTGGGGAGACCTCGCCGCTGCGATGCGACGCCGTGACCGTCAGTCCCTACACCGGCTTCGGCGCACTCGAGCCTGTGCTGGACCTTGCAGAGCGTCAAGGACAGGGTGTGTACGTCTTGGCGGCGACGTCAAATCCGGAGGCTGAGACCCTCCAATCGGCGCAGATTAAGCGCTCTCGTGGCCCACAGCGTCAGGACCAGCGTCGTCAGGACGATTCGCACAATGCCGACGACGGCGATAGCGTCGCCCAACACATCGTCGACGAATGCGCTACGCGTAATCAGCTGTACCGTCGGAAAACCGGTAGCCGATTGGGAAACGTCGGTGTCGTGGTGGGGGCGACCTTAGGACTCCCCACACAGGGATCAGACGCCGTGCGCAAGGCTCCGGATCTGTCTGCTCTCAACGGCCCTGTCCTTCTTCCTGGGGTAGGAGCTCAAGGGGCGAGTGCGGATGATCTCCGTCGCCTCACGACACACGTCGAACCCCTAGCTTTCCCCAATATATCGAGGGCAATATTGAAACATGGCCCAGATATAGGTAGCTTGCAGAAGGCTGTAGAGGCGAATGCCCAGGACTACCCCGGTATGGTGTTAGAATGACTCGCGTTGTCTCAACCAGGGGTAGACTTAACTTTGACCTGGTCAGCGTCTATAGTCTTTGGTGCTGTTTGCCAGGCTCACTATTTGCGAAGTTGGTCGGGTGCTTCAACGAACCTGGAGACAATTACGCGGTCACCTTGTGACCCGCACCGAAACCCGAACATCAGTAAGTGAAGTATTCATCGATTGACATTACGGAGGAACCGTGGCCCTTCCCCAGTTAACGCCCGAACAGCGTGCTGCTGCACTCGAGAAAGCTGCTCAAGCTCGCAAGGCACGTGCCGAGCTCAAAGAAAAGCTCAAGAAAGGTGAGACCGACCTTCAGGCAGTGTTGAAGAAGGCCGACGAGGACGAAATCCTGGGCAAGATGAAGGTCTCGGCTTTGCTCGAGGCGTTGCCAAAGGTGGGTAAGGTTAAGGCTCAGGAAATCATGAAAGAGCTGGAAATCGCCCCGACACGTCGTTTGCGTGGCCTAGGTGAGCGTCAGCGTCGTGCTCTGCTTGAGCGCTTTGGCTTCGATCCGGAGAAATAAACCTTGACAACAAATCGTGGCAATCTTGTGGTTCTCGCGGGACCCAGCGCAGTAGGAAAGTCCACAGTGGTTCATCGTCTGCGTGAAACGGTGCCCGATTTGTATTTCAGCGTGTCTATGACCACACGGGCCCCCCGCCCCGGCGAGGAAAATGGCGTCGACTATTTGTACGTTTCCGACGACGAATTCACCCGCCATGTTGAAGCCGGGGATATGTTGGAGTGGGCTGAAATCCATGGTGGTCTTCAGCGTTCTGGCACACCGGCTGGCCCCGTTCGTGATGCTCTTGACAGTAACCGCCCAGTCCTCATCGAGGTAGACCTAGAGGGTGCTCGGAATGTGAAGAAAACTCTTCCGGAGGCTCACACCGTTTTCCTCATGCCACCTTCGTGGGAGGTTCTCGTCGAGCGTTTGACAGATCGGGGCACTGAACCGCCGGATGTTATTGAACGTCGCCTCGAGACTGCCCATAGAGAGCTGGCCGCCAAGGATGAGTTCGACCACATCGTGGTTAATGACTCCGTGGACAACGCTGTTCGCGCTATTGCCGCACTACTCACGGCCGAAAGGACATCGTGACTACACCTAATTTGGCTTCTGTCAATGACGACAATGTATTTGACCCGCCGGTAGGTATTACCAACCCGCCGATTGACAAGCTACTGGGCAAGGTGTCGTCAAAGTACGCCCTTGTCATCTTTGCTGCTAAGCGGGCTCGCCAGATCAATGATTACTTCAAGAGCGTCGATGACTCGGTCTTTGAGTTCGTTGGCCCACTTGTCACCCCCGAGCCTGGTGAAAAGCCGCTCTCGATCGCTTTGCGTGAGATTAACGACGGTCTCCTCGACCACACCGAGGGCTAAGAGTTCTACGGTGAGAGCCAGCGGGGTACATGTGACGGGTAGCCAACGCCTGCACGTGTTTCCGCTCGTACTCATCTCATCATCGACCCAGCATTCCGCTGTATCACGCCACCCACGGTGTGATCAGCGGTTTTTGCATAGCGACAGCTGAATTGAGGAAGCAGTGAAGATCGTTCTCGGTGTTTCAGGTGGAATTGCCGCGTTTAAATCCTGTCACGTCGTCCGCCTACTTAAAGAGCAAGGCCACGACGTTCAGGTTATTCCGACAGCAACCTCGCTGGAGTTTATCGGGCGTGCAACGTGGGAAGCGCTCTCTGGGAATTCTGTCTCGACATCTGTTTTCGACGGCGTCCCCGAGGTCCGGCACGTCAGTATTGGGCACACCGCCGAGTTGTTCATTGTTGCTCCGGCAACGGCTGATGTGATCGCTCGCTTAGCTCACGGTCGGGCCGACGACCTCCTCACAGCCTCGGCGTTAATGACGAGGTGCCCCGTCGTTGTTTTCCCCGCGATGCACACCGAGATGTGGACTCATCCGGCGACGCAGGCCAACGTTGCCACCCTTCGCCAGAGGGGCGTCACCGTTGTCGATCCTGCCCATGGGCGCTTAACGGGGCCCGATTCTGGCCCGGGGCGCTTTGCCGAGCCTGAGCAGGTCGTCAACTTGGCGTTGTCCGTAGCCCGACGGCAAAGCCAGTTTCCTCGCGACTTAGAAGGACGCCGGGTACTCATCACCGCGGGAGGAACACACGAGAATTTAGACCCCGTGCGCTTCGTCGGCAATCGCTCATCGGGGAAACAGGGGTTTGCTCTTGCCGAGGTTGCCGCGGCTCGTGGTGCCGAAGTGACTGTGATTGCGGGGGCTACACACGAGCTTCCAACTCCGCTTGGTTCTGAGGTCGTTCGCGTGGAATCGGCCCGGGATATGTACCGGGAGGTCGAGAAGCGCGATAAGGACGCGGATATTGTCGTGTGCGCTGCAGCTGTTGCGGATTACCGTCCAGCCGAAGAAAAGGGTTGGAAGATGAAAAAATCCGCGGACAGGGAGTCGACTTCTCTCACGACGTTGTCGATGGTGGAGAACCCGGACATCCTCAAAAGCGTTGTCTCTCGTCGGCAAGAAAGGGCAACCCAAGACCACGCTGGGCCGGACAAAAGCTCAACTTTGAACAGCGCTACACCGACCATCATTGTTGGCTTTGCTGCAGAGACGGGGGACCCGAACCACACCCCGTTAGAGCACGCTCAGTTAAAGCTGAAGGATAAAGGCTGCGAATTATTGGTCTGTAATGACGTAGGCCAAGGGAAAGTGTTCGGACGTAATACGAACAGGGGCTGGGTCTTGTCACGAGATGGAGAGGTCACCGATATCCCGTCGACATCGAAGTTTGGCTTAGCGGATTCAGTGTGGGATGCGGTTGCGAACTATGAGGACCGAGTGCGCTAAGCTACATAAGGATCTAGACAGCTTGGTCTAGTACATCAGTAGCCAACACAGTCTCCAACAAAACATCTAATAAAATACGTGGTATCGCCACCTCATCAAGGAAGAAGGAACCGTGACTCAACGACTATTCACCAGCGAGTCTGTCACCGAGGGACATCCCGATAAAATTTGCGACGCAATCTCCGATTCAATTTTGGACGCGATGCTCGCGGTGGATCCCGACAGCCACGTCGCTGTAGAAACCGTCGTGACGACAGGACAAGTACATGTCGTCGGTGAAGTTCGGTGCCGCGGATACGTAGAAATTCCCAGCCTGGTCCGGCAAACACTCCGGGACATCGGCTTCCTATCCTCCGATATGGGTTTCGACGGGGCAACGTGCGGTGTATCCGTCTCCATTGGTGAACAGTCGTTAGAGATCGGCGCGGGTGTCGATACCGCACTCGAAGCGCGCGACGGTGCTGAAGTTGACGACGATGACCGTGCAGGCGCTGGCGACCAGGGCCTCATGTTCGGATACGCCACCAACGAGACCCCCGAATATATGCCACTGCCGATCGCTCTTGCACATCGCCTCGCGTGGCGTCTTATGGCAGTACGCAAAGACGATATCGTTCCGCATCTTCGTCCGGACGGGAAAACGCAGGTCACGCTCGCGTACGACGATGACAATAACCCAATTCGTATTGACACCATCGTTATTTCCACGCAGCATGATCCGGGCGTTTCCCGGCAATGGCTGGAAGAACAGCTGCGCACAAATGTCATCACCCCAGTCATTAAGGACGCCGGGGTGGAGAACCTCGTCGACGACGAACTCACCGTGTTGATCAATCCATCCGGTTCCTTCGTCGTCGGTGGACCCATGGGCGACGCCGGTCTCACTGGCCGCAAGATTATCGTCGATACGTACGGTGGTATGGCCCGGCATGGTGGTGGAGCGTTCTCCGGCAAAGACCCGAGCAAGGTTGACCGCTCGGCTGCCTACGCGATGCGGTGGGTCGCAAAGAATATCGTTGCCGCTGGACTAGCGGATCGGTGCGAGGTGCAGGTCGCCTACGCGATTGGGCGCGCAAATCCGGTGGGCCTGTATGTTGAGACCTTCGGCACGGAGAAAGAGCCGATCTCAGCAGTCCAGGAAGCCGTGCAAAAGGTGTTTGACCTCCGACCGGCAGCGATTATCCGGGAACTGGACCTCAAGCGGCCCATTTATGCGCAAACCGCCGCATATGGCCACTTTGGCCGAACGGACGTCGACCTGCCGTGGGAGCGGTTGGATAGGGTGGATGACCTCAAAGCCGCTATTTCACGCTAAGTAGCACGCTAAATAGATGGACCGGGCTAATCCCATTTAGTGCGAAGTGGGGTAGTGGCCGACTCCTTTAGGATGTAGCCGTGTCTATTTCGCCCCATACCCCTGCATCCGAGCGCCCTGTGGCTCGGGTGCTTCCGCTTCTCAAGGTGGCGCACCTCGACCGCGAATTCGACTACCTGGTTGATGCAGCCGTGGATGAGGACGTCAAACCTGGGGTCATGGTGCGAGTCCACTTTTCAGGTCGGCTCACTGATGCGCTGGTGTTGTCGCGCGAGGATGAGTCCGATCACGCCGGTCGTCTCTCGTGGATCGATCGGGTTATTAGCCGCGAAGTCGTCGCACCCGAGACATTCCGGACCCTAGTTTATACGTTGGCACAGCGGTACGGCGGATTGCGGTCGGACATTATTCGGTCGGCCATTCCTCCCCGTCATGCCGCTGCAGAAAAAGCAGCTCTCGAAGCTATAGAGCACGGCGATGATCCATGGGCGTCTGCCGCTGACTCCGGCGACAATGCAGCCCTCGATGAGGCATGGTCACACTACCGGTTCGGGCCATCCTTCGTGAACGCTGTGCTGCGCGGCGAGGCTCCCCGAGCAGTATGGCAGATCGCGCCGGGGGATGAGTGGCCGATGCGCCTTGCTCAACTGGCAGCACAAACCGCTCGCGGTGGGGGCGAAGTTCTCATCATTGTTCCTGATCAGCGGACCATTAACCGCCTCTCTCATGCTCTCAAAGAGGAGCTCAGCTCCCGTCAGTGGACACAATTAACCGCGAGCCTGGGCCGCCACGCCCGATACCGTCGATTTATCGACATCCTCCACGGCGTCAATCGGGTGGTGGTCGGCACACGAGGAGCAGCGTTCGCTCCCATCAAAAATCTGTCCCTCATCGTCATTCTCGACGACGGCGATGACAACCTCGTCGATCCGCGAGCCCCCTACGTCCACGCCCGTGAAGTACTGACGCTACGGGCGAGTATTGAAAAAGCAGCGATGATAGTGGGGAGCGTCGGGAGAACTGCGGAAGCTCAACTCCTCGTCGAATCCGGGTGGGCGCACAATTTGGTGTCGTCACGGGAGGCTATTCGTGCAACTATGCCCCGGATTCGAGCCATCGGCGACACCGACTTTGAACTGGCAAAAGATCCGGCGGCGAAACGTGCCCGAATTCCCCATGTTGCCTTTGAGGCGATACGCTCCAGCCATCGTCGCGGACGTTCCGCGCTCATCCATGTGCCTCGAAAAGGGTATGTTCCGACGCTGGCATGCCAACGCTGCGGCGAGCCGGCGCGGTGCCGATACTGTAACGGCCCACTAGGTTTGCCAGGCCAGACAGCACAAGGAACTGCTGCGTCTCATGGTGGTGAACAAGCATCGGATGCGGGCTATCCAACCTGTCGCTGGTGCGGACGGCCTGATCCGTCTTTTCGCTGTGACAATTGCGGCTCGACGAGGATCCGCGCGGTGGTCGTCGGGGCAGATCGTACCGCTGAAGAATTGGGGCGCTCATTCCCTGGCATCCCCGTCGTCGTCAGTACGGGGGAGAACATCGTTGCATCCATCCCGGACGAACCGAGCCTCGTGATTGCTACGCCAGGCTCTGCTCCCGTCGCCGAGAACAAGAAATTCGGGGCCGCGGTCATTCTTGATACGTGGTCGGAGTTGAAACGTGAAGATGTTCGTGCTCATGAGGAAGCGCTCACATCGTGGCTCGATGTCGCGTCCTTGGTCGAGTCGCATAACGACGGGGGAGAAGTCGTTGTGGTTGCGGATGCGCAGACGCCGGTGGTTCAGTCATTGATCCGGTGGGACCCCGTCGGTGCTGCCGCTGTCGAGCTGGAGCACCGACGGGAAGCTGGGTTTTCGCCTGCCGTGCATATAGCGGCCATCGATGGAACAGAGCACGATATTTCGCAATTCAGGCGTCTTATCGATGTCCCCCCGGATTCCCAGTTTCTCGGGCCGGTTCCGTTGCCAACGGGGATTGATCCTCCCGCTAACACACCAGCGCACGACTGTCTTCGGTTGCTCATCCGGGCGGATACGAGCCATGGGCCGCTCGCCTTGGGTTCAGCGTTGCGTGCTGCACGAATTAAAGCTGCTGTGAATAAGGTGGACTTAGCCATTCGGGTGATCGTGGACCCGATCCACATCGGCTAAACTATGACCGCGTTTATGTCGCTCGCGAGTGGGATCATTCACACATGCTTACTGTTGTAAGCGATCTTCACCGCATAGTCGTTAGTTGTCGTTAATTGCCGCTGTTGGGAGTGTTGCGTCGTTATGAGTCTTCGTCGTATCCGAATTTTTGGAGACCCCGTATTGACGACACCGGCAGAACCGGTCACCGACTTTGACGAGCCATGGCGGATCCTCGTCGACGACATGATGGAGACCATGGATCACTACCGAGGTGCCGGTCTTGCGGCGAATCAGGTAGGGGTTTTGCGACGAGTCTTCGTCTATAACTGTGGGGGCAGACGCGGTCACATTGTTAATCCGGTGTGGGAACACGAGGGTGATGAAACTCAATATGGGCCGGAGGGCTGTCTTTCGGTTCCATCGATTCACGCCGATACTCGACGGTGGATGAACGTTTCCGTCACCGGGCAAACTGTTGACGGGGACCCGGTGTCGTTTTCGGCCGACGGTATTTTGGCACGCTGCATCCAGCATGAAACCGATCACCTCGACGGGGTGATGTACATGCGCAGGCTGGAACCAGACATTCGTAAAGAGACGATGGCGCAGATCCGTACCGCCGAATGGTTCGCTCACCCTGAGCTGGCATACCGTGACAAAGATGGAGTGAAGAACTAATGCGCGTTGTTTTTGCAGGAACCCCGACGCCAGCAGCGACTGCTTTACAAGCACTGCTTGATTCACATCACGACGTTGTTGCCGTTTTAACGCGTCCCGACGCGCCTCGTGGCCGTGGTCGTCGGCTCTATCCCAGCCCAGTTGCTGAACTCGCCGAAGCGCACGACATCCCTGTCATCAAAACCTCTACGTTAAAGGACGAGTCGGTCGTTGATTCCCTCGCGGAATACAAGCCGGACTGCATCCCCGTCGTCGCTTATGGTGCTTTAGTGCCCTCAAACGTACTTACGTTACCTCGGTGGGGCTGGGTCAACCTGCACTTTTCATTGTTGCCTCGTTGGCGAGGTGCAGCTCCGGTGCAGCGCGCCATTGAAGCAGGGGACAAGGAAACGGGTGTGACCGTCTTCCGCATTGAGGAAGGGCTGGACACGGGCGACATATTTGCCTCTGTGCCCGCCGATATCGCCGACGATGACACTGCCGGTTCACTCATGGAACGGCTGACCGATCAGGGTGCCCAGGTTCTCGTCGATACCCTGGACACTATTGAGAATGGAACGGCAACACCGACACCGCAAAGTGACGACGGTGCGACCTATGCCAAGAAGATTTCCACTGAGGACACGCGCATCGACTGGAATAAGCCCGCATCAACGGTCGACCAGTCAATCCGTGCGGTCACGCCTGATCCCGGAGCATGGACGCTACTTGAGGACGACCGAATCCGCGTCGGAGCTGTACGGCCTATTTTTGTTCCACGGGACCCTATCGAAAAATCGCTGTCATTAGCGCCTGGAGAGATTGCGTGGAAAAAGAACCGCGTGTGGGTGGGAACCGCGGATTATCCCGTGCAACTCGGCTCTGTTCAAGTTCCGGGCAAGAAGATGATGGAGGCCGGAGCGTGGGTGAGAGGCGCGCACCTCACCAATGGCCTCGACAACGATAAGTCGGCGCACAATAAGTCGGCTCAGAATAATCCAGCAGAACGAGATGAATCGTACGACGACACACCGCATGAAGGGACGCGTTTTCAATGAGTGGAGGATTTCGTTCGCGCAGTGAATCAGCGCGTCACCTCAAGTCTGATGCCAAGGGGGCGAAGCAGACACCGTCGGATAGGGGAGCGTCGCACTCGGGTAGAAAAGCGCCACAGCAACGGCGAAACCGCCAGCGCAATGACAATAACAAGCGCCACCAGAATCAACGTGCTTCGTCAGGTGGGAATAAACCGAATAGAAAACCTGCGCGTGAGCATCATCGCGATGTACCACGCTATGTGGCGTGGCAAGCGCTCTTCCGTGTAGACACCGAAAACGCTTTCGGCAACATTATTCTTCCGTCGCTGATGAAGGAATACGGCCTGTCGGGCCGGGATGCGGCATTCACTACCGAGTTGGGTTACGGGTCACTGCGAGCCCGAGGACTTGTGGATGCAGTGATCGGTGAGTGTTCGAGCCGCCCCCTTGAGGCCATCGATCCCGCTGTGATTGCCGTGCTCCGCCTGGGCACGTACCAGCTTTTGCGTATGCGCGTCGGCAACCACGCCGCGATCAATACGTCGGTGGATTTATGCCAAGAGGTCGATAAACCGAAAGCCAAGAGATTCGTTAACGCTGTTCTCCACTCCGTCGCGCAGCGAACAGAATCAGAATGGATAGATCACCTCACTAAGAATGCGGATCCGTTTGAACGCATGGCGTTGGCAACAGCTCATCCCGAGTGGATCGTCAAAGTGTTCCGCGATTCGCTGGGTGACTACGCCATTTCCGAATTATCGGACGCGTTAATTGCCGACGATGCACGGCCGCGTGTGCATCTCGTCGCCCGCCCAGGCGAGATCACTGCGGAAGAGTTGGCGCTCGTCACCGGTGGTGAGCAGGCATCGTATTCGCCCTATGGCGTGGTTCTCGAGGAGGGCGATCCGGGCGCTATTCCCGCTGTCCGCGAAGGTATGGCTGCGGTGCAGGATGAAGGATCGCAACTCATCGCTCGCGCCGCCGCCGAAGCACCTCTTGAGGGAGATGAGACAGGGCAGTGGCTGGACCTTTGCGCAGGTCCGGGTGGGAAAACCGCATTGATGGCGTGTCTTGCGCGCATTGATGGTGCCCATATCGATGCCGTCGAGCCTGTTCCTCACCGGGCGCGGTTGGTCGAAAAAACAGCGTCCGGTCTTCCGGTGACAGTCTATACGGTCGATGGGCGACAGTCGGGCCTCGAGGCGCATTATGATCGCACGCTGGTCGATGCTCCATGTACAGGTCTCGGGGCGCTCCGACGTCGGCCCGAAGCACGCTGGAGAAAGTCCCCGGATGACGTCCCCGGGCTCGTTAGGTTGCAACGAGAGCTGCTGGCGGCGGGGGCTGAACTCACTCGCCCCGGTGGAATAGTGGTGTACTCAACGTGCTCGCCCCACCTCGAAGAGACCGTCGAGATTGTCGACTGGGCAGAAAAGAATTGCCCACTTCAGCCTTTGGATACCGTCGACTATATGTGTGGAATGCACCACTGCCGGGCTGGCGAGAACGCTGTCCAAATGTGGCCACACCGTCACGGAACGGACGCGATGTTCGTTCAAATTTTCCGCCGGAGCGCGACTCCAGAGCGGTAACATGTTGCCATGACATCACGACTGGAACCATCCGTCGGGGTATCCGCACAGGTCGCCCCACTTATCGCCCCATCGATCCTTTCAGCAGACTTTGCCCACCTCGGGAGGGACATTGACGCGGTTTCTCACGCTGACTGGATTCATGTGGATGTGATGGATGGTCATTTCGTGCCGAATCTCAGTTTCGGATTGCCCATTGCGCAAGCAGTTGCGCGGGAAACTCAACTCCCTCTGGATTGCCATCTGATGATTGACGATCCCGAACGATGGGCTCCCGATTACGCCGATTTCTATTCCGTCACTTTCCACGCCGAAGCGGTCGATGATATCGACGCGGCTATCGCGTTGGCACGAACATTGCGGGCGGCAGGTACTCGCGCCGGGATCAGCATTAAGCCGAAAACACCAGTTGACGAGGTTCTCGCGCACCTCGAGGAGTTCGACATGGTGTTGGTCATGTCGGTGGAGCCCGGGTTCGGCGGCCAAAAATTTATGCCCGAGGTTCTCACCAAAGTACGCGCTCTGCGCCAACGTGCCGATCAGATATGGGGGAAGGAAACAGACGACGATAGTGCGGACGGACGCTGTCTCATCGAAATAGACGGTGGAATTTCCGCCGACACTATCGCTAGCGCCGCCGAAGCCGGTGTTGATGTTTTCGTCGCTGGATCTGCGGTGTATAAAGCCGATTCCCCCAACACTGCCATTGATGAACTTCGCGAAAATGCGCGGGCGGGATATTCGCCGGCGGACCGCGGAAGTCAGCACCTCGCGGGGCATCAAAGGTAATGCACGAGTCGACGCCATCCCGCGGTGAGATGATCGGCCGGCATCCGGTGAGCGCTATCGAGCACGCCATGGATCGGGCTGCCGAGCTCGGGCGGGAAGCCAAGGGGACCACCAGCCCAAATCCGCCGGTAGGAGCTGTCATTATTGATGCTGACGGGCGAATTGTTGGCCAAGGACATACACAACCGGCGGGCGGTCCGCACGCGGAAGTCATGGCGGTTTGCGATGCTGGCGATGCGACAGCCGGCGCTACGGCCGTCGTCACCCTGGAACCGTGTGCTCACACCGGCCGGACTGGACCCTGTACGGATGTGCTCCTTTCTGCGGGGATATCCACCGTCGTGTATGCAGTGCCAGACCCGAACCCGATCGCTCATGGCGGGCATGAGGTATTAGCCGATGCGGGTCTCACTGTCATTGGTGGCTTTCGTGCTGATGAGGTGCGTCTTGGCGCGCTGCGTTCCTGGCTGCATCGGGTTGATACTGGCCGGGCAATGGTCACTCTGAAAGTTGCTGCCACCTTGGATGGCCGAGTTGCCGCGCCTGATGGAACATCACAATGGATCACCTCTGCTGAGGCTCGTAACTATGTCCATCGCGACCGGGCTACCCGCGATGCGCTGATCGTCGGAACGGGGACTGTAATAGCCGATAACCCGCGCTTGACGGCTCGCAAACCGGACGGGACTCTCTATGCACATCAGCCCGATCACGTGATTGTTGGCTCCCGCTCGATTGCGAAGGAAGCGAAGATTTTCGCGCACGCACGGTCGCAGCGCTTTGATACCCACAATCTATCCCACGTCATTCAGGAGCTAACCCAGCAGGGATACGTCGATCTTCTCATTGAGGGCGGGCCGACGTTGGCTTCCGCTGCACTCGAGCAGGGGGTTGTTGACCACATTCACTGGTATGTTGCGCCGAGCATTCTTGGTTCCGGGCTGCCCGCGATACACATTCCTCACGTATCAACCCTCACCGACAGACGTGACTTCACCATCGAACGCATCACGCAGCTCGGTCCTGATCTCCTCATTGACACTCACCGGCAGGCTAAGGCGTCGCCACAGTGAATGAACAGAGTGAATGACCGGCAGGCGGAATCACCCTGAGCATTATCGGAATGCTTAAGCACCGAAACACAGACACAGAAAGATAGAATGGCAATCGTGTTTACTGGCATCGTTGAAGCTCTCGGAACAGTCGTCGCTATTGATCGGGGAGCGGAATCGCCCTCAGATCAGGCTGAGGCATCGTCGTCGAACAAAGAACGAAATACCCCCGATTTCATCAGGATTACTGTTGACGCACCTGGAGTCACCGATACCCTCTCCAAGGGCGATTCGCTCGCAGTCAACGGTGTGTGCTTGACTGACGCTGGTCATGAGGGAACAGCGGTGATCATGGACGTCATGGGCGAAACTCTTAATCGCACAACGTTGGGCGATATTCACCCCGGTGACCAGGTCAACCTTGAACGGGCAGTCCAACCATCACAGCGTCTCGGGGGACATATAGTTCAAGGCCACGTCGATGGAACAGCCCGGTTACTCTCACGAGATCCTCACGATAAATGGGAGGTCTTCCGCTTTAGTCTTCCGTCGAATCTAGCTCGATATGTTGTTGAAAAGGGATCGATAGCGGTTAGTGGGACATCGCTCACCGTCTCCGCAGTAGCACCTCCCGATACTGCCGACCCGTGGTTTGAGGTCTCATTAATCCCCACCACCATGCGGGACACGATCCTCGGCTCGCTCGCAGTGGATGCCCCGGTCAATATCGAGGTCGATATTGTCGCCAAATACATTGAACGCAATGCCAATGTCAGTGGTTATCTCCACGCGGTGACCGACCCAACAGCTCAGCAGTCGAAATAATAGAAGACGGAAACAAGAGAAGACGATGGAACAGCACGCCGTGACTACACACCAGAACGACCTCGCAGAGCCCCAGAGTCACTCCCACGATCAACGCTCTGATCCTCAAAATTCACATACGTACCGCGGAAATATCCAGCTCAACACCATTGACGAGGCTATCCGCGACATTGCAGCAGGCAAGCCGGTGATCGTCGTCGATGACGAGGATCGTGAAAACGAAGGCGATATGATCATCGCCGCCGATCGTATTACCGCGGCTTCGCTCGCGTTTATGGTGCGGTATTCGTCGGGGTATGTGTGCGTCGGCATGACTGATGAGGACGCTGACCGGTGCGATCTCCCGCCCATGGTTACCCGAAACCAAGACAAGAAGAGCACGGCTTATACGGTCACTGTCGACGCGGCCGAAGGCGGAACCACCGGCATTTCAGCCACCGATCGCGCACACACGATTCGGCTGCTCGCATCTCCTGATTCCGGTCCCGCGGATTTCACACGGCCTGGTCATGTGGTCCCTCTTCGAGCCCGGCCGGGAGGAGTCCTTGTTCGCGCCGGGCATACCGAGGCTGCCGTCGACCTTGCGCGGCTCGCTCACCTCAATCCAGCCGGTGCGCTCTGTGAGGTAGTGAGCGAAGAGGACCCCACCACCATGGCACGGGGACCCGAGCTACGTCGGTTTGCCGATGAACATTCGCTCACGATGATCTCCATCGACCAGCTCATCGCTTACCGACGGAACACGGAACAACTTGTTGAGCGCGTCGTAGAAACCACACTTCCGACGCCGTATGGCCGTTTTACCGCCATAGGTTATAGAAACGCCATTGATGGACTCGAGCACGTAGCCCTCGTCGTCGGTGATCCCTCTGATAACGGTGGGGAAGATGTCCTCGTGAGAGTCCACTCCGAATGCCTCACCGGTGATGTTTTTGGATCGCGCCGGTGCGATTGCGGCGATCAGCTCCATCAAGCAATGGAAGAGGTGTACAAGGAGGGACGTGGCGTCGTCCTTTATATGCGTGGTCACGAGGGCCGGGGAATTGGTCTGCTGAACAAGCTGCAGGCCTATAAGCTGCAAGATGACGGTTACGACACTGTTGACGCCAATATTGAACTGGGTAAGCCCGCTGATGCGCGTGAATACGGAACAGGTTCCGCCATACTCTCCGATCTCGGCGTCACATCCATGATTCTCTTGTCCAATAATCCGACGAAACGAGCAGGGCTGAAGGGGCATGGCTTACGAATCAGCGGCCGTCGGAGTATCGAGGTCAATGTGTACCCCGAAAACCTCAACTATCTTCGCACTAAGCGCGACAAGATGGGCCACGATTTACCTAGTTTGAATGCCTGGGAGGCCGCTCATACGCCGGGGCACGCCGAACCGTCTGCCAAGCCGAACGAATAAAGTCGCATCAGGTCTTATACACATCTCCATGTCGCGAACGCGGACAAAGCCCGCGTCAGCGCATGTCACTACCGCACATACCACCGAAAGGAACAATTCATGAGTGGCGAGGGAAGCCCTACCATCACCATTGAACCCGGATCTGCGCAAGGACTTCGTGTCGCCGTCATCGTCTCGGAATGGAATCGAGGCATCACCGATGAATTAGCATCTCAGGCACTAGAAACGGGAGAGGAAGCCGGGGCAGAGGTCACCGTCATTCCGGTCGTTGGTGCACTCGAGATCCCCGCCGTCGTCAAGAAAGCCACCCGAGCGTATGACGCGGTCGTTGCCCTGGGCTGTGTTATCCAAGGGGGAACGCCTCACTTTGACCATGTGTGTAACGCGGTGACATACGGATTGACGAAAATTGCCGTGGAGACAGAAACACCCGTCGGAAATGGCGTTCTTACCTGCAACACTCATGAACAAGCCGTCGACAGAGCTGGTGGGCCAACAGCGCATGAAAATAAAGGTGCTGAGGCCATGATCGCTGCCATTCATACTGCTCAAACACTGAAAAGCATGGCCGCGGATTAAAAGTGGATTAAAAGAGTAACCCCGCAGTGTTCTGACTACAGAGGCAGTATCCACGAACAGTATCCATGCCGAGCACTAATTCGGTAACAGTGAAGAAAAAAGGTAGGGTCGGAGCCGTGAGTAATGGTGTGAGCGAAACGAACATGTCTGAGGACTACCTCGCATATGACACGCCCACCACGAGCACCGCACCATGGGAACTCGTAGTGACGTCCACAAAATTAAAGCAGTGGACCTGGGCCGGCGTCGTTGTCATCATGGCCATTCACATCTTCATGGCCCTGGTCGTCCGTCTCGGTTACACAGGTGCGGCAGTGACCACTGTTGATCAATGGTCTTTTATCGGGATCGGCATTATCTTTTCGGGAATATGGATGCTGGGGCTACGCCCGCGGGTCCGCGTCAATAAAGACGGCGTCGAAGTACGTAATTTCCTCAACCCTCAGTTTTATCCGTGGGAAATCGTGCACGGTTTAAGCTTTCCGAAAAACTCGCGCACGGCACGTCTAGAACTCCCTGATTTCGAGTTCGTGTCCATGTGGGCTTTCCAAGCTGCCGACGGCAACCGAGTTGTCGACGCCGTGAACAGTTTCCGCTTACTAGAAGACGCCTACCTTCCGGAGGACTAGCCTGTGGCCAATCCCGCCACATATCGCCCGGCGGCAGGGACCATTCCCACCGAGCCGGGAGTATATACATTCCGGGATCCAGAAGACCGCGTGTTATACGTCGGAAAAGCAAAGAATCTTCGAGCTCGGTTATCTAACTACTTCCAGGCACCCGAGCATCTTCACCCGCGAACGCGCCAAATGGTGTTTGCCGCGTCCCAAGTTCGGTGGACAGTGGTGGCGTCGGAAGATGAAGCTCTCAACCTCGAATACACCTGGATCAAGCGGTTTAACCCGCGATACAACGTGGTCTTCCGGGACGACAAGAGCTACCCGATGTTCGCGGTGTCTCAGCGGGAGCGAATCCCCCGTGCCTGGGTCTACCGGGGACCACGCCGGAAAGGCGTGCGGTATTTCGGTCCGTTCCCCAAAGTATGGGCTGTCCGGGAATCCCTCGAATCACTCACTCAAGTTTTCCCTGTGAGGACCTGTTCAAAAGGCGTCTACCACCGTCACGAACTCCTGGGGCGGCCATGTCTTCTGGGCTACATCGACAAGTGTTCTGCACCGTGCGTTGGGCGTATCTCTGAAGAAGATCACCGGAAGCTAATTACGGGCTTATGCTCTGTTTTTGCAGGTAATTCGCGTGACATCATTAAGAGCCTGACGGCCGATATGGAAGCGGCAGCTACGGAACTCAATTTCGAGAAAGCTGCCCATCTTCGCGACGACATCGAAGCGATAAAAGCTGTGTCGGAAAAGCAAGCCATTGTGCTCCCCGAGGACACAGATACCGATCTAATCGGAGTATCCGCAGATGAACTAGAAGCCGCTGTCCAGATTTTCACTGTTCGACGGGGGCGAATCCACGGCCAGCGTGCCTGGGTCGTGGAGCGCAGCGGTGATTCGGAGGATTCCATTGGCGCGCTCATCCGTGAGTTTTTGCTGCAGTACTACAGTGATGAAGTCGAGCGTGCTCAGGAGACCGTAGAAGAGACGACAGCTGTTGAGGGTTCAAGGGTTCTCGACGACGTTCGCCAACCTGTACCGAGTGAGGTCCTTGTTATGGAGGAGTCCGAGGACATCACGCAGATCGGTGAGTATTTGTCGGGGCTGAAGGGTGCGCACGTTGACATTCGCGTTCCTCAACGTGGTGACAAACGAGCCCTCATGAACACCGTCGTTCGTAATGCTGCCGAGTCCCTCCACCAGCACAAACTGTGTCGAACCGGGGACCTCACAGCCCGTAGCGCTGCCATCGAAGCAATCCAAGAAAACTTGGGCATGGCAGAGCCGCCGCTTCGCATCGAGTGCACCGACATTTCCCACCTCCAGGGCACCGACGTCGTGGCTTCCCTGGTCGTTTTTGAGGATGGGGCCCCGAAGAAATCGGACTACCGCCGCTACAAGATTAAGGAAGCAGCAGGGGAGGGACATTCCGACGATGTTGCAAGTATTAAAGAAGTAGTTCGCAGACGATTTTTGCGGTACAAGAAAGGTTCCACAGAAGTTCCCGACGACGGTGCGATGGCGGACAGTATCGCGGCTGAAGAAAGCAAGCTGGCTCCGTCTGAGGTGGCTGAGGTTGACACCAATGCTGACCTGGCCGATCCGTCGGCGGCGAAGCGTTTTGCGTATTCTCCCCAGCTCTTTGTTGTCGACGGTGGTGCCCCGCAGGTTAATGCTGCTCAAGAGGTGTTAGATGAGTTAGGAATCACCGACGTCACCTTGTGCGGTCTTGCGAAACGACTCGAGGAAGTGTGGTTACCACACGAGGAATTTCCGGTGATTTTGCCGCGTCGTTCCCAGGGCTTGTACCTCTTCCAAAACATCCGTGATGAGGCACACCGCGTGGCAATTACGTACCAGCGGTCGCGACGGACGGGCCGGCTGCGCCAATCAGAACTGGATAACATCGCCGGACTGGGTGAAAAACGGAAGGCTGATTTATTAAAAACATTCGGCAGTGTGGCGCAAATTAAAAAAGCGAGTATTGATGATCTGACAACTGCTAATGGCATCGGTCCGGCACTTGCTGCCCTGGTCTACGAGGGCCTCCACGGAAAGTCGGATCAGGATTCTGACGGGTCGACTAGTGCCTCGGAGGATCCCGCCCCGAAAAAATAGGAACCAAAACAAGTAAAGTAATGAGTATGCCTGACTCTGCGCGTTCTTCGAGTACAGCTGCCACGGATATCACCCCAGCACACGGGATTTCTCCTGAGGACCAAAGCCCACACCATGTGGCCGAAAATTCGCTGGTCCTCATCACTGGCATGTCTGGGGGAGGCCGGCAATCCGCGGCGAACGTCCTAGAAGAAATGGGATGGTATGTTGCCGATAATTTGCCCCCGGAGCTCATCATGCGCATGGTTGAGCTCTCGTTCTCTCCCGACTCGCCGATCGAGCGCTTGGCGATCGTCACGGATGTGCGGTCGCGCGATTTTGCAGGGTCACTCGGAGACGTGCTGTCGTCGTTAGAAGAAGATGGCCGACGGCCGATCATCATGTTCTTAGACGCGGACGATGAGACGCTCATTAAGCGGTTCGATACAGTACGCCGCAAGCACCCCCTTCAGGGCACCGACACCCTCCACATGGGGATTGCGCGCGAGCGTGAAGTGCTGGAGGACATTCGTGATCAAGCCGACATAGTCATTGATACGACCAACTTTTCTGTCCATGACCTGCGTCGGGAAATTGAGCGTTGTTTTGATGCGCTCGACTCCAATGTTCAGCATGTCACTATTCAGTCGTTCGGTTTTAAGCACGGGATTCCTCGAGATGCCGATATCGTTCTCGACGTTCGTTTCCTCCCCAATCCGTATTGGGTTCCTCATCTGCGGGAATTCCGGGGAACCGATCATGAAGTCGCTGATTATGTCCTCAGCCATGAAAATGTTGACCGTTTCATTAATTCCTTTGTCGATATGTTTAACGTTATGCAGGAAGGCTACAAACAAGAGGGGAAGAGCTTTACGACGGTGGCTATCGGATGCACCGGCGGCCACCACCGTAGTGTTGCCGTAGCCGAGGAGATTGCTCGACGCTTACGAGCTCACGGTGACGATGTCACCGTGACCCACCGCGACTTTGACCGTGACTAGGCAACTCTGGCACTAGCCGTTGATGTCGTAAAATCGAGTAATCATTATTGGAATTGAGTTTGTATGAATACTGCTTCTCCTCAAACATCGATGAGCGACGAACCCTTGACTCACGCTAATAACGACAAGTCCTCTCACGACGACTCTTCTGCGGAAACCTCTCCGACGCAGCTATCTCATATCGTTCGGATGGCGTGTTTAGGTGGTGGACACGGACTCTTCGCGACGCTCCGAGCAGCGCGTACCTTGTCCGATGATGTTTCGGCAATCGTCACTGTGGCAGATGACGGTGGGTCGTCAGGACGTCTGCGTAAAGAATTCAACTCAATCCCGCCGGGCGATTTGCGAATGGCGTTAGCCGCGTTAGCAGCCGATGATCCCGAGGGCCGCTTGTGGGAAAGCGTCCTCCAGCACCGGTTTGGTGGACGCGGCGCTTTGGCCGGCCATGCGGTCGGAAACCTCATCATTCAAGGGCTGATTGACGTGATGGGGGATGAAGTTGAGGCATTAGCTGAGGTCGCGAAGCTCATGCGCATCCGTGGCCGTGTGCTTCCCATGAGTCCGGAGCCGCTGGATATTGAGGCTGAAGTGGCCGGACTGGAGGACGATCCTCGGGTGGTATCTCCGGTGCGCGGCCAGGTCGCCGTGGCTACAACACCGGGCCAGGTCCGACGCGTGAAGTTGATCCCCGATAACCCGCCGAGCAGCGCCGCTGTCATCGACGCGATCATGAACGCCGACGTGGTGACATTGGGCCCGGGATCTTGGTTTTCGTCCGTGGTTCCTCACATTTTGGTTCCCGACGTCGTGAAAGCGCTCCAGGAGACTCAAGCCCATAAGGTTGTCGTCGTTAATCTCGTTGCGGAGCCGGGGGAGACCCCGGGGTTCACCGTTGAGCGACACCTCCACATGCTTCAGCAGCACTGTCAGGATCTTTCGCTCGATACCGTGATTGTCGACGAGCATTCGGTGACGGGAACGCGAGAGCGCATGCACTTGAGCCGCGCTGCCGCGAATTTCGGCGCTGAGCTGACCATTGGCGATGTCCGCCATGATGATGAACAAGGTCGGTGGCTGAGCACCCATTCTCCGAGGAAATTGGCCCGCGTGCTGTCTGAGGTGTATTCGGCAGCTCAGGAACAAAAATCGGTAAGGAGAACCAAATAGCGTGGGTTTAACAGCCGATATTAAAGCCGAAATCGCCGGTACCACGGTCACTGCGTCTAATGCTCGACGCTCCGAAGTCGGCGCGATGATCCGCTTCGCCGGCAAGCTTCGACTGGGCGACAACAACCCCGGTCGCTCGCCGGAGTCATTGGTGGTTTCGTTGGACGTCGATTCGTCCGACGTCGCAGAGCGGGCGCGTCAACACATTGTCGATCTCTACGACATTCACGCTGTTGTGTCGGACCGTACGCAGTCCTCCAAGAAGCCGGTGTTTGAGGTTGAGTGGAACCGTCGGGGCGAAGGGCTAGAAGTTGCGCGACGCCTTGGTCTTTTGGATCGGGCTGGCCGTCCTGTCCGGGGGCTTCCACCGCGAATTGTTCACGGAACAGCTGTCGATTGTGAAGCAGCGTGGCGGGGCGCGTTCTTGGTTCGGGGTTCGGTGACGGAGCCGGGTCGGTCGTCGGCACTCGAGGTGATCGCGCCGCAGACCGCGGCCGCGATCGGTTTGATTGGTTGTGCACGTCGACTAGGTATTGCCGCGAAGAATCGTGAAGTCCGTGGGGCAGAGCGTGTTCAGGTCCGCGAGGGCGACGCTATCGGTGCTTTGTTAAGCCGTATGGGGGCTCATCGCACACGGATCGAATGGGACGAACAGCGCAAACGTCGTGAGGCCCATACATCGACGAATCGGTTGGCGAATTTCGACGACGCCAATTTACGACGTTCGGCCCGCGCTGCTGCCGCTGCAGCGGCCCGAGTTCAGCGCGCCACCGAGCTTCTGGGCGATGATATCCCGGAGCATCTTGCGGCTGCCGGGCGGTTGCGCACAGAGCATCGTCACTCGTCGCTTGAAGAACTCGGTGAACTGGCCGATCCTCCGATCAGCAAGGACGCCATTGCGGGGCGGATTCGACGTCTGCTGTCACTGGCAGACAGACGGGCGGCTGAATTGGGAGTTCCCGATACTTTTTCTGCCGTCACCAGTGACCTTTTTGATGAGGATTAGTCGCGTCACTGGCTCTTTTGTGCGGCTAGAGCTCCGTCACTGAGCACCAAATGTGCGTTCATATCCGTTTCGTGGGATCAAATGTCCGGTTATACAAAAGTGTTGTTTGTCTCATTCTGCTCTGACTGCTGCATATATCTCAGTTCAGCTGTAAAGTAGTCAGTGCAAGGACGGAAAGGCTATACGAAGATCGCCTGATTACGTCCTTAACCTAGACAGCTACATAGCTAAGGAGAATTACCGTGACCGTTCGTGTCGGTATTAATGGGTTTGGTCGGATTGGCCGTAACTTCTACCGCGCTATCCGTGAGCAGGGTGCAGACATCGAGGTTGTTGGCGTCAACGACCTGACCGATAACCGCACCCTGTCCCTGCTTCTGAAGCACGACTCCATCATGGGACCGCTGAACGCGAAGGTCGAGTACGATGACGAGTCCATCACCGTTGATGGGCACCGCATCGCGGTTTCCGCAGAGCGGGACCCGAAGAACCTCGACTGGGGCAAGCTTGGCGCCGATATCGTTATCGAGTCCACCGGCTTCTTCACCAAGGGCGAGGCTGCCAAGGCTCACATCGAGGCAGGCGCCAAGAAGGTCATTATTTCAGCTCCTGGTAAGGAAGTTGACGGCACCTTCGTTTATGGTGTCAACCACGAGGAGTACACCGACGACATGACCGTCGTCTCGAACGCATCCTGCACCACCAACTGCCTGGCTCCGCTGGCTAAGGCTCTCGACGATGCCTTCGGCATTGAGTCCGGCCTGATGACCACCGTCCACGCTTACACCGGTGACCAGCGCCTACATGACGCTCCTCACAAGGACCTGCGTCGTGCCCGTGCCGCTGCTCTGAACATCGTTCCGACCACCACCGGTGCCGCTAAGGCTGTCGGACTAGTCCTTCCGGACCTCAACGGCAAGCTTGACGGTTTCGCTGTTCGCGTACCGGTACCGACCGGATCGCTCGTTGACCTCACCTTCGTTCCGAAGAAGGACGTCACCGTCGAGGAAGTTAACGCTGCGATGAAGAAGGCTTCCGAGGACGAGAAGCTCAGCGTTGCTTTCGAGTACTCTGACGAGCCGCTGGTTTCCACTGACATCCAGCACAACCCGCACGGCTCGATCTTCGACTCTGAGATGACCCGTGTTCTCGGCAACCAGGTCAAGGTTGTTTCCTGGTACGACAACGAGTGGGGCTACTCCAACCAGCTCGTTCGCATGTCCGATTACATCGGACAGCGTCTCTAATCCTCCACTCGCCCGAGTGAACTAGCGGGCCGGGGGCTGTGCCACGGCACGCCGTCGGCCCGTCTTTTTATATATCAATAAAACTAACGAGGAGTTGTTATGGCAGTAAAGAAACTCGCTGATTTGCTCAAGGAAGGTGTTGAGGGACGTCACGTCCTCGTACGCGCCGATCTCAATGTTCCACTCAAGGACAAGGTCATTACCGACCCCGGTCGCATCGACGCATCCCTCCCGACGATCAAGGCTCTTACCGAAGCGGGAGCGCGCGTGATCGTTGCGGCTCACTTAGGACGGCCGAAGTCACCGCAGGACACTCAATTCTCATTGGCACCTGTTGCTGAGGCCCTGTCTCAGCGCTTAGACCAGTACGTTGCACTGGCATCGGATGTTTCCGGCGAAGACGCCCACGAACGTGCCAACGGCCTCAATGATGGCGATGTCCTGCTCCTCGAAAACGTTCGCTTCGATCCTCGTGAGAAGAGCAAAGACGACGCTGAGCGTGAGGAACTGGCCTCTGAGCTCGCAGCCTTGACGGACGACAATGGCGCTTTCGTTTCTGACGGTTTCGGAGTTGTCCACCGTAAGCAAGCTTCCGTCTACGACGTCGCGAAGAAACTGCCGGCGTACGTCGGCTACCTCGTTGAGAAGGAGCTCGAGCAGCTCTCGAAGTGTACGGATGATCCTCAGCATCCTTACGCGGTCTGCCTCGGCGGATCGAAGGTTTCCGACAAGCTCGGAGTTATTAAAGCCCTCGCGCCGAAAGTGGACACCCTCATTATCGGTGGTGGGATGTGCTACACATTCCTCAAGGCTAAGGGCTACGGCGTCGGAGACTCCCTGCTCGAAGAGTC